>NZ_JBNPVB010000001.1:0-816594 GCF_051168495.1 Bradyrhizobium oligotrophicum | reverse complement strand
ACCGCCCCTCGAAAAAACAACCCGACCTATCAAACGAGACTTGACTCACAAGACCCCATATGAGGGTGGGCAAAGCGGCCGCCGCAAGGCGGACGCGTGCCCACCATCCCGCCGCGTGCACGCCGCAAGACGGTGGGCACGGCGCGGTCAAGAGCACGGCACGTGGATACAGCTGTGGAACGCGCCTTTGCCCACCCTACGCATCTCGTTTCAGATGATGAGCGTCATGTGACGAGGGCCTCCGGGCAACTGCGCGACCGGCGTGATCAGCACCTTCTCGAACCTGACCAACGTCCAATCGTCCGCATGCGGCTGGATCGCGAAACCGGCCTTGCGCGCCAGCGCGATCATGACGTCGTTGGTGCGCAGCGCGTCGCCGAACAGACTGATGGCGCCGAGCGCGCGGGCGCGGCGCTCCAGATCCGCGATCAGCCCCGGCCCGATGCCGTGGCCGTGCCAGCGGTCCTGCACCGACAGACCGAACTCGACGCGCCCGGTGGCGCGGTCGAACGCGTAGCGCGCCTCGGCCACGACGCGCGCGACGCCGTCCTGCTCCATCGTTCCGATCAGGCTGAAGCGACCGTTGCGGCCGAGCGCGACGAAATCGTCGAGCACCGCCTTGGGCAGTTCGCTCAGCGCGCCGAGAAAGCGCTTGGTTCGCGAACGCGGGCTCAAGGAGCGCACATAGCCCTGCAATAGGTCGGCATCGTCCGGCGTCACGAAGCGCAACCGCACCGGCTCGCCGCGCCGCGTATGGATGACGTCGGACGCGGCAGCGAGGTCGGCGACAGCAGGCGTCGGCATGGCGAGCTCCGGCGGAGAGGGGTGCCGGCGCCCTCCTTGGCGGAGCGGCGCCGGCGTGGCGGGGTGAGTGAGGGCTCAGGCCCGCCAGAACGGCTTGTCGATCTCGGCGGCGATGTCGCCCCGGGACAGGCCGAGGTCGTGCAGTTCGCGCTCCGACCACAGCGCCAGCTCGTGGCGCGTCCGGTAGCGGAAGCGCCACGCTGCAACCAGCTCGGCCACCCCCGACCAGAACCCGTTGGCATGATGATTCGTCATCGACGAGGAGACGTACGTGGACATTGAAGCCTCCTGAAATTACAGTAAGGCTGCACTATCGACGGCTTGCCGCGCATCGACAAACGACATTTCATACCCATTCGGATGAAATAAAATCATGAATAGAGGATACCCCGGATGGCCGCACGGCTGCCCTCGCTGAACGGATTACGGGCCTTCGAGGCGGCGGCGCGGCATCTGAGCTTCACCCGCGCGGCGGCCGAGCTGAACGTGACGCAGACCGCGATCAGCCATCAGATCAAGCGGCTGGAGGACGAGCTCGGGCTGCGCCTGTTCGTGCGCCAGAACCGCAGCCTGGCGCTGACGCCGCAGGCGCGCGACTATCTGCCGCTGGTGCGGGCGGCATTCGACGATCTCCGGCTCGCGACCGAGCGGCTGGTCCGCAAGGACAATGCCAAGGTGCTGACGGTCTCCACCATCGCGTCGCTGGCCGCCAAATGGCTGCTGCCGCGGCTCAGCGCCTTCCAGCAGGATCATCCCGGAATCGACGTGCGCATCGCCACCTCCAGGTCGCTGGTCGACTTCCGCAAGCAGGATGTCGACGCCGCAATTCGCTACGGCCGCGGCCACTGGCCCGGCGTCCGCGCCGAATGGCTGATGGCCGACGAGGTGTTTCCGGTGTGCAGCCCGGCGCTGCTGCAGGGCGACAGGCCGCTGCGCTGTCCGAAAGACCTCGCGCATCACACGCTGCTGCACACGACCGGCGGCTATGAGGACGATTGGCCGCTGTGGCTGACCGCAGCGGGCCTGCCGGCCGGGATGCCGCGGCGCGCCGAGCTCGGCTTCGACATGATCTTCATGACCATCCAGGCCGCGATCGACGGCGTCGGCGTCGCGCTCGGGCGCACCGCCTACGTCCAGGACGACATCGCCAAGGGACGGCTGGTGGCGCCGTTCGAGATGGTGCTGCCGAGCGACGCCGGCTTTTACCTGGTGACGCCGGAGGGACGCACCGATCCACCCAAGCTCAAGGCGTTTCGGCTGTGGTTGAAGAGTGCAGCGCAGCAAAAGGGCGCATCGCCAAATCCTGTTCAGCGTTAAGTTATTACCAGCAAGGCTATTGGCCGTCGGGGTGATGCGTGGCAGATTGCCGCACCATTCCACGGCCGGCGCAGAATTCTTCCGCACGAGCCATTCGACGGTAGGAGTTTGTTCTGTTGTCACCGACCTCAGCCGCCCAGCCCGCCCCCATCCAGTCGCGCCTCGGCGCGATCCTGCGCGCCACCAGCGGCAATTTTCTCGAGCAGTTCGACTTCTTCCTGTTCGGATTCTATGCCCCGATCATCGCCAAGGCGTTCTTCCCGTCGGAGAACGAGACCGCGGCGCTGCTGAACGCCTATGGTGTATTCTGGCTCGGCGCGCTGATGCGGCCCGTCGGCGCCATCGTGCTCGGCGCCTATGTCGACAAGATCGGCCGGCGCAAGGGTCTGATCGTGACGCTCGGCATCATGGCCATCGGGACCGTCGTGATCGCGTTCTGCCCGACCTACGCAACGATCGGCATCGCAGCCCCGATCATCGTGCTGCTCGGCCGCCTGCTGCAGGGCTTCTCGGCCGGCGTCGAGCTCGGCGGCGTGTCGGTCTATCTGTCCGAGATCTCCACACCCGGCAATCGCGGCCTCTACACCTCGTTCCAGTCCTCCAGTCAGCAGGTCGCGATCTTCGTCGCGTCGGTCATCGGCTACGTGCTGAACCAGGCCATGCCGGCCGACATGGTGGCCGCCTGGGGCTGGCGCATCCCGTTCTTCATCGGCTGCCTGATCATTCCGCTGATCTTCTTCCTGCGCCGCACGCTGGAGGAGACGCCGGCCTTCCTCGCCATGAAGAAACATCCGACGGCAAGCGAGGTGTTCGCCTCGGCGCTGGAGAACTGGCGCATCGTGATCCTCGGCATGATGATCGCGGTCCTGACCACGACGACGTTCTACTTCATCACCGTCTATGGTCCCGGCTTCGGCAAGGAGCTGAAGCTGTCGGCGGCGGATTCGCTGATCGTCACGTTGCTGGTCGCGGTGACCAACTTCCTCTGGAATCCGGTCGGCGGCGCCGTGTCGGACCGGATCGGGCGCAAGCCGGTGCTGGTAACCATCGCGGTGCTGGCGTTCCTGACCGCCTATCCCGCCCTGCATTGGCTGGCGGCGGCGCCGAGCTTCGGCAAGCTGCTCGCGGTCGAAATGCTGTTCTCGTTCTATTTCGGCGTCTACAGCGGCACCATGCTGGGCTGCCTGGTGGAGATCGTGCCAGCCCATGTCCGCACCACCTGCTTCTCGATCGCCTTCGCGCTGGCGGCCGGGTTGTTCGGCACCGCGACTCCCGCCGTCTCGACCTGGCTGATCAACAAGACCGGCGACAAGGCCTCGCCCGGCCTCTGGCTGATGTGCGCCGCCGCGCTCGGCATCGTCGCCGCGCTGACCGTCTATCGCGGCGGTCAGCAGGCGGTGGCGGTGCGCGGGCCAGTGACGGCCTGACCGGGTTGTCCGTTCACGTCGCGGGCGGCATCATCGGATGCCGCCCTTTTTGTTGAGGCTGCATCCGAAGCGAGACCCGTCATGGACAAGATGATTGCCATAGCCGAACAGGTCGCGGCCCGGCTGATCGCCAACAAACAGACCATCGCGGTGGCGGAATCCTCCGCGGGCGGCTTGATCGCAGCGGCGCTGCTCGCGGTGCCCGGCGCGTCGGCCTACTTTCTCGGCGGCGCGGTGGTCTATACGCGCGACGCCCGCCGCGTGCTGATGGACATTCCCGACGAGGCGATGACGGGCATCCGCTCGGCGTCGGAGCCGTATGCGGAGTTGCTGGCACGGCAGATCAAGACGCGCTTTGCGACGGATTGGGGCCTGTCGGAGACCGGCGCCGCCGGCCCGACCGGCAACCGCTATGGCGACGCCGCCGGCCATGCTTGCTTCGCCGTGGCCGGGCCGGCGTCCGCCGTGGTCACGCTGGAGAGCGGCAGCAGCGACCGCTTCGCCAACATGCGGCTGTTCGCGACAAGCGCGCTGGAGCTGCTGCTGACGAAGCTCGGCCAATAGGTCCGCTGTCGTCCCGGTCGAGCACGGGCGGCGCGCCGAGCCGGGAGGACAGGACCCCTCGTCGTTGCGAGCGACGCCATCCAGGCCTCGGCCCGCTCCGGATGGCGTCGGCGAACACACTGCCGTCGCAGCTACTCCGCCCCGATCGTCGTCAGGTCCTGGAACCAGTGCTGGGCCTGCACGAACTTCTTCACCTTCGGCGACAGCGCATGCGGGTTGGTGTCGTGCACCACCCACACCAGCACGGCATCGTCGACGACGGCGGCATGCGCCTGCGCGATCAGTTCATCCTGCTTCGCCGGATCGAAGGTCTGCTTGGCCTCGGCGATCAGCGCGTCGACCTTCGGGTTCTTGTAACCGCCCCAGTTGACGCCAACCGGCGCGATCTGGTCGGAGGCGAAGAAGCGGACGATGGCGTAGAGCGGATCGGACGTGACATAGGCGATGTTGTTGGCGGTGATGCCGGCGTTCATCTCGTCAGCCGCGCCCTTGCGCCAATGCGTGTACAGCGTTTCCAGCTCCACCACCTTGAAATCGATGTCGATGCCGATTTCCTTGAAGCTCTGCTGCAGGAATTCGTTCATCGGCAGCGACAGCATCTGGCCGGTGCCGCCTTGCGCGATGATGAACGTCGTCTTGAGCGGCTTGCTCGGCGAGTAGCCGGCTTCCTCGACCAGCTTCTTGGCGGCGGCGAGATCGTATTTGAGTTCGAAGGTCGGCTTGCCGAACCACGGGCTCGACGGGTCCACCTGGCCCTTGGCGGGCTTCGCAAGACCGTTCATCAGCCCGACCACTTCGTCGCGATTGATCGCGAGGTTGAGCGCCTTGCGCAGGCGGATGTCGGTCCACGGCGAGCCGGGCAGCACGCTGAGATGATAGTTCCAGACATGCGGCGTGACGTTGTCGACGAGCTTCATGCCGGCGGCCTTGAGCTGCGGCACGGCGTCCGGCGCCGGCGTCTCGATCAGGTCGACCTGGCCGGCGAGCAGCGCATTGGTGCGGGTCAGCGCTTCCGGCATCGGCACCAGCACGAGCTTGTCCGTCTTCGGCAGCCGGTCCTTGTTCCAATATTCGGAATTCTTCGTGAGCTCGGCGAGCTCGCGCGGCACCAGCTTGGTCAGCTTGAAAGGTCCGGTACCGGAGGGCTGGCTGGCGAACTTGTCCCAGTCCTTGCCGAGCTTCTCATATTGCGCCGGGCTCGAAATCAGGAACCACAGCATCTGATAGGGGAAGAACGAGTCGACCGTCTTGGTCGTGATCTCGACCGTGGAGTCGTCGATCTTGGCGTAGCTCGCCACTGACGGGAGCCGCGTCTTGACCTGCGCGCTCTGCCGCTTGTCGAACTGCGGTGCCTTATCGTTGAGCACCTTGTCCAGATTCCAGATCACCGCATCGGCATTGAAGTCGCTGCCATCGTGGAACTTGACGCCCTTGCGCAGGGTGAAACGCCATTTGGTCTTGTCGGCAGCGTCGACCTTCCATTCGGTGGCGAGGCCGGGGATCAGCTTGCCGGGCTTGTCGGCCGTGCTCATGTCCCACGCGACCAGCGGATCATAGAGCGTATAGCCCGTGAACTGATAGGCTCCGGCGCCGCGATCGGGCTGTCCCGTGGTCAGCGGAATGTCGGCCATCGAGATGCCGTAGCGCAGGACGGTCTCCGCCCGCGCCGAGGCCGCCGAAAGGCCGAGCGCGAGCGCCGTGGCGAGCAGTAAGTTGAAAATACGCATGCGAGTAACACTCCGTGGCAATCGGATGAATTCGATCCGCGAAACCTGCAATCCGGGTGCCAAGCCTTCCGGCGGGATCATTTGAGCACAAACAATTGTGACCTCGCGTCGCAGGACCCTGCTCGCAGGCACTGCTGGCATAGCCGTTGCATAACGATGCACAGAATTTAGCCAGCCTGCTTGGAGATGTTGATCGTGCTTTCGCGTATTGCGACCTCGAGGACCAACCGTGCGGCCGTTGCGGCCGCGATGATGACGACGGCTTCGCTCGTGCTGCTGCCGGCTGCGGCCGGCGCGGAAACCGTGCTGCGCATCGGCATGACGGCCGCCGACATTCCGCGCACGCTCGGCCAGCCCGACCAGGGTTTCGAGGGCAACCGTTTTACCGGCGTGACGATGTATGACTCGCTGACGATGTGGGACCTGTCGTCGGCCGACAAGCCGAGCGTCGTCATTCCCGGCCTCGCCACCGAATGGAAGGTCGACGAGGCCGACAAGACCAAATGGACGTTCAAGCTGCGTCCCGGCGTCACCTTCCATGACGGCGCTCCGTTCAATGCCGATGCCGTGGTGTGGAACGTCGAGAAGGTGCTGAAACAGGACGCGCCGCAGTTCGATCCGAGCCAGGTCGGCGTCACCGCCTCGCGCATGCCGACGCTCGCCTCGGCGCGCAAGATCGACGACATGACCGTCGAGCTGACGACCAAGGAGCCGGACAGCTTCCTGCCGATCAATCTCACCAATCTGTTCATGGCGAGTCCAACCAAGTGGCAGAAACTGTATGAGGCCGCGACCGGCGCCGACGACAAGGCGAAGTCGCAAGCCGCCTGGGCCGCGTTCGCCAAGGACGCCTCGGGCACCGGCCCGTGGAAGATGAGCAAGTTCACGCCGCGCGAGCGCCTGGAGCTTTCGAAGAACGAGGCCTATTGGGACAAGGCGCGGGTGCCGAAGTCCGACAAGATGATCCTGTTGCCGATGCCGGAAGCCAATGCGCGCACCGCGGCGCTGCTGTCCGGGCAGGTCGACTGGGTCGAGGCGCCGGCGCCCGATGCGCTGCCCGAGATCAAGCAGCGCGGCTTCAAGCTCTACGCCAACGAGCAGCCGCATGTCTGGCCATGGCAGTTCTCGCGCGTCGAAGGTTCGCCCTGGAACGACATCCGCGTCCGCAAGGCCGCCAATCTCTGCGTCGATCGCGAGGGCCTGAAGGACGGGCTGCTCGCCGGACTGATGGTGCCCGCGACCGGCACCTTCGAGAAGGGCCATCCCTGGCGCGGCAACGTCACCTTCGAGATCAAATACGACAAGGCGGCGGCGCAGAAGCTGATGCAGGAGGCCGGCTACGGCCCGAACAAGAAGCTCGAGGTCAAGACGCAGACCTCGGCCTCGGGCTCGGGCCAGATGCAGCCGCTGCCGATGAACGAGTATCTGCAGCAGGCGCTGGCCGAGTGCTATTTCGACGTCAAGCTCGACGTCATCGAGTGGAACACGCTGTTCACCAATTGGCGCCGCGGCGCCAAGGACGCGTCCGCTAACGGAGCCAATGCCACCAACGTGACCTATGCGGCGATGGACCCGTTCTTCGCGCTGGTGCGCTTCCTGCAGTCGTCGATGGCGCCGCCGGTCTCCAACAATTGGGGCTTCATCAACAATCCGAAGTTCGACGAGCTGGTGAAGAAGGCGCGCCAGACCTTCGATCCCACCGAGCGTGACAAGGCGCTGGCCGAACTGCATGCGGCCTCCGTCGACGACGCCGCCTTCCTCTACGTCGCCCACGACGTCGGCCCGCGCGCGATGAGCCCGAAGGTCAAGGGCGTGGTGCAGCCGAAGAGCTGGTTCATCGACTTCTCGCCGATCTCCATCGATCCATGATGTTCATGGCGGGGTGACCTCTCCAATCCGGAAGGCGCTCATTTTTGTTCGTTGAATGCCGAGCTCTCTCGGCGCGCGCGGTGCGCTCCCTCGCCCCGCTTGCGGGGAGAGGGTTGGGGTGAGGGGGACTCTCCGCGAGTCTGGTGTTCGTGGAGAGCCCCCCTCACCCGGATTGCATCTGACGATGCAATCCGGCCTCTCCCCGCACGCGGGGAGAGGCGGGCAGCGCGCTCGCTGCAACACAGGTGGAAACCTTCGCTCTCTTCGCAGAGAGTAAGGATGAGGTAACTTCGTGCTCTCTTATGCTGCCAGGCGGATGGTGTACGCGATTCCGATCATCATCGGTGTCGCGCTGGTCTGCTTCATGCTCGTCCACATCACGCCCGGTGATCCCCTGGTCGCGGTGCTGCCGGCCGACGCGTCGCAGGAGCTGGCGCAGCAGCTGCGCGTGGCCTATGGCTTCGACAAGCCGCTGCCGGTGCAGTTCGGTCTGTGGTTGTGGCGCGCGGTCAATGGCGATCTCGGCAGCTCGATCGCGACCGGCCGGCCGGTGCTCGCCGAGGTGCTGCGCGCGGTGTCCAACACCGTGACGCTTGCGATAGCGGCGGCCATCATCGGCTTCTCGCTCGGCCTGTTCTTCGGTCTCGTCGCCGGCTATTTCCGCGACAGCTGGATCGACAAGGTCGCGACCTCGATCGCGATCGCAGGTGTGTCCGTGCCGCATTACTGGCTCGGCATGGTGCTGGTCATCATCTTCTCGGTCGAGCTGAACTGGTTGCCCGCGGTCGGCGCCGGCCCGTCCGGCTCGGGCGCGTGGGCGTGGGACTGGGCGCATATCCGCTTCCTGGTGCTGCCCGCAATCACCACCTCGGTAATTCCGATGGGCATCATCACGCGCACCGTGCGCGCGCTGACCGGCGACATCCTGAGCCAGGATTTCGTCGAGGCGTTGCGCGCCAAAGGGCTGCGCGAGACCCATGTCTTCCGCCATGTGCTGAAGAACGCCGCGCCGACGGCGCTCGCGATCATGGGTCTGCAGCTCGGCTACATGCTCGGCGGCTCGATCCTGATCGAGACCGTGTTCTCCTGGCCGGGTTCCGGGCTATTGCTGAACTCGGCGATCTTCCAGCGCGACCTGCCGCTGCTGCAGGGCACGATCCTGGTGCTGGCGATGTTCTTCGTGATCCTCAACCTCGTGGTCGACATCGCGCAGGCCGCGATCGATCCGCGCATCAAGCGGGGCTAGCGATGAGCATCACGTCCCCGAGTGCGATGAACGATTCTGCGCTGCAGGCCGCGCCGGCCGCGAACGCGCGCGGCTATTGGGCCACGGTCGGCCGCCGCATCATCAGAGACAAGGTCAGCATGGTCTGCGTCGCGATCCTGCTGCTGATCCTGCTCTCCGCACTAGCAGCGCCCTATCTGCATCTCGCCGATCCCTATCAGGGCTCGATGATCCGCCGCCTCCGCCACATCGGCACGCCGAACTATCCGCTCGGCACCGACGAACTCGGGCGCGACATGCTGGCGCGGCTGATCTATGGCGGCCGGCTGTCGCTCCTGATCGGCATCTCGCCCGTCATCCTCGCCTTCGGCATCGGCACCCTGCTCGGCCTCGTCGCCGGCTATGTCGGCGGCTGGGTCAACACCGCGATCATGCGCACCATCGACGTGTTCTACGCCTTTCCGTCGGTGCTGCTGGCGATCGCGATCTCCGGCGCGCTCGGTGCCGGCATCACCAACTCCATCGTCTCGCTCACCATCGTGTTCGTGCCGCAGATTACCCGCGTCGCCGAAAGCGTCACCACCGGCGTACGCCACCGCGACTTCGTCGAAGCCGCGCGCGCTTCCGGTGCGAACGCGTTCACGATCATGCGGGCGCACATGCTGGGCAACGTACTCGGGCCGATCTTCGTCTACGCCACCGGCCTGATCTCGGTGTCGATGATCCTCGCCGCGGGCCTGTCGTTCCTCGGCCTCGGCACCAAGCCGCCGGAGCCGGAATGGGGCCTGATGCTGAACACGCTGCGTACGGCGATCTACGTCAATCCCTGGGTGGCGGCGCTGCCGGGCGCGATGATCTTCGCAGTGTCGATCTGCTTCAACCTGCTCAGCGACGGCCTGCGCAGCGCGATGGACATCCGGAGCTGATGGTTGCCATGCTGATTATCAACTGCGCTCGCTCGGCATCGACAGTGCACCTCTCCCCGCTTGCGGGGAGAGGTCGGATTCCATCGAAAGATGCAATCCGGGTGAGGGGGCACAGGTCTCTCCACGAACTCTTCCCGTGCGGCTGCCCCTCACCCCAACCCTCTCCCCGTAAGAACGGGGAGAGGGAGCGCACCGTGTCTGCCGCGCCTGCGCGAGTCCGTCATCATGGGTGAAGCATCGCCAGTCACCGGGCTCACCCCGATCGAGGACATGGGCGGCAAGGCGCAGCCGCTGTTGCGCGTCGATGGGCTGACCAAGCATTTCCCCGTCCGCGGCGGGTTGTTCGGCGCGCGGAAGACCGTGCGTGCCGTCGACGATGTTTCATTCAACATTGGCAAGGGCGAGACGGTCGGCATCGTCGGCGAGTCCGGCTGCGGCAAGTCGACGACGGCGCGGCTGCTGATGCATCTGATGGACCGCGACGCCGGCGAGATCATCTTCGACGGCCGTCAGGTCGGCCACGAGATGTCCCTGCGCGAGCTCAGGCGCGGCATGCAGATGGTGTTCCAGGACTCCTATGCCTCGCTCAATCCGCGTCTGACGATCGAGGAGTCGATCGCGTTCGGCCCGAAGGTGCATGGCATGGCCGATGGCGCCGCACGCGCGCTCGCGCGCGAGCTGCTCGGCAAGGTGGGCTTAAGGCCGGAAACCTTCGCCAACCGCTATCCGCACGAGATCTCCGGCGGCCAGCGCCAGCGCGTCAACATCGCCCGCGCACTGGCGCTGTCGCCGCGGCTCGTCATCCTCGACGAGGCCGTCTCCGCGCTCGACAAATCGGTCGAGGCGCAGGTGCTGAACCTGCTGATGGACCTCAAGCGCGAATTCGGCCTGACCTATCTGTTCATCAGCCACGACCTCAACGTCATCAACTACATCTCCGACCGCGTGCTGGTGATGTATCTCGGCGAGGTCGTCGAGCTCGGCCCCGTCGAGCAGGTCTGGGCCAAGCCGGCGCATCCCTATACGCGCGCGCTGCTCGCAGCGATGCCGTCGTCCGATCCGGACCGGCGCACCGAGACGCCGCCGCTGTCGGGCGATCCGCCGAACCCGATCGATCCGCCGGCCGGCTGCCGCTTCCACACCCGCTGTCCGTTCGCAGAGGTGCCCTGCGCGAATGTCGCGCCTCGGTTGACGGAGCTGGATAGAATGGGCCATCAGGCCGCCTGCCACATGGCGATCCCGGGTTCGGGACACAGCCGCGCACCGGCCGCCTGACGGCAAGACACCAGCAGCGAGAAGCGGAATGACCAGACCCACGCCCCAGCAAGTCCATGCCATCGCGGAGGCCTCCGGCCTGCCCGTCGACAAGGAGGTCGCCAGCCGCATCGCCGACTCGATCGGACCGGCCTTCGATGGCTTTGCGGCCATTGCCGGCACCCTGCCCTTCGACCTGGAGCCCGCGAGCTACGTCGTGGCGCAGACGCTGAAGGTGGCCCGATGAGCACCGAACCCGCTCTGATGACGCTGACCGAGGTGGCGAAAGCCATCGCCGAGAAGAAGCTGTCCTCGGTCGAGGTGACGCGCGCCTGCCTGCATCGCATCGCGCAATGGCAGCCGAAGCTGAACGCCTTCATGGCGATCGAGTCCGAGCCGGCCCTGAAGGCGGCCGCATTGGCCGACGCTGCGCTGGCCAAGGACGGCCCGAAGGGCCCGCTGCACGGCGTGCCCCTGGCGCACAAGGACATGTACTACGAGGCCGGCCACGTCTCGACCTGCGGCTCGCTGATCCGGCGCGACTTCGTGGCGACGACGACCTCGACCGCGGTGCAGCGGCTGAAGGACGCCGGCTCGATCCGGCTCGGCACCCTGCAGATGGCGGAGTTCGCCTACGGCCCGACCGGACACAACGCGCATTACGGCGCCGTCCACAATCCCTGGAAGCTCGGCTATGTCACCGGCGGCTCGTCGTCCGGCTCGGGCTCCGCGGTCGGCGCGCGCCTGACGTTTGCGGCGCTCGGCTCGGACACCGGCGGCTCGATCCGCATGCCCGCGAATTTCTGCGGCGTCACCGGCCTGAAGGTGACCTGGGGGCGCATCAGCCGCGCCGGCGCGATGCCGCTGTCGCAATCGCTCGACACCGTCGGGCCGCTGGCGCAGACGGCGGAGGATTGCGCGCTGCTGCTCGGCCTGATGGCAGGTCCAGATCCCGAAGATCCGACCGCAAGCCATGCGCCCGTGCCGGACTACGTCGCAGCGACCCAGGCCTCGATCAAGGGCCTCAGGATCGGCGTGCCCAAGGCGTTCTATGTCGATGACCTCGATCCTGAAGTCGCGCGCTGCCTCGACGCGACGATCGCGGTGCTGAAGACCGAGGGCGCCGATGTCGTGCAGGTCGATCTGCCCGACCAGCGCCAGCTCACCGCAGCCTGCCAGCTCGTTCTCGCGGTCGAGGCCGCCGCCTTCCACAAGCGCTGGATGATCGAGCGGCCGCAGGACTATGGCCCGCAGGTGCTGATGCGGCTGCAGAACGCGCTGGCCGTCTCCGGCGTTTCCTATCTCGAAGCGCTGCGCTGGCGCGGCGCCGCGTTGGCCGCGCATGTCGCGGCGACCGCAGGCGTCGATGCCGTGATCGCGCCGGTCTCGCCGCTGGTGACGCCGTCGATCGCCGACAGCGATGTCGGCGGTGCCCCCGGCGCGGAGGCCGTGATCCAGCGCATCACCCGCTTCACGCGTCCGGTCAACTATCTCGGTCTGCCGTCGCTGGCGATCCCGACCGGCTTCACCGCGACGGGCTTGCCCGTCGGCATGCAGCTGATCGGCCGCTCCTTCGATGAGGCGACCATCCTGACCATCGGCGCCGCCTTCCAGCGCGCGACCGACTTCCACGCCAGGGTGCCGACGCTGCCATGAGAGAGACTCGCGCACCCCAGCCGACAATATCACCCTCCCCTGGAGGGGGAGGGTCGATTGCGCATCTCATGCGCAATCGGGGTGGGGTGACGGTCTCTCGTTTCAGAAGCGAGTCAATGGAGGGGCATTCACCCCTCCCCGTCTCGCATTCCGCTGCGCTGCATGCGAGCCGACGCTCCCCCTCCAGGGGAGGGTGGCAGTCCGCAATCGGACGCGGCGTTCCTGACGGCAAGGTGAAGTAGCCCCCATGACCAACCTCGTCGAGATCGACAACCTCAGCATCCGCTTCACCGGCGAGCGCACCGTGCATGCGGTGAACGATGTCAGCCTGTCGCTGGCGGACGGCGAGGTGCTGGGGCTGCTCGGCGAGTCCGGCTCGGGCAAGAGCGTGACGATGCGGGCGCTGATGCGGCTGCTGCCGAAGAAGCGCACGCAGATCTCGGGTCAGGTCGAGGTGATGGGCCGCAACGTGCTGGCGCTCGATGACGAAGAGCTGTCGCAGTTCCGCGGCCGAACGGTGTCGATGATCTTCCAGGAGCCGGGGCTGGCGCTCGATCCAGTCTACACGATCGGCGACCAGATCGCCGAAACCGTGATGCGCCACGAAGGCAAGAGCCAGGCGGACGGACGCGCGCGGGCGCTGGAGATGCTCGATGTCGTCCGCATTCCCTCGGCCAAGCGCCGGCTCGATTCCTATCCGCACGAAATGTCGGGCGGCATGCGCCAGCGCGCGATGATTGCGCTGGCGCTGGCGTGCCGGCCGAAGGTGCTGCTCGCCGACGAGCCGACCACCGCGCTCGACGCCACCGTGCAGATCCAGATCCTGCTGCTGCTCCGCGAGCTGCAGCGCGAGTTCGGCATGTCCGTCATCTTCGTCACCCACGACATCGGCGTCGCCATCGAGATCTGCGACCGCGTCGCGGTGATGTATGCCGGCCAGATCGTGGAGCAGGGTTCGCTGCGCGACATCGTCCGCCAGCCCGTTCATCCCTACGCCCGCGGTCTGCTGGCCTCGACGGTTCACGGCGCCAAGCGCGGCGAGCGGCTGCAGACCATCCCGGGCACGCCGCCCTCGCTCGACCAGGCGCCGCAGAGCTGCTCCTTCGCGCCGCGCTGCAGCCTCGCCCAGCCGCGCTGTACGGAGGCGATGCCGCCCAACATTGCACTCGGGCCGCAGCGCCTGGCCCGTTGCATTCTCGCCCAACCGCCGATGAGTGTGGCGGCGACGTAACGGTCGGCGCGAAACCTACGCTCTCTCGTTACCGCACGATGTGTCGCGTGTCGTCGTGCTGCGGCAGTCCCGCTATGATGCGGCACGGCGCGGGGGCCTGCGCGCGCAAGGATAGGCGATGCACATCTCGAACGAAGGTATCCTGGTCATTCTGTTCGTCGGCCTGATCGCCGGCTGGCTGGCGGGCCAGATCGTGCGCGGCACCGGCTTCGGCCTGATCGGCGATATCGTGATCGGCGTGCTCGGGGCCCTGGTCGCGAGCCTCATTTTCCCGCGCCTCGGCATCCGTCTAGGAACCGGGCTGGTGTCCGAGATCGTCTATTCGGCGCTCGGCGCCATCATCC
The DNA here is from genome assembly GCF_051168495.1 of Bradyrhizobium oligotrophicum. Taxonomy (GTDB): domain Bacteria; phylum Pseudomonadota; class Alphaproteobacteria; order Rhizobiales; family Xanthobacteraceae; genus Bradyrhizobium; species Bradyrhizobium oligotrophicum_A. Next base: position 802,250 of record NZ_JBNPVB010000001.1, on the reverse strand, counting down.
TGCTGCTCGTCGTCCGGCTGGTGCGGACCGGCGGCCGGCTCTAGCTTGCGATCCGGTGCGGCTGAACGTTTCCGCTGCACCGCACGACACACCAAGCACATCGCTCATTTACGCTAAAGCGAGCGTCTTTGGACGCTCGCCACCGGAATCAGTTATATTTCGCCTTGTTTCCCGCCAACTCATCGTTTTGATCGGCGGACCTGCAGTTCATTTGATCGATTAGAGATGGTGGTGATGGCGGCCGTACCTCACGCGAGGCAATCCGAACTCAGCGATGCCTTGCGCGGCTGCCGCAGCGCCTTCGTCGGCGTTGGTCTGATGAGCTGCATCATCAACCTGCTGTATCTGACCGGCTCGATCTTCATGCTGGAGGTCTACGACCGGGTGCTGCCGAGCCGTTCCGTTCCGACCCTGATCGGCCTCATCATCATCGCCGCCGGACTCTACGCCGCCCAGGGCGCGCTCGACATGATCCGCAGCCGCATTCTCGGCCGGATCGGCACCGCGCTGGACGAGAGCCTGAACGCGCGGGTGTTCGACACCGTGGTGCGGCTGCCGCTGTCGGCCGGCGGCCGCAACGAGGGCCTGCAGCCGCTGCGCGACCTCGACAACATCAGGAGCTTTCTCGGCAGCCAGGGGCCGGGGGCGTTCTTCGACCTGCCGTGGCTGCCGCTGTATCTGGCCATCTGCTTCGCCTTCCACGTGATGCTCGGCGTCACCGCGCTGGTCGGCGCGATCATCCTGGTGACGCTGACGCTGGTCACGGAGTTCATGACCCGCACGCCGGCCAAGGAGGCGATGGGGCTCGCCGCCCGCCGCAACGATCTCGTCACCGCAAGCCGCCGCAATGCCGAGGTGCTGGTCGCGATGGGCATGGCCGGGCGCATGCTGCAGCGCTGGAACGAGACCAACGACAAATATCTCGCCGGCAACCAGCGCGCCAGCGACGTCGCCGGCGGCCTTGGAGCCATCGCCAAGGTGCTGCGCATGATGCTGCAATCGGCGGTGCTCGCGGTCGGCGCCTATCTCGTCATCCACCAGGAGGCAACCGCCGGCATCATCATCGCCGGCTCGATCCTGAGCGCCCGGGCGCTGGCGCCGGTCGATCTCGCCATCGCGCATTGGAAGAGCTTCGTGGCCGCCCGCCAGAGCTGGCGCCGCCTGAGCCAGCTGCTGCAGACCATGCCGCAGCGATCGGCGCCGACCCTGCTGCAGCCGCCGGTCGCCAAGCTCTCGGTCGAGGGCATCTCGATCGTGGCGCCGGGCGACCAGAAGCCGATCGTGCAGGATGTCAGCTTCGCGTTAGCGGCCGGCAACGGCCTCGGCATCATCGGCCCCAGCGCGTCCGGCAAATCCTCGCTGGTGCGCGCGCTGGTCGGCGTCTGGCGTCCGGTGCGCGGCCATGTCCGGCTCGATGGGGCGGCGCTCGATCAGTGGTCGTCGGATGAGCTCGGCCGTCACATCGGCTACCTGCCGCAGGACGTCGAGCTGTTCGCCGGCACCGTGGCGCAGAACATCGGCCGCTTCGATCCGCAGGCCTCGGCGGATGGCGTCATCGCCGCCGCCAAGGAGGCCGGCGTGCACGACATGATCATCAAGATGCGCGAGGGCTACGACACCCAGATCGGCGAGCAGGGCACGGCGCTGTCGGCGGGACAGGCCCAGCGCGTCGCGCTGGCGCGCGCGCTCTATGGCAATCCGTTCCTGATCGTGCTCGACGAGCCCAACTCCAATCTCGACACCGAGGGCGACGAGGCGCTGTCGCGCGCGGTGCGCTCGGCGCGGGCGCGCGGCGCGATCGTGGTCGTCGTCGCCCACCGGCCGATCGGCATCGAGGCCGTCGATCAGGTGCTCGTCATGAAGGACGGCCGCGCGCAGGCGTTCGGTCCGAAGGAAACGGTGCTGGCGCAGGTGCTGCAGCCGCGTCCGGCGGCGCCGATCAAGATCGTCTCCGACGCCGGAGTGACGAAGCCATGAGCAGTCAGGTCGTCGCCGGCCCTCTTCCCGGAGCCCGCAAGCCAGAGAGCGTGCGCGAATCGATCCGCCGCCATCTATTCGTCGGCATGGCCGTCGTCATTGCCGTAGCTGGCGGGCTCGGCGGCTGGGCCGCGACGCAGCAGATCTCCGGCGCGCTGATCGCGCCGGGCCAGATCGTGGTCGAGTCCAACGTCAAGAAGGTGCAGCATCCGACCGGCGGCGTCGTCGGCGAGCTCAGGGCGCGCGACGGCGACGTCGTCAAGTCCGGCGACATCGTGGTGCGGCTCGACGACACCGTGACCAAGGCGTCTCTCGCGATCGTCACCAAGAATCTCGATGCGCTGCAGGCCCGCGCCGCCAGGCTCGAGGCCGAGCAGCGCGGCTGGGCCAAGATCCTGTTTCCGCCGCAGCTCCTGCAGCGTATGAGCGATCCCGACGTCAAGAGCCTGACCGCGAGCGAGACCAAGCTGTTCGAGGTTCGCGTCAACGGCCGCATCGGGCAGAAGGCGCAGCTGCGCGAGCGCGTGGCCCAGCTCGGCGAGGAGATCGAGGGCCTCTCGGCGCAGGTCAGCGCCAAGGACCAGGAGATCGCGCTGGTGCAGAAGGAGCTGGACGGCGTGCGTCAGCTCTACGATCAGCATTTGGTGCAGTTGTCGCGCCTGACGACGCTGGAGCGTGACACCGCCCGCCTCAACGGCGAGCGCGCGCAATACATCGCCGCCCGCGCCCAGGCCAAGGGCAAGATCAGCGAGACCGAGCTGCAGATCATCCAGGTCGACAAGGACATGGTCAGCGAGGTCTCCAAGGACCTGCGCGAGGCCACCGACAAGATCGGCGAATTCGTCGAGCGCAAGATCACCGCCGAGGATCAGTTGCGCCGCGTCGACATCCGCGCGCCGCAGGACGGCATGGTGCTGCAATCCTCCGTCCACACCGTCGGCGGCGTCATCACCGCCGGCGACACCGTCATGCTGATCGTGCCGCAGAGCGACGATTTGCAGGTCGAGGCCAAGGTCAATCCGCAGGACATCGACAAGCTGCAGATCGGGCAGAAGACCTTGCTGCGGCTCTCCGCCTTCAACCAGCGCACCACGCCGGAATTGAACGGCGTCGTCAGCCGCGTCTCGCCCGACGTCACCACCGACCAGCGCACCGGCCAGAGCTACTACACGATCCGCGTCTCGATGCCGCCGCAGGAGATTGCAAGGCTCGGCGACGTCAAGCTGATCCCGGGCATGCCGGTCGAGGCCTTCGTCCAGACCGGCGACCGCACCGTCATCTCCTACCTGATGAAGCCGCTGCACGATCAGCTGATGCGCGCCTTCCGGGAAAAGTAGGACGCCCACGCCGTTATGGGGTCCAGCGCAGCGGCTACTTCGTCAGCAGCGCATGGGCGCCGTTCCAGTCGTCCGGCGGCGGGTCCTGCCGATAGCTGCGGATGCGGGCCTCGTAGAGGTCGTAGAGTTTCGCAAGCTCCCTCGCCTCGTCGTTCTTGCGGCCGCGCGCGATCGCGGCGAGCGCCTCGTCCCAGTCGCGGCTGCGATAGGCGGCCAGCATCTCGATGGTGAGATTGCGCAGGAGCTGGAAGCGCTCGGAATGCATCACGTCCTGGCGGCCGGTGATGGCATAGATCACCTCCGGCTCGGTCTTGCCCTTGACCATGATGAAGTCGAGTTCGAGGATCGCGAGCCGGTCCTTGACCGCCATCGCGGTGGCTGAGCCGACGATGATCGGAAAGCCGTATTCCTTGGACTGGCCTTCGAGCCGCGAAGCGAGATTGACGCTGTCGCCGAGCGCCGAATAGTTGAACTTCAAATCGGAGCCCATGTTGCCGACGACGCCGATCCCGGTGTTGAGGCCGATGCCGACCTTGAGCGGAATGTAGACATGGCCGCCATGCGCGGCCTCCTGCTCGCGTTCGCCATTCACCATGTCGATCCGATCGAGCATGTCGAGCGCGGCTTCGCAGGCGTTGAGCTGATGATCCCGGTCGGCGAGCGGCGCATTCCAGAACGCCATGATGGCGTCGCCCATGTATTTGTCGACGTAGCCTTTGCGGGCAATGATGGCATCGGTGAGCGGCGTGAGGAAGCGGTTCATCAGCTGGGTCAGGCCCTGCGGATCGTGCTTGTAGCTCTCCGAGATCGAGGTGAAGCCCCTCACGTCGGAGAACATCACCGTGATCTCGCGCTCCTCGCCGCCGAGCTTGGGCGGGGAGTCGGCGAGTTGCTCGACCAGCACCGGCGACAGATATTGTCCGAACACCGAGCGCATCTGCCGGCGCTGCTCCTGCTCGCGGACGAAATTGGCGAAGATCAGCGTCAGATAGATCGCCGTCGTCGACAGCATCGGATAGGTGAAGTCGATCAGGAGGCGATGCTGGGTGTAGGAGTACCAGGAGATGCCCATCAGCGCGCTCGCGAACAACGCCCCGACCACGACCAGCGTGACGGCGCCGAGTTGCGGCGCGAACACGATGACGAGCAGACCGAGCAGGACCGCAGCGAAGAACTCGACCACGACACCCCAATACGGGCGGGTCAGGATGGACCCCGTCAGCACCGACTCCAGCACCTGGGCATGCACCTCGACGCCCGGCATGGCCGGATAGACCGGAGTGGTCTTGATGTCGTACAGACCTATCGCCGACGGTCCGATCAGAATCAGCTTCTTTGCGATCTTCTCCGGCGCCACGCGCCCCTCGAGCACGTCGATGGCGGACACGTAGATCGACGGATCGTGGTTGGCGTAGTGCACCCAGATCTTGCCGTTGCCGTCGGTCGGGATCTGAAAACCGCGCAGGACGAGGTTGGTGATGCCGCCTTCCTCGGCCTTGATGAAGACCGTGTCCGTGCCGGTCAGGACGCGAAGCGTCTCGAAGCTCAGCGCCAGCATGGTGGTGTCCTGCGCCCGCATGATCATCGGCACCCGGCGGATGATGCCGTCGCGCTCCGGGGGAATCGTGAACAGGCCGCGCCCGGCCGCGGCATGCTCGATGACCGGAACGTTGCGCAACAGCCCTGGGAAAGGCTCCATGAAGGGGATGGGGTCGCCCGTCATCGCGAAGCCGGTGACCGGTAGCGTCGTATCGAGATCGGCGCGCCGATCGAAGCTGCCGGTTTCGCCGAGCACGATGCGCGACCTGCGCAAGGCGTCGGCCAGCACCTGGTCATTCGACGGCAGTCCCCTCAGCTTCTCGCGCGTCGCCTCATCGAGATTGGGAAAGGTCTCCGCAGCGATGGCGGGATTGAGCCGGTCCGGCTCGGCGAACACGACGTCGAAGGCGATCACGACGGCGCCAAGCCGCGTCAGATTGTCGATGATCTCCGCGATGCGCGTCCGTGGCCACGGCCACTGCCCGAGCTTGGGATCCGCAAGGCTCTTCTCGTCGATGTCGACGATGGTCACGGGGCGGATCGTCTTGGTCCGCGGACTGAACGCCTGAAAATTGTCGAAGGTTCGGAGCCGCAGCTCCTGCACCGGCGCAGGATCGGCGACGCGCAGCGCCGCAAACGCGATCAGCAGCAGCAGGCAAATCACGCGCGCATAACCGAACCTGCGCGCGAACCATCGTGGGACTGCTCTCAACCGCTTCATACAGCATCCGATATCACGCCGGGGCCGGCGGTCCGAGACCAACGGTCGTCCCGGACGGCCCGCTTGGCGATGCCCCCGTCTGCATCGCATGCGCCATGCGCATGCTCAGACGAGATGAAAACCTTCGTGATGCAACTTGAACTGCTCCAGCGTCACACCCTTCAGAGTGAGCGTATCGTGCGCCGCGTCGGTGATGACGGTGTCGTGGCCGTTACCGGCGGACTGTGCCGCAGCGACCATTGCGTCGACACAGGCGAACAGCGAATGGTCGATCTGCACGACGTCCTTGTCGACGTCGAAATCGGCGATCGTGGCACTGCCGAAATGCGGATTGAACACGAAGGTGTCGTTGCCGTCCTTGCCGAAGATCGTGACCCCGCCGCCGACATTGACGAAATTGTCGTTCTGATCCGTGCCGTTGACCGTCGTGGCGCCGTTGCCCGCCAGCGTGACCGTCAGCGCCTCGGTCGCGGCGCCGCCGTGACCGTCGCTGACTTGCGCCTGATAGGTGACGGTCAGCGTGTCGCCGGGATTGAGGAAATCCAGGTTCACGTCGGCCGGATGGTATTTCCAGTGCAGAACCTTGGACCCGCCGTCGGATGTGGCGCTGTCGAAGGTGATCGCGAGGGCATCGGCCAGCGTCTGGACCTCGGCGTTGGCCGGCAGGGTCGGAGAGCCGTTGTACAAGATCGTGCCATTGCCGAGCACCGAGGCCGTCAGCGTATCGCCGACATCCTTGTCGAGCACCGTCAGCGTGCCCGACATGCCGCACGCCAGCTTGACCGGCTGGTCGGCAATGCTGCCGGCGGAGACGTTGTCGATCTCAAACGCGTTCTGGCTGCTCGCCAGCACGACCTTGTTGAACGGCGACAGGCCGAGGAACTCGACATAGCCGTTCGAGGCCGGCGATCCCTGCCCGCCATTCGCGATCAGCGGTGCGACCTCGCCGCCGCTGTAGGACGCCACCAGCTTGTCGCCATTGTAGAAGGAGATGCCGTTGTAGCTGTCGACCGAGCCCCAATACAGGCCAAAGCTGTTCTTGAGGCCGCCGAAGGTGATGGTCTCCTGGGCCTGGCCGCCGATGCTGAGATAGTTGGTCTGGTCGGCACCGTCGTGCATGTAGGGCGCCGCAGACGTGGACGAGGAGCCGTGCACCACGCCAGCATTGCCGTCGGCGGTAAAGGTCGCGTCCAGCGCCTTGCTGTAGAAACTGCCATGGCCGCGCCCGTTGTCGGACATGGACCCGGCCGTGACGTCATCGAAGGTCTCTGTCGGCATGCCCTCGGCATTGGTGCCGACAGTGGCCGCCAGCACGGTCGCACGCTCGGACAGGATGACGGTCTGGAGCGTCGGATTGGTTTCACCCGTGATCACGGGGGCATCCTCGGCACCCTTGACGGTGACGGTGACGGGCACCTCCACGCTGCCGCCGTGGCCGTCGTCGATTTGCACCGTGTAGGTCAGCGTCACGTGCTGACCGACGCCGAGGTAGTCGAACGCCTTGTCGCTGGCAGCGAAGCTCCAGGCCTGCGATCCCGCACCCTTGCCGGACTCGGTGAGCGCGCCGAGCGACAGCCAGCTCTTGAGCACAGACATGTCCGACGGCAAGCCACAGTCATTGCCCGAGGTCGCAACGTCGCCGATGACCTTCAACACGTGCGTATCGGTGAGATCGGCGTCCGTGAAAGTGATGGTGCCGCTCGCCGTGTCGAGCAGGCTCGATCCTGACTCGGCCGTACGCTCCGCGATGACGGCCGGCTGCCCATCGCTCGTCACGACCGGCAGATCGTTGGTGCCTTTGATGGTGACGACGATCGTCGACGTCGCGGTGCCGCCTTCATGATGATCGTCGAGCGTCACCGTGGTGGTGACAGTCACCGTCTGGCCGACGCCAAGGAAATCCAGCTTGCCGTCAGCAATGTCGTAGGTCCAGTCGACCTTGCCATTGTTGGCGTTGCCACCTGGGCTCAGTTGCAGCGCCTGTTCGAGCGCGGCGATTTGGCCCCCCGTCAGTTGGCCGGACAAGTCGGTGTGCCCATCGGCCGCCGTCCATGTCACGCTCTGCGCGTTGGCCAGAATGGAGGCGGTCGGCCGGTCCGTCAGGTCGACGTCGTGGAAGTGAATGGTGCCGTCGACGCGAAGCGGATCGGGCGATCCGGTCGTCTCCGCCGTCTCGGTGACGAGACCCGTCTGTTCGGGATCGGCGATCACCGGTGCCGCGTCCTTGTCCGTCAGCGTGATCAGCGTTCCGCCCTGCCCATCATTGCGACCGGAGAAATGCAAGCCGCTGAAATCGCCGTCGAGCGTCAAGGCAATGCTGTGCCCTTTGCCATCCCAGACGGTGAGTACGCCGTTCTCGAACGTCGCCGTGGTCGCGTCGCTCCATTCGATCGTTTTCAGATCGATCTTGTCGTCGACGCCGAGGCCGGCGAGCTTGGCGGAGAAGCCGGCATCGTCGATGACGATCTCGCTGCTCCCCTTGCTGCTGAAATCAATGGTCTGGTCGACATGGCCATCGACCGTGAGCGTCGCTCCGGCATCGACCTTGATAAGCCCCAGGCCAGACACGTCACCGCTGATCTCGAACGTGCCGGCCGTGATCTCGATCGTGCCGTCGTTGTAGATCGCTCCACTGAGGCCGCTCAGGCCGCTCGCGGTGATGGTGCCGTAGATGTAAAGCGTGCCGTCACCGCTCACCTTGGTGCCAGCGAGATCGAGGATGGCACCGAAATCGATAGTGACTATGCCGACGTTTTCCACGTCAACGCCGGACAGGGTAACGTCTTGACCGGCGACCTCCAGCGTGCCTGCAATTTGCACCTTCAGCGCGCCGCCGGTGAGCGTCGTACTGCCGTCGAGAACCAAGGTCGCTTCCACGGGAGTCTCACCATCCTCATCGATGATGATGTCACCGTCGGTATTATCGATAGTGACATTGTCGAACGTGGTCGCAGTTGCAGTCTCGACATGCACGGTGCCGTGGTTGACGAGATTGCCCCCGGTGATCGTGCTGTCCTCGATCAGTAGCAGCGCGCCTTGATCCACCTGGACCGTGCCGGAATTGTCGACCGTCACCCCGACCAGGGTCGCGCTCTCCTCTTCGGCGACCTCGAGCGTCGATCCTCCGCCGATCGTCACGTCGACATCGGTCAAGGAAGCGGCGCCCTGAACCGTCAGGATCGCCGTTGCCTCCGCCAGCACACCAGTCTCGCCGATCAGCAGCGCGCCGCCCGCGACGGCGCTGCCGTTGATCACGCTGTCACCGTCGATGGAGATCGTCCCTTCGCTGGTGACGGTGCCGCCGGCGATGCTGGTGCCGCTCAGCGACAGCACACCGCTCAGCGCAAGGGTGATCGCGGCGGCGTTGGCATTGATGATCGTCTCGTCCTCGAAGGCATTGCCGCTGCCGGAGACGGCGACGCCGCCGTAGTTCCACAGCGTGCCGCCGATCAGCGCGGCCTGGCCGGTCAGGGCCACCGTCCCGCCGGAGTGATTGGTCAGCATCCCGCCGGTGATGGACGATCGCGACAGCGTCAGGGTCGCAGACTCCTCGACCGTGATGGCGCCGTCCGCATTGTCGACGCTGGTGCCGTCGCCGAGAGTAAGTTCGGCAGCTGCCTCGACGTCGATCAGGCCGACATTGGTGATGCTCTCGTCCGAGATGGCGTTGCCGCTGCCCGCCACCTCGATCGTGCCGAAATTGGTCAGCTCGCCGTAGCTGATCTCCGCCCCGCCTTGCAGGACGAGCAGGCCGTTGGCCTGCAGCGGCGGCTCTCCGCCCTCGTCCAGCGTGCCGACGTTCTGGACCACCGGCGCGCCCTGGATAAAGATCGTTCCACCATCGATGCTGCCGCCGTCGAGGGTCAGGGTGGCGCCCAGGTCGACCTGGATCAGGCCGGAGCTGTCCTCGTCGGCGTTCGCGACGTCGGCGGACACGGTCAGCGTGCCGCCGGTCAGTTCGAGCGTTCCGGTGTTGACGATGTCCGCAGCGGACCCAAACACGCCGCCACCGGCCAGAACCATCGTGCCGGCATTGTGCAGCTCGCTGTGGTCCAGGATCAGGACCGAGCCGCCGACAATGATCGTCGCATCGGAGAAATTGTAGATTCGGGAGTCGGCCTTGGCCGTCAGCGCGCCACTGATCGTCAGCGTGCTGTGATTGTCGAGCTCCGGGACGGCTCCGCCGCCAAAATCGTTCAGGCTGACCGATTTGGCGAAGGCCGCCGTCTCGATCGTCACCGGGAACGCGGGCGTCAGGCCGTGCAGTTGATCGGTGATGATGATGACGTCGTCATGGGCCGTCGGCGCCAGACCGGTTTCCCAGTTCGCGCCGTCGCCCCACAACATGACCTGCGCGCCGCTGCTGTCGCCGGGCTGCGTGGTGGCGATCCAGACGACGGCGGGATCGTCGGTGCCGGTGATGGTCACCGTGATCGTCTGGGTCGATGTCGCGCCTTGCGAGTCCGTCAAGGTCACCGTGTAGGTGAGCGTCAGCGTCTGCCCCGCGGGAATGAAATCGGCGACGTAGACCGGCAGGTTACCGAAGCTCCAATTGATCTTGCCGGTGCCGCTGCCGGTGCTGTCGGAGGCCAGCGACGCCGTCAGCGCCTGCTCGAACAGAGCGAGCGGAGCGGGCGGAAGGTTGCCGCCGCCTTCGAGAACCGCGCTGGTCAGCTTGGCCGAAACGATGTGAGTGTCGGTGAGGTCGACATCCTTGAAGGTCAGCGTGCCCGAGGTCGGATCATCCGACGTCAGCGGTCCGCCCGGCACGCTGGTGCCGCCCTCGAACGCGATCGAGTGAACCGCCGCCGTGATCTCGGGCTTGTCGTTGGTGCCCGTCACCGTGATCGTGATCGGCACCAGCGCATATTCGTTGGCGGGCGCGAAATTGTTGTCGACGCGCACGAGATAGGTCAGCGTCAGCGTCTCGCCGGCCGCCAGAAAGTCGAAATAGTTATCGGGGACGCTGTAGGTCAGCGCCGCCGAGCCGTAGTTCTTGTTGTTGGGATCCGGCGTGACCGTGATCTTCACGGCCGTCGCCATCACGTCCTGCAGCTGCAGGGCATTCAACGAGGCCGTGACGTCGGCCTGCTGCGCGCTCTTGTAGGCATAGGACGCGAAGCTCACCGAGACCGTCGGCCGGTCGATGCCGTTGATGTCGACGAAATTGACCCGGCTGAGGACCGTGTCGAGATCGGCGCCGTTCCCGGTCTGGCCGGCGCGCTCGATCAGCCCGAACGCCGTCGTGAGCTGGCCGGCGGTGTCGAGAATCCGGACCTCCGGCGGGCCGGCGATGTGCGTCAGTTGCTCGGACGTCGTGCCCGGCGTAGCCGACGAGCCGGTGTCGTCGGTGACCCGGAACGTCGGCGTCGCGGTGGTGCCGTTGGCCAGGGTGATCGGCGTCAGCGTCTGCAGCACACCGATGTCGGTGAAATGCGGCGTCGACTTCGGATTGGTGTTATCTGTGAATTTCTGCGTGAAGACGTCGTTGATGAGCTTCTGGATGTCCGGCGAGAGCGGGACAGTGGTCTGATTGATCACGCCGTTGCTGATCTGGATCTGCTGGCCGGCCTGGTTGACCACGGCGATCGGCTGCAGCGTCGTCTTGTCGAACAGCACGTAGGAGCCGGTGCGGCCGTCGGGCTCGACCAGCACCTGGAACTTGGCATCGGGCAGACCGCCCTGCCCCGGCACCGTGAAATCGATCTCGACCAGCACGGCCGTGCCGCGAATGCCCATGGTGGCCACGGGCGTGTCGACCTTCATGTCGCCATGCTTGGCGGTCTCGCCGGCCACGAACGAGATCGTGCCGGCGACGAGGCTGATCAGCGATGAGTTGTTCGACCCGTTGGGGTCGTACACCATTTCATTCAGTACCATCCGCGCATTCGAGGACAGGCCGAACACGGTGCCGTCGATGAAGGTGATGCCGAGCGTCGAATTCGAGCCGGACTGGACGACGTCGCCCTTCTCGACGTTGTCGCCGTTGTGAAGCAGAATCGAGACGCCGTTGCGGATGACGGTCGCGGTGCCCTGCAGCTTGGTGACATGGCCGATCACCTTGCCGGCGCTCGCCGCGCCGCCGGCCTGGCTGACCTGCACCGCGCCGGAGAGCGTATTGACGAGGTCGCCGGTCAGATGCGCGCCGTCGGGCGATGCCAGCGGCGCCCGCTTGTCGCCCTTGAAGTAATCCGGCAGCACGATCTCGCGGCCGTCGGACGACAATACAAGGTCGAGGCCGGAGCGCTTGAAATCGGCATTGAACAGAAAATGCGCGTCGGGAACGACGATCGCATCCGCCGGCGCATGAGCATGCGGCGCGTCCAGCTTCACATGAGCGGTCGCAGACGTGCCAAGGCCGTTGGAGAAAAGCGCGGCGTCAGACTTGCCAGCGTAATTCACGGGCCCACCGACTATGGTTAATAATTACATAAGAATTGATGTTCAAACCCTGCATATCACTGGAAAGTGTCTGGCGGAACCACCTTCAGCTTGTGCGCCCGGGGCCCGGAAACGGCAGCGCCCAAAGTTTTTCCCTGATATCTTCAAGATTATATCGTTCCTTCTGTAAGGACTTCCCAAGTATAAATTCGTATTCGAAGCCAAGATCAGGCGCATTCTCAGCATTTCACTGTATTGCCAGCCCAACGAATACATCGTCCAAACCCAACATCCCCACCCACATACTCCTGCGGGCGAAATTCGGGCGGCCCATGCCGGTCGCGCCGAGAAAAATCGACAAAATGCAACAATTGAGCCGGAGCTGCGGATCGCCGGAGGCTACAACCAGACCGAGAATATGCCGCGACGGCGCGCCCCCGCGGCGCTTTCGCTAAGATTTGTCGCATCGAAGCAACACAACGTTCAGCCTGAATACCGCGATTTTGTCGCCGGCACAGCGGCTTTAAGCAGAGTCCAACCCCCGGCTCGCATGCTGGCCCCAACAAGCACCGGATCCGTTCGCGCGTCATCGCGCAGGCAGAGTTCCGGGCACGGGGCGTCACATGAACATTCTCGCGCTGATGCGCGCATCATTTGCGGCGGCGGCCGTCAGCGCCGCCCTCGGACTCGGCCATCCCGCAGCGGCCGGCCCGGTCGGGCAGCCGCTGGGACTCGGGGTCGTCATCGACGATGCGGAACCGTTCGGCCTGATCAGAGCCGGCGTTGCAGCCGGCCCGCTGCGGACCAAATGGCTCGGACTGGCGCGCCAGCTCGAAGACGAGCGGGTACAGCTCGCCCTTTGCGACGGCGATCGCGACCGTTGTGTCTCGCCGGCCGCGTTGCGCCTGCTCGCGATCGTCGATCAGGGACGCGCCAGGGAAGGTCGCGCCCGCCTGGGTGAAATCAACCGTGCGATCAATCTCGCCATTCGGCCTATGAGCGATCTCGCTCAGTATGGCAAGACCGACGTCTGGGCGTCGCCGCTCGTTACCTTCGCGAGCCAGGCCGGCGACTGCGAGGACTACGCGATCGCGAAGTTCGTTGCGCTCCGGCTGGCGGGCGTCGCGTCGCAGGATCTGCGCATCGTCATTGTTCGCGACACCGCACGCGATGAGGATCATGCCGTCGTCGCGGCGCGCCTCGACGGACGCTGGCTGCTGCTCGACAATCAGCGGATGGCGATGGTCCAGGACGGCGACGCACGACAGGTGCAGCCGCGGTTCGTGATGGACGACACCGGCATCTCGATGCTTCAGGCCTCTGCCGTGATGGCCGAGGTGAGCAGCCCGCCGCGCGGCGGGCATGCGCCCGGCTCGGTGGCCGCCAACTGACGACCGTCATCCGCGACGGTATTGCTTCAGCCCTTAGTGACATGCACCGCCGGAACGGCGCCGCCGTTCCATTGGCCGTCGATGGCGCGCTCGATCTGGGCAGCCAGCTGCAGCAGCAGGCCGTCGTCGGCCTGCTTGCCGATCGCCTGGATGCCGAGCGGAAGGTCGTGCTCGTTGCTGGCGAGCGGCAGCGATATCGCCGGAATGCCGCAGAGATTCGCGAGCGGCGTGAACGCGAAGTTGCGCCACAGATTCCCGAACCAGTCGAGCACGTCGGGATTGTCGCTGATCGTCAGATATTCCGTGGTGCCGATCTTCGGCGTCGGCAACGCCGTGATCGGCGTCAGGATGATGTCCCACTCCTCGAAGAAGGCGCCGAAGGCGCGCGAGGTGGTGTTGAACACCGCCTGCATCGCCGCGCGCTCGGCGAAGCTCGTGCCTTTGCCGGCTTCCCAGATGCGGATGTTGATCGGCTCGATCAGGTCGGCCGGCGGCCGCTCGAGCTTGCGCGACGCGAGCAGGTTGTTGATGACGATCGCGAAGTTCGAGATGTAGCAGGTGGTCTGCGCGGCAAAGGCGGCGCGATAGTCGACGTCCGGCAAGGCGTAGCCGACGTGATGGCCGAGGCCTTCGAGAAATTTGCCGACGCGCTCGAGCTCGGCCGCGATGTGCGGCGTCGCGCGATAGTCGCCCCATTGGTGCGACAGCGCGATTTTCAGTTTGCGGGGGTCGCGCTTGATCAGATCGACATAGGGCTCCGGCGTGGTCCAGTACGGCATGAATTCGCCTGGCGCGCCGCCGCGGCAATGATCGACGAACGCGGCAGTGTCGCGCACACTGCGCGACTGGCAGCCCTGGATCGAGACCAGGCCGGAGAGATCCGACAGATGCGGCGCGATCGAGAACACGCCGCGCGACACTTTCAGGCCGATATTGCCGTTGACGCCGGCCGGAATGCGGATCGAGCCGCCGCCATCGGTGGCGTGCGCGATCGGCACCACGCCGGCGGCGACCATCGCCGCACTTCCGGCCGACGAGCCGCAGGTGGTGTAGTCGGTATTCCACGGATTGCGCGTGACGTAGACCGCCGGATTCTCAGCCGAGCTGCAGACGCCGAACTCCGGCGTCGTGGTGCGCCCCATCAGATTGAGGCCGGCCTTGCGCATCTTCGACGTCAGATGCGTGTCGGCGGCCGGACGGTTGCCGCGCATATAGAGCGAGCCCTGCTCCTGCAGGCGCCCGGCCATGGTCGGCCCGAGATCCTTCATCAGGAACGGCAGGCCGGCGAACGGACCATCGGCATTGGCACCCGCCTTGACGGGGTCCTCGATCGCGTCCGCGAAGACTTCCACCACGCCTGATAGTTTCGGATCGACCTTGGCAATGGCTGCGGCCGCCTGGCTCGCCAGCTCCGCCGCGGTTACTTCGCCGCTCCGCACACGTGCCGCCAGCGCCATACCGTCATGCCGGGCCCACTCGTCCCAGTTCATCGCCAAAGTCATTGTCATCCGATCCTTCGCGCCACCATCGTCGTTGTCTTGCGCGTGCCGGCGCGGACCTTAGTGGGCGGAGGCCCCAAGTCAATCGAGCGCGCTGCATGCCGCCAATACGGGCCATTCATGCGGAGAGGGACCGCCAGTCGCGCAGGTATCACCGCATGACTTGTGAGCGGGCAGTACCGAAAAGCGGGACCACATGTTCAGAACGTACACGGCCAGCGAGCCGGCGTCCGGTGAGGCCCAGCAACATTGACCCTGCTCAAGGCGGCCTTGTTGCACGCGTGGTGGATGGCGGCATGGAATTGTCGATCTTCGTTCTGTCGGCCGCGGCCCTGCTCGCAACACCCGGCCCGACCAATACGCTGCTAGCGACCGCGGGCGCCGGCCGAGGCGTCCGTGCGTCCGTTCATCTGCTGCTGGCCGAACTCTCCGGCTATCTGCTCGCGATCCTGACATTGCGCGTCGTGCTCGGTCCCGTCATCGCGACCACGCCGATCGTCGGGCACGCTCTGCGCGTCGCGGTCGTGCTGTACCTGCTGCACCTTGCGGTCGCGCTCTGGCGCCATGGCAGTGCGTCCGCCGCCGATGTCGCGCCGGTCACCTTCCGTCGCGTGCTCATCACGACGCTCTTGAATCCGAAGGCCATCATCTTCGCCTTCACGCTGCTGCCACCGGCAGACGAAGCCGCGCGCCTGCTGCCGTTCCTGATCGCGCTCGGCTGCTCGACCATGCTGATCGGTGGCGGCTGGATCGCGCTCGGCGCGACCTTGCGCCACGGCCTCGGGCGCGCCGTGCCGGCCTTGCTCGGCTATCGCTGCAGCGCTGCGGCCCTGGCGCTGCTCGCCTGCGTGATCCTCGCCCCGGCGCTCGCGCTGCCGTGACGCGGTTCCCCTTGTTACATTGTTGCTGATCGACAACACCGCAGCCCCCGTGCTATCCGCCAAGCGAACGGGGGCGCGGTGCGCATCATTGGCCGACCATATCCGACCAGTCGTTCCGGCCTGCTGCGCCGGATCGCGGCGGCGTGCGTGATGGTCGCCTATCTGCTTGCCGGCATGCTGCACGGCGCCTGCGATCTCGAGGTCGCGCACCCCTCTGCCGGCAAGGCCGAGATCACGTCGCTGCTCGACAAGGCCGGTCATTCCGATCCACGCGGGATCGCCGATCATCATTGCCATGGCTGCTTCTCCGCCGCCGTCCCGCAGCTGCAGCTCGCGGCGGTGCCGGCGGATATCGTCGCCGCGATCGACTGGCCCATTCCCGCGCTTCGCGCCGGCGTTCTGTCCGAGTCCGACTCGCCGCCGCCAAGGCACCTAATCTGACGCCACGCCGCGACGGCCCGCGCCGTCCATCATCGCTCGTCAAGACAGGTTCATCTTCATGCCATTCCCCGCGATGGCTGCACGCGCGATCTGCGCGGCAGCCCTACTGGCGCTGCCCGTGCATGCCGCCGCTGCGCAGACCCTGACCCTGCGCGAGGCGCTGTCGCGCGCCATCGCCGCCAACCCGCGGCTGTCCGCCGCGGAGCGCGACATCGGCATTGCCTCCGGCCAGCGGCTGCAGGCCGGCGCGCGGCTCAATCCGGAGCTCTCCTACGAGCAGGACAATTCGTTCGGCTCTGGCGCCTATCGCGGCACGCGATCGGCGGAGACCACCCTGCAGATCAGCCAGGCCTTCGAATGGTTCGGCAAGCGCGACGCGCGCATCTCCGCCGGCCAGGCCGGCGTGCGGGTGGCCGAGATCCAGCGTCAGGCGGTGCGGCTCGAGATATTGTCGGAGACGGCCGTTACCTTCGTGACCGTGCTCGCGACCCAGCGCCGCATTCAGATCCTCGACGACCAGGTCGCCGCCCTCGACCGGCTGACGCCCTTGCTGCGACGGCGGGTCGAGGCCGGTGCGTCCTCGCCGGCGGAAACTGGCCGCGCCGAGGTCGCCTCGGCGCTGGTGCGCGCCGATCGCGAGCGCGTCAAGGCAACGCTCGCGAGCGCACGGCGTGAGCTCGCGCTGCTCATCGGGGACAGCTCGGCAAAGTTCGTCTCGGTCACCGGGCGGTTCGACGCGACCGGCCGAGCGCCGTCCTTTCAGAGTGTCATCGCCGCGATCGACGCCAATCCACAACTGGCACGCTGGACCGCTGTCTACGCCCAGCGCAATGCCGAGCTGCTGCTGGCACGGCTGAAGCCGTACCCCGACGTGCGCCTCAGTGCTGGATGGCGGCATTACAACGACACGCAGGACGACGCCGTCCGGCTCAGCGTCTCCGTGCCGATCCCGGTGTTCGACCAGAACCAGGGCAACATCCTCTCCGCGCAGGAAAGCCTCGCCAAGACCGAGGCCGAGCGCAAGGCCAATCGCAACGCGCTGCTGGTGATCGCCGGCCGCGCCTACGATTCGCTGCAGGGCTCGCTGCGCGAATTGTCCGTCCTGCGCGAGATCGCAATTCCAAGGGCACAGGAGGCCGCGGACGAGATCGCGCAGGGCTACAGCGCCGGCCGCTTCACCTTGCTCGAGGTGCTCGATGCGCAGGCGAGCGTGGCGCAGGCGCGGCTGCGCGAGCAGGAGGCGCTGCAGAACATCCATGTCGCCGTCGCAACCATCGAGGGCCTGGTCGGCCGCCCCTTCACCCTGACACGGGAGACTGCGCGATGAAGACATTCACCGTCATTGTCGTTGCGATCCTCGCGGCCGGAGCCGGCGCCGGTGCGTCACGCCTCCTCGTCGACGCGGCGCCCCACACGGAGGCGACCGCTGGCCATGCAGAGCATGCCGAGAATCAGGAGCGCGCGCCGAAGGATCACGTCGAGCAGGACGAGCACGGCGCCGACCGCATCCGCATCGGCGACGTGAAGCTCGCCGCCGCCGGCGTCACCCTCGCCGAAGCGGGGCCGGCGACCTTGTCGGATACGCTGTCGTTCAACGGCGTGCTCCGTGCCAATCAGGAAGCGCTGGTGCAGGTGACGCCGCGCTTTCCCGGCATAGTCCGCGCCATCCGGAAGCGCATCGGCGACACCGTCGCGAGGGACGAGCTGCTCGCGTCGATCGAGAGCAACCAGAGCCTGACCGCCTATGATCTCAAGGCGCCGCTCGGCGGCACCATCATCGACCGTCAGATCTCGCTCGGCGAATACGCCTCCGAGCAGAAGCCGGCCTTCGTGGTCGCCGATCTCTCGACCATCTGGGTCGACCTGTCGATCTACCGGCAGGATCTGCGGCGGGTCCGGCTCGACGACGAGGTGCTGATCGACCCCGACGACGGCCGCGGCGAAATCCGCGGCCATGTCTCCTACATCGCGCCCGTCGGCGCCAGCGAGACGCAGACCGCGCTGGCGCGCGTCGTGCTGGCCAATGCCGACGGCCGGCTGCGCCCCGGCCTGTTCGTCACCGCGCGGCTGGTGCTCGCCAAGCGCAGCGTCGCCGTCGCGGTCCGCGCCAGCGCGATCCAGACGCTGGAGAACAGGACCGTCGTGTTCGTCCGCGAAGAGGGCGACAAGATCGAGGCCCGGCCGGTTGCGCTCGGCGAGTCCGATCCGACCTACGTCGAGATCCGCGACGGCCTCGCCGCCGGCGAGCATTACGTCGCCGAGAACAGCTTTGTCGTGAAGGCGGAGATGGGCAAGGGGGAGGCCGAGCATGATTGACGCGATCCTCGCCTTCGCCGTGCGCCAGCGCTGGCTGGTGCTGCTGATCTCGCTCGCAGCAATCGCGTTCGGCGCCTGGAATTTCACCCGGCTGCCGATCGACGCCGTGCCTGACATCACCAACGTCCAGGTCCAGATCAACACCAAGGCGCCGGGCTATTCGCCGCTCGAGACCGAGCAGCGCATCACCTTCCCGGTCGAGACCGCGATGGGCGGCCTGCCCCGGCTGGATTTCACACGCTCGCTGTCGCGCTATGGCCTGAGCCAGGTCACCGTCGTGTTCCAGGACGGCACCGACATCTACTTCGCGCGCCAGCAGGTCAATGAGCGCATCCAGCAGATCAAGGACCAGCTGCCGCCGGGCGTCGAGGTCGCAATGGGCCCGCTCTCGACCGGCCTCGGCGAGATCTTCATGTATGCGGTCGAGGCCAGGCCCGGCGCCAAGACGCCGGAGGGCGCCGACTATTCGCCGACGGATCTGCGCACCGTCCAGGACTGGATCATCCGGCCGCAACTGCGCGGCGTCCCCGGCGTGATCGAGGTCAACACCATCGGCGGCTTCGAGCGCCAGTTCCACGTGCTGCCCGATCCCGGCCGGCTGATGGCCTACAAGATCAGCTTCCGCGACGTCATCGCAGCCCTCGCCTCCAACAACGCCAATGTCGGCGCCGGCTACATCGAGCGCAATGGCGAGCAGTATCTGGTACGCGCCCCCGGCCAGGTCGGCAGCGCCGCCGAGCTGAAGGACATCGTGATCGGCGCGCGCGGCGGCACGCCGGTACGCGTCGGCGACGTCGCCGAGGTGATGGAGGGCCGCGACCTGCGCACGGGCGCGGCGACGCTCAACGGCGAGGAGACGATCCTGGGCACGGCGATGCTCCTGATCGGCGAGAACAGCCGCAGCGTCGCGCGGCGCGTCTCGGCCCGGCTCGACGAGATCGCAAAGTCCCTGCCCGAGGGCGTGATCACGCGCACGCTCTACGACCGCACCCACCTGGTCGAAGCGACGATCCGCACGGTCGAGAAAAATCTCCTCGAAGGCGCCGCGCTCGTGGTCGTCGTTCTGTTTCTCCTGCTCGGCAACTTCCGCGCTGCGCTGGTCACCGCCTGCATCATCCCGCTGTCGATGGCGATGACCGTCACCGGCATGGTGGAGAGCAAAGTCAGCGCCAACCTGATGAGTCTCGGTGCGATCGATTTCGGCATCATCGTCGACGGCGCCGTCATCATCGTCGAGAACTGTTTGCGGCTGCTGGCGCAGGCGCAGCACCGCAAGGGCGGCCTGCTGACAACCTGTGAGCGCCTTCAGACCATCGTCGCCGGCGCGCGCGAGGTGGTCGGGCCGAGCCTGTTCGGAACGCTGATCATTGCCGTCGTCTACCTGCCGGTGCTGACCCTGACCGGCGTCGAGGGCAAGATGTTCACGCCGATGGCGCTGACGGTGCTGATGGCGCTTGGCGCCGCCGTGTTGTTCTCGATCACCTTCGTGCCGGCCGCGGTCGCCATCTTCGTCAACGGAAAGGTCTCCGAGCAGGAGAACTTGATCATGCGCGCCGCGCGACGGATCTACGCGCCGCTGCTGCGGACCGTCATCGCCTATCGCCTGACGGTCGCCGCCGCGGCCGTCGGGATCATCGCAGTGAGCAGCGTTGCGGCCACGCGCATGGGCGGCGAGTTCATCCCGAGCCTCGACGAAGGCGACGTCGCGCTGGCGGCGCTGCGCATTCCAGGCACGAGTCTCACACTGTCCGTCGATCTGCAGAAGGCGCTGGAGGCGCGGCTGCGGCTGATACCCGAGGTGAAGGACGTCTTCACCCGCATCGGCACCGCCGAGGTCGCCACCGATCCGATGGCGCCGTCGCAAGGAGACGGCTACATCATGCTGAAGCCGCGCGCCGAGTGGCCCAATCCAGCGAAGCCGAAGGCGCAGCTCGTCGCCGAGATCGAGCAGGCCGCCGACGAGATCCCGGGCAGCAACTACGAGATCTCGCAGCCGATCCAGTTGCGCTTCAACGAGCTGATCTCGGGCGTGCGCAGCGATGTCGGCGTCAAGATCTTCGGCGACGATCTCGACATCCTGCAGGGCGCGGCACGCCAGGTCGAGGCCGCGATCCGCGGCGTCGCCGGCGCGACCGACGTCAAGACCGAGCAGGTGGCGGGCCTGCCGATCCTCAGCGTCAAGATCGACCGCCAGGCGCTGTCGCGCTACGGCCTCAGCGTCGCCGAGGTGCAGAACGTGGTCGAGATCGCGATCGGCGGCAAGGCGGTCGGCAAGCTGTTCGACGGCGACCGCCGCTTCGACATCGTCGTGCGCCTGCCCGAGCGCCTGCGCGGCAATCTCGACGCGATCCGCGCCATCCCGATCGCGCTGCCTGCCACCGACGACGCTAACGCAGCGCCGGTCCGCACCGCCTTCAACGCCGCCGCGCAGCCGCGCTACGTGCCGCTGTCGTCGGTCGCGGCCGTCGTCTCCGCGCCGGGACCGAACCAGGTCAGCCGCGAGAACGGCAAGCGCCGCATCGTCGTCTCGGCCAATGTTCGCGCGCGCGATCTCGGCTCGTTCGTCACCGAGGCGCAGGCCGCCGTCGCCGAGAAGGTGAAGCTGCCGCCGGGCTACTGGATCGGCTGGGGCGGCCAGTTCGAGCAGTTGGTCTCGGCCACCAAGCGGCTCACCATCGTGGTGCCGATCGCGCTCGCGCTGGTGTTCCTGCTGCTGTTCATGAGCATGGGCTCGCTCGCCGACGCGGCGCTGGTGTTCTCCGGCGTGCCGCTGGCGCTGACCGGCGGCATCGCCGCGTTGCTGCTGCGCGACCTGCCGCTGTCGATTTCGGCCGGCGTCGGCTTCATCGCGCTCTCGGGCGTCGCCGTGCTCAACGGTCTCGTCATCATCGCCTTCATCGAACGGCTGCGCCACGAAGGACGCTCGGTGATCGCAGCGGTGGAAGAAGGTGCCTTGGCGCGGCTGCGGCCGGTGCTGATGACCGCGCTCGTCGCATCGCTCGGCTTCGTGCCGATGGCGCTCGCGACCGGCGCCGGCGCCGAAGTGCAGCGTCCGCTCGCCACCGTCGTGATCGGCGGCATCATCTCCTCCACGGTGCTGACCTTGCTGGTGCTGCCCGCGCTCTACGTGCTCTTCCGGCGGGAGACCCGGGCGGCGTAATGCCGCGCTTTGCTGCGGCGCCCAAACATCGGATGTTAAACATCCGATGTTTGCCAAGGCCGTTTTCTCCGTGCTAGCCTTCGCGAAAGCAGACCTCGCAGACAGGTCGCATGGGGAAGGAACGCGAATTGGCCAGAGCGCGGCAGAGCACCGCAGGCCTCGTCAAGCCCGGCCGGATCAGGACCGTGCTGACGACGCTTGGCCGCGAGATCGCGCAAGACCTCATCCCCGTCGGCACCGCATTGCCGCCCGAGCCCGATCTCGAGGCGCGCTTCGGCGTGGGGCGCGGCGTCATTCGCGAAGCGATCAAGACGCTCGCCGCGAAGGGCCTCGTCAGCGTGCGGCCGCGCCATGGCACGCATGTGCTGCCGCGGCATGATTGGAGCCTGCTCGATCGCGACGTGCTGAGCTGGCTGGTCGGCCAGGACGAACCGAATCGCGATCTCCTGCTGGCGATCCAGGAGGTGCGCTCGATCATCGAGCCGGCCGCTGCGGCGCTGGCCGCCGAGCGCGCGACCAAGAACGATCGCTGGCGCATCAACACCGCGCTCGCAGCGATGGAGACCGCGAAGGATCTCTCCAGCGCGATCGCCGCCGACAAGGCGTTTCATCTCGCGATCCTCGACGCGACCCACAACCCGGTGCTGCAAGGCTTCCGCGGCGCCGTCGACACCATTCTCAGCACCGTCTTCCTTGTCGCCGTCGGCAGCGCCGGCTGGTTCAAGGACAATCTGCCGAACCACGCCGCCGCGGCGCGCGCGATCGACGAAGGCAATCCCGAGAAGGCGCGGACAGCGATGGAGCGTGTGCTCGGCTACACCAAGTCGCGGCTCGCGACCCGGCGCAGCGCGATCGCCGCGGCCTCGCGCAAGCGCGAGCGGGGCAGCGGAACCGCGAAGAAGACCGAGCGAAAACCAAAGAGGAAGCGCGATGTATCGTGACATGAAGGGATCGACGCATGTGCTGGCGTCGCCGGAGATCGCCGTCGTGGCGATGCCGACGGACGAGCGGGTCTGGGTGCCGCAAGCCAAGAACGTCTGGTTCCGGCCGCTGATGCTGAACACGCGACAGGGACAGTGGTGCAATCTGCTGCGCGTCCGCAAGTCGGGCGTGCTGTCGCGCCATTTGCATCCGAACCCGGTCCACGGCTTCGTGCTCAAGGGCAAATGGTTCTATCGCGAGCACGATTGGGTGGCGACCGAGGGCTCCTACGTGTTCGAGCCGCCGGGCGAGATCCACACGCTGACGGTGCCCGACGACACGCCGGAGATGATCACCTTCTTCAACATCCAGGGCTCGATGATCTATCTCGACGAGCAGAACCGTCACACCGGCTATGAGGACGTCTTCACCAAGATCGACATGTGCCGCGCGCATTATGCCGAATGCGGTCTCGGCGCCGACTATGTCGACCAGTTCGTGCGCTGATGACCGGGTCTGATCCCATCGCGGCCGACCTGTCAGGCGCCTGGGCCTCGCAATGGTATGCCGGCCGCCGCGTGCTGGTGACCGGCGGCACCTCGGGCATCGGCGCGGGAATCGCGCGCGGCTTCCTGCAGGCGGGCGCCGAGGTGATCGCCGTCGGGGTCAGCGACGGCGAAATCGCCGCCGCGGCCGCCGATCCGCTGCTCGGGCAAGCCAGGCTGCAGCGCCTCGATGTTCGCGACGACGCGGCGGTGCGCTCGCTCGCCAGTTCGCTCGAGGCGCTCGACGTCGTCGTCAACTGCGCCGGCATGATCCGCCGCGGCGACGAATTGCAGCCGGAGGTCTTCGCCGATGTCGTCGACGTCAACCTGACCGGGTCGATGCGGATCTGCGCCGCAACGCGCCCGCTGCTGGCGCGCTCCAAGGGCGCGATCGTCAATCTGGCGTCGATGCTGTCGTTCTTCGGCGGCGGCCTCGTGCCGGGCTACGCCGCGAGCAAGGGCGGCATCGCGCAGCTGACGAAATCGCTCGCGATCGCCTATGCCGCCGACGGCATCCGCGTCAACGCGATCGCGCCGGGATGGATCGCGACGCCGCTGACGGCGGCGCTGCAGGCTGATCCGGCGCGCGCCAAGCCGATCCTCGATCGCACCCCGCTCGGGCGCTGGGGGACTCCGGCCGATCTGCTCGGCGGCGTGCTCTATCTCTGCTCGCCGGTGGCCTCGTTCGTCACCGGCACCGTGCTGATCATCGATGGAGGCTATGCGATCACCTGACGAGCGACGAAGCCGCGACACCCAGAAGCGCGGCGCGTCATGACGAGACGCCAAATGACGGAAGCAGGATGACTCAGGGAGGTGACGTTCAGGTGCAGGCCAGTGTGAAAACCAGGTCGCCTTGGCTCATGCGCAGCGCGACAAGTGTCGCCGGCAGCGCCATGTTCGTCGCGCCGCTGCTGGCGCTGCTCGCGATCTGGGCCGTCGTCGTCCCGCTGTTCGACGTCAGTCCACGCGTGTTCCCGTCGGTCAGCGCGGTCGGCGCCGCAGCGCTCGACTCGATCCGCGACGGCACGCTGATCGCCCATGTCGGCGCCAGCCTGCTGCGGGTCGGGCTCGGCACGCTGGTCGGCGTCGCGACCGCAGTGCCGCTCGGCATTGCGATGGGCGTCAGCCCCACGGTCGCAGCCTTCCTGACGCCGCTGTTCCGCTTCTTCTCGGTACTCGCCGGCATCGCCTGGATTCCGATCGCGACGCTGTGGTTCGGCTATGGCTTCGGCGCGATCGTATTCGTCATCTTCAATGCCGTGTTCTTCGTCGTCGCCTACAACACCCTGCTCGGCGTGCAGACGATTCCGCACACGCTGCGCAATGCGGCCGCCTCGCTCGGCGCCGGACGCTGGGCGATGTTGACGGAGGTGCTGCTACCGGGCGCGCTGCCCAACATCGTCACCGGCATCCGCACCGGCCTCGGCTTCGCCTGGCGCGGACTGATCGCGGCCGAGATGATCGCGACCAATGTCGGCCTCGGCTACATGCTGTTCGTCGCGCGCGACTTCTACCGCACCGAGGTCATCGTGTTCGGGATGATCGTGATCGGCGTGCTGTGGCTGCTGATCGACCGGCTGATCCTGGTGCGGATCGAACGCGCCACGATCGAGCGCTGGGGCATGGTGAGGCGGGCATGAACCTGTTGCTGCAGATGTGGGCCGGCTATGCACGGATGACGCGGCGCTGGCCGGCGCTTGCGGCGATCATCCCCTTCATCCCGGTCGTTGCGCTGTGGACCATCGTGGCCGAAGCCGGGCTGTTTCCGCGCGCCTTCTTCCCAGGGCCGGCGGACGTCGCCCGCTCGTTCGTGACGCTGACCTACAAGGGCATCCTGCCCGACTACCTGCAGGACAGCCTGATCCGCCTCGCGGTCGGCGCCTCCGTCGGAATGGCGCTCGGCGTTCCGCTCGGCATTCTGATCGGCACCAGCCGCTGGGCGCACCGGATCTGCTGGCCGGTGCTGCTGTTCTTCCAGGCCATCGGCGACATCGCCTGGCTGCCGATCCTGCTGATCTGGTTCGGCTTCGGGCTGACCACGATGACCTTCATCATCGTCTATACAGTGCTGTTTCCGGTCGTGCTGAACACCGTGCTCGGCGTCGAATCCGTGCCGCGCGATCTCGGCCGCGCCGCGCTGTGCCTCGGGGCCTCGCGCGCCCGCGTGTTGTGGGAGGTGACGCTGCCCGGCGCGCTGCCCAACATCATCACCGGCCTGCGCAACGGGCTCGGCTATGGCTGGCGCGCGCTGATCGCGGTCGAGATGATCGTCGGCACGTCGGGCATCGGCTTTCTGATGTTCGATGCGCGCCGCGCCGGCTCCACCGTCGAGATCGTGCTCGGCATGATCATTCTGGGACTGCTCTGGTACGTCGTCGACGCCTGGATCCTCGCGCCGCTCGAACGCGCGACCGGCCAGCGCTGGGGATTGGTGACATCATGAAGACACTCTCGCTGCGGAATCTCGGCAAGACCTATTTCGATCCCTATGCCGGCGCGCACGTCACCGCCGTGCATGATGTCTCGCTCGACGTGCAGCAGGGCGAGTTCGTCTCGGTGGTCGGCCCCTCCGGCTGCGGCAAGACCACGATCCTCAACATGATCGCCGGCTTCATCCCGCATTCGAAGGGCGAGATCCTGCTCGACGGCACGCCTGTGAACGGCCCGGGCCCCGAGCGCGGCGTCGTGTTCCAGTCGTTCGCGCTATTTCCCTGGAAGACAGTGCTCGACAATGTCGGCTTCGGCCCGAAGATGCGCGGCGTGCCGAAGGCCGAGCGCGACCGCATCGCCCGCGACTATCTCGCGCTGGCGGGCCTGTCGCATGCCGCGAACCGCTATCCCAACGAATTGTCGGGCGGCATGCAGCAGCGCGTCGGCGTCGTGCGCGCGCTCGCCAACGAGCCGGCGGTGCTGCTGATGGACGAGCCGTTCGCGGCGGTCGATGCGCAGACGCGGATGACCCTGCAGGAGGAGCTGACGCGGATCTGGCAGGACCGCCGGCCGACCGTGCTGTTCATCACCCACGACGTCGGCGAGGCCGTGTTCCTCGCCAACCGTGTGGTGGTGCTGTCCAAGGGCCGCATTCTCGACGAGGTCGCAGTCGACCTGCCGCGGCCGCGGATGTGGGACCAGCTCGTCAATGATGATGAGTTCAAGCGCCTGTCCGCCCAGGTGCTGCAGATGGTACGCGCGGCATGAGCCTCCTGCTGCAGGCGCTGAACTCGACCAGGGGCCGCATCGTCATCGGCGTGATCGCGGCGTATTGCGGCTTCCAGCTGTGGCTGACCTTGGCGGCGCCCGGCAAGATCGCGCCCGAGCTCGCCGGCACCTCCGAGAAGCTCAATGTCCAGATCGAGCTGCCGTTCACGCCGGAGCGCTTTCACGTGCTGGCGTTTCAGCAATATGGGCGCGTCTCCGGCACCGACGACCGCTCCATCGAACTGCGTGGTGTCAAACGAAGGGATCTGACCGCGATCGCCCGGCCCTATTGGGTGACGTCGGTCGGACCAATCAAGGAGGGAGGATAGTATGAGACGCCTGTTGGTGGCTGCTACCGCGCTCGCGCTGGCCTGTGTGCCGGCGGCTGCGCAGACCCTGACCAAGCTCAAGGCCGGCATGGTGACGGGCATCGATCAGATCGGCCTGCCGATCGCATTGGAGCGCGGTTTCTTCGAGAAGCATGGCCTCGATGTCGCGATTGCCAGGCCCTACGCCACCGGCGTCGACGCGCTCAATGCGCTGCAGGCCGGCGAGAGCGAGATCGTGCAGGTCGGCGTGCCGATGATCGGCGCAGTGCTGCGCGGCATGGACCTCGTGGCGCTCGGCAACTACAGCGGCAATGCGACCAAAGCGGGCTCCGACGCGACCATCGCGATCGTCGCCCGCGAGGGCTCCGGCATCGTCAAGGGCGACCTTGCGACCCTCAAGGGCAAGAAGATCGCGGCCTCGTTCGGCACCATCAACCATCTCTATATTCTCGCCACACTGGAGAAGGCCGGGCTCAAGCCTGAGGATGTCACCCTGGTCAACACGCCGCCACCGGACATGACGGTGGCGCTGCTCGCGAAGGGCATCGATGCGTTCTCCGGCTGGGACCCGTGGCCGATCGTGGCGGGCAAGGACGTGCCGGGCGCGTTCCAGCTCGTGCGCGGCGGCGATGTCATCGCCTATCTCGGCTTCAATGTCGCCCTGCGGCCATGGGTGCAGGCGAATGGCGAGACCATCGAGAAGTTTCTCGCCGCCGTCTCCGAGGCCGACCAGTGGATGCGCAAGAATCCGAAGCAGGCGGCGCAGGTCGCGACCCGCTGGATCCCCGGTCTCAAGCAGGAGGTCGCCGAGGCCGCGATGCAGTTCAACATCCAGCAGGCGGACCGAAGGCTGTCGGCGAACAATTATCGCGCCCTCTACAGCGCCGAGGATCGCCTGCACCGGCTCGGCATCCTCAAATCGACCTTCGACGTGAATGCGCACATCGAGCCGAAATTCATCCTGAAGGTGATGAAGGACAAGCCCGAACTGTTCGCCGATTTGCCGCCGATCCCCGAGGCGGCGGCGATCGGCCCCGGCTACGTATTCAAGCCGTGAGCAGGGCCGGGCTCGCGGGAGGGCTCACGATTGATGCCGCTTGGTGATCGCGACCCGCGTTGCCTGGCCATAGAGGCCTGACATCTGGTCGAGCTGCGCGGTCGTCGCCGCGCAGCTGTCGATCCAGCAGGGCAGGCCGTCGAACATCGGCGGCAGCGTGGCGGCGCGCAAGGCGGCGTAGTCTTCGGTCACGGCGCGGCCGCGCGCCGTGGCGCGGTAGCGGGTTTCCTTGCGCGAGGAGCGGCCCTCGGTCTCGATCAGGCCGGCGCGCACGAGCTTGCGCGTCGCGTATTGCAGGTTCGGCACGTCGACGCGGTTCAGCAACTGGCCGACCTCGGTGAGCCGCTTCGGTTCGTCGCCCATGCGCACGACGTTGAGGACGGCGACGTCGTCACCGGTCAGCGGCACCTCGCAGACCGCGGCGAGGCAGGACGCCTTCCAGCGATAATAGGACTGCGCCAGCCGCTCCAGCGCGAATTCGAAGTCCGACAGCCGCCGCTCGGCGTCGCTGCGGGCGAGATGCCAGGACCCTTTGCCGTCGCCATTCTCAGCGTCGACGCGGGCGATCTCTGCCCGTGATCCGGACTTGCTCCTGGCGGATTTCGCCTTCACCACCACGGCCTTGCGCGCCGCCGCGGCACTAACAGCCCTTTTCAAATTCCCATCTCCCGATGCCGCTCCGCACAATGGATGTGCAGCGCATGCTCAATCTCTGCTGTTTACATCCCACATTTTTACATTAAAAATTCAATGAAGAAAACACATCAGGTGCGGCGTCACTGTGGACGCTGGCAGGACCGGGGAGCATGACGATGGCTGGCAAGAGCGCTGGACAGTGGATCGACATCGCCGCCGCCGATGGCGGCACGTTCAAGGGCTATCTGGCGGTGCCCGCGTCAGGCTCCGGTCCCGGCATCGTGCTTCTGCAGGAAATCTTCGGCGTCAACGCCTCGATGCGGGCCGTCGCCGACTACTATGCCGAGGAAGGCTATGTGGTGCTGGCGCCGGATCTGTTCTGGCGCTTCGAGCCGGGCATCGAGCTCGGCTATGGCGAGGCCGATTTCGGCAAGGCGTTCGGCTACTACCAGCGCTTCGACGTCGATCTGGCGATCAAGGACACCGCTGACGCCTTGAAAGTTCTGCGCGCGCGGACCGAATGCAAGGGCAAGGTCGGCGCGCTCGGCTTCTGCCTCGGCGGCAAGCTCGCTTATCTCACGGCCGCGCGCACCGACGTCGACTGCGCCGTCTCCTATTACGGCGTCGGCATCGAGGCCGACATCGCCGAGGCCAAGAACATCAAGGGCCCGATCGTTTTCCACTTCGCCGAGCTCGACAAGTTCGCGCCGGCCGAGGCGCGCGAGGCGGTCAAGGCCGGCTTTGCCGGCCGCGACGACGCTGAGTTCTACCTCTATCCCGGCTGCGACCACGCCTTCGCCGCGCCCGAGCGCGCCAGCTTCGACAAGCCGGCGACCCTGATGGCGCATTCGCGCTCGATCGCGCTGTTCCGCAAGGTGCTCGGCCCGCATTACGACCTGTCGTCGCTGTGGGATAAGCACACCGAGCTGGAGTTCGCCACCCGCTCGGCCGAGGCGACGATGGGCACGATGGTCGCCGAGCCCTATGTCAACCACATCCCGACCATGACCGGCGGCGTCGGCTACAAGGACTTGCTGCGCTTCTACGCCAATCACTTCATCCCGAAGACGCCGAAGGACACCAAGCTGGTGCCGATCTCGCGCACGATCGGCGCCGACCGCGTCGTTGACGAGATGCTGTTCTGCTTCACCCACGACATCGAGATCGACTGGATGCTGCCGGGCATCCCGCCGACCGGGAAGTATGTCGAGATCCCGCTGGTCGCGATCGTGCGCTTCCGCGGCGACAAGCTCTACAACGAGCACATCTATTGGGACCAGGCCTCGGTGCTGGTGCAGATCGGTCTGCTCGACCCGGCCAAGCTGCCGGTCGCAGGCGTCGAGACCGCCAAGAAGCTGGTCGATGAAAGCCTGCCCTCGAACACGCTGATGAAGCGCTGGGCCGAGAGCGCCCCGAACTGATCGCACATCGTCATGGCGCCTGCAGGGGCGCCATTCCCTCGAGCTCATCCGGAGTTGCATCACCATGCGTGACCATCAGATCTCCCGCCGTACGATGTTGCAGCTCGCGGGCGCGGCTGCTCTCCCGCTAGCCACCGGCCTGCCGATGACATCGGCCCGCGCGGCCGCGGGCACCTTGACGATCGCCTACAACGTCAACCTGCCGTCGTTCGATCCGACCGTCGGCGTATCCGCGGTCAATCCGACGATCCAGTCGATCTACCAGGCGATCTTCGATCCCTATATCGGCCAGGCCGCCGATCTCTCGTTCACGCCGGGCCTCTTGACCAAGTGGGGCTGGAACGAGGACCGCACCAAGATCACGATGGAGCTGCGCTCTGATGCGACCTGGCACGACGGCTCCAAGGTGACGCCGGAGGACGTGGTGTGGTCGCTGACGCGCGCCGCCGATCCGAAGGGCGGCAACCCGATCCAGTTCGTCTGGTCAAAGATCAACAACTTCAAGATCGACGGCCAGACCATCACGGCCGACGTCGTCGAGTTCGAGCCGGTGCTGTTCAAATGGATGGCGTTCCTGACCGGATACGTGCTGCCGAAGGCCTACTACGAGAAGGTCGGCGCCGAAGGTTTCGAGAAGGCGCCGATCGGTTCGGGCCCGTACAAGGTCGATGCGTTCGAGCGCAACGCGTTCCTGCGGCTGAAGGCGCATCCCGGCTATTGGGGGCCGAAGCCGGCGTTCGAGACCGTGGTGTTCAAGTTCGTCACCGATCCGACCAGCCGCGTCGCCGAGATCGAGTCCGGCGGCTCCGACATCACCTTCGAGATTCCCTATGAGGAGTTCGACCGCCTCAAGGGCAAGCCGAACCTCGCCGGCCTGACCCAGCCGATCTCCGACATCGGCATGATCTTCCTGACCGACATCGACCCGATGCTCGACCGCAACGTCAGGCTCGCCGCCAACCATGCGATCGACAAGAAGGCGATCGTCGAGAAGCTCTTGCGCGGCTATGGCGTGCCGATCGACACGCTGGAGGCGCCGGGCTACGCCGCCTTCGATCCCTCGATCAAGACAGCCTATGATCCGGAGCTCGCCAAGAGCCTGCTCGCCAAGAGCGGCTACTCGACGACGAAGCCGGTCAAGTTCACGATCCAGACGACGCGCGGCTTCAAGCCGAAGGACTACGAGATGGTGCAGGCCATCGCCGGCATGTGGCGCAAGGTCGGCATCGAGGCCAATATCGAGGTCTACGAGATCGCCCAGCATTTC
Source organism: Bradyrhizobium oligotrophicum (assembly GCF_051168495.1). Classification (GTDB taxonomy): domain Bacteria; phylum Pseudomonadota; class Alphaproteobacteria; order Rhizobiales; family Xanthobacteraceae; genus Bradyrhizobium; species Bradyrhizobium oligotrophicum_A. Next base: position 771,230 of record NZ_JBNPVB010000001.1, on the reverse strand, counting down.
GAGCTGCGCGCGCGCCACGCGCTGGCGCCGGCCGCATTCTACAATTGGGGCAACGCGATCGGCGATCCCACCACGTCGACCGGCTTCGCGATGTTCGGCCCGTCGCCGCATTCGGCCTGGAAGGGCAAGGACCTGATCGAGCGCATCGGACCTCTCTGGGGCGAAAAGGACGAGGCCAAGCGCATCGCCGGCTGGAGGGCGGTCGACAAATATATCGCTGGGGAAGGCGAGGTGATTCCGCTGCTGCAATATGTTCAGCCGATCGTGCACAAGAAGGGCCTGAAGGTGGTGCCGCAGGCCAACGGCATGATCCTGCCGCAGCTCGTCACGCAAGGCTGAGACGGAGCACACGGCGATGCGCTGGAGCGCCATTCTCAAGCGCCTCGCTCTGATCCCGCCGACTTTGCTCGGCGTCGGCGCCATCGTGTTCGTGCTGCTGCGCGTGGTGCCCGGCGATCCCATTGCGATGATGATCCCGCCCGGCGCGTCGCCGGCGGACATCGCCCGGCTGCGTGGGCTCTATGGCCTCGACCAGCCGCTGCTGTCGCAATTCATCACCTGGCTCGGCCAGGTCGCTGTCGGAGATTTCGGCCGCTCGATCAGCCTGCGCCAGCAGGTGTTCGAGCTGGTCGGCGCGCGGCTGCCGGCGACGCTCGAGCTTGCCGCACTCTCCGTCATCATGGCGCTGCTGATGGGCGTCGCCGTCGCGCTGGTCGGCAGCCTGCTGCGCGGCACCCGCATCGAATGGCTGCTCGACACGGCAAATGGCGTCTTCCTCGCCATTCCGGATTTCCTCTGGGCGCTGATCCTGCTGCTCGGCTTCGGCGTGCTGCTGCCGTTGTTGCCGATCTCCGGACGGCTCGATCCGCAGCTCGCCGTCGCCTTCCGCACCCACTTCTATTTGATCGAGAGCCTGCTCACCCTGCGCTTCGACGTCGCCGCCGACCTGCTGCGCCACATGCTGCTGCCATCGCTAGCGCTGGCGCTGCCCTTCGCCGCACTGGTCGCGCGCCTGCTCAAGGCGCAGCTCGCCGAGGCCGAGGACCAGGACTACGCGCAGATCGCCCGCACCCGCGGCTTCTCGCGCACCACGATCCTGCAGCGCGAGGTGTTTCCCAACGCGCTGATCCCGACGGTGGCGCTCTCCGGTGTGCAGGTCACCTTGCTGCTCGGCGGCACCGTGCTGGTCGAACGCATCTTTTCCTATGAGGGCATCGGCAACATGGCGATCGATGCCGTCATCAACCGCGACTTCCCGCTGATCCAGGGGCTGATCCTGACCTTCGCCGTGCTGTTCATCGCCCTCAACCTCGCCGTCGATCTCTTGGTGGCGCTGCTCGATCCGAGGCTGCGTCATGGATAAATGCAATGGCTGATCTCATCCTCTCCGGTCCCATCACGGCAACGCCCTCGCGCTGGCGCAGCGCGCTCGCGCGTGGCGGCGCGCGGCTGTGGATCGGCGGCGCCATCGTCGCAATGTTGTTTCTGATCGCACTGTTCGCGCCGCTCATCGCCCCGCATGATCCGGCCGAGCAGGACCTGATGTCGGCGCAGCTGCCCCCGGCATTCATGCGCGGCGGCGAGGCGGCGTTCCCGCTGGGCACCGACAGCCTCGGCCGCTGCGTGCTCTCCAGGCTGATGTATTCCGCGCGCACCGCCGTCGCCGTGGCGCTGGTCGCCTCGGCGCTTGCCGCGATCATCGGCATCGCGCTCGGCCTGATCGCCGGCGCGTTCGGCGGCTGGATCGACCAGCTGGTGTCGCGGCTGATCGATGTCTGGATGGCCTTCCCGCCGGTGCTCCTGTCGATCGTGCTCGCCGCCGTCATCGGCGCCGGCCTCACGTCCGTGATCGCCGCGATCGTGGTGGTCGACTGGACCCGCTTCGCCCGCATCACCCGAGCCGAGACGCAGGCGCAGCTCGCGCGCGACTATGCGGCCGCCGCGCGCGTGCTCGGCCTGACCCGGGCGCAGGCGCTGCGGCTGGAGATCCTGCCCAATCTCATCCCGCTGATCGTCACCCTGCTCGCGGTCGAGATGGGCATCGCGATCCTGGTCGAGGTCATTCTATCCTTCGTCGGCATCTCCGTCACCGGCGACACCGCGAGCTGGGGCGGCATGATCACCGAAGGGCGGCAGATCGTCTATCAGGCCCCCTGGATCATGGCGCTGCCGATTGGCGCCGTCATCGTCAGCGTCATCGGCTTCAACATGTTCGGCGACGGCCTGCGCGCCGCGCTCGATCGGGTGCAGCGCCGATGATCGCCATCCTCGAGATCGACAATCTCCACGTCGCGATCGGCGCCGCGAATGTGCTGCGCGGCGTCAGCCTGCGCGTCGAGGCCGGCGAGGTGCGCGGCCTGGTCGGCGAATCCGGCGCCGGCAAGTCGATGGTCGGCCGCACCATCTTCGGGCTGTTGCCATCAAAGGCAACGATCTCGGCAGGCCGCGTAAGCTTCGAGGGCCGCGATCTGCTGGCGATGCCGGACAAGCAGCGCCGCGACCTGCTGGGTCGCCGCATCGCGCTGATCCCGCAGGATCCGATGACCTCGCTCAATCCGGTCCGTCGCATCGGCGCGCAGATGGCGGCCGTGCTGCAACTGCATCTGAAGCTGTCGAAGGCGGCGGCGCGCGACCGCGCCATTGAGCTGCTGACCGAGGTCGCGATCCGCGATCCCGCCCGCGTGCTCAACCTCTATCCGCACGAGCTGTCCGGCGGCATGCGCCAGCGCGTGCTGATCGCGATGGCCTTTGCCTGCGATCCGTCGCTCGTGATCGCCGACGAGCCCACCACCGCGCTCGACGTCACCGTGCAGCGCCAGGTGCTGCAGCTCGTCGAGCGGATGCGCCAGCGCCATGGCGCCGCGATCCTGTTCGTCACCCATGATCTCGGCGTCGTCGCCAAGATTTGCCGCAGCATGACCGTGCTGCATGCCGGCCGCGTGCTCGAGGAAGGGCTCACGGCCGACGTGCTGGTGAAGCCGCATCATGCCTATACCCGGGCGCTGCTCGCGGCGACCCCGCGCGCCGACCGTCCCGCTGACAGCCTGAAGCCGGTGCCGCCGGCGCTGATCGAAGGCCTGTGGGCCGAGGCGCGCAGGCTCGATCAGCTCGCGGCCGGGAGGCCGGCATGAGCGAGATCCTGCTCCGCACCGGCCAGCTCGGCTTCGCCTATCCGGCGCGCGCGACGTCGCTGTTCGGCAAGCCCGTGATGCGCGACGTGATCAAATCGGTCGATCTCGCCGTGCCGCGCGGCGCGGTGCTCGGCCTCGTCGGCGAGTCCGGCTCGGGCAAGACCACGCTCGGCCGGCTGCTGGTGCGGCTGCTGGAGCCGACCTCCGGCGGCATCCAGTTCGACGGCGTCGAGATCAGCCATCTGTCGGAGGCAGCGCTGCGTCCGCTGCGTGCGCGCATCCAGATGATCTTCCAGGATCCGCAATCCTCGCTCAATCCGCGCCTGCCGCTCTCGGTGACGCTGACGCGCCAGCTCCAGGTCTATGGCCGCCTCAACGGACGGCGCGATCGGCGCGACAAGGCTGCCGCGCTGCTCGATCTCGTCGGCCTGCCGACGTCGTTCGTCGACCGTTATCCGCACGAGCTGTCCGGCGGCCAGCGCCAGCGCGCCGGCATCGCGCGGGCGCTGGCGTTGCAGCCCGACTTCATCGTCGCCGACGAGATCGTCTCCGGCCTCGATGTCTCGACCCAGGCGCATATCCTGATGCTGCTGAAGGAGCTGCGCGCGAAGCTCGGCCTCACGGTGGTCTTCATCAGCCATGACCTCTCGGTGATCCGCGTGCTCTGCGACGAGGTCGCGATCCTCCGGGGCGGCGAGGTGGTCGAGCACGGCCCGGTCGGCCGCATCTTCTCCCATCCGCAACACGCCTATACGCGCCAGCTCCTGGCCGCCATTCCACTGCCCGATGTCGAGCCGGGCTGGCTCGACGACACCCCGTCCCGTCAGCAACCGCAGCAGCAGGGATCCGCCGCATGAGTGCATCGATCAAGGACTCCGTCGTCGTCATCACCGGCGCCACCGGTGCGATTGCCAAGGCGCTGATCGCCGAGCTGCTCGCCCGCGGTGCGGCCAAGATCTACGCCGCCGCGCGCGACATCTCGGGTATGGCGGCGTCCGACAAGGTCGTGCCGCTGAAGCTGGATGTCACCAGCGATGCCGACGCAGCGGCGGCCGCCGCGCTGGCGTCGGACGCGACCCTGCTGATCAACAACGCCGGAATCAACCACAACACCGCGCTGCTGGCGGCGCCGGATCTCGCCATCGCCAAGGAGGAGATCGAGATCAACTACATCGCGCCGCTGCGGCTGACGCGCGCCTTCGCGCCTGTCCTGATCAAGAACCAGGGCGCGGTGCTCAACATCCTCACCATCCTGGCGCGGGTGAACCTGCCGCTGATGGGCTCCTATTGCGCCTCCAAGGCCGCCGCGCTCAGCCTTACGCAGGGCCTGCGCGGCGAGCTCACGCCGAAGGGCGTGCGCATCGCCGGCGCCCTGCCCGGTGCCGTCGATACGCGGATGACGGCCGGTCTGCCGATTCCGAAGATGACGCCATCCGACGCCGCCAAGGAGATCCTCGACGGCTACGAGGCCGGCGAGGAGGACATCTATGTCGGCGACATGGCCAAGGGTCTCGCGGCAGGGTTGGCGCACGATCACAAGGCCGTGGAGAAGCAGTTGGCGTCGGGGTGAAGCGCGTGGTGCTTCAAAGGTCCGGCTGCCGAGATTGCGGGCTGTCGCGATGCGCAACCCCTGCCGATGCGTTTCTCCGTCATGCCCGGGCTTGTCCCGGGCATCCACGTCGTCCCCAGGATGCCGTGCGACGTGGATGGCCGGGACAAGCCCGGCCATGACGACTTGGAGGCGCGGGGGAGCAAAACTCCGGTCGTCATACGCGATGAGGTGGGTGATCTATCGGCGCGACCTGTTGCGCGCGGCCCACCCTACCCCGCCTCAGATTCGCTTCGCTCATGCGAGGCGACCCTCCCCCTCCAGGGGAGGGTGGTCATCGCCGCTCCGTCGTCGTCTCGCCGCTAGTAGCTTTAGGAGTTTGATGATGCCTTCAATGAAACTAATCAGCTCGACCCTCGCCGCCCTCGCGCTCTCCACCGCCCTCGCTTCCGCCGACTCCATCCCCGGCCTGCGCGGCCATGACCACACCGGGATCACCGTGCCTGACGTGAAGGCCGCGATCGCCTTCTTCACCGACGTGATCGGCTGCAAGCAGGCGATGTCGTTCGGGCCGTTCTCGGACGACAAGGGCACGTTCATGCAGGATGTCGTCAACGTGCATCCGCGCGCGGTCATCCACGAGATCAGCATGGTCCGCTGCGGCTATGGCTCGAACATCGAGCTGTTCCAGTACGAGGCGCCGGACCAGGCCAAGACGCAGCCGAAGAACAGCGATGTCGGCGGCCACCACATCGCGCTGTATGTCGACGACATCGACAAGGCCGCCGCCTATCTGAAGTCCAAGGGCGTGCGCACGATGCAGGGCCCGATTCCGATCAATGAAGGCCCGGCGGGCGGCCAGTCGATCCTGTATTTCCTGACGCCGTGGGACCTGCAGATGGAGCTGATCAGCTACCCCAAGGGCATGGCCTACGAGAAGAACGCGACGACCTTGCTGTGGTCGACGACAGAGCCGCAGAAATAGGGCACGGCACTCCGACGACCACGTCGATTGCGGCGAGCCTGCTCCCTCTCCTCGTCGTGACGAGGAGAGGGAGACCCGACTTAGTTGAACATCGGCGTTGCGCCGGTCATCCAGTCCGATGAGCGCGCGTTGCGGGCCATGCGCTGGAACGCCGGTGCGCGGGCCTGCCGGGTCATGCCGGACGCCGCGCCGAACATGGACGAACCGCCGTTCGGGTTGACGATGGTGTAGCCGGCGATCGAACGCGGATGCTCGCGGGTGACGTGGCCGCCGGAATTGCCGTCATGAACATACCAGACGTTGTTGCCCACCTGCTGCTGCAGGATCATGACGTGGCCGGAGCGAACCGCCGCCATGCCCGGTGCGGGAGCGGCACGCGGAAAACGACGCCAGTTGGATGCGAGATTCAGCTCGGGAATGACCCGGCCGAAGGTATAGAGCGACGCCTCGCAGCCGCAGAAGGCATGCGGGCACCCAGACGGGCGGCCACCGACGACACGCCCCTCACCCGGGATCGAGGCCATTGCATTCATGACGGAGTGGTGACGATACGAATAGTGATGATGATGATGATGATGACGAGGACGGGCCTGTGCCTGAACGGAGAGAGCGAGCAATGCGACGATAACAACAACAACGCGATACATACGGAGGACTCCTGTACGCTGTGAATCCCCCTGCCGCGCGCCAATCAACGTCCAAACATGTCCTCAACGTGACCGAATCGCCCTGGAGCCATGCAATAGCGGGACGGCGCTGCCCGCTGAGGCGGTTCCAAATCGACATATTCGTTTGACTCGTCGCGAGGGAATGACGCGCCGGACAGGGCGCGACGGGCTGATAGGAAACGACATCAGGAAAATGACATGACGATCGTCCGTGGAAGCTGTCTGTGCGGTAAGGTGGTGTTCGAAGTCGACGGTCCGTTCGACAAATTCCTCAACTGTCATTGCTCACGCTGTCGCAAGGCGAGCGGCACGGCGCATTCCTGTGCGGTGATCGTGAAGGCTGCGGCGCTGCGCTGGCTGCAGGGCGAGGTCTCCGTGACGCGCTTCGACCTGCCGCAAGCGCGCAGCTTCACCACCGCCTTCTGCTCTCGCTGCGGCAGCCCGATGCCGCATTTGACGCGCAGCGGCCGCGAGGCGATCATTCCGGCCGGCAGCTTCGACCAGCCGCTCGGCACGGCACCGGACCGCCATGTGCATTGGGCCTCGCGCGCCGATTGGTACGTTCAAGGCGACGGGCTGCGCGTCGAAGACTGATCAGGAGCATTCGCCTCGTCGGGCGACTCAGTGTCGAAGCGTTCAGGAATCGTCCGCCTCACGGCACGCCAATCGCCCGTATTCGGCACGCGTCACAACGCGAATTTCGAACGCGGCGTCAACCGGGTAGCCCGGTCCGGCCCGCGGCCTCGCAAGATTCTGCTTTCGTTTTTCCGGAAAATGTGATTGTCTAGGCGCATCCCGCCTCATCGACGAGGGGCGCTGCGCGGTCGTCACGAAGCGTGGAGTGCGGGATGTGATGGGCGGGCCGGCTTGCAGCGTGAGCAATCGCGCCGACGAACAACTCCGGCTCGCACGGTCAAGTCGTGTGGTCCCGGCCTCCCGATGCCGAGGTCAAGCCTGCTGCGGATGCGCGAGCGTCCCGCAGGTGATGGGGGCAAGAAAGCCCGGTCCCCAAGGAGAGCACGAAGGACACCGTAACACTATCGCGCAGGGAGGGCCGGGTCGTCCGGCTGGACCTGTGGTACCTGCCGCCTGCATTCTTTTCGCAGGCGGGCCACGGGCCTCAGTCGAGGTCCGGCCTTCCCTGCACCCTCGCTTCGAGAGGGTGAGATCGATGCATCACTCGGGCGCCAGGGGCGTCGCGAGAATGCAGATGCACATCCGCATATGCGGCTTGAGATTGTTGATGATGATGTTGCTACGAACTCGCTGCCCACCCTCTCCTGGAGGGGGTGGATCAAACGGCCGCGCCGCGGGCGAGCGGGGTGGGGTGATCTCTCCACGGGCGCCAGTGCTCGAGGAGAGATCACCCCACCCCGCCTCACGTGTCGCTTCGCTCCTCGTGAGGCCACCCTCCCCCTCCAGGCAGGGCTATCGCATATGACGATCGCGGTTTTGTTCTCGTCTGTCTCCACGTCGTCATGGCCCGGCTCGTCCCGGCCATCCACGTCGTCCGGCTCGCTGAGAACGACGTGGATGCCCGGGACGGAGCCCGGGCATGACGGAGTAACTCATCGGCAGAATTGCCCGCCGGGACAGTTCCTCAGCTTCATATGCGATGGCCCTGCCCTCCAGGGGAGGGTGGCGCTGGCTTCACGGCGTAGTCCTCGCAAGCGATGGATGCGGACCCAAAAAGTTCATTCTGATGTGTCAGCATGTCTCCGAACCCCTCCAGAACATCTGTCGGAAGATACTCCGCGCGGGCGATGACGGCGGAGGCTCGATGCAATGCCGCCGCCCCTTCACCATTGACCGCCTCCTCGATTGGCCTATCTCTTGAGCACCGCAAAGCAACGGAACTGGACACCCCTGATGACCGCACATCCGCGCAACATCGACGCCGCCATCGATCCCGTGAAGCTCGACCGCCTCGCCGAAGTGGCGGTAAAGATCGGGCTGCAATTGCAGCCGGGGCAGGATCTGCTGCTGACCGCGCCGTCGGTGGCGCTGCCGCTGGTGCGCAAGGTCGCGGAGCATGCCTACAAGGCCGGCGCGGGGATCGTGACCTCGTTCTTCTCCGACGAGGAGCTGACCCTGGCGCGTTATCGCTTTGGTCATGACAACAGCTTCGATCGCGCCGCCGACTGGCTCTACCAGGGCATGGCCAAGGCGTTCTCGGAGAACACCGCACGGCTCGCCATCGTCGGCGACAATCCGATGTTGCTGTCGGGCCAGGATCCGGCCAAGGTCGCGCGCGCGAGCAAGGCCAATTCCAAGGCCTACCAGCCGGCACTGGAGAAGATCACCAATTTCGAGACCAATTGGAACATCATCGCCTATCCGAGCGCGGCCTGGGCCAGGCTGGTCTTCCCCGATGTCCCTGAGGAGGTCGCGGTGGCGAAGCTCGCGGATGCGATCTTCGCGGCGTCGCGTGTCGACCGCGAGGATGCGGTGTCGGCCTGGGAGCGTCACAACGCTGTGCTGCGCGAGCGCACCGAGTGGCTCAACGGCCAACGCTTCAGCGCGCTGCACTACACCGGCCCCGGCATGGACCTGACGATCGGCCTGGCCGATGGTCATGAATGGGAGGGCGGCGCTTCGACCGCGAAGAACGGCATCGTCTGCAACGCCAACATCCCGACCGAGGAGGTGTTCACGACGCCGCACTGCCGCCGCGTCTCGGGTCACGTCAGAAGCTCCAAGCCGCTGTCCTATCAGGGCACGCTGATCGACGACATCCAGGTCAGGTTCGAAGAAGGCCGCATCGTCGAGGCCAGGGCCTCGAAGGGCGAGGAGGTGCTCAACAAGGTGCTGGACACCGACGAGGGCGCCCGTCGGCTCGGCGAGGTCGCGCTGGTGCCGCACTCCTCGCCGATCTCCAAGAGCGGCCTGTTGTTCTACAACACGCTGTTCGACGAGAACGCCGCCTCGCACATCGCGCTCGGCCAGTGCTACTCGAAATGCTTCGTCAACGGCACCTCGCTGTCGCCGCAGCAGATCGCAGCCCAAGGCGGCAACCAGAGCCTGATCCATATCGACTGGATGATCGGTGCCGCCGAGACAGACATCGACGGCGTTCATACCGACGGCCGCCGCGTGCCGGTCTTCCGCAAGGGCGAGTGGGCCTGATCGATGCGTATGCCGGCGGCCCATCGCGTGATGCGGCCGCCGACTGCACGAGACCGTGCTTAGAGTTGTTTGTTGCGGCCGGATCATTGCAAAGCCCGTAGGACTACTGCATCCGACGGTTGATTTTTGGAATATTGCTCGCGCCAATTAGGTCGCCGTTAAGTAGCACCCATAAAACTCGCGGCTGCTACTTCGTTGACTCATAGGGAAGAGTGATGGGTGCCGCGACCACGAGCCCGGCGCAGGGCCGGATTCGATTTGGGCTCAAGGGCCAAATTCTTTGCCTGGGTGTTGCCGGCGTCGCCGTCATCGGCTGCCTCTATTTGACAGGACTTTCGATCGAACGGCGCAGCCAGCAGACGGCGGATCGCGTGGCCATGCTGGCCGCCTTGAGCGGCGGGGTATGGGAAGGCCTGCTGCAGGCGCGCGGCGCTGCGACGGAATTCCTGCAGAAGCCGTCGAACGACAAGGTCGCCGCGCATGACGGACTGGTGAAGTCGATCACCTCGCGGCTCGATCGCGTCGACGACATCCTCGCGGCGACACCCGGCGACGAGACCGCACGGCAGGCTGCGTCGTCGCGCGAGGCGATCACCGGCTACGCAACGCGCTTCGCCGCTGTCGTCGCGGCCCAGAAGGTCATCGGCTTCAACGAGAATGACGGGCTGCAAGGAAAGCTGCGCGGTGCGGTTCGCTCGATCGAAACGCAGCTGAAGAAATACGACCAGCCGCGGCTGGCGGTGCTGATGCTGATGATGCGCCGCCACGAAAAGGATTTCATGCTGCGCGGCGACCCGAAATATGGCGAGGAGCTGCGCCAGCGCGTCACCGAGTTCGGCGCAGAACTCGCCAAGTCTGATCTGCCCGAGCCGGTCAAGGCCGAGATCGTCATGCTGATGGACGTCTATCGCACGAGCTTCCTCTCCTACATGGGCGGACAGACCAGGCTGCTGGGCGAGCAGGCCGAGCTGGCGCGGCACATTGAAGGCATCAGTCCGACGCTGCAGGCGATCCGGTCCGCAGCCGATCAGCGACTCGGCGTCGTCAAGGCAGAACTCGCGAGCGTGAAGGACACCGTGTTCTGGTCGATCTGCATCACCGTGCTGATCACGGCCGCAGCGGCCTTCGCGTTCGGACGCTGGCTCGCCTCGCCGCTGCTGCAGATGGCCCGAGCGATGGAGCGGCTGGCACAGAACGATCTCGACGTTCGCCTCGAGCCGGTGAAGCGTCGCGACGAGGTCGGCCAGATCTCGCGCGCACTCGGGGTATTCCACGGCAAGCTGCTGGAGAACCGCCGGCTCACCGAGGAGCAGGCCATTGTGAAGGAGGAAGCCGAGCGCGAGCGCCGCAAGATGTTCGCCGACATGTGGGAGCTGCTCGAGACCGACCTCGATTGCGCCGTCGCCGAGGTCATGGCCATCAGCAGCGACGCCTCGACGCGCAGCGCGCAGGCCGTCTCGGAGGCGAAGACGATTGCAAGCGAGGCCGGCACGGTGGCCGACGCGTCGGCCCGCGCCAGCAGCAACGTCACGACAGTGTCGGGGTCGGCGGAAGAGCTGTCGGCGACGGGACGTGAGATTGCGCAGCGCGCGGCCGAGACCGCGGAACTGGCGAGCCGGGCCGCGCGGGAAGCGCAGCAGGCCGGCTCGACCGTAGCCGCCTTGAGTGACGCCGCCGAGCAGATCTCCTCGGTCGTCAACACCATCGCCGAGGTCGCCGCACAGACCAATCTGCTGGCGCTCAACGCCACCATCGAAGCGGCGCGCGCCGGCGACGCCGGCGCCGGCTTTGCCATCGTCGCACATGAAGTGAAGGCGCTGGCGCGCAAGACCTCCGACGCCGCCGACGACATCGCCCAGCGCATCGAGCGCATCTCGACCGCGACCTCGGACTCGACCGTCGTCATCAGCAAGATCAGTGCGGCGATCGGCAGCATCGACGGCGCCAGCGCCGCGATGGCCGCAGCCGCCGAGCAGCAGGAGGCGACCTTGCGCGAGGTGGCGCGCAGCCTCACCGAGGCCTCGGCGGGCGTCGCCATGGTTGCAGAGAACGTCACCCGCATCTCCGGCCGCTCGTCGGAGATCGAACAGCAGACCCAGACCGTGTCCGAGCTCGTGACCGGTACCAACAGCCGCGTCTCGGAGCTGCGCGCCAATCTCATGGTCTCGTTGCGGAGATCGAGCGTCGGCGATCGCCGCTCGTCCGACCAGCGGCGGCCTGTCAGCGTATCCGCGCGCCTGCACGGCCGTGGAGGACATATCGACGGTACGGTGCTCGATCTGTCCGCAGGCGGCCTGCGCTTTCGCGCCGCGATGGACATCGTCGGCATCGCCGAGCAGCAGCAGGTCAAGGTGGAGTGCGCATCCTTCGGCGGGGTCGAGGGCGACATCGTGGCGATCGGCAATCGCGACGTCCATGTGAGCTTTCGCGATCTCGGCCAGGCGCAGAACGAACGGATCGCTGCGTTCCTGGCCGCGATCGACGGCGCCGATCAGGCCCAGGTCGACGCGGCGCTGACGGTGGCCGGGAGGATCATGGCCGCAATCGAGCAGTCGATCGATTCAGGCGAGAGCACGATCGCGACATGGTTCGACTTCAACTACCGCCGCATTGCAGGAACCGATCCCGAGCAGTTCGAGGCGCCATTCACCGCCATCTGCGATCGCATCCTGGCGCCGCTCCAGGAGGCGGTGCTTGCCGCCAATCCGAACGCCGTATTCTGCGTCGCGATCGACAGGAACGCCTATATCCCGACGCACAACCGCAGTGTCTCGCAGACGCAGCGGCCAGGCGAAAGAATCTGGAACGTCGCCAATTGCCGCAACCGCCGCTTCTACAAGGATCGCGCCGGCATGGCGGCGGCGCGCACGCTCCATGGACATCTCGTGCAGCGCTACGAGCGCGATATGGGCGGCGGGGTCAGCGTGCCGCTGAAGGAGATCGATGTGCCGATCACGATCAAGGACCGCCATTGGGGCGGACTGCGGCTCGCGCTCAAGACATAGATGAGCGCGGGATGTGCACTCGCAGAAGGGGGAGGCGGTGGCGCAGCAAGCCGGATCGCGAGCTGCGCCGCGCCGGGATCATGGCGATTTGGCCTGGGTCGTCGGCTCGACCGTGATGCTGATCCGCTCCGACATCACCGGCTTGTTGTGTGGAATGTGGCTCCAATCGCCGAGCACGAGCTGCAGCGTGTGCTTTCCGGGGGTGAGGTTGACGGAGGCTTCGGTCTGGCCCTTGCCGAAATGGACATGCTCGGCATCCACCGGGATCGCCTCGTTGAGCGCATCGCCTGTGAGCGCCGGCGCGTCGATCAGCAGATGATGATGGCCGGTGTTCGGGGCCTCGGTGCCGGACGGCGCGACGCCCATGCCGGACAGGCCGAAGCGGATCAGGACCGGCGAGGAGACCGTGTCGCCGTCCTTGAGGTTGATGAAGTAGGCCTTGGCGTTGTCGGGGGCGGGCGTCTCTCCGGCCCTGACGAGGGTGGTCGTGGCAAGGGTGGTCGCAGCAAGGGTGGCGGCGGACAGCGTGAGGACGATGGCGAGGCTCAGTCGGCGCATCTCGGGAAATCCTTATTCTCTGGCGAAGGCGGCAAATCTCTAAAGGTGACGGCACGTTGCACAAATGCGGCAGGCAACCGGAGGAGGCACGTCCCGCATCTTGCAGTGCGGCCAAACAGTAAATCGGGAGGTTTGGCGAGGCCGCGAACAAAATGCGGCGCTGGCGTGAAGTTTATAGCGCTTGCGTGGGTGTGATGCGACCGCGGGTCGCGGCCAATGGCTCACATCTTAATGATCGCGGCAAGCAGCCATTAGGTGCAACCCGCTATGGTCGCAGGCCCGCGCCGGCGTCCGTCCGGTCATTTCAGTCACATGCATTTGAGGTCCACGATGTCCCCGTCCCTGATCGAAACCGCCAATCTCACCGTCGACCTGGCGCCGGCTCCGATCGAACCATCCTGGATCACCGAGGGCAATCCGACGGCGACCTCCTGCACCATCGCGCGCAGCAGCGACGGGCTGGGATCGACCATCGTCTGGCACTGCACCGAGGGCAAGTTCGACTGGTACTACGATTTCGACGAGACCATCCTGATCCTCGAAGGCGCGATCGTGCTGGAGAGCGAAGGCATGGCGCCGAAGCGCTACGGGCCGGGCGACGTGATCTTCTTCCGCGACGGCGCCCATGCCAAATGGCACGTCGAGGGCCACGTCAAGAAGCTCGCCTTCTGCCTCAAGACCCAGCCCTACGTGCTCGGCCTCGCCGTGCGCGTGATCAACAAGCTCAAGCGTATGTTCCTGACGCCGGACGGCCGCCGCGGCACCAGCCTCGCGGGCGCCTGAGGCTACACGCCGTCGAGGATGATCACCGTCGGCATCGACGGCAGCAGTTCGCGCGACATTTTCAGGCTGCGTTCGGTGCGGCGGTCGATCTCGAACTGCTGGCCGATCTTGCGCATGAACTCGTCGAGCGGCGTCGCGAAGCGGTGCATCGGAAGCACCACCGAGGCGCGCAGCCGCTTGGTGATTTCGGAGATGCCGTCGAGCGACATCGTATAGGTGCCGTCGATCGGCACCATCACCACGTCGAGCCGGCCGATCGCGGCGAAATGCGTCTCGTCCAGCTTGACGTGCAGATGGCCGAGATGGCCGATGCACAGGCCGGCGACCTCGAAGATGAAGATCGAGTTGCCGTCCTTGATCATGTCGGCGCCGAGCGAGTCGCTGAAATAGCGGCGGATGTCGGTGGTGATGTTGCGGACCAGCACGTCGCCGATGCGCTCGAAGATCTGCGCCGGCTTGCCGTCGTCGCCCCAGCCGCGCAGCACGTGCGGAATGCGCGGATCGGGCGCCAGCGTGTAGTGCGTCGAATGCGCCCGGTTCATGGTGATCACGTCCGGCAACCGCCCGACCTGATAGGCGCCGCTGTAGTCGGTGGCGATGCGGATGCCCATCGGCGTGTCGATGAAGTAGGTCGAGTGGCCGGCATAGGTGATCGTCACCTCGTTGGCGGCGGTGGCCGTCCGGCGCAGGCTGACAGGCATCGCGCGCGGCGTGTTGCCGGCCATCGCGAGACACTCGCTGGTGCGCGGCCCCGATTGCGCCAGCGCGGGCGTTGCGAACGAGATCAGGACGGCGAGCAGCGAGGCCAGCGAGCGCAGCATGTCGGTTCCCCTTCAACGGCAGCTGCGAGTGTAGCGCCTAAACCGGATCATCACTATCCTCAGCACAACGCCGGGGATCGATGAGGGCGGCGGACGATGTGGGAGGACGCCATGACTGTTCGAATGCAGCCGCTGCGCGAGATTGACGCAGGCGTGCTGCGCATTGCCTATTTCGAAAGCGGACCGGCCGATGGTCCGGCCGTCATCCTGCTGCACGGCTATCCCTATGACATTCACTCCTACGTCGACGTGGCGCCGCGCCTCGCTGCCCAGGGCTGCCGGGTGATCGTGCCCTACGTCCGCGGCTACGGGTCGACGCGCTTCCTTGATCCGTCGATACCGAGATCGGGTCAGCAGGCGGCCATCGGCGCCGATCTCATCGCGCTGATCGATGCGCTGGCGATCTCGCGTGCCGTGTTCGCCGGCTATGATTGGGGCGGACGGGCGGCCTGCGTCGGCGCGGCGCTGTGGCCGGAACGCTGTGTCGGTCTCGTCTCGGTGGGGGGCTATGCCATCCAGGATATCGCGAAGGCGCTCAAGCCTGCTTCGGTCCCGCAGGAATTCGCCTATTGGTATCAATGGTACTTCCAGACCGAACGCGGCCGCGCCGGGCTCGCCGCCCACCGCGCCGAAATCGCGCGGCTGCTGTGGCAGCAATGGTCACCGAACTGGCGCTTCGACGATCCGACCTTCGCGCGCTCCGCCACAGCCTTCGACAACCCCGATCACGTCGACGTCGTGATCAACAGCTACCGCCATCGCTACGGCCTCGCCGAGGGCGATCCGCGCTATGACGAACTGGAACGGAGATTGGCAGCCCAGCCCGTGATCACCGTGCCGACGATCACGCTCGACGGCGACAGCGACGGCGTGATCCCGGCAACGGACGGCCGCGCCCATGCCGCAAAGTTCAGCAACCGGATCGCGCATCGCGTGATCCCCGGCGCCGGTCACAATCTGCCGCAGGAAGCGCCCGAGGCCTTCGCCGCGGCGGTCGTGGAGGTGCTGCGCTGATCGTGTCAGGACCGTGCCGGACTCAGCCTCCAGGCCGCGAACAAAAGGCCTGCGGTCATCAGTCCGCAGATCACGGCGGCGGCCGGCAGGGCGAGCGCCAGCGCCGCGGTCGCCGCCCAGCCGATCGAGGAGAACGCTTCGGCAAACGTCGCGAGCCGCGACGAGGTCTGGCGGCGGCGGAACTGGCTGCGCCGCGCCTGGATCCGGAACCACAGCTGGATGGAGGTCGACGAGAGCGTTGCAACCAGCACGGCGACGGCCGTGATCAACGCCTGCCACGGCGCGATCCAGGCCAGCGCGAGCACCAGCGGCGCGAACAGCACCGCGATCGTCATCAGCACGACCTCGATCTTGGCGCGCACGATGCTCACCGCGGTCAGCGGCGCGGTCGCGACCAGCTCGGGCGCGTCCTCGCCCGAGATCGTCAGCCAGGACAGCCCGCCGGCGAGCTGGCCCGCCGCCATCACGATGACCGGCGTGATCAGGATCACCGCCTGCGAACTGTCGGAGTAGCTGCGCCACAGCAGCAGCGCCGGCGGCAGCAGATACAGCAGCTGCATCAGCGTCTGCGAGATCAGCCAGGGATCGCGCCGCAGCAGCACGAACTCCTTGCGGCGCAGCGCCTGCTGCCGCGAGCCGCCGCGGAAGGCGCGGATCTGGGCGCCGGCCCGGCTCGATACGCCCTGCGCGGCGGCGCTGATCGCGGTGTCGGCAAAGCGCGGCGAGAACACCATCATGACGATTCCGAGCAGCAGCAGCCCGGCAGCCAGCAGGATCAAGAGCGCCTGTCCGTCGCCGAGCGTGGCACGGGCCGGCAGCCAGACGAAGCTGTCCGGATCCGGCGCGATCGCAGCTGCGGCATCCGAGGTGAGGACGGCGAAGCGCGACAGCGTGCCGTAGGACACGATCGCGGCGATCTGCAGCACGATCACGAAGCCGGCGCCGATTACGGCCGCCAGGATCTGGGCGACGAGCCGCGTGCGTGCCGGGCCAATGAGTCGAAACAGGATGATCGTGATCGCAATGGCGATCGCGGCAGCCGACAGCCCGACGGCCGCGACCACGACGAAGGCCGCGAGCCAGCGCACGCCGCCTTCGATCAGCAGCACGTCGACGAAGGGCGTCGCCAGCAGCAGAGCCATACTGGTGACCGACAGGGCGATGGCGGCGATGCGGACCGAGAAGATCTCGGCGAGGCGCACCGGCGACGACATGATGAGGTCGAGATCGGCGCGGGCGTAGAACACGCGCGTCACCGACTCGATCGCCTGCGACAGCATCAGGGCCCAGGACAGCATGATGGTCGAGCTGATGACGATGAGCGCCGTCTTGTCGAGCGGCGGCTGCAGGTCCGCGTAGCGCCCGACCACGGCCCAGGCCGGCAGATGCATGATGGCGCCGAACAGCACCAGGCCGATGATCGCGGCACGCGTGCGATTGCGCCTGCCGGCGGTGATCATGCCGAGCCATTCCCGCCAGGCGAGCCTGATCTCGTGGCGGGCGAACCAGGCCAGCGTCGCCGCCCGCGTCATGCCGCGGACTCGACGTCGACCAGTGCGATGAACAGCTCCTCCAGGCTGGTGTCGGTGCGGCCGTTCTGCTGGCGCAGTTCGGCCAGGGTTCCTTCCGCGACCACACGGCCGGCGGCGATGACGCCGATCCGGTCGGCCATGCGCTCGGCTACTTCGAGGATATGGGTGGTCATGATCACGGTGCCGCCGCGGCGGACGCGCTCGGCCAGGAGGCTCTTGACGTGACGCGCCGACACCGCATCGAGGCCGGTGAGCGGCTCGTCCAGGATGATCAGTTGCGGGTCGTGCACCAGCGCGCCAGCGAGCGCAACCTTCTGGCGCATGCCCTTGGAGAAACCTTCGCACCGCTCATGGAGATGGCGCTCCAGTCCGAGCGAGACCAGGAGATCGCGCGCCGTCTGGCCGGACGTTGCGGGATCGACGCCCCACAGGCCGGCGACGAATTCGAGATATTCGAGCGGCGTGAGCTTGTCGTAGATCATCGGCTCGTCGGAGACCCAGGCCATCACCTGCTTGGCGGCGATCGGATCGCGCAGCGCATCGATGCCGAAGATTGCGATCTGCCCGGCATCCGGCCGCAGCAGGCCGGCGACCATGCGCAACGTCGTCGTCTTGCCGGCGCCGTTGGGGCCGACCAGCGCATAGAATTCACCGGCGCGCACGATCAGGTCGAGCCCGTCGACGGCCGGCCGCTCGAAACATTTCGTTAACCCTCGGACGGCGAGGGCGGAGCTTTCTGATGTCATGACCGCTCATTCGGTTCGCGGCCTGCAACTTGGACGCAACTCGTTGCGGCGCGGTGAACGACCACCCGATTGTGATCCCGAAGCCGGC
This sequence comes from Bradyrhizobium oligotrophicum, assembly GCF_051168495.1. Taxonomy (GTDB): domain Bacteria; phylum Pseudomonadota; class Alphaproteobacteria; order Rhizobiales; family Xanthobacteraceae; genus Bradyrhizobium; species Bradyrhizobium oligotrophicum_A. The sequence goes on along the minus strand of NZ_JBNPVB010000001.1, from coordinate 753,224 downwards.
TCCCGCGCCAATCAATTCCAGAGGCTCCAGCCTGGCCTTCTGATCCAGTCGCGGCGCAGGATCGTATGGAAAGGTGAACAATCGTGGGCGAGTCTTGGGGCCGCACGGCTCCGGCGAGGATCGACGTGACGGACCAGCTGACCACGGCCGCAACGCGTGACGGCAGCGCTGAAGGTGACGCCCCCCTGTCCAGGCACGCCATGCGGCTGGGTTCCTTTCCGGCTGGCGGTGTCGCCGCCGTGTTCGGAGCCAGCGGCGGAATCGGCTCCGCACTCCGCACCGCGCTCACTGAGAGCGGCCGGTTCGACAGCGTGCTCGGCTTCAGCCGCAGCACACTCCCCAACTTCGATCTCACCGACGAGACCAGCATCGCGCAGGCGGCGGAGCTGATCGCAGGTACCGGCGAGACCAGGCTGGTGATCATCGCCACGGGCATGCTGCATGACGGCGAAGAGCTGCCGGAAAGGAGCTGGCGCGAGCTCGATGCTGGGCGACTGGCGCGCGCCTTCGCCATCAACGCCACGGGTCCGGCGCTGCTGATGAAGCACCTGCTGCCGCGCCTGCCCCGCAGCGGAAAGGCCATGGTTGCGGCGCTGTCGGCGCGGGTCGGCTCGATCGGCGACAACCGGCTCGGCGGCTGGTACGGCTATCGCGCCTCGAAGGCGGCGCTGAACCAGCTTGTGCATTGCGCGGCGATCGAACTCGCCCGCCGTGCACCCGAGGCGATCTGCGTCGCGTTGCATCCGGGCACGGTCGCGACGGCGCTGTCGGCGCCGTTCGCCTCCGCGAGCGGCGTCACGCCGGCCGAAGCCGCGCAGCACCTGCTCGGTGTCGTCGACCGGCTCGAGCCGAAGGACAGCGGCGGCTTCTACGATTGGCGCGGTACGCCGGTTCCGTGGTGACCGATCATGCCGAAGATGCGCCGCAAAGCCGACCTGCCGACCAAGATCTGCGCCGCATGTGGCCGCCCATTCGCGTGGCGGCGCAAATGGGCGCGCGACTGGGATGAGGTGAAGTTCTGCTCCGAGCGCTGCCGCGCAGAGCGACGTCGAACGACGAGCGCTCAGCCAGCGCGTCCCAGCAACTGATGAAGGTCACGTCATGCTCGCCGGCATTCCCACCTCCATGCGCATCCTCGGGCTCGCGGGGCTGATCCCCTTCATCGGCCTTGCGGTACTGGTGATCTCCGGCCAGGGCCCGGCACCCTGATCGCCCTGCAGGCCCAGATCGCCTATGGCGCGGTCATCCTGAGTTTCCTCGGCGCGATTCATTGGGGGCTCGCCGTGCAGACGCCGGCCCTGGCCGACTGGTGGCGCATGGCCTGGGGTGTCACGCCGGCTCTGCTCGGCTGGGCCGCGCTGCTGCTGCCGGCTGCGGCCTCGCTGGTGCTGCTGACCGCCGCGTTGCTGGTGGCGCTGATCGTCGACGAGCTCAGCTTCGGCGGCAGTGACCGGCGATCCTGGTTCCTCAAGCTGCGGCGGCTGCTCAGCCTTGGCGCGGTGGCCTCCATGCTCGCGACCTTCATCGCCATCATTCTCGGCGGACCGCCGGGCGGGGCTTGAAGATGTCTCTGCTGTAGACAGGGCCGCGATGGCTCGGGCAAGCTTTGGCTTCCATCGCGAGGCGCCATGAACATTCTGCTGCTCAATCCCAATATTCGCACCGACATCACCGATCTCATGTTGCAGGTCGGCCGCGACGCCGCCGCTCCCGGCACGACGCTGATCCCATGCACGGCGCCGCGCGGCGTGCCCTATATCGCCACCCGCGCGGAGGCGCAGATCGGCGGCGCCGTCGCGCTGGAGATGCTGGCGGAGTGCAACGGGACGTTCGACGCGGCGATCATCGCCGCATTCGGCGATCCCGGCCTGTTCGCGGCGCGCGAGCTGTTCGACGTGCCGGTGATCGGGCTCGCGGAAGCGGCGATGCTGACCGCCTGCATGGCCGGACGACGCTTCGCGATCGTCACTTTCGCGCAGGCGCTGGGCCCGTGGTACGAGGAGTGCGTGCGCATGCACGGGCTGATCGAGCGCTGCGCCGGCATCCGCATGCTCGATGGCAGCTTCAAGCAGATCTCCGACGTGCAGAATGAGAAAGAGGAGTTGCTGGTCGAACTGGCGCTGCGCGCGGTCGAGGAGAACGAGGCCGACGTGCTGATCTTCGCCGGCGCCCCCCTCTCAGGGCTCGCCGCCCGCGTCGCACATCGCATTCCCGTGCCGGTGGTCGATCAGGTGATCGCCGCGGTGAAGCAGGCCGAGGCGCTGCTGGCCCTGAAGATGCGCAAGGCGACAGCCGGCACCTTCCGCCGCCCGGCCGCAAAGCCGACGACGGGATTGTCGGAAGCACTGGCCGCGCGGCTGGAGCATCGCGACGGTTAGTTTGAGTGGGTGAGGAGCGCCGTCTCTCTCCCCGTCATTCCGGGGCGCGCGTCAGCGCGAGCCCGGAATCCATAACCACGACTGACCGTGCGGACCCGAGATGTCGCCACGGCCGTCTCACCAGACAATGACGGCCCGTGGGTAGGGATTCCGGGCTCACCCTTCGGGCGCCCCGGAATGACGTAGAGAGAGAGCGAGCCATTGCTGTGAGCTGCTGCGAAAGTCCGGCACACTCGCATACCGGCCTCGCGCTTGCTTGTACGCAAACGGCCTCCACTGCTCGAAAAGGCGGCACGCTTCTTGCTTTTTTCGTGGGCGTAGAGCAGGAAGCCCATGGCCAGCGTATCGGAAGCCAAGTCGCTCGTTCTGGATCGGATCACGCACCGCTTTGCGAGCGGAACGATGGCCGTCTCCGACATCAATCTCGATGTAAAGGGCGGCGAGATCATTGCCCTGCTCGGCCCGTCCGGCTGCGGCAAGACCACGCTGCTTCGCATCATCGCCGGCTTCATCGGCCAGAGCGAGGGGCGCGTCATCATCGGCAATGACGTCGTCGATGCGCTGCCGCCCAATCGCCGCGCGGTCGGCATCGTGTTCCAGAACTATGCGCTGTTTCCGCATCTCTCGATCTCCGAGAATGTCGGCTACGGCCTTGCCGCGCGCGGCGTCGACAAGGCCACGCGCAACAAGGAGGCGCAGCGGCTGCTCGACATGGTGCAGCTCGGCGCGTTCGGTGAGCGGCTGCCGCGGCAATTGTCGGGCGGCCAGCAGCAGCGCGTGGCGCTGGCGCGCGCGCTCGCCATCGAGCCGTCGATCCTGCTGCTCGACGAGCCGTTCGCCGCACTCGACAAGAATTTGCGGCTGGACATGCAGATCGAGGTCAAGCGGCTGCAGCGCATGGCCGGGACCACCACGCTGATCGTGACCCACGACCAGGAGGAGGCGCTGTCGATGGCCGACCGCGTCGCGGTGCTCAGCCATGGCCATCTCGAACAGTTCGGCACGCCATCCGAGATCTACGATCGGCCGCAGACGCTGTTCGTCAACAGCTTCGTCGGCACCGCGAACAAGATGAAGGGCGTGGTGATTGCGACCGATGCCGGTCACGTGCGCGTCGGACTGGAGGCCGGCGGCGAAATCATCGCGCGTGCGCCCAACCCGGTGCGTGCCTCGGACAAGGTCACCGTCTGCCTGCGCCCCGAGCATCTGACCTTTGTCGGCGACGACTCCGGCTTCGCTGGCCAGATCGGCATGGCGCTGCCGCTCGGCGCCACCGTCGTGCACGAGATCAAGGCCAAGGACGGGTCGAGCATCAAGATTTCGCAGGCCCGCACCGGCGGCACGCCGCTGCGCGAGTCGGGCACGCCGGTGCGCGTCGCGCCGCTTGCGCCGGGGCTCGCCACCGTCTTCCCGGAATGAACAACCAACACATCGGAGTGAAACATGATGCTTGATCGCCGCCGGCTCCTGACCAGCGCCCTGACGCTGGGAGCCATGCACGCCTTCCCGGGCCTCAGCCTCGCGCAGGCGCGGCCGCTGGTTTTCGCGACCTTCACCGGCAGCTGGGAGGAGGCGCACAAGGCGGTGCTGGTGCCGGCGTTTCGCAAGGCCAATGCGGACGCCGCCATCGTGCTCGATCCGATGCTATCGGTCGACCAGATCGCCAAGGTCAACGCCGCCAAAGCCAATCCGCCGATCGACGTCATGCTGCATGATCCGGGTCCGGCGCTGGTCGCGATCGGCCAGGACCTCGTCGATCCGTTCCCGGCCGACAAGAGCGCCTATTTCAAGGACCTGATTCCGGAAGCGCAGGATGCGATGGGACCGGCCCCATTCTTCCAGGTCGTCGGCCTGACCTACAATCCGGAAACGGTGAAGACGCCGCCGACGTCGTGGGCCGATCTTTGGAAGCCGGAGTTCAAGGGCAAGGTCGGCATCACCAACCTCAACTCCACGCTCGGCACCGGCTGGCTGGTCGAGATCGCGCGCATGCGGGGCGGCTCCGAGGCCAATGTCGACGAGGGCTTCAAGGCGCTTGAAGAGCTGAAGCCGAACCTCGCCGCCGTCGCCGCCAATCCCGGCGCGCTGGCGACCTTGTTCCAGCAGGGCCAGATCGACATCTCGCCCGGCAATTTCAACGCCATCCAGATCCTCAAGGCCCGCGGCGTGCCGGTCGAGTTCGTGGCGCCGAAGGAAGGCGCGATCGCGTTCAAGACCACGATCCACATCGTCAAGAACTCGCCGAACAAGGAGCTTGCCTTCAAGCTGATCGAGGCGGCGCTGTCGCCGGAGGTGCAGACGACCTTGATGAACTCGCCCTATCTGATCGTGCCGACCAACACCAAGGTCGCGATGTCCGGCGAGATCGCCAAGGTGCTGGCCAAGGACACCGCCGAGCTGAAGAAGAAGTTCGTGTTCCAGGACTGGAAGAAGATCAACGAGCAGCGCGCGTCCTGGATCGAGAAGTTCAATCGCGACATCAAGATCTGAGCCATGAAGAGCGCCACGACAGCAAGCGCGACAGCTCCCGGCGACGTGACCAGCTTCAGCCTCGGGCTCGCGTTGCCTTTAGGGCTGGCGTTCGCGATCTTCTTCGTGCTGCCGCTGGCGCAACTCTTCTATCTGTCGCTGCACAACGACACCGCGGCGACGGTGTGGGGGCTCGGCCAGTACATCAAGTTCCTGACCGACCCCTTCAGCCTGTCCGTGCTCGGCTCCACGCTGCTGCTCGGCGCCGAGGTTACGCTCGCCTGCCTCGTGCTCGGCTATCCCATCGCCTGGCTCTACCAGCGCTCCGGCAGCCGGGTGCAGACCTTGATCATCATGATCGTGCTGCTGCCACTCTTGACCAGCGTCGTGGTCCGCACCTTCGCCTGGATCGTGATCCTGGGCCGGCAGGGCATCATCAACTCGGTGCTGCAATCGCTCGGCCTGATCGGCACGCCGCTGCGCATGATCTACACGCAGGGAGGGCTGATCGCGGCGCTGGCGCAGGTGCAGATGCCGCTGATGGTGCTGCCGCTGATCACCGCGATCGGCCGTATCGATCCCAATCTCTCCGACGCCTCGGCCTCGCTCGGCGCCGGCAGCTGGCGCACCTTCGTCAAGGTGATGCTGCCGCTGTCGATGCCCGGCATCATCGCCGGCTGCACCTTGACCTATGCGGCGGCGATCACCGCCTTCATCACCCAGTCGCTGGTCGGCGGCGGGCAGATGCTGTTCATGCCGATGTATCTCTATCAGCAAGCCTCGACCCTGCAGAACTGGCCGTTCGCGGCCGCGATCTCGATCATCTTCCTGTTCGCGGTGCTGGCGATCGTCGCGCTGTTCTCGACGCTCGGCCGGCGCGCCCGCGGCTACGGAGATGCGCGATGAGCCGCCGGCAGAAGAATTTCGAGGCACTCAGCTTCCAGATCGTCATGACGGTCATCGCGGTGCTGGCGCTGATCCTGATCGTGTCGCCGTCGCTGGTCGTGGTGATCGTCTCGTTCACGTCGGGCTTCTCGCTGAAATTCCCGCCGCCCGGCTATTCGACGCGCTGGTATGTCGAGCTGTGGAACGCCTGGCAGCTGCAATTCGCAGCACGCAACAGCGTCGTGGTGGCGCTGTGGTCGACGGGGCTATCGGTCGTGCTCGGCGTCGCCGCGGCGCTGGCGATCTCGCGCTCGAAGACGCTGACGGCGAAGCTTCTGGACTCGCTGTTCATGTCGCCGCTGGTGCTGCCGGCGCTCGCCTTCGGGCTGGCCGCGCTGATGTTCTTCTCGCTGATCGGCCTGCCGATCTCGCTGCTGACGCTGGTGATCGGCCACACCGTCGTCTGCGTGCCCTATGTCGTGCGCAACACGGTCGCCGCGCTGGCGCAGCTCGAACCGACCCTGCTCGAAAGCTCGGCGATCCTCGGCGCCTCCAGGCTCTACACGTTCCGCCGCATCGTGCTGCCGCTGATCCGCCCCGGCATCATCTCCGGCGCCTTCATCGCCTTCATGTCGTCGTTCGACAACGTGCCGGTGTCGCTCTTCCTGCGCGACGCCGCCACCGACATGCTGCCGATCCGGATGTGGCAGGACCTCGAAGGCAAGCTCGACGTCACCATCGCCGCGCTGTCGAGCGTGCTGATCATCGGCACGGTGGCGCTGATGGCGATCATGGAACGGACGACGGGACTGTCGAAGCGACTGACGGGTTGATCGAGGCGTCTAGCTGCGGAGGCCTCATGGTTCGAGACGCGCCGCGAACGACGACCTTGCTTGGCACTCGGCCCGATCGGCGCGGCGCTCCTCACCATGAGGGTCGGGTTCCGAGGTCGGCGCTGCAGATTGGTCATCAGCCGCGAGTTCATGGAGAGGATTGATACATCGCCAAGCGTTTAGACCTCGTCCTGAGGAGCCCGCCGCAGGCGGGCGTCTCGAAGGACGGCCGCACGCTCTCAAGCCCCGCGGAAGATCGAATAGCCCCAGGGCGTGAATTTCAGCGGCAGATGAAAGTGCTCCTCGACCTTGTCGATCGCGAAGCGAAACGGCACTGTGGTCAGGAATTTCGTCCTAGCACCCGCCCCGAAGAACTCGCCGATATGGAACAGCACCTCGTACTCGCCGGCCGTGACGCCGTCGCCCTTGACGACCGGCGCCTGCAGGGTGCCGTCGGCGCCGAGCTGGCCTTCGGCGAGCAGCGTGCGGTCGGGCGCCACGCGCCAGATCGCGACACCAAGGCCCAGCGCCGGGCGCCCGTTCGCGACATCGACTGCATGAACCGAGATACCGCCGGCCATTTTGCACTCCGTCATCAGGTTGGCGGGGCATGATAGACGCGAAACCTGCCGCGGCGCCAGCCGTGCCGCTGTGGCCCGCGCTCGCCGCGATGATCGCGCTGCAGGCGCTGGTGTCGCTGGCGCTGTTCGCGCCCGGCACGGTGGCGCCGCGCGCCGGCCTCAGCATCGAACAGCTGTCGCTGTTCTCGACTGCAGCGTTCGTCATCAGCCTGGTCTCCTCGTTCTGGGGCGGCACATTGGTGCAGAAGCTCGGCTCGCTGCGCGTCGCGGCGCTGTGCGCCGTGGTCGTCAGCGCCGGCATGTCGCTCGCGTTGTTCGAGAGCGGATGGGCCCTGCTCGGCGCCGGGCTGATGCTGGGGCTTGCGGTCGGACCTGAAACACCGGCCAGCTCGGCGCTGCTCGGACGGCTGGTGCCGGCCGAGAAGCGGGCGATGGTGTTCTCGATCCGGCAGACCGGCAGCCAGATCGGCGCCGTGGTCGGCTCGCTGGCACTGCCGCCGATCGCCGTCCTGATGTCGCCAAACTCCGCCTATGCCGCCGTCATCGTCTGCGCCGCCATCGCTTTCGCCGCCTTCGAACGGCTCAGGCCGACCTACGCGATCGCGCCGGTGGTCATGCCGCGGCTCGGCCTCATGGAGCGGCTGCAGCTGATCAGCGCCGACCGCCGCATGGCGGCGCTCGCCATCGCCTCGATCCCGTTCAGCGGCATGCAGGTCATCCTCAACACCTGCTTCGTCAGCTTCGGCACCGCGGAGCTCGGGCTGAGCCATGTCGAGGCCGGCTGGGTGCTGGCGTCGGCGCAAGGCGCCGGCATTATTGGACGGCTCGGCTGGGGCGTCGTCGCCACGCGGCTGCGCTCGGCGCGCGCGGTGCTGGTGATGGCGGGCGTGGGCATGGCGATCTGCGCGCTGCTGCTGGGGCTGTGGGGCGCGCAGCTGAGCCGGCCGATCCTGGTGATGCTGACCTTCGTGTTCGGGCTGACGGCGAGCGGCTGGAACGGCGTCTTCATTGCCGAGATCGCTAATCTCGCAAAACCCGGACGCGTCGCCGAGGCCACCGGCGCAGTGCTCACCGCCTCGTTTCTCGGCCTCGTCGCTGCGCCGCTGCTGGTTGCTGTCCTGACGCCGCGCGTCGGGCTCGGCGGCAGCTTCGTCGCACTTGGATTGACCGCGGCTGCCGGCGCAGCCGTGCTGCTGATGGAGCGATCCCATGCGCGCAAGTGACATCGCGGCGGCCGTTACGGCGCGGCAGACCTCCGCGAGGGAGATGGCCGAGCAGGCGCTGACCCGCATCGCCGCGGCACGCGATCTCAACGCCGTCGTGATGACAGATCCGGAGCGCACGCGCGCGGACGCCGATGCCGTCGACGCCCGGGTCGCGGCCGGAGAGCAGCTGCCGCTGGCCGGTGTGCCCGTCGTGATCAAGGACAATATCTGGGTCGGCGGCTGGCGCATCACGCAGGGCTCGCGGCTGTTCGCTGGCTTCACCGCCCCCGAGGATGCCATCGCGGTGGCACGGCTGCGCAAGGCCGGAGCGGTCATCGTCGGCATCGGCGCGACCTCCGAGTTCGCCTGCAAGGGCGTCACGACGTCGCTGCTTTATGGGCCTACGCGCCACCCGCTGAACCCGGATCTCACGCCCGGCGGATCATCCGGCGGCCCTGCCGTTGCGGTCGCCGCGGGACTCGTGCCGCTCGCGATCGGTACAGATGCGGGTGGATCGAGCCGGCGGCCGCCGGCCCATGTCGGCGTGGTCGGCTTCAAGCCGTCCTATGGCGCGATTCCCTACGGCGCCGGGTTTTCCGAAGCCGGCTGGGGCATCTCGGTCATCGCCCCGATCGCCGCTGATGTCGGCGATGCGAGGCTCGCCTTCGAGGCAATGGCCGGCGCCGATCCGCGCGATCCGCATTCCTTTGACGCGCCCTTGGCCGATCAGCTAAGCCCATTGCGCATCGCGTTCTCGCCCCGCCTCGGGCTCGACGTCGCCGTCGATGACGACATCAGCATGGGCCTCGAACGCACGGTCGAGCGTCTTTCCGCCGCGGGCCTGTCGATTGCGCGGAGAGACCCCGTCTGGCCCACGGGCCTTGCCGAGGACGCGGTCATGCCGCTGCAGCATGCCGGGCTGGCCGCGCTGTTTGGCGACGCTTTCCGCAGCGATGCCACGCAATTCGATCCGGATATCGCGAAGCAGATCGAGCGCGGCCTCGGCCTCAGCGGCGCCGATGTCGCGCGCGCGCTCGAGGCGAGCACACAGATCGCACGTGCCTTTGCTGCGTTCTTCATGGAGGTCGATGTGCTGCTGGCGCCGACGGTGCCCTGTGTCGCCTGGCCATTCGCGCAACTCGGCCCGTCCGAGATCGGCGGCAAGCCCGCGTCTCCGCGCGGGCATGCGGTGTTCACGCCGTTCGTCAATCATGCCGGCGTTCCCGCCATCTCGATCCCGTGCGGGAAGAACGCAAAGGGCCTGCCATTCGGCCTGCAGCTGATTGCGGCAAGGGGCCGCGACCGCCTGCTGCTGAATGTCGCCGAAATGGCGGAGCGAGTTCTCACTCACCCCTGATCGAACTTGTTCGCCAGCCGCGCCCGCGTGATGTGGCCAATCTGGTCGATGGCGTTGACGATCTCTGTATCCGCGTCGCTGCCGATCCGCCGCTCCATCTCGGCGATGACGGAAGCGCGGTCGGCGTGCAGCGCGAGCGCCACGATCAGCGGCATGCCGAACTTGTCGCGATAGCGGCGGTTGATGTCGGCGACGCGCTCGAACTCGGCGCGCGACAGCGAGGTGAAACCGAGCCGGCCCTGCTCGCCGATCGAGTCATCCGTCATCTCGCCCGCGAGCGCCTCGCGGCCAGCGAGTTCCGGATGGGCGCGGATCAATTTGAGCTTCTCGTCACGGCTCATGGCGCGCACGACATTCATCAACGTGGTATGCAGCGCGTCCGCTGAATCGTCGAAGGCCGTCAGGCCGGAGCGGTAGGCACGCTCGGCGATCTCCGGCGAATGCTCGAAGATGTCGCCATATCGCTCGACGAACAGCACGCGTGACATCTGCGACGGCCGCCACACCCCGGACGGCGGATGCGTCCGAATCCAGTGCCGGGCGATGTCGAGCCGGGTCGCGACCCAGACCTTGTCATGCCCCATGATGTAGTCGAGAAAGCGCGCCAGCGCCGCGGCGCGGCCGGGGCGGCCGACAAGCCGGCAATGCAGCCCGACTGACATCATCTTCGGACTCTCGGCCCCTTCGGCATAGAGCGTATCGAAACTGTCCTTCAGATAGGCAAAGAACTGATCCCCGGAATTGAAACCTTGCGGCGTGGCGAAGCGCATGTCGTTGGCGTCGAGCGTGTAGGGCACGATCAGTTGCGGACCATGCGGCCCCTCGATCCAGTACGGCAGCTCGTCGGCGTAGGAATCGGCGCTGTAGACGAAGCCCTGCTCGTGGAGGACGATGTCCAGCGTGTGCTCCGACGTGCGACCCTGGTAGAAGCCGAGCGGCCGCGTCCCCGTCAGCTCGGTGTGAAGACGGATCGCCTGCTCGATATGCGCACGTTCGTCGGCTGCGGAGACATCGCGGTAGTCGATCCATTTCAGGCCGTGCGAGGCGATCTCCCAGCCGGCCTGCTTCATCGCGGCCACCGCGTCCGGATTGCGCGCCATGGCGGTCGCAATCGCGAACACCGTCACCGGCAGCTTGCGCGCGGTGAACATCCGCCACAGCCGCCAGAAGCCGGCGCGCGAGCCGAACTCGTAGATCGATTCCATGTTCATGTGGCGCTGGCCGGGCCAGGCCTGGGCGCCGACGATCTCGGACAGGAACGCCTCGGAGGCGACATCGCCGTGCAGAATATTGTTCTCGCCGCCCTCCTCGTAATTGATCACGAACTGCACGGCGATGCGGGCATCGCCGGGCCAGCGCGGATGCGGTGGCGTGCGGCCGTAGCCGACCATGTCGCGCGGATAGATATCGGCACTCATCGTCTCAGCTCCCGCGATAGGTCTGGTAGCTCCAGGGCGTCGCGAGCAGCGGCACGTGGTAGTGCGCGCTCGTGTCAGCGACTGAGAAGCGGAGCGGGATCAGGTCGAGAAACAGCGGATCGTCAGCGGCGAGGCCGTGGGCCTTAAAATAGGCGCCCATATGGAAGGTCAGCATGTAGGTGCCGGCCGTGAGGTCATCCCCAGCCAGCACCGGCTGGTCGGTGCGGCCGTCGGCATTGGTCCGGACCTGCTTGACCCGGCGCCACGAACCATCCGGCTGCAGCGCATCGAGATCGATCGCGACGTCGGCGGCGGGCTTGCCCCTCACCGTGTCCAGAATATGCGTGCTCAGACGGCCCATTCGTCGTCCCTTCTGTTGTCCGCCAACTCTATCAGCGCCCGGTTAAAGGTTCGAGGCGATTTGCCGTTCATCAACCGCCTGCGGGATGGTCATGTCTCGCCTCTGCCGAAACGCTCGACCAGGAAATCGATGAACAGCCGCACCTTCACCGAGAGATGCCGCGTCGGCGGGTAGATCGCATAGAGCGCGAGCGGCGGCGCGGTGTAGTCGGCGAGGATGGCGGTCAGCGCCCCGCTGGCGAGCGCATCGGTGGCGATGAAGCGCGGGATCAGTGCGATGCCCTGCCCCCGGATGGCGACGTCGCGCAGCACCTCGGCATTGTTGACACACAAGGTCCAGGCCGGCTGAATCCAATGATCGCCATCCCGCCCCGTGAGCTTCCACTGATTGCCGGTCAGCAGGAAGCCGTAGGTGAGCGAGGTGTGGCGGCGCAGATCCTCGGGGCTGCCAGGCGTGCCGTGCCGGGCCAGATAGGCCGGCGCGGCGCAGATCACGCGCTCCACCGGCATGATCCGCCGCGCCACCAGGCTCGACGATTCCAGCTCGGCGATGCGGAGCGTCACATCGAAGCCATCCTGCACGGGGTCGAGCAGGTCGTCGCTGAGCACGATCTGCAGCTGCAGTTCGGGATAGAGGACCATGAAGTCGGCGACGACAGGGCCGAGCCGCATGGTACCGAACGACATCGGCGCATTGACGCGCAGGAGCCCGCGTGGCGCCGCCTGCGACTGGCTGACGGCTTGATCAGCCGCGTCGAGCTCGGCCAGGATCGAGACGGCGCGCTCGAAATAGCGCTGACCGGTCTCGGTCGGACTGGCGTGACGCGTGGTGCGGACGATCAGCTGGACGCCGAGGCTCTGTTCGAGCTCGCCGATATATTTCGAGATCGCCGAGCGCGACAGCCGCAGCTGTCGGCCGGCTTCGGCGAAGCTGCCGCTCTCGACCACCTTCACGAACGCCCGCAGGCTGCTCAGCTTGTCCATCGGTCCCGGACCGTCATTGTCGCCAAATCGTAGACAGAGACGTCACAAGAGCACGGATTGTCTCCAAATCAAAGCCAACCAATATGACGTCACAGGAAATCAACGGCCGGCCCCCGCGGCCAAGAGACAGGAGACCCACATGCCCGGACTGCACCACGTCACCGCGATCGCAGGCGACCCGATCCGCAATTTCGGCTTCTATACCCGCGACCTCGGCCTGCGCTTCGTCAAGAAGACGGTCAATTTCGACGATCCCAGCACCTACCATTTCTATTACGGCGACGAGACCGGCCGCCCCGGCACCATCCTCACCTTCTTCCCATGGGAGGGTGCCCGACCCGGCCGCCGCGGCGTCGGCGAGACCCACCAGACCGCATTTCGGGTGCCGCAGCGCTCGCTCGGCTACTGGACGCAGCGCCTCACCGAGAAGGGCATCGCCTATGAGGCGCTGGAGAAGCGCTTTGGCGAGTCGGTGCTGCCGTTCACCGACCCGGACGGCATGGCGCTGGCCCTGGTCGGCGTCCCCGGCGCGGAGGACGAGCCCGGCTACAGCAATGGCGACGTCCCGGCGGAGCATGCCATCCGCGGCTTCCACGGCGTCACCCTGCTGCTCGACTCGGCGGACAAGACCGCGGCCGTGCTGACCGACGTGTTCGGTTTCGCGGAAGCAGGCCGCGAAGGCTCGGTGATCCGCTTCAAGGCGCCGGGCGATGCGCAAGGCAGCGTCGTCGACATCTACGAGGCCAAGGGTTTTCTGCGCGGCGCACAGGGCGCCGGCTCGGTGCATCACATCGCCTTCCGCGCGGCCGACGACGCCGAGCAGGGCGTGATGGCCTCGAGGCTGGTCGACCGCCACGGCCTGCATCCGACCGAGCAGAAGGACCGCAACTACTTCCGCTCGATCTACTTCCGCGAACCGGGCGGCGTGCTGTTCGAGATCGCGACCGACATTCCGGGCTTCGCGGTCGACGAACCGGTCGCCGAGCTCGGAAAGAACCTGAAGCTGCCCGCGTTCCTCGAAACGCACCGCGAGCAGATCGAGGGCGTGCTGCCCAACCTCGAGGAGGCCGCGACATGAGCGAAACACTGTCCTTCACCCACCGCTTCCAGCCCGGAAGCACGACAGGAGCAGCACCGCTGCTGCTCCTGCACGGCACCGGCGGCGACGAGAACGACCTGCTGCCGCTCGGCGCCACCCTCTCACCGGGCGCGGCGCTCTTGTCGCCGCGCGGCCAGGTGCTGGAGCATGGCATGCCGCGGTTCTTCCGCCGTCTGGCGGAAGGCGTGTTCGACGAGGCCGACGTCCGCCGCCGCGCACTGGAGCTCGGCGCCTTCATCGGCCAGGCGCGGCAGCGCTACGGCCTCGCGGCCCCGGTCGCGGTCGGTTACTCCAACGGCGCCAACATCGCCGCTGCGCTGCTCCTGCTGCAGCCGGAGGCGCTGGCCGGTGCTGTGCTGTTCCGCGCCATGGTGCCGCTGTCGCAGCCGCCGGCCGTCGAGCTGGCACGCAAACCGGTGCTGATGCTGTCGGGACTGGCCGATCCGATCGTGCCCGCCAGCAATTCCGCAAAACTGTCCAGCCAGCTCATTGGGGCCGGCGCCGACGTGACCCACACGACCTTGCCGACCGGGCATCAGCTGTCGCAGGCCGACATCGCGCTGGCGCGCGACTGGCTCGCCGGGCTGCCGCAGGCGATTGCAGCATGACCAGCATCTGCGCTTGCGGCCCCGAGCGATCCTGATCGAGAATGCCTTCGCATCGAAGCCGGCGCCGGGGCCGCATATCGCGGCTCCGGCGCCGACGGAGCATCAGAAGGGAACTGCGGGATGGCCGTCGACAAGCTGTTCATCAATGCACGGCTCGATCGCGGCGCGCGCCACGCGATCACGGTCGACAATGGCTGCATCAGCGGCCTGCTGGCCGAAACCGAACGGCCCGAGGCGCGGGAGGTCATCGATCTCGGCGGCGCGCTGGTCGTGCCCGGCTTCGTCGAAGGCCACATCCATCTTGACACCAGCTTCTATGGCGATGCCTGGAAGCCGCATAAGCCCTGCACCAACGGCTTCGACGTGCATGAGCGTGTGACGTTCCAGGCGCAGAACATGGCCGCGGCGGCGCCGATGGACGTGCGCGCCCGCAATCAGCTCGATCTCTGCATCGGCCATGGCACCACGCGGATGCGCAGCCACGTGATGGTCGACGGCTCGGTGGGACTGAAATCCCTCGAAACCATCCTGCGCGTGCGCGAAGACTATCGCGACCTGATCGAGATCCAGCTCGTCGCCTTTCCGCAGAGTGGCATCCTGAAGAGCCCGGGCACGCCGGAGCTGCTCGACGAGGCGATCAGGCTCGGCGCCAACTTGGTCGGCGGACTCGATCCCGCGAGCTTCGACCGCGACGTCGAGAAGCATCTCGATGTCGTATTCGGCACGGCGCACAGGCATGGCGTCGATGTGGACATTCATCTGCACGATCCCGGCATGCTCGGCCTGTTCGAACTGGAGCAGATCGCAGCGCGCACGCGCGCCCTCGGCATGCAGGGGCATGTCGCGGTCAGCCACGCCTATGCGCTCGGCGACCTGGCGGCTGATCCGCTGAAGAAGGCCGCCGAGGTCCTGGCGACATCGGGCGTCGCGATCATGACGAACGCGCCGGGCGCGCGGCCCTTCCCGCCGGTCACCTTGCTGCGTGCCGCGGGTGTCACCGTGTTCAGCGGCAACGACAACATCCGCGATTCCTGGTGGCCCTACGGCGATGGCGACCTCCTGAACCGCGCCATGATGGTCGGCTACCGCTCCGGATTCTATGTCGATGACGAATTGCGCATCGCCTTCGACCTCGTCACCGAGGCCGGTGCCAAGGCGTTGCGCCTTGCCGACTACGGCCTCCACGTCGGCGCCCGCGCCGACTTCGTCACCTTGAACGCGGAGCAGATCCCGGAGGCGGTCGTCGCCATCCCGAAGGGGCGCTCCGTGTACAAGGAGGGCCGCCTCGTCGCGCGCGACGGCCGCGTCATCAGGCCAGGGACTTGAGCCGACGTCACTGCGCCGGCTCGACCGGCGCCGGCGCGCGCGGGGGCTCGGCGCGCGACACCGTCGCAGCCTCGATCCACCGCGTCACCGCCGACAACTGTCCGCCCGACTCGCGAAACGCCTGCAGCTGGTAGTCAGCCGAGCTGCCGAACTGCATGATGGTACGGCAGCGCTCAACCTCAGCGAGGCAGCCGAGCGCCTCTGCATGCGGTGCGACATCGACGATCATCCGGTTCAGGATCTCCTGCCCGGTGACCGGACCGTCCTCCGTGACGAACAGGCAGTCGGTACCATAGCGCTGCGCCCGCCATTTGTTCTCGACCGCGATCGCACGCTCGACATTGTCGACAGCCTCGGCGAGCTCGGGATTGACACAGAGATGGCGCGCCAGCGCGCGGTACAGCGAGGCGACCGCCACGGCATCGTCGACCGACGTGCACACGTCGGGCGCGCGCAACTCCAAGGTCGGATGCCGCAGCGACGGCCGCATCGCCCACCACACATGGCTCTCGTCGGGCATGACGCCTGATTTGACCAGCGCCGCGACGTAACGATCATATTGCGTCTTGGAGGTGAACAGCTCCGGGAGACCCGTGCGCGGTAGCTCGTCATAGGCCGCAAGCCGATAGCCCTTGAGGCCGGTGTCCCGCGAATTCCAGAACGGCGACGACGCCGACAGCGCGATGAAGACGGGAATATAGGGAATCATCGCCCGCATGACGGCGAAGCGGCGATCGGGATCAGGCAACTGAACGTGCACGTGCATGCCGCACAGCATGTTGCGCTGGCCGACGAAGCGTAGATCCTCCATCATCTCGGCATAGCGCGGCTTCGGGCTCGGCTGCGAACTGCGCCACGTCGCGGTCGGATGCGTCGAGCACGCCAGAATGGTCAGGCCATACTGCCCGGCGACGCTGGCGACCTCCCGCCGCAGGAATTTCAGCTCCTCGCGCGCATCGCCCGTATCGACATGGACGTTGGTTGCGACCTCGAGCTGCGACTGCAGCATCTCGCGCATCGCCTGGCCGCCGGTCGACCAGTTCGCCGCTTCGAACAGATCATCCGGCGTGCGGATCGCGACGTCCAGTGTCTTCGCGTCGACGAGGAAATACTCCTCCTCGATGCCGAAGGAATATTCGGTGATCCGCTCGCCGCCGGTGGCCGAGCGGATCACCAGCCGCCGCTCATCGTCGCTCAGGCCGAGCCTGAGCCGTTCGAGTATTTTTGGATCCAATCCCATGTGATCAATCCTGTCAGAAATCAAATGCCGTGGGTCTGCAGCCAGGCTTCCAGCAGCGCGGCCTGCCACAGCCGCGAATGCCCTTTCGGGCTCATCTCGGTTTCGGGATTCTCCAACATGTGGTCGATGAAATCGCGCCGGTAGAGCCCGCGCGACCGCGCCTTGTCATCGCTCAGCACGTCGCGCACGTAGTCGAGGAACGGTCCGCGCAGGTAGCGTAGCGACGGCACGGGAAAATAGCCCTTCGGCCGATCGATCACCTCCGCCGGCACGCAGCGGCGTGCAGCCTCCTTCAGGATGTGCTTGCCGCCGTTCTTCACCTTCAGTTCGGCCGGCATGCGCGCGGCCAGTTCGACCACCTCGTGATCCAGGAACGGCACGCGGGCCTCGAGCCCGAATCCCATGGTCATGTTGTCCACCCGCTTCACGGGGTCGTCGACCATCATGATCTCGGTGTCGATCTGCAGCACCTTGTCGACCGCGGAGGCATCGCTGTGATCGGCAAAGAAGCTCTCGACCAATTGGAGGCTCACATCCTCACCGACCAGATCCGGGGCCAGCAACCGCTGCAGATCCGCATGCTTCCAATCGAAATAGGCGTTCTGATATTGCTGGACGGCGTCGTTCGCCGACAGAAACCCGGGATACCAGCTATAGCCGCCGAACACCTCGTCGGCGCCCTGCCCGCTCTGCACCACCTTGACGCGCTTGGCGACTTCGGATGACAGCAGATAGAATGCGACCGCGTCGTGACTGACCATCGGCTCCGACATTGCCGCGATGGCTCGCGGCAACGCTTCGAGTGCGCGGTCTCCGCCGATCCTGATCTGCTCGTGGTTGGTGCCGAACGTGCGAGCAATGATGTCCGAGTAACGGAACTCGTCGCCGGCGTGCTTACCTACCGCGTCGAAGCCGATCGAGAAGGTGCGGATGTCCTCGTGCCCCAGCTTGGACAGCAGCGCGACCAGGAGAGATGAATCTAGCCCGCCCGACAGCAGCACGCCGACCGGCACGTCGGCGACGCGGCGGCGGTCCACCGCCGATGTCATTGCGTCCAGCAGCGCGTCCGACCACTCCTCCTGACTCATGGCACGATCGGTCGGGCGCTGGGTGCCGACGCTGAACTGCCAGTAACGTTCACGGCGCTGCGTTCCATCCGGCTCGATCGTCAGAAAGGTCGCGGGCTCGAGCTTCTTCACGCCATTGAGGATCGTCCGCGGCGCCGGAACGGCGGCGTGAAAACTGAAGAAATGGTGCAGCGCCGCCCGGTCGATCGATGTATCGACGCCGCCGCCGGCAAGTAGCGCCGGCAAGGTCGAGGCGAAGCGGAGGAAGCCCGGACCTTCGGTGTAGTACAGCGGCTTGATGCCGAGACGGTCGCGCGCGAGCACGACCCGTCCGCTGTCCCGCTCCCACAGCGCGAAGGCGAACATGCCCTTGAAGCGCTGCACGCAGGCTTTGCCCCAGGCATGATAGGCCTTGAGGATCACCTCGGTATCGCCGTCGGAGAAAAAGCGATAGCCTTTCGCCTGCAGCTCGGCGCGCAGCTTGCGGAAATTATAGATGCATCCGTTGAACGCAATGCCGAGCCCCAGCGCCGCATCGATCATCGGCTGCTGCGCGGCTGCGGACAGATCGAGAATGCTGAGACGGCGGTGCCCTAGCGCGATTCCGCCCTGCACATAGATGCCGGCAGCGTCGGGGCCGCGCGGCTGCATCGCATCATTGACTTGGCCGAGCGCCGCCAGCGCGGGCTGTCCGGACGTCCTGACTTCACCACAAATGCCGCACATCGCGGATCATCCAGTTCCTATTGTTTCAGGTGTTGCCGACAACCCTCTGTGATCGTTTGCGTTCCGCGACAATTGCCGTCGCGTCTGCGGCAAATAGCGGAACGATTTCGGCCGCTCTGGATGCGCGGGCGACCAGCACGTGATCGGGGGGAACCTCGATCCAGTCCGGCTCCTTGTCATAGGGCTCGGAGACGGCGATCACCCGATCGCCGTCCTCACGGTAATAGAGCGAGTTGGCGCTATCGTTGGCCGCGAAGCGAAACGCATAGAGATCGTGGCCGTTCGACAGCGCCGACGTGAACCGCAGGCGCTCGCGCAGACCGTCCTCGTTGACGAGTTGACACAGCCCGCGCAGCACTTTCGATGTTGCGCCGATCGGATCCTGATCGATGCCGGCGCCGACGATGGCGAGGAACACGGCTTCCGAATCAGTGGTGCCCAACCGCGATGGATACAACGCGTCCGGAATCATCGCCTCGACCTTGCGGCGGAGCCTGTTCCAGCTGCCGACGAAGCCGTTGTGCATGAACAGCCAGCGGCCGCAGGCAAAGGGGTGACAGTTCTGCCGCGTCACCGCCGTGCCAGTCGCGGCGCGCACATGCGCGAAGAATAAATGCGAGTGCAGGTGCCGGCAGAGATAGCGCAGGTTCTCGTCCGACCATGCCGGCCTCGTCTCGCGATAAAGCCCAGGCTCCGGGTGATCGCCGTACCAACCGAGGCCAAAGCCGTCTCCATTGGTGCCTGCGGTCGATTCCAGCGCGCGGAGGCTCTGTGTTACCAGCGAATGCTCGGGCTCGGTAACGTAATGCTCGAAAGCGGTGCGCTCTCCGCGATAGGCGATCCAACGGCACATTCTGCCCCTCCGGCTGGACAAATTTTCATGACACGTGGGGACGTGCCGCGTTCTTTCGGAGGAGGCGGCAACGCGCCAATGCGCACGAGGTTCCGCGACGCAGGACCCTTGAGCTGGTCCCGGTCCGAGAACCCGCATCCCGATCATCCGGTCGGGCTGGGATTGGAGTCACCCGGCTCCGGCAGTATCCCGGTCCCCGGTGTCTTGTCCTTGTCCGTCAGCTCAGGCCGCGCATGCGGGCCCGCCGCCGGCATGTCCTCGCCTTGCGGCGTCTTGCCGTCAGGGGCCGCACCACCTTGACCTTCTTCCCCGGAGCGGCGTTTTGACGTCTCGCGATCGTCTTCGTTCATCGTCAGTCCTTTCGACGATCTCTCGCCAAGTGCGCCTGCCATCAATTCGCGGCCAATGATCCGATGTGGTTGAGAGCCTCTCCACGTTTGCGGTGCTCGCCGATCATCGATCAGAGCCAACACCGGCCAGCTCGTGCCGTTCCGCGTCCCTACATCTTGCGCGCGACCAGCTTCATGCGCAGCTCGGAGATGGCTTGGCCAGGGTTTAACCCCTTCGGACACGCCTTCGCGCAGTTGAGGATGGTGTGGCAACGATAGAGGCGAAACGGATCTTCAAGATTGTCGAGGCGCTCTCCAGTGGCTTCGTCACGACTGTCGTCGATCCAGCGGGCGGCCTGCAGCAGTGCCGCCGGTCCGAGGAAGCGCTCCGAATTCCACCAGTAGCTGGGGCAGGACGTCGAGCAGCACGCACACAGGATGCACTCGTACAGACCGTCGAGCTTTTCGCGGTCCGCCTCGCTCTGCCGCCATTCCTTCTGTGGGGTTGGTGATTTGGTCTGCAGCCAGGGTTCGATGAGAGCGTATTGCGCGTAAAAATTCGAAAGATCGGGAACGAGGTCCTTGATGACGGGCTGATGCGGCAGCGGCAGCAGTTGGATGGCGCCGGCATGATCGCTCATGGATATCGTGCAGGCGAGCGTGTTCTGCCCATTGATGTTCATGGAGCAGGAGCCGCAAACGCCTTCGCGGCACGATCGTCGGAAGGCGATCGTGGGGTCGATGTTGTTCTTGATCCAGATCAGGCCGTCGAACACCATGGGCCCACAGTCCGACGTATCAACGTAGTACACGTCGAGGTGCGGATTGCGTCCGTCCTCCTCATTCCACCGATAGATACGAAACTCACGCAGCGTGCTGCTGGTCGGCTTTGGCCAGGATTTTCCCGGCTCAATCGCTGAATTCTTGGGCAGGCGGAATTGCGCCATCATCGCTCTTCGACGATTGTCGGTCCCGCGACCAACCGTTCGTCGCTGCACGCGTTCCTCCGCTGACGATGTTGCATGGTCGCAGGCCGGGAGACGAAGCGCGATCTCGTACGGCCGCCTCGCAATCAAGCTTCGCCGCGCTCGCGCACCAGCCTGAGCCACGCGGCCGCGGCCGGCGAGAGATAGGCGCCGCGGCGCCAGGCCATCGCCAGCGTCCATTCGGTGCCGGGCTCGTCGAGCACGACGAGACTGATCGGCACTTGCGTGCGCTGAGTTGCGATCATGCGCGGCAGGAAGGCAACCCCGAGACCGGCGCCGGCGAGTTCGGCAATGAAATCGATCTGCGTGCTGCGCGCCGCCACGACCGGCTCGAAGCCGTTGCGGCGGCAGGCATCGCGGAGGATGCGGTTGAGCGCGAAGCCGGCCTCGAACAGTACGAACGGCGTGTCACGCAGCTCTGCCAGCGTGATCGTCTCATGCCGGGCGAGCGGATGATCGACCGACACCAGCGCCATCAGCGGCTCGCGCCGAACGATCTGGGCGGCAAACTCATCGGCGATCGGCGGCAGCAGACCGGCGAAGTCGATCTCGCCCGCCGCGAGCAGCTCGCTGAGCCTGTCGCTGCCGTGCTCGACCAGCCGGATCTCGATATCCGGATGGAGCTGGCGGTAGAGCGCAAACAACGGCGCGAACAGCGTGCTCGATCCGATCGGCGGCAGGCCGAGACGCAGCACGCCGCGCTTCAGCCCGCGCAGCTCCGCGAGTTCCGCCTGCAGGTCGTCGCGCTCCGCCAGCAGCCGGATCGCGCGGCGGTAGACGATCTCGCCGGCCGCCGTCATGCGGCTCTTGTGGCCGAGCCGGTCGAGCAGCGGCAGGCCGAGCTCGTCCTCCAGCTGCTTGACCGCCTTGCTGACGGTCGACTGGGTCGCGAACACCGCCTTGGCGGCCTGCGAAAAGCCGCCCTGTCGGACGACCTCGACGAAAGTTTTCAGCGCTTTAAGTTCCATAATGGAACAGTCTATTCCAAATTGGACTGAATATCAGTCTTTCAATTCATTTTGAACATGCTGCGATGCGACATATCTTTTGTTTGGACGATCAACTTGGACGAAATCGATGATGCATCGCAGCATTTCTTTCCGGCTTCAGCACCTCCTCCGTCGTAGCCGGCTGGTTCAAATCGGCCTGCTCGGCCTGTTCTGGGCGGCCGGCGAACTGCTGGCGCGGACGACCGGCCTGCCGCTGCCCGGTGGCATCATCGGCATGGCGCTGGCGCTCACCCTGTTCCTGGCGGGAGGTCTCAAGGTCGCCAGCATGAAGCGCGGCGCCAACTGGATGCTGGCCGAGATGCTGCTGTTCTTCGTGCCGGCGGTGCTGGCGTTGCTCGACCATCGCGAGCTGTTCGGCCTGCTCGGGCTCAAGATCTTCGCCGTGATCGTCGTGAGCACCACCACCGTGATGTGCGTGACCGCGCTCACCGTCGACCTCTGCTACCGATGGACCGAGCGTCATGACTCCCGCCGCGCTGTGGCATGAACCGCTGGTCCAGGCTGCGGTCTGGTCGCTGGCGACGATCCTGCTCTATCTTCTCGCCAAGCGCGTGCACCGGCGCTGGCCGCGCTGGTGGCTGATGCCGCTCGCCGTCGCGCCGGCGCTGCTGATGATCGCGGCGCTGGCGCTCAACGTCTCCTACCGCGACTACATCCGCGGCACACATTGGCTGGTGGCGCTGCTCGGACCGGTGACGGTGGCCTTCGCGGTGCCGATCTATGAGCAGCGCGGGCTGATCCGCCGCCGCTGGCCGCTGCTGCTCGTCGGCATGATCGCCGGCAGCCTGACCGCCGTCGCGACCAGCTGGGCGCTGGCCTATCTGCTCGGCATCGACGGCGAGTTGCGCCTGAGCCTCCTGCCGCGCTCGATCAGCACGCCGTTCGCGATGGCGGTCTCCGACGAGATCGGCGGCATTCCCGACCTGACCGCGGTGTTCGTCGTGCTCACCGGCATCATCGGCGCCGCCGTCGGCGACATCGTCCTGGCGCGGCTGCCGCTGCGTTCGACGCTGGCCAGGGGCGCGCTGTTCGGCGTCGGCGCGCATGGCGCCGGCACCGCGCGCGCCCACCAGATCGGTCGCGAGGAAGGTGCGGTCGCCGGTCTCGTGATGGTGCTGGTGGGACTGATGAACGTCGCGCTCGCGCCGCTCATCATCCAGTTCATGAAATAGCCCGCTCAGCGCCGCTCGAGCGAGGCGAGCCAGTTGCTGATCTCGGCGAGGCGCAGGACATCATTGGCTACGTCCTGATCAAGCCCGAGGCGCCAGAGAATGTCGCGCCTGTCCCGATCGCGATACAGCGTCGCGAGATCGGCGGCATAGCGTTCCAGTTCGGCGAGACCCGCGAAAAAACCCTCGTCGATCAGCGGCTGGCCGATGCGCCGGATCACCCAGGCGACGTCCTGCAGGCTGAATTCGGGATGATATTGCACGCCCCAGAACCGGCCGCGGCCGCTTCTGATCTCGGCGGCCTGCACCTTGCTCATGGCGTTGCGCGCGGTGACGGTCGCATCCGGCGGCAGACGGGTCACGATGTCGCTGTGGATCGCCGGCGCATCGAACACGGCCCCACGCCCCGCGTGCATGGGATGGGCGCGGCCCGCCTCGTTCAGCGCGATCTTGCGCGCGAAGCCGACCTCGCGGCCGGCCGGATTGAGCAGCACCTCGCCGCCGGCCGCAACGGTCGCGAGCTGAAGTCCCCAGCACGAGCCGAACATCGGCACGCCCTGCGCGAAGATCGTCCTTACCAGCTCGATCTGGCGCAGCGATTCCGGCTCACGCTGATAGATGTTGAGCGCCGATCCGGTGATGACGATGCCCTGATAGGCGTCGATCGGCTGCTGCAGCCGCGCATCGGCGTCGGCAGGCGTGGCGATGTCGACAGCCGCCTCTGGCGCCAGCCCGCGCAGGACATCGGCATAGCTTTCCGACGGCGTGCGCCCGGCGATCTCCGCCCAGCGGCGACGGCCGGCCAGCGAATTGCCCTCGAGCACGAGCAGCTTCAGCATATCGTCGGTCTCCGAATTGTCGTCGCCATCGCGGCCTCACGGATTCAGGACGCCGCACGGCAAGCAACGGCCGTGGCGAACAGCAGCGCGGGGGACGAGCGAGAGACCCGACACGGGCATGATCCAGACCTCTGACCGGGCGCGCAGCGAGCCGGGCGCGGACCGCCCGTTTCAATCACGGCGTCGAGGTCCGGACAAGCAATGCCCGACGAGCGATGCGTGCAGGGCACCCATGCGCCGCCGTCAGCGCCAGCGCAGCCGCCGCCGCTTGGCCCGCGCCGTCCGTCGCGAACGGACATGATGGCGCGGCGTAGGCTCATCATGAAACATCGCGTGCGTTTCGACCGCGGACGCGGCCCGAGCCTCGAGCGCCTGGCCGCAATCGGCGACGAGGCGAAGCCGCGGTGCGCTGGGCGCTGCGGGCGAGGCGATCCCGGCCCGCTTGCTCGGACGCATCGGGCTCTCCACCGGCACCAGCGCCGACAACGTCGCCTTCAGGCCGGCCAGCAGGGCGGCCACAGCGCGAGACGGACGCGCCCAGCGCAACCGCCGCGGCGAACGCTCGGCGCGGCCACCGACGCGCTTGGTGGGCCGTCCCGCGCGAGATCGGCCGCCGCGCTGATCGGCGGCCGCGGCACTGTCGTCTGACGGCAGCATCACGCGAAACGGCTCTTCCGACGGACCGGCTGCGATCACCAATTTGCGCATGCGTCTCACCTTGATCTCATGACGGCCAATGCCCGGCCGGATTCGGCGCGACCATTGCCGAGAGGCGGTGACGGCAAGCTGTTGCCGGATGTCAGCGACATGTCAGCTCGCCAACCGTGATGTCACCAGCGCCAGCACCTCCGGCTCGTCGAACGCCGCCGCGGTGAGCGCGGCGCCCGCGGCGATCAGCTCGTCATGACCGAGATTGCTGCGCATGGTGGCGATGCCCGCCGCGGTGGCCGCGGCGATGCCGGCCCGGGAATCCTCGAACGCAACCGCGTCGTCCGCGATCGCCTGCGCTGCGCGTAGCCCCTCCAGATACGGCAGCGGGTGCGGCTTGCCGTGCGGCAGTTCGTCGCCGATGATGAGCGCGCGAAACCGGTCCGCGATGCCGAGCCCCTGCAGGATCAGCTCGGCATTGGCCCGCGGCGCGTTGGTCACCGCCACCACCGGGATCGACGCCGCCGCGGCATGATCGAGCAGCGCCATCAGGCCCGGCAGCGGTTGCACGGCGCCAGCGGCAAGGCGGCGAAACACCTCCTCTTTCTGCGCCATGATGGCGGCCCGCCGCTCGGGCGGCTCATCGGGGAGAAATTCGGCCCCGATCGACGCGTTCGAGCGGCCGAGCAGTTCGCGTGCCGCACGGGCGCGGTCGAAGACGTGCCCCCGCGGCCCGAACACCGTGTTGAAGGCCTGAACATGCAGCGCATCGGTGTCCGCCAGCGTGCCGTCGATGTCGAACAGCAGGGCTCTCTGTTTCCTAATAACGCCTCGCATCAGCAAATTGACCTCAACTCATCCGGATGTTGACGCGATCTGATCCAACTCTCGACCCGAGCCGCTGGCGTTATTCCCTCAAACCGCGTGAAAACGCGACGGGGGAAATTGCGATGACCTGCCATTTGAACGCATTGCCTGGATTGAAATCTCTGCCGAAGCTCGGCGCCGCCGCCGTGCTGCTCAC
This sequence comes from Bradyrhizobium oligotrophicum, assembly GCF_051168495.1. Classification (GTDB taxonomy): domain Bacteria; phylum Pseudomonadota; class Alphaproteobacteria; order Rhizobiales; family Xanthobacteraceae; genus Bradyrhizobium; species Bradyrhizobium oligotrophicum_A. Next base: position 727,830 of record NZ_JBNPVB010000001.1, on the reverse strand, counting down.
CATCAGCCTCGCCACGCCGCCCGCACAGGCGAACTCGCTCAAGGGCTCCGACGGCGACATGGTCAACGGCCAGTACTGCAACGAACTCTGCAAAGTCTACATGGCGTGGTCCGATCGCATGCTTGCGATCACCCAGCCGAACTATTCGCGGCCGCAGGTGAGGGTTGCGGTGCCGCAGTCCATGTCGCCTAAGAAGATGGACAAGATCGAGAAGGCGGAGCGGCCGGAGCCGCGGATCACTCCGCATGCGCCGAAGACGCAGCGGCCGGCCAGCCTGGATTCCTACGCGCAGCTGCCGTCGGGGAGCCATGCGGCGCAGGCCGCGATGGACGGCCCCGGCGGCGGCGACATCGCGGCCGATGATCGCGCAGCGCGCATGGGGCAGCTGTATGGCACCGAGCCGGTACCGCCGCGCTCGGCGCTGGCCGAGATGCGCCGCGCCGCCTCCGAGACCGCCGACATGCGGCTGGTGTCGATGACCGATCCGGGCATGGCGCGGGGCTCGACGACGGTCGGCGAAGCCGGCGGCAGCGCGCGCTCGAAGATGCCCTCGATCTGGATCCTGCTCGCCGCAGCCGCGATCCTGGCGTTCTTCGGCCATGGCTGGCTGAAGCGGCGCAACGGCGGCTCCGAAGGGATCGGCTGAGGGCCGCGCAACCGGAGGTTCCGCCGCCCGGCTCCACGCTGCGGCAACCATTCCGGACAATGTGACCCGCCGCTGCCCCGGTCCGGACGGGGTCTGGTTGAACTGGCGAGCCCCTGGCCTTATGCGTGGGCGATGAACATCGCCCTTCCCATCGCCCCGCCGCTGAATTCCTGGCCCCGCCACCGCGCGAGCCTGACGCCGGCGCCGTTCCTGCCGATGAGCCGCGCCGAGATGGACGCGCTCGGCTGGGACGCCTGCGACATCGTGCTGGTGACGGGCGACGCCTATGTCGACCATCCCTCGTTCGGCATGGCGATCATCGGCCGGCTGCTCGAGGCGCAGGGTTTCCGCGTCGGCATCATCTCGCAGCCCGACTGGCACTCCGCCGAGCCGTTCAAGGCGCTGGGCAAGCCGCGCGTGTTCTTCGGCGTCACCGGCGGCAACATGGACTCCATGGTCAACCGCTACACCGCCGACCGCCGCATCCGCAGCGACGACGCCTACACGCCGGGCGGCGAAGGCGGCAAGCGGCCGGACCGCTGCACGCTGGTCTACGCCCAGCGCTGCCGCGAGGCATTCAAGGACGTGCCGGTCGTGCTCGGCGGCATCGAGGCCTCGCTGCGCCGCATCGCGCATTACGACTACTGGTCCGACAAGGTGCGCCGCTCGGTGCTGGCCGACGCCAAGGCCGATCTGCTGCTCTATGGCAATGCCGAGCGCGCCGTGATCGAGGTCGCGCACCGGCTCGCCGTGGGAGAGTCGCCGAAGGACATCCAATCGGTGCGCGGCACCGCGCTGTTCCGCAAAGTGCCCGAAGGCTACGCCGAACTCCACGCCGACGACCTCGACTCCGCCGACGAAGGCGCGGCGCGCGAGAAGGGCCATGTCGTCATCCGGCTGCCGTCCTGCGAGCAGGTCGAGCAGGACAAGGAGGCCTATGCGCGGGCCTCGCGCGTGCTGCACCGGGAGAGCAATCCCGGCAATGCGCGCCCCCTGGTGCAGCGCCATGGCGACCGCGACCTCTGGCTCAACCCGCCGCCGATCCCGCTGACCATGGCGGAGATGGACAGCGTCTACGACCTGCCTTACGCCCGCGCGCCGCATCCGTCCTATGGCGACGCCAAGATCCCGGCGTGGGAGATGATCCGATTCTCGGTGACGATCATGCGCGGCTGCTTCGGCGGCTGCACCTTCTGCTCGATCACCGAGCACGAGGGCCGCATCATCCAGAGCCGCTCGGAAGGATCGATCCTGCAGGAGATCGAACGCATCAGGGACAAGACGCCGGGCTTCACCGGCGTGATCTCCGACATCGGCGGCCCCACTGCCAACATGTACCGGATGGCGTGCAAGGACCCGAAGGTGGAGGCCGCCTGCCGCCGGCCGAGTTGCGTGTTCCCCGAGATCTGCCCGAACCTCAACACCTCGCATGACGATCTCATCCGCCTGTATCGCAAGGTGCGGGAGGTCAAGGGCGTCAAGCGGGTGATGGTGGCGTCCGGCGTGCGCTACGACCTCGCGGTCGAGAGCCCCGCCTACATCAAGGAACTGGTGACGCATCACGTCGGCGGCTACCTGAAGATCGCACCGGAGCATACCGAGCGCGGCCCGCTCGACAAGATGATGAAGCCGGGCATCGGCACCTACGACCGCTTCAAGGAGATGTTCGACGCCGCGGCGCGCGAGGCCGGCAAGAAGTACTATCTGATCCCCTATTTCATCGCCGCCCATCCCGGCACGTCGGACGAGGACATGATGAACCTCGCGCTGTGGCTCAAGCGCAACCGCTACCGCGCCGACCAGGTCCAGACCTTCCTGCCGTCGCCGATGGCGACCGCCACCGCGATGTACCACACCGGCGTCAACCCGCTGCGCGGCGTCCGCCGCGGGGCGAGCGACAAGGTCGAAGCCATCAAGGGCCTGCGCCAGCGCCGGCTGCACAAGGCGTTCCTGCGCTATCACGATCCGGACAATTGGCCGGTGCTGCGCGAGGCCCTGAAAGCGATGGGCCGCAGCGACCTGATCGGCTCGCGCCCCGAGCAACTGGTGCCAGCGCATCAGCCGCCCGGCACCGGCAAGGCCGCCACGACGCGGCGGCCGGTGCGCCCGGAGCCGCGCGCGCAGCGGTTCACGACCAAGGGCGTGAAGATCAGGAAGTAGTTCGTGCGACGGGCGCTTAACAGAGCCGCAATGTCGCAGCGCGCCCTGTCTTCACCTCGCCCCGCTTGCGGGGAGAGGTCGGATTGCATCGAAGATGCAATCCGGGTGAGGGGGACTCTCCACGAGTTCGGTCTGCGGAGAGTCCCCCTCACCCCAACCCTCTCAGCGCGAGCGAAGCTCGTCGCGCCCCCGCAAGCGGGGCGAGGGAGCCCACCGCATCCGAGGCAAGAGCGGCACTCCCAACTCTGAATACGCATGCTCCACACCTACTTCCCAAGAGAGACGGTGTACTGAGTTCGCGATAGTGCTCCCGCTCATCATGAGCCAGGACCACCGCATCCACTGCACGATTTTTCCGAACAGCCCGCCGCAGCCCCGCGGCGCGTCCGCGCCCAGGTCATGCTGCCGACATCGCCCTCGACACATGAGAGGGCGCGGGGAAGACCGGACCTCGACTGAGGTCCGTGGCCCGCCTGCTCAAAAGAATGCAGGCGGCAGGTACCACGGTTCAGCCGGACGACCCGGCCTTCCCCGCGCGATGGTGTTACGGCTGCTTCGCGATCTCCCTGGGGACCGGGCTGTCTTGCCCCCATCACCGGCGCGACGCGTCTCCGCACCGTCACCGGCTTGACCTCAGCATCGGGAGGCCAGGACCACGCGACTTGACCGTCCGCACCAAGCTCGCTCGCCGGCCCGCTTGCGCGAAGCCCCGAGCCCGACACGTCCACCGCTCCCCGCTCGCTACGCTCCGTGACGATCGGCCGAAACGCCCCTCTTCATCGCGAACGGGATGGCCGAGAAGATCGGCCCGATTTGCCCGACGATGCAAGCCGGCGCGCGTGCGACAAACTGGCTCGACGGGCAGTTTGCGCATGAGGGGGATGCGGGAATTGCCCGTCGGGTGCGACCGCGGCGAGCCTCGAACTAGCAGCCCACTCCATTGGCGGCCATCACACAAATGTCCACGACGTACTGGTTCGACGGGATTACAATCATTACCCTTTGAATCTTTGAACTATATCAGCAATCTTCTTGGGAGAAGTGATGCACTCAGTTGAATCGCCATTTCTCCACCAAAGCTCTTCGCCGACATAAGACACTGAAGACTGAGGGAGAACCGTTATAACTATAACGCCAAGCCCGTAGAATGAGTTAAAATCCATGCTAGACAGCACGCTATCGCGCAGCGACGCTGTTAGCGCCGACTTCTTTATTCCGTCCTTCCATTTTGAGAAGTATTTTTCAAGACTCAATCCCAATCGCCTCGCCTCACGACTCACTCCGACAACATACCGTTTTCCGACTTTCTTGGGGTCAATTTGGTCGAGCTTCCTGATCCGTTCCGAATCAGCCTTCTTATCAGTAACCCCAATAATGATCTTGCCAGTACTCTCCGGCCCGATATTCGCGATCGCGCAAATTGTCTTTATGGCCTTGTCAATCATAAAAACATCTTCCTCTCTCGCTTCACTCAATGAAAGAAGACCTTGCTTAAGTTCATAATTCGCAAGCTCAATTTCCGATCGACGGATTACCCCCTCGATATCAACCACCGTATGATCGGAATATATGGCCTTCGATATTTTCTGGTCTCTCACAAAGTAGGGACTAATTATCCCCTTTACCGAGTCGATATTTTTCCGCCGCTCATCAGCGGCGGTGCCCTTTCGGCCCGTATCTATCCGGCTAGCGAGATTGTCTAGCGACTTCTTTAGGCCAGAGTAATCTGATATTTTCTTTTTCTTTCCAACGGTCAGCTCGTGAAACGCTAGAAGAATGACTGCAAAGACCGAAGGGAACGCATTTGTGTTCGTTTTTGTAAACAGAAGGTTTCTCAGCTTGATCGGCTCGTCGGCATCGCAAACCTTTAGGAGCTCATCAACACAGTACTTGATCTCGTCGCTCACCTTCGTTGAGCCGTAAACTTCTAGGGCACTAAGCATTTGCTCAGAAACCGGACTACCCTTAGCGTAGATTTCGTCTAGCGCATCTTTAGAACGCTCAATTGGACCTCCTCCCACAATACAGGCCACGAGGTCGGCGATACATTGCTCATCCAAACTATCGCGTAAGTCAGTCGAACGAAGGATCCCCTGATTGACCCAAAACACCTCTTCGGCCTTTACCTCATATCCATGATTTGACATCGGCAGATCGACACTGATCGACGGCATCGATTTAAGTTCGAGCACGTCGGCTGAGAGATCACCACGCAACAAGCACGACAGCTCACGGACCGTCGTCGAAAATTCATTTTGAACGCCAGCTTGACGACGTTCCTGATCGCTCAGCCGATGTCCATAGGTATTGATTCGATCAAATACGTCATTGACCTCATCATCGGTTGCGTTCCGCATAACGGACAGCGCAAGGGAATAGTCCAAAATGATAGACACTTCCTTTGTGCTGATTTGCGGTTCATCTTTTGCAATTTGAAACTCGCCCTCCACAGCAGCGGCCGCCGCCGTGGGAAACTGACTTACATTGAAATTTCGCCCATCTTCTAAAGCAAACGAGTTTTCGATGAAGGACACAATCGAATGCAGTCGCTGCAAGCCGTCGATAATTTCATACGTCCCCGATTTCCCATCTCGTTCTGCTATTAGAATAGCGGGAACAGGGTATTTCTTCAGCAAGGACTCGATTAGCTTTTGCTTTTCCTCGAGAGTCCACACAAGCTTTCGCTGATATCGACGGTTTACAAACAGCTTTCCCTCTCGATACCAAGAGTAAACGGTTTGCACGGAGGTCGGCTGTGACGCCAAATCAGCCATCGAGCGATACCCCTTGAGGTTGTTTGCTTTACCTATGAGATATCCCGCCACTGAAATAAAGATATTTTTTCCGCGATTCACCACCTACATGTTTCAATCGCCTTATACCCCCGTCTCAGTGCAACAAAGGAACTGAACTACAGACGATGCATAAATCTAGCACAAGCTTGTCGCGCGCCCTGTCTTCCAGACGTAGGCGGATATGCGTCGCCTCAAGGTATCGGAATTACGGTGACGCCGACAATAAGACGCCAGCGCCCCGCGCACGCACTGCCGGCTCGTCACCCATTGGGCACCATTCCTCAAGGCGGCGCTGTACCCAGATGGCCGGAGCCTAAGGCATCTCCTGTCTCAAGCCGCCCGCGGCTTGTTCACCGTCTCGATGCGATCGAGAGCCTTGCCAAAATCGCGCTTTGCGATCTGGATATCATGGTCGGTCTGCAGATTGAGCCAGAGCTCCGGCGTCGTGTCGAGCGCCTTGGCGAGGCGGAGCGCGGTGTCGGCCTTGATGCCGGTCTGTTCGCTGGCTATCCGCTCGATGCGAGTCCGCGGCAGGCCAGACCTTGGCGAGCGCACCGCCCGTAAGGAAGAGCGGAGCGAGGAACTCTTCGCGCAGAACCTGACCTGGATGCTTGGGCTCGAGCTTCCTGGCCACCTTGGAGCGTCCCTTCGGACGCAACGCCAGCCATCGAGCGACGCCGTGCGCCGCACGTGAAATCAGGTGCGAGACATGCTATATTGGATTCAGATCGGGAGACAGCCAATGCCGACCGTGCCCTTGGAATTCGAATTGCAGACCGACGTCGAGAGCCGCTTGCAGCAGCTTGCCGACGCGCGTCGGCAGCCGGCTGAAACGCTGTTGCGCGAAGCCGTCGAGCAGTATGTCGAGCGCGAGGAAGGCCGGGCGCGCTTGCAGCAGGATGCCGTGGCCGCCTGGGACGACTATCAGTCCACGGGGCTGCACGTGACGGGTGACGAGGCCGACGCGTGGCTGGCGCGTCTCGTGGCTGGCGAGGATGTCGAGCCGCCATCGCCGCACGGCTAGGCAATGACACCGGTTGTCTGGACGCGGCCGGCCCTGCGCGACGTCGCGCGCCTTCACGCATGTCTCGCCGCGAAAAGTCCGAACGCGGCCCAACGGGCGGCCAGCGCCATCCGGGCAGCAGCGGCAGCCCTGCGCGAACATCCGCAACTGGGGCATCCGGTCAAGGAGATGCCCTCCGAATTTCGCGAACGCCATGTTCCGTTCGGACGCGCCGGTTATCTGATCCTGTATCGCTACGACGGTGGGCAAGCCACGATCCTCGCGGTTCGGCACAGCCGTGAAGCGGGATATTGATGCATCAGGTCACTGCGCGCGCGTGACACGATATCGCGCCCCGCCGAAACGGCGGTGAGTTTGGGGCGCCGTCATTTCGAGGAGTATGGGAGCCGCCGTGCTGAGAGAGTTCGGACCCGAGATCTGGATTGCCGACGGCGGGCGCGTCACGGTCGCCGGGTTCTGCTATCCGACCCGCATGGCCGTCGTCAGACTGTCGGACGGCGGGCTGTTCGTCTGGTCGCCGGTTGATCTCACGGACGGCATGCGGGCGGCGGTGAATGCGATCGGAGCGGTGCGGCACATCGTTGCGCCGAATTCGCTGCATCATCTGTTTCTGCCCGCATGGGCCGACGCCTATCCGGCGGCCCGACTGCATGCGCCGCCCGGATTGCGCAAGAAGCGTCCCGACATCGCTTTCCACACAGATCTCGGCGACACGGCGCCTTCGGACTGGGCGGCGGACATCGCGCAGGTCCTGATGACCGGAAACCTCATCACTACGGAGGTCGTGTTCTTCCACGCCCGCAGCAGGACCGTGCTGTTTGCCGATCTGCTGCAGCAGATTCCGGCTGGGCTGATCACCGGCTGGCGCGCCTGGATCGCGAGGGCAGATCTCATGGTCGGGCCGGAGCCGAACGTTCCGCGCAAGTTTCGGCTCGCCTTCGTCGACCGGCGTGCAGCCCGCGCCGCCGTGGGACGCGTCCTGGCCTGGCGTCCCGAACGGGTCCTGATGGCGCATGGGACGCCGGTCCTCGACGAGGCCGATGCCTATCTGAGGCGGGCTTTCGGCTGGCTGCTCGGATGACCGCCGGCATGAGTGGCACGACGCACCGTGACGCTGGCCAACACGGCGGACGGGGGCGGGGTCCGACATTTAGTGCAGCGTCACCGAAATTGTTCTGCTGCGCGCGGTTCAATTCGCAGTGATGTTGTGCAGATGCATCGCGAGCATCATGTCGTGGTGGGTGTCGGCGGAGGCGTAGGTGGCCGACGCGCCATGGTTAACATGGGCGTCGGCTGCGTTGGCCTCGGCTGCGTCGGCCTGCGCATTGGCGAGCACCTGCGCGGCGCCGGCGGTGTCGCCGAGCTTGGTCAGGCTGGCCGCGGTCTCGGCGGCGACGGCCGAGGCGATCGCGGCGGCCTGCTGCGGCGTCTGCACGGGTGCGGCGACGCCCTTCGCCTGCGGCAGCTCGGCGAGCAGCGCCTGGGTGTCCGGCGTCGTGATGTTGTAGCCGAGCGCCTCCAGCACCACGAGGTCGATCGGCGACAGCGTCTGCGACGTGGTCGGATTGTAGAACTCGTTCAGCGGATCGTTGGCGCCCTGGATGCCGGTGTTGAGAAAGTCGGCCGGGTCCGACATCTGGCCGTAGTCGGCGATCTTGGTGACGCCACCGTCGAGCGAGAAATAGGCGGGGGGCGCCGAGCTGAGGCTGTTGTTGATCAGGTTGTGTCCCGGCCGGGTGAAATCGAACAAGTCGAAGATGTCGAGCTGTCCGGGCGACGGCACGCGCCCCAGCGCATGCGACAGTTCGTGCAGCGCGACGCCGACCAGCGACTGGGTCGGGATGTCGGTGTTGAAGACGGCGAAGCCATCCTCCGTCGTGGCGTCGTTCGGGTCGATCAGGCCGAGCACCTTGGCCTGCGCGTTGGCGACGAACACCTGGGAATGGCCCTGCACCGCCCTGGTGGTCGGCAGATTGTCGAACACGGTGTCGCCGGCGGCCGCGTGATCCTGCAGCTCGGTTCTCACCTGCGTGTAGTTGGCCAGCACGCCGTTGCTGACATTGGCGCCGGCGCCGCCGCCGGTGCCGGCGAAGTCGATCGCGAGATTGACGGTGGCCTCGTCGGTGATCGCCGACGACAGGATCGCGGCGGCCTGCTCGACGCCGGCGCGGAAGCTTTCAGGCGCCGCGGCTGCGGCCGCATCGAAGGTGAGATTGAAGGTCAGGCCGCCGGTGTGCACCGACACGGTCTCCGAGCCGTCGGCATGCACCACCGGATCCGACACCGCGCCGTCCGGCAGCACGAACGGCGACGCGGCTGCAGCCGCGGTGGTCGTCGTTGTCTTCGCCGCCGCCGGGTCGGGCGTCATGAGGGCATCGGAGCTCAGTCCGAGCTGGTCATAGGTCAGAGTGTTCATCAGACGGACTCCTCAACAATTGCCGCGGATCCCAGCTGCGAGGCATTCGCATCGTCGACCATCATCGGCAAGTGAGGGAAAAGTCTGACGCAGCCGGCCCCTCTTCGCGGCAAGCCGCGCCATGGTTTGGCTGCGGCATGGCGGCCCCGCCATGCTCCTGCGGCGCTGGTCAGGCGCAGCGAACGCAGGCAAGCTGCGGCAGGCGCCAGCCAACCATTCCCTCTTCCGCGAATCGAGATACCGTCATGAAGATGCGTCCGCTCGGCCGTTCCGGCCTCGTCGTCCCGCCCCTCTGCTTCGGCTGCAACGTGTTCGGCTGGACCGTGGACGAGGCCGCCTCGTTCCGCCTGCTCGACAAGGTGCTGGACGCAGGGATCAGCTTCCTCGACACCGCCGACGTCTATTCGCGCTGGGTGCCGGGCCACAGCGGCGGCGAGTCCGAGACCATCATCGGCAAATGGATGAAGCTGCGCCGCAACCGCGATCGGGTCATTCTCGCCACCAAGGTCGGCATGGACATGGGCGACGGCAAGGTCGGACTGAAGGCCGACTACATATTCCGCGCGGTGGAAGACAGCCTGCGCCGGCTGCAGACCGACGTGATCGATCTCTATCAGTCGCACAAGGATGACGAGACGACGCCGCAGGAGGAGACGCTGGCGGCCTATGACGCGCTCATCAAGGCCGGCAAGGTACGGGTCATCGGCGCCTCGAACTTCTCGGCCGAGCGGCTGCAGGCCGCGCTCGACATCGCGAAAGCCGACAACCTGCCGCGCTATGAGAGCCTGCAGCCGGAATACAGTCTCGCCGAGCGCAGCTCCTATGAAGGCGCGCTGCAGCGCGTCTGCGAGCAAAACGAGGTCGGCGTCATCACCTTCTTCTCGCTCGCCGCGGGCTTCCTGACCGGCAAATATCGCTCCGAAGCCGACTACGGCAAGAGCCCGCGGGGACAGCGCGGCATTCCGAAATACATGAACGAACGCGGCCTGCGCATCCTCGCCGAGCTGGACGCGGTGGCCGAGGAGACCGGCGCGCAGCAAGCCTCGGTCGCGCTGGCCTGGCTGCTCGCCAAGCCCTCGGTGACTGCGCCGATCGCGAGCGCGACCAGGCCGGAGCATGTTGATACGCTGGTCGCGGCGACACAGCTCGCGCTGACGCCGGACCAGGTCGCGCGCCTCGACGCGGCGAGTGCGTGAACTGATCAGCACGTCCGGCCGTTGCGCATGCGTGCGGCGTTTCGACACGCACGCAGCGCGATTGTCGTTGGCCCGCCACTGCCTGTGATCATCAGTTCGGCGTGTTGGACGCCGATTCAGGCCCGCCGGCGCAACTCATTCCGGCGCGCGGCCACCGTAATTCCAGCACAAGCGTGAAGCGCGGCGGGCCACTTTGCAGCAACTCGCGCATCGTCACGACGCGGACAAAATTCAGCCTGGATCGAACTGCTAAGTACACTGCCAGATTAGAATGAATTGAGGAAGCGTTCGGTGAATCGTGTCGCGCGCGTAGCGGTTGGCGCATCCGTCATTGCATTGGCCCTCATTGCATTGGCCCTGTCATTTCTCGTGACGCTGCCCGGCAGCGCCCGAGCCCAGCAATCGCCGCAGCGCGCACCAGCGCCCGGTGCGCCCGTCGGGACGCTGCCGGACCGCGAATCGTTGAATTCCGGCACCGTGACCGTCATCACCGCGCCGATCGGCGGGCCGATGTCGGTGATGGGCTCGGACATGGCGGCGGTGCTCGACGAGGGCGAGAGCCTGCGGGTGCTGCCGATCCTCGGCAAGGGCTCGGCACAGAACCTCGTCGACATCATCATGTTGAAGAACATCGACATGGGCTTCGTCGCCACCGACGCGCTGGAATTCGTCAAGACGGAATACAACATTCCGGACATCGCCCAGCGCGTGCGCTACATCGCGCAGCTGTTCCACAACGACGTCCACATCGTCGCGCGGCGCGAGATCCGCAGCCTGCAGGATCTCATCGGCAAGCGCGTGTTCGCCGAGCGCTCGATCGGATTGCCCGCGGCGCGGACGATCTTCCGCCGGTTCGGCATTCAGGCCGACATCGACTCGCAGACCGATCCGACCGGCGGCCTGCAGAAGCTGGTCGACGGCCAGGGCGACGCCTGGATCGCCTCGGTGTCGAAGGACGCGCCGATCATCAAGGGCGTCAAGAACGACGGCCGCCTGCATCTGCTGCCGATCCCCTACGACCGGGTGCTGCAGGACATCTACCTGCCGTCGACCTTCTCGTCGGAGGAATATCCCAACCTGGTGCCGCCGGGCGCGAAGGTCGACACCGTCGCGGCCTCCACCGTGCTGATGGTGTATAACTGGCCGGAGAACAGCGAGCGCTACCGGCGCACGGCGCGGTTCGTCGATGCGCTGTTCGGCAAGATCCAGGTGCTGCAGTCGCCGCCGCGGCATCCGAAATGGCGCGACACCGTGCTGTCGGCGCCGGTGCAGGGCCTGACCCGCTTCAAGGCGGCGCAGGAGTGGCTCGACGGCGCGCGGGCGATGCAGTCGCCGGCGCCGGACGGCAATCCGGCGGAGTTCCGCAAATTCCTCGACGAGCGCAAGGCGCAGGCGCGGATGTCGTCGGACGAGGCCGCACGGCTCTATAGCGACTTCCTGAAATGGCAGCGGAGCAAGGACGCGCGCTGACCGCGGCGCGTGCAGCCCCGGAGGCCGTGACGCACAATCGTCAGGAGCGCGACAGCGACGCGGCCTTCTGCGCGAGACGACGGAGGGCAGGCATCGCCGCGCCGCGCGTGACGGGGCCGGATGCGCCGGGAGCGCCACCTGGCTGGGGCGAGGACCGCGCGAAACTCATCTGCACGGTCGTGCCGCCACCCGGCGTCTCGCGCAGTTCGACGCGGCCCTGATGCGTCGCCATGACCTGTGACACGATGGAGAGACCGAGGCCCATGCCGTCGCCGTGGACGTGCCCGCGCGCGAATGGCTGCAGCAGACGCTCGGGCTGATCCGCCTGCAGGCCGGGCCCCGTATCGATCACGCTCAGGCGCGCCGACGCGTCGACCTCGACGAGGATGGGCCCGCCGGCGCCGGCATGGGTGACCGCGTTCCTGATCAGGTTGGAGAGCGCGACCGCGATGGCGGGCTCCGAGCCCTGGATCCAGACCGGAGCATCTGGAGCGGCGAAGCCGATCTCGAGGCCGGCCTTGAGGGCCATCGGCACGTGCTCGGCCGTCACGCGACGCGCCAGCCCGACCAGGTCGATCTCGCTCAGTTCGACCGGCTCCATCGAGATGCGCGCCAGTTGCAGCAGCATGGTGACGATCGACGACAGCTTCTGGTTATCGCCGACGAGCCGCGCGCGCAGGCCGTCATCCTGCACCGCCTCGAGCATGGTCCGGGCATTGGTGAGCGGGGTCCGCAGCTCATGGGCCGCGTTGGACAGGAAGTTGCGCTGCGCTTCGGCCGCGTGATCGATGCGCGACAAGGCGCGATTGAACGCGGCGACCAGCGGCAGCAGCTCGGCCGGCGCGTCGCACTCCGGCAGCCGTTGGCCGTCCGGCACGCCCTCGATCATCTCGGCCGCCCTCGCCACCGCGCGCACGGGCCGCGCGATCAGCGTCGGCACGAACACGAGCGCTGCAAACACCGTCGCAACCAGCACCAGAATGATCGGAAGCGCCACGATCGTCGCGTCGGTCAGCGTGCCGAGCATCAGTTGCGTCGATGTATAGGCCACGCCGCCGGTTTCGATCCACACTTCACCGACCGGCGTATTGCGGACGGCCATCATGCGCTTCAGGCTTCGGGTCTCGCCGTCGATCGCATAGGCGACGAAACTGGTGCTGTCCGGTGTCGACGGATGCTTCTGCGGACGCCATTTCGGAATCGGTCCGTAGTTCACCTCGCCGCTCTTGTCCGAGACGACGTACCAGAATGTCGGGAAATCCTGGATGATCCTGTCGAGACGGGGCGTCTGCTTGACGAGCAACTGACCGCTGGCATCCCGAGCCACGGCCTCCTTCAGCGCGTCCGCGACGTCGGCGGCGCCCCATGTGCCGTCATCGTCGCCGCCAAACCGGATCAGCAGCGCGGCAGCGCAGATCAGCATGATGGTGCTGACCACGCCGATCAGCGTCGCGGACAGCAACGTGATGGAGCGGCGGACCCGCACGAGCTTCTGCCACTTGCGCATCCGTCACTCCCCGCTCAGGAGATAGCCGAGACCGCGCACCGGCCTGATCGTGGCCTTGCAACTGACCTCGCGCAGGCGGCGACGCAGCCGCGAGACATGGGCCTCGATCGCATTCGACTGAATCTCGTCCTCGAAGCCGTAGGCCGCGGATTCGAGCGTCTCGCGCAGCACGACGCGCCCGCTGCGGCGGACCAGCGCCTCGAGGATCGCCAGTTCGCGCCGCGGCACCACGATCGGCGCCTGATCGACGCTGACCGCGCGATTGACGATGTCGTAGCTCAGATTGGCGATCGTGACCACCCCGCCGCGGTCGAGAAACAGGCGGCGCAGCACCGCTCTCGCCCGTGCGACCAGCTCGATCGGCTCGAACGGCTTGGCGACGTAGTCGTCCGCGCCTTCATCGAGCGCACGCGCGATGTCTGAGGGATCGTCGAGCGCGGTCAGCACGACGGTCGCCGGGCTCGGCTTTTGTTGCCGCAGGTCCGGCAGCAGCGCCAGCCCGTCACCGTCCGGAAGGCCTCGATCGATCACCACGAGTTCGAAACTGCGCACGGCGATCGCTGCCCGCGCCTCGTCGAGGGTCATGACGATATCCGACGAGCCGAAGGCCTTTGCGAGTGCATCCCGCAGCCAGATCCCCAGATGGGGGTCATCCTCAACGACCAGAACGCGCACGCCAGTTTCCTGCAATCACGCCAGTCTCCAGCAATATTGACACCTCGTGTTCCTATCATTACGGACGGATTACAACAGCATTACGTGGGCTGCGGCCCGATAGCTTTTTTTCAAGTGTTTCATCAAAAGCAGAATTACTCTGCCCGCATCAGCCGAAGTGTCGAGCGGGCCAGCGTTCATCTCTCCGGCGGGCACGATGAGTGCGGGCACGATGCGTGCCGCCTCGTCATGCGACCTCTGCGGCTGCCCAGCGGACTCAGCCGGCATGATTGCAATCGTATGGCGCATCCCTCTCCTGTGGGCCGGATGCAATCGGCCGGTACGCCCGTGCCGGAATGTCAGCCTGCGGTAATCGTCCCGGCGGAGAACTCGCGCGCTCACCCCGCGTCGAGGATACGTCCACATGAGGCCAGGCGCATGATCGACCGGACAGACCGGGCGGTCGCGATTCCGTCATCCGCTGCGACGCGGCGTCAGTCCGCGCTCCCATTCCCGAACTGCGACAGGCCTCGATTTCCGCCGCGCTGCCGCGGCCCGCGCCGCTCCGCCGGCCGGACGTCGAACCCGGCATGCTCCATTTGATGCACACCGACATGTTCCACGACTTTGCGTTGACGGCCGTCGCCGAACGGTCCGACTGCCATCCGGCGGCGTGGCGCCGTCCCTTCCTGCGCTGGTTGGACGGCATCGAGCCCGGCTGGGCCGTGCCATTGCTGCTGCTGTGCTTCGTCACCGTCTGGACGATCTATCTCGGCATCGCCTATGCCGGCGCCGGGCTGCATCCCGATGTGCTGGAGACCGCGATATTCGGCAGGCATTTCAGCTGGGGCTACGCCAAACATCCACCCTTGATGGGCTGGGTCGCCGGCTCCTGGTCCACGCTGTTCCCCGCGTCGGACTGGTCATTTCACCTGATGGCGATGACCAATGCGGCGCTCGCGCTGTGGTTCGTCGATCTCGTTTCGCGGCGCTTCGTGACCGGGGACAAGCGGGTGATCGTGCTGCTCCTGCTGATGTTGACGCCGGCCTATCAGTTTCATGCCCAGCGCTTCAACGCGAACGCGGTGCAGCTGGCGACGTGGCCGCTGGCCACCTACTGCTTCCTGCGCGCGTTCGAAACGCGGACGATGCCCTGGGCGATCGCAGCCGGAATCACCGCCGCGGTCACCGTGCTGGGCAAATATTATTCAGTCTTCCTGGTGGCGAGTTTCGCACTCGCAGCCGCAGCGCATCCGCAGCGACGTGCCTACTTCACGTCGGCTTCGCCATGGATCTCGACTGCCGTCGGCCTCGCAGCGCTGTCGATGCATCTCGACTGGCTCGTGGCAAACGATGCAGCTCCCATCCAGCACGCTCTGACGCACGCCAGGTCCGACCTGTCGACCTCCTTGTGGGATTCCCTGTTCTTCCTGCTCGGACTCCTGGCCGCAATGGCGATTCCTGCCGTGACCTGGATCATCATTGCCGGCGCGCGGATCCGGCAGCTCTGCGCGGAGATGAGAGCGTTGAACGATGGCCTGCGGCTGCTGTTCTACATCGCGATCGGCACGATCAGCCTGCCCGTCGCCAACTCGCTGATCATGGGCACCGACCTGCCGTCACTATGGGCGCTCCAGGGGCTGTTCATGTTCGTGGTGGTGATCGTATGCGGCGCAGACTTTCGGATCGAGCGCTTCCACTCGGTCAACACGGCCGTGTTCACAGCCGGCATCGCCCTTTCAGCCGCGATCATCGCGGCTCCGCTCCACGCGCTCTATCGCAACACTCACGGCTATGAAGAAGGCCGCACCTACTACCAGCAGACTGCGGCGGAGGTGACGAGGCAATGGCGCGAATGGACCGGGCGACCGCTCGAGCATGTCGGCGGCACCGAAAGCCTCGCGTTGGCGACGGCCTTCTACAGCGCCGACCATCCGTCCTACGGTCTGCCCGCAACAGCGCCTCAGCCAGCGACGGACAGTTTGGGCGAGGTGCACGACGAACGCGGCTGGGTTTCGCTCTGCTTTCGGGACCAGGTGTCCTGCATGGAGGCCGAGGAGCGCGCGGCCGCCCGCTCAGGGAGATACGTGAAACGCGAATTCACGGTGCAATCGCGACTGTTCGGACGGCTGGGAAGCACGCGGACGGTGGTCGCATTTCTGGTGGCCGACTGAAGCAGGGCGGCGCTGTCGGGGCGTGGTGACATTCCTCCTCATCCCGCTGCGGATCGAGGCAAGGCCCCGCAGTGGCGGGACCTTGCCCATTGCCGGCCGGTGCGCCGATCTCAGTCGGCGTCCCAGGCTCCGTCCGAATAGCCGTCTCTGTAACCGGAAAGATAGCCGTCGCCATAGCCGCCACCATGACCGACGTCATACTCGTAGACCCGCTGACGACGATAGACGACGCGCGGCGGCGGATAGTCATCGTAGTCGTAGACGTAGGTGGGAGCAGCACGGCCGCTTGCCGCAGATCCGAGCAGCGCCCCGATCGCCAGACCTCCCACCACACCGGCGGCCACCGCCGCTCCGCGGTTGTCGCCGGCGCTGGCCGGCGTCGCTATCGTGCTTGCCATGGTCGATGCCACCATCAGAATCGCGCCAATCCGTTTCATTCCGTTCTCCTTGCAATTGGTCCAGCCGTTGCCGCCGGAGAGTCGTGGCCGAGCCTTACCGCATCATGACGGTTGACAGCTTCACAGCCTGTTCGATGGCGCAACTCTCGGCCACCTCGCACCCGAACTGGCCGCCTGCCCGGCGTGGCATCGCGCGAGCGGCGCGACGAACGGGCGACAGCGGATGCCGGTGATCCGCGGCATGTGAAGCCCCAGATGAATCGCGAGAGAGCGAGGCCCATCACTGCAGGCCGTTCGGGATCGTGGGGCTGGGAAACACCCCGAACGGCCTGCTCGCTGGACTCCGACGACGTTCGAAGCCATGCAGGGCCAGCTCATGATGGATGATGCCGCAGTTTCGACCTGATCAGATCAGGCCTTCAGCTCTGCAACGCCGGTCCACTGTCTTTCCGGTCGGACGCCACATCGGGGGGCCGGCGAGCAATGGCTGCCGTGACACGCGGTCGATGGCGCAATCTGATGTGGTTCCGATCGTATCGACATCCTGACGCTAGGTTCGCGGCCTTACCGCAACATTACGTGGCTCCATCGCCGGGACCGACACCGGACTACACCCTCACGGACGAGGTGAGCGAATGCCGCGTCAAGCAGCGCTGCATGGGCCGGTCACGCTTCGACGCACGAACGACTGTTTGTGCGCGTCACGGAATTGCGTAACTTTTGGGGCAAGCCGCGGCGCAGACGAGGATATCCTCTGGTGAAACGGCCAGGGCTCGACGAGCGATTTTCGAAATGACGGCCCCTCGTTGAGACGGCTCGAGCGTCGCGCCGATGATTCGCGTTCTCTCCGCTACGCTGAGCCAAATCAGCAGGCCTGCCACTTGAATCGTTGTGCGGCTCTCCCGCCATCTGCTAGGTAGTACGGCATCGCGCGATCAGCCGTTGGGAGAGTGGGTGTCTCTGACACGCGAACGGATCGAAGGGCTTGCGCCCGACCAGGCCTCGCTCGCCGCCGCGCTGAAGCTGGTGAAGCCCGCCGGCTGGCCGGTGCTGGCCGCGAGCACGGATGCTGAGGTGCTGTGGGGCGAATGCCAGGGCTCGGGCGCGACGCCGTATCGCGTCGTCACGGCCGCCGACGGCGGCGGCTACAAATGTTCCTGCCCGAGCCGTAAGTTTCCCTGCAAGCATGTGCTCGCGGTGCTGTGGCTGCGCGTCGACAAGCCCGAGCGATTCGAGACCGCGAGCCCGCCGCAATGGGTCGAGGATTGGAGCGCGCGGCGGCGCGGCACGAGTAGCCGACCGGGGAAGCCCAGGCCCGAGGGCGACGATGCCGGCGCGCCGCCTTCGCTCGACGCAGCGCTGGCCGATGCTGCCACCACCGCGCCTGCCGATCCCAAGGCGGCGGCGCGCGCCGAGGCGCAGCGCGAGCGCATCAAGGCCGAGCGCGAAGCGGCGATCCTCGCCGGGCTCGACGAACTCGAGCACTGGATCGCGGACCAGCTCAACCAGGGCCTCGCCGATTTCGCCACGCGCGCCGCAGCCGCCGGGCGCACGCTGTCGACGCGGCTGGTCGACGCCAAGGCCGGCGGCCTCGCGGCCCGGCTCGATCAGCTCGGCACCGAGCTGTTTCGAGTCGGTGACGAGCGCCGCGCCGATCTCGCCATCGAGCGGCTCGGCGCGATGACGCTGATCGCCTCGGCCTATCGGCATCAGGACCGCCTGCCCGCGCCGCTGCGCGAAGATGTCCGCCGCACGGTCGGCTGGTCGGTGCGGCGCGAAGAGCTGCTGGCCGACCCAAGCGCGCCGCGCGCGAGCAGCGTCTGGATCGTTGCCGCCAATCTTTCGGAGGTGCAGCCTGATAAAATTCGTCGGCTGGAAACATGGCTCGTCAACGCGAGCAACGACATCAGCCAGCCGCGCGCAGCCGTGCTGGTCGATTTCGTGCCCGTTTCCAGCGGCGGCGCCGGCTTTCCGTTCGCGCCCGGCGAGGTGATCGACGGCGAGGTCGTGTTCTATCCGTCAGCCGCGCCGTTGCGCGGGTTGCTGGCGAGCCGCAAGACATCAGGCGCCGCATCCTGGCCGCGGCCGCTTCCGGGACTAGCGCCGGCGCTGCAGGACTACGCGGCGAAGCTCGCGGCGTTGCCCTGGCTCGATCGCTGGCCGCTGCTGCTGTCGGGTGTCGCCCTGCGGACCGCCGGCAAGGGCGCGCTCGCGATCATCGATGCCAGCGGCGAGGCGATCGCGGTGGAGCGCGGCCAGGAGGATCAGTTGGCGCCGCTGCTCGGGCTCGACGATCTCAGCCTGCTGTGTCTGTGGGACGGCCGGACCGCGCAGGTGCTCGCCGCCGACACGCCGCTCGGCCGCTGGCATCACGAGGATTGACGATGGCGAGCGCGATCGACCCGCAACTCCACGCCCGGCTGCGCCAGTCGTTCCTGCTCGGCCTGACGCGCCAGCCGCTGACAATGCCGGCGACACTCACGGAGCTGCTGCCGCGCGATCGCGAGCCGGCGCTGCCGCTGCTCGCGCTTACCGCGCAATGGCAGCGCTTTGCCGGCGCGCCATCGCCCGTCGCCGATCCCGTCCCGGACGCCGCGCGGCGGCTGCACGAGGATGCGCGGCCGATCCTGCCCGAGCCGGCGCGGCGCGCGCTCAAGGCGCTCGCGCGCAGCGTCGAGAAGTCGCTGGCCACGAACGTGCTGCCACTCGCGCTGCGCCGTATCCAGGCCGCCGGCTGCCGCCCGCATCCGTTCGACCTGCCCGACCTTGCCGCGCATATCAAAGCGAATGTCGAGGACCAGGGCCTCGCCGAGCGCGCCTTTCTCGCGCTGATTGCCTCCGACTCTGATGAGGACGCGGCGAAGGGCCTGTTCTTCGAGCGCATCACGATCGACAACTGGACCAGCTTCCCCAAGGCGCAGCGCCGCGGCTTCGTCGCCGGGCTGCGCCGCGACAATCCCACCGACGGCCGGGCGCTGATCGAGTCGGTGTGGAAGAGCGAGCCGGCGCCCGTGCGCGCCGCGCTGCTCGACGCGCTCGTGGTCGGCCTCGGCGTCGAAGACAAGCCGTTTCTGGAAAGTCTCGGCACCGATCGCGCCGACAGTATCAAGCAGCTCGCTGCGCAGCTGCTGACGCGGATCGCCGAGACCGCCCAGCGCGGCAGCCGTCTCACCGAAGCCGCGCAATGCTTCAAGCGCGCGGGCTCGCTGCTGGCCAAGATCGGCCTCGGCTCGGCGTCGACTCTGACGTTCAAGCTGCCGAGCGACGGGCTGAAATGGCAGGAGACCGAGGCGCTGCGCGAGCGGGTGTTCGGCGGCCTGCAGCTCTCCGCGCTCGCGGCGGCCGTCGGCGCACCGCCGGAGGCGCTGATCGCGGCGCTGCCGCCGAGCGAGCAACGTGTGCTCATGCTGCTGATGGAGTCCGCCGCCGCCGAAGGGGATGACGACACGGTGATGCGCATCATCGGCGCGCGCCTCACGTCCGGTGACTCCCTGCACGGCTACACGGTGATGTCGCTGGCAACGAAGGCGCGCCAGCCACTTGCGCCGGCCGCGGCCGAGCGCATGATTGCATCACCGTCCTGGCAGAAGGCGGTCAAGGAGCTCGCCGATGCGACCACGCCGGCGGCGCAGAAGGACGACGGCCGGCTGGTGTTGATGGCGGCGCTGATGCCATCAGCGGCGATGCCCGCCTTCCTCGCCTCGCTCGACGCGCTGCCGCTCGCGACCGCGCGGGCGGCGAAGGATTTCACCGATCTCGTTCAGGCGCTGCCGACATGAGCCGCGCCATCCTGATATCCGGAGCATGACCATGACCACGCAAGATGCGAGCAAAGCCGGCGCCCAGTTGCGCAGTTCGGCCGAGGCGCTGCACGCCCATGAGCTCGCGGCGCTGGCGCAGGAGGACACGCGGGCGCGGCCGGCGCAATGGCGGCTGTCGCCACAGGCGGTCGTGACCTATCTGATGGGCGGCCGCACCAAATCCGGCGTCGAGATCTCGCCGAAATATATCGGCAACCGCCGGCTGATCGAGACCGCGGTGGCGACGCTCGCCACCGATCGCGCGCTTCTGATCCTCGGCGTGCCCGGCACGGCGAAATCATGGGTGTCCGAGCATCTGGCCGCGGCGATCTCCGGCTCGTCCGAGATGATCGTGCAATGCACGGCCGGCACCGACGAGAACCAGATCCGCTATGGCTGGAACTACGCGCTGCTGCTGGCCAAGGGCCCGTCGCGCGAGGCGATGGTGGCGACACCCTTGATGCGCGCGATGGAGGCGGGACGGATCGTGCGCTTCGAGGAGCTGACCCGCATGCCCTCGGACGTACAGGACACCTTGATCACCGTGCTGTCGGAAAAGCTGATGCCGATCCCGGAGATCAACGACTCCATTCACGCGACGCGCGGCTTCAACATGATCGCGACCGCGAATGCGCGCGACAAGGGCGTCAACGAATTGTCCTCGGCCTTGAAGCGGCGCTTCAACGTCGTGGTGCTGCCGCTGCCCACCGACCTCGACGAAGAGGTGAAGATCGTCACCAAGCGGGTCGGCGAGATCGGCGGCGGCCTCGAGCTGCCGAAGATCGCGCCGGCCGATCAGGAGATCATGCGCATCGTCACGGTGTTCCGCGAGCTGCGCGACGGCCAGACGCTCGACGGCCGGCTCAAGCTGAAATCGCCTTCCGGCTCGCTGTCCACCGCGGAGGCCATCGCGGTGACGATCGGCGCCTGGGCGGAGGCAGGTCATTTCGGCTCCGGCGTGATCGATGCGCAGAGCATGGCGGCAAACCTGGTCGGCGCCATCGTCAAGGACCCGGTGCAGGACAAGGTCGTGCTGCAGGAATATCTCGAGACCGTGGTGCGCGAACGCAAGCCATGGGCTGATCTCTACGGCGCCATTCGCGACGTGATCTGACATGGCCGCGGCTTCGCCCGATCGCCTGCATCTGCTGGGCATCCGGCATCACGGGCCGGGCTCGGCGCGCGCCGTGTTGTCAGCGCTCGACGCCGCCGATCCGGCGGTGGTGCTGATCGAAGGCCCGCCGGACGCCGATGAGCTGATCAGCTTCGCCACCTCGCCGGCGATGGTGCCGCCGATCGCGCTGCTGGTGCATGCGCAGGACGATGCGGCCAATGCGAGCTTCTTCCCGTTTGCGGTGTTCTCGCCGGAATGGCAGGCGATCCGCTGGGCGCTCGCGAAGGGGCGTCCGGTGCGCTTCATCGATCTGCCGGCGTCGCATCGGCTCGCCGAGCGCGCCAAGGCCAAACCGACGGAGAGTGACGACGGCGAGGCTGCGCCCGAGGACGCCAGCGCGGCCGCTTCAGATCAGCCCGGCGCCACCGATCCGGAGCTGGCGCAGATCCGGCGCGATCCACTCGCCTACCTCGCCACGCTCGCCGGCTATGACGACAGCGAATCCTGGTGGAATGCGATCGTCGAGCAGGGCACGCACGGCCCGGAGATCTTCGCCGCGCTGGAAGCGGCCATCGGCGCGCTGCGCGACAAGATCGATCCCCTGCCCTATCAGCCTGCGGACGAAGCTCTGCGCGAGCTGCGCCGCGAGGCGCATATGCGCTTGGAAATCGCCGCTGCGCTGAGCGGGCAGGATGGACCTGTCGCCGTCGTCTGCGGCGCCTGGCACGTGCCGGCGCTGCGCAGGAAGGTTGCGCTGAAGGACGATCGTGCGCTGCTGAAGGGATTGCCGCAGATCAAGGTGACCGCGACCTGGGTGCCGTGGACCGAGACGCGGCTCGCCGCCAGCTCCGGCTATGGTGCCGGCGTGATCTCGCCCGGCTGGTACGCGCATCTGTGGCAGGGACTGCAGCGCGCTGAGGCCGTCGCATTGGATGCCACCGGTTTCACGACGCGCTGGCAGGCAAGGGTTGCAGAACTGCTGCGGCGGAATGGGCGGCCGGCGTCGACGGCCTCCGTCATCGAGGCGTCCCGGCTCGCCATCACGCTCGCAGCGCTGCGTGACGTGGCGCTGCCGGGCTTGGCCGAGATGCGCGAGGCCAGCCTCGCCACCTTGTGCGAAGGCGAGGCCGCGCCGTTCCGCCTGATCGAGCAGCAGCTCGTCATCGGCCAAGCGGTCGGCGAGATCGACGACAGCGTGCCGCAGATGCCGCTCGCCGCGGACCTCGCGCGCTGGCAGCGCAAGCTGAAGCTCAAGCCCGAGGCGCTGGACAGCGACATTGCACTCGACCTGCGCAGCGAGGCTGGGCTTGCCAAGTCGACGCTGCTGCATCGCCTGGCGCTGATCCAGGTGCCGTGGGGACGGCTGCAGGGATCGGGACAGAGCCGCGGCACGTTCCGCGAAAACTGGCGCTTGCGCTGGGAGCCCGAGTTCTCGGTGAGCCTGGTCGAGGCGCTGGTCCATGGCACGACGGTGGCGCAGGCCGCCGGCAACGCCGCGGTCGCCCATGCGCAGGCGGCCACGTCGCTGAACACCGTCGCCGGCATCGTGCGCGGCTGTCTCGAAGCAGGCCTGACCGAGGCGGCCGAGACGACGATCGCGCTGCTGCAGCAGCGCTCGGCGGCGACCAGCGACGTCGCCGATCTCGCCGAGGCCGTGCCGCCGCTCGCCGAAATCCTGCGCTATGGCACTGCGCGGGCGCTGCCGACCGAGGCGCTGCGCCTGCTGGTCATCAGCCTGATCGAGGCGATCTGTGCCGGCCTCGTCTATGCCTGCCGCAACCTGCAGGCCGATGTCGCCTCAGATCTTCGCGGTAGGCTGGCCCGGCTCGACGTCGCGATCGGGCTGATCGAGGATGCCGGCCTGCGCGAGGGATGGAGCCGCGCGCTCGCATCGGTCGCCACCGATGCATCCGCGCATCCGCTGCTGAAGGGCCAGGCGAGTCGCGCGCTGTACGATCAGGGCATCGTTTCGCCCGAGCAGACGGCGCTTTCACTCTCACGGGCGCTATCACATAGCGTGCCGACACTCGAAGCCGGCGACTGGCTCGACGGCTTCCTCGGCCAGAGCGGCCAGGTGCTGCTGCATGACCAGGCGCTGCGCCGGATCATCGACGGCTGGCTGGCCGCGATCGATGGCGAGGCCTTCAACAATCTGCTGCCGGTGATGCGCCGCGCGTTTGCGAGCTTCGACCGCAGCGAGCGGCGGCGCCTGCTCGATGAGCTCGCCAAGCAGCGACCGCTCGCCGTATCGGCGCCGAGCGACACCATGCCGTTGCAGCCGCTCGCGCCGCTGCCGGCCGGCGCGGCCGGCTTCGACGCCGCGCTGCCCCTGCTGCTGACGATCCTCGGCACCGACCGGCCGATCAAGGAGGTTGAGCGATGAGCAGTGACGCGGATGCGGAGCGCAACCGACGCTGGCGCCTCGTGCTCGGCGGCGACGATCAGGCCGGCCTGTCCACGCGCGACCGAAGGCTCGATGCGGCGCTCGCCGGGCTCTACGACGCGGGCTCCGGCGGCAAGCGCGGCGGCGGACGCCGGGGCGGTCTCGGCGGCTCGGCGCCGCGGGTCGCAAGCTGGCTCGGCGACATCAGGGAGTTCTTTCCCGCGCCCGTCGTGCAGGTGATCCAGAAGGACGCGTTCGAGCGGCTCGGCCTGAAGGAGATGCTGCTGCAGCCGGAGTTTCTCGCAGCGCTCGAGGCTGACGTACATCTCGTCGCCGACCTGATGGCGCTGCGTACCGTCATGCCGGAGAAGACCAAGGCCACGGCGCGGCAGGTGGTGGCGAAAGTGGTGAAGGAGCTGATGGAGAAGCTCGACGCCCGCACCACCGAGACCATCCGCGGCGCGGTCGATCGCCGCCGCCGCACACGGCGTCCGCGTCCGGGCGACATCGACTGGCCGCGCACCATCGGAAAGAACCTGCGCCACTGGCAGGCCGAGCACCGCACCATCGTGCCGGAGACGCTGGTCGGCCACGCCCGCGCGGCGCGCCGGACCAATCTGGAGGAGGTCATCCTCTGCGTCGACCAGTCGGGCTCGATGGGCACGTCGGTGGTCTACTCCTCGATCTTCGCCGCGGTGCTGGCCTCGATCCCGGCGATCGCGATGAAGCTCGTGGTGTTCGACACCAACATCATCGACCTCACCGAGGAGCTGGCCGATCCGGTCGAGGTGCTATTCTCGGTGCAGCTCGGCGGCGGCACCGACATCAACCAGGCGCTGGCCTATTGCGAGCGGCTCGTGCACGAGCCGACGCGCACGCACATGGTGCTGATCAGCGACCTGATCGAGGGCGGCATCGCCGAGCAGATGCTGGCGCGCGCCAAGGCGCTGGTCTCGTCGGGCGTGAACCTGATCGTGCTGCTCGCGCTCAACGACGACGGCCGCCCCGCCTATGACGGCAGGCATGCCGCGATCCTCGCCTCGCTCGGCTGCCCGGTGTTCGCCTGCACGCCGCACCAGTTTCCCGAGCTGATGGCAGCCGCGCTGAAGCGCCAGGACATCTGGTCCTGGGCCGCCGCCCAGGACATCAAGCTGGTGCGGCCGGAGGACGGCGGCGATTAGTCGGCAGGAGACTCGCTGAAACCAAACGGGCGGGGGATTGGGGCCGATTTAGCGCGGCTGGTGCAGCCGCTCATTGGAGTTTTTTGCGGGCGAAGTAGGGCGCCATCGCATGATCTTGTTGCTGGAAGAGCGCGCGGATCCTCCTTTCGCAGCCTGCGGCTTGAGCCATTGCGGCCGCGTCGTTATTCTACGGCTCGACCGGTAGGGATTGACGATGAGCAACCAGACCAAGATGCTGACCGAGCAGGCGCGCGCTTTGCCTCCGCGAGACCGCATTGCACTGGTTGAGGACGTGCTCGACAGCCTGGACCGGGCCGATGCCGATATCGATCAACTCTGGGCGCAGGAGGCGAGCGATCGGCTGGCCGCGTACCGGCGTGGTGAGCTTGCCGCCACAGATCTGCCCAACATCATCGCCAAATACCGGCCGTGACCGACTGCCGCGAAATGGCGCAGACCTGGGTCCGACTTGAAAGCTGACGTTCAGCATACAGGCCTGCGCCGCCCGCACCCCCGTGGAATTCGGCGCCTTTCCATGCTATGGTCCTGCCGTGCACGATCTCCGGGAGCCTTCGGTGCTGCGCGCGCAGGTCAAGGTCGATGTCCAGGCCGACGAGCCGGACTGGACGCCTGCGCGGCAGGAGCTGTGGCGGCGCATCGCCGCGCATGATTTCGAGCCGGACACGCCGCTCAACTTCACGCAGCGTCTGGCCCGCGACCATGGCTGGAGCCTCGACGAGGCCCGCGCCACCATCGAGGCCTATCGCCGCTTCTGCTTCCTCGCGATGGTCTCGCCTGCGCCGGTGACGCCGAGCGAGGTGGTCGACGAGGTCTGGCACCAGCATCTGATCTACTCGCGCGACTATTGGACGGTCTGGTGCGGCGAGCGGCTGCAGGCTCCGCTGCATCACGATCCGACCCCCGGCGGCCCGGAGGCGCAGATGACCTACCGCCGCCAATATGCCGAGACGCTGGCGCTGCACGAACGCTTCTTCGGGCCGCCCAGCCCCGATCTGTGGCCTGCGACACACATCCGTTTCGCCGGCCCGCGCTATCACGTCACCGACCGGACCCATTGGCTCATCCTGCCGCGGCCCCGTGCGTGGCTGCGGCGGTTATTCGGGAGATGATTCCTTGCCGCTCAATCCATTCGACTGGACTGCCGGCCCGTTCCTTCTGCTCTACATCGCCTGTGCAGCCGTCCTGTTCTGGTTTCTCTTCCAGGCGCGGCGCAGGATCGGGCCTTCCGCAACGACGATCCGTCCTCTGACCGAGCTCGAACTGGCCTATCTCGCCGGCGGAGAGCGCCGGCTCGGCGATGCCGTGCTGCTCGGTCTCGCCGCCAAGCGGGCCGCAACGTTCACGCCGCGAGATCACAAGATCACGGTCTCCGACCAATCGGCGCTGGCCGGCTTGATCCAGCGGCCGCCGCATCTGAAGCTTCACCCCGAGATGACACGCAGCGAATTCCAGGCGGCGCTGATGCCGCTCGTCGTCCGGGTGCAGGATCGGCTATGCGCCATCGGCTACTATCCGAACCGCCCGCAGATGCAGGCCTTCCGCAGCGCGGTGCTGCCATTCGTCGGCGTCCTGCTGCTGTTCGGCGCCACCAAGGCCGTCATCGGCGCGCAGCGCCACCATCCGGTGGAATTCCTGCTCATCCTTCTCGCCGCGACCTGCTTTGTCGCCTACGTGCTTTCCAGGCCGCCGTCGCGAACACGCGCCGGAAACGACGCGCTTCGAAACTATCAGGCCTCCCACGCGCGCATCGCCCGTGCCCCCCGCGAGCACGAATTGCTGATGGCGGTCGCGCTGTCGGGCGCGGTGGTCCTGTCCGGCACCGCCTATGCCTCGGTGCTGGCGACGTCGAAAGCGGCGAACAACGGGGGCGGCTGCGGCGGCGGAGGTTGCGGTGGGGGTGGCGGTGGTGGCTGCGGCGGCTGTAGCTGAGCCCACCCGCCATGAGACGGCCTTTTGTCAGCCATCTCCGGCATTATGTCTGGCCCGTGTGACGAAAGCCTAGCCCGGCCCGCATTTTAGAACGGGACGGCTGCGATCATTTCGCACAACAGCTTTGCGAGCAATTTTACAGCCACACAACTGATGTTGCAGACAAGTTACATTTCTTAGCTTGTTCCAATGTTGCTCATATTTGCGCAAATGCCCGCTTTGTTTCATATGATACGATTGTACGTCGAATATTGCTTTTGCGTGATTGCGGATGGGGAATTGGGGATGATTGCGCACATTGTGCATGGTGTCTTTGCGTCGCGTGAGGCTGGCAGGGACCGCCGCCGAATTTCATATCAGAGCAGCGTTTCAGCACTCAGCATCGGACTGGCGGCATTGGCGCTCGGCACCGGCACCGCTCGTGCGGACTGTACGCCGGCCGCGGCTGACAACGTCACTGCAACCTGTTCGGGCACGACCACCAACCAGGGAGCGGGTGCCCCCGGCACGAGCACCAGTACCTTTGGCTACGGCACCGGCGCCGAGGCGGCTGTCACCGTCAACGTCGCGACGGGCGCCACCGTGAGCGGAACGAATGCCGGCATCAACATTCATGACGGCAGCATCTTCAACTCAGGCTCCATCATCGGGACCAGCCTTGAGGGCATCCAGGGCTACAACCTCGCTATCGTCAATGCGGCTGGCGCGACGATCACGGGCAACAACAACGGCATTCAGGGCTATACCGCCTTCATCATCGTCAATTCCGGCACGATCTCCGGGTCAACGGCCATCATCAGCCCATTCGGCTCAGGCATCATCACGAACAATGCCGGAGGCCTGATCACCGGGACGAACTACGGCATTTCCGGCGGCAACGGGGTCCAGGCGATCTACAATGCCGGCACCATCGATGGTGGCTCGATTGGCGTCGCCGCGTACAACGGGTCGCTGATCGCCAACGCCGGAACGATCAGCGGCGGGATCTTCAGCATCGAGATCACCGGCTCCTCGATCATCAATGCCGGAACGATCAACGGTGTGGTGAGCCTCACCGGGGCCAGCAACACGCTGACGCTGCTGCCGGGCTCGGTCATCAACGGCAACGTGGCCGGGAGTCCGAACAACACGTTGCAGCTCGGCGGCAGCGGCAGCGCGACGTTCGACATCTCGCAGCTCGGCGCCGCTGCGCAGTACCGCGCCTTCTCCACCTTCAACAAGATCGACGACTCGGCCTGGACCCTGACCGGCACCAGCACCTACAACGGCGCCGCCAACGTCAATGGCGGCACCTTGCGCGTGGACGGCAATTTCGCGTCGGCGAGCAGCATGACCGTGAACGCCGGCGGCACGCTCACCGGCATCGGCACCGTGGGCCGCACGACCGTGGCGAGCGGTGGCACCCTTGCCCCCGGCAGCGGCGTCGCCGGCACGTCGCTCAGCGTGGCCGGCAATCTCGCCTTTCAGTCGGGGGCAGCCTATCTGGTGCAGGTCTCGCCCACGGCAGCCTCCACCACCAATGTCAGCGGCACCGCGACTCTGGGCGGGGCCACAGTGAACGTCGCCTTCGCGCCGGGCAGCTATGTCGCCAAGTCCTACACCATCCTGACGGCCACCGGCGGCGTCTCCGGCACGTTTGCGCCGACGGTCAGCGCCAACTCGACCACGCTCACGCGGTCGCTCAGCTATGACGCTAACAACGTCTATCTGAACGTCGCACTCGGCTACAGCGGCACGGCCGGCCTGAATGGCAACCAGCGGGCCGTCGGCAATGCCCTGACCAACGCCTTCAACATCGGGGGCGGCATTCCCGGGGCCTATGCGTCGTTGACCCCGGCCGGCCTGGCGCAGGCCGCCGGCCAGCTCGGCAGCTCCACCCAGCAGACGACGTTCGGCGCAATGACTCAGTTCATGGGCATCGTCAGCGATCCCATGCAGCGCGGTGGCGCGATGGGTTCGCCGGGCGGCACCACTGGTTTTGCGGATGAGAACGATCACACCAGCGCCTACGCCGCGCGCCGCCGCAACGATGCCTTTGCCATGGTCACAAAGGCGCCCGCCGCGCCGTTCGCGTCGCGCTGGAGCGTATGGGCGGCCGGCTTCGGCGGCTCGCAGACCACCGACGGCAATGCCGCGGCCGGCTCCGCCAACACCACCAGCAGTCTCTATGGGACCGCGGTTGGCGCCGACTACCTTCTCTCACCGAACACGATCGCAGGCTTCGCACTGGCCGGCGGCGGCACGAACTTCAACGTTACCGGCCAGGGCTGGGGCCGCTCCGACCTGTTCCAGGCCGGCGCCTATGTGCGTCACGTCCAGGGTCCCACCTATGTCTCGGCCGCGTTGGCCTATGGCTGGCAGGCCGTCAGCACCGATCGCATCGTCACAGCCGCCGGCACCGATCATCTGGGCGCTGCGTTCAACACCAACACCTACTCCGGTCGCATCGAAGGCGGCTATCGTCTGGTCGCGCCATGGACCGGCGGCATCGGCCTCACGCCTTACGCAGCAGCCCAGGTAACGGCCGTCGATCTTCCGGCCTATGCGGAGCGCGCCGTCTCGGGCAGTGGCGCCTTCGCGCTGGCCTATGCAGCACGAACGACCACCGACACGCGCTCCGAACTTGGCCTCCGCACCGACAAATCCTATGCCATGCAGAACGGCGCGCTGACGCTGCGCGGCCGTGTCGCCTGGGCGCACGACTTCGACCCGAACCGCACCGCTGCGGCGACCTTCCAGGCGCTGCCGGGAGCAAGCTTCGTCGTCAACGGCGCGGCCCAGGCCACCGACTCCGTGCTGACCACCGCTGCCGCCGAGATGAACTGGGCGAACGGGTGGTCCGCTGGCGCAAGCTTCGAAGGCGAGTTCTCCGGCGTCACGCGCTCCTACGCCGGCAAGGGCGTCGTCCGCTACACTTGGTAGGCCGCAAGGCCGTGTTGGTCAGCCCGCGCGGCACGACAAGAACGGCATCACCATCAGCTCGCTGGACAAGTTAGAAAGCACGCTCGTTCAGCTCATCGGGCGACTGTTGGATCAATCCTCGTAATGGGTTTGGCCTGCGAGTCGCTTGAGGGCACGACACCTGCGTCGCCTGCCGCCGTCACGCGTCCGCGGTTTGGTCGTCAGCCGCTCTGCGCCAGGACGTCGCGCAACGCGTCCGTCAACCGCGCCAGCTCTGCCTCCGAGCCGATCGTGATGCGCAGATAGTCCGCGATGCGCGGCGCGGTGAAGTGGCGGACCAGCACGGCACGCTCGCGCAGGGCGGCGGCCAGCGCCTGGCCGGAATGCTCAGGATGGCGCGCGAACACGAAATTGGCACTGGACGGGAGGACCTCGAAGCCGAGGCGGACGAGCGCGGCAGTGAGGTCGGCGCGGTTCGCCATGATGGCCGCGCGCGACTGCTGGAAATGGGCCTCGTCCTCGAGCGAGGCGATCGCGCCGGCCTGGGCGGGCCGGCCGAGCGGATAGGAATTGAAACTGTCCTTGACCCGCGTCAGGCCGGCGATGAGTCCGGCATCGCCGATCGCATAGCCGACGCGCAGGCCGGCGAGCGCGCGCGATTTCGACATGGTCTGCACGACCAGGAGATTAGGGTAATCGCGGATCAGCGGGATCGCCGTCTCGGCGCCGAAATCGACATAGGCCTCGTCGATCACGACAGCCGCGTCGCTGCGCGCCGACACCAGCCGCGCGATCTCGGCGCGCGACAGTGCGATCCCCGTCGGCGCATTCGGATTGGCCACGATCAGCGGCCCCGCGCGCTCGAGATAGTCGTCGACGCGGACGCGCATCTCGGCGTCGAGCGGAACGATCGTGTAGGCGATTCCCAGGAGGCGGCAATAGACCGGATAGAAGCTGTAGGTGACGTCGGGAAACAGCAGCGGCGCCGGCTGCTTCAGCAGCGCCGCGAAAGTGTGCGCGAGCACCTCGTCGGAACCATTGCCGACGAACACCTGGTCCGGCGCGACCTCGTGATAGTCGGCGAGCACCTCGCGCAGGCGGTTCGCCTGCGGATCGGGATAAAGGCGCAGCGCATCGGACGCCGCCGCACGGATGGCCTCGACGGCCTTCGGCGACGGCCCGAACGGACTCTCATTGGTGTTGAGCTTGACGAGGCCCGGTATCTGCGGCTGTTCGCCAGGCACATAGGGCGACAGCCCGCGGGCGAGCTCCGACCAGAAGCGGCTCAAGATCGTTCTCCTGCAGACCTGTGACGCCCCAAGCGGCTCATCGACCGGAGGCTTCGGAAGCGTGAATCGGACGCCAGACGTCGCATCGGCACATGGCGCGCCCGGAACGTTTCGAACGCAGTTCCGCAGTTCAAGACCAGCTCCGCGCTCCGCGACGCAATCCTACGCGACGGCGCCACGAAAGCCAAGATTGCCCTGAATTTCAAGGCATTCGTCGCACATCGTCACGCCGAGACGTATGACGCGCCGGGGGCGGCGTGAAGGAAGCCGTTGGTGAACGGAACGTCCGGATAGATTTCGCGCAAACGGCCCGCTGCTGCCTCGGCTTCCACTTCGCCCGCCAGGACCGCCTGGAATTGCCTGGACACCGCGACCATGTCGCAAGCCTGAGGCGACAGCCGCAGCGATCTCACGCCGCTCTGCTTCAGACGACCGAGATCGCCGAGCAGGTTGCAGCAACCATGCGACAGCGTCTGCACACCGTTCATGTTGAGGAACGCTTGATCGTCCAGCGTCGTCACGACGAGGCCGTCCGGATCCCGCTCGCACACGAAGCGGCAATTGTCCTTGGCGAGCTTGTGCAGGCGGGCGTGATAGCAGCGCGCGGAGATCGCCAGCGGCACACGGCCGAACGCGAACACTTCGATCGCTACCTGCGGCAAGGCGGCGGCGATGGCGGCAACCGAGGACAGCGGCAGCTCCGGCGGCAGGCAGATCCGGGTGGCGCCCTGGGCCGCATGAAACGCGGCGCTGGCCTCGTTGTAGACGTTGACGAACGGACCGATCGCATGCGGCCGGCCGGCGATCGCCTTGAGACAGGTGAGGTCGTTGACCTCGACCAGGCCGTTGCCGAACTCGGCGAGGCCGGCCGTCTGCCGGCGCTCGCGCCGCAACGACACCAGGGCCAGCGATCCCAGCATCACCTGCTTGCCGGCCGCTGTGAGCCGTTCGATGACATCAGGCCAATGCGGTTCGAAGAACGGCGCGCGCTTCGAGCAGACGACTTCGCCGACCACGACGCGGTCGATCGGCGCCTCGTCGGCGATGCGAAAGTAGAAGTCCCGCCAGCGCTCCGGCTGCCAATTGTAGAGCACGGGCCCCAAGGTGAGTTGCATTCGCTGCACGTGTCGATCCGCCGCTTTCATTTCGGCCCTAGCGCCAGGTCTTGCGATAGGCGCCCTGGGTGGTGGCCTGCCCTTCAGTGAACGCCGTGAGATCGGCCGCATCGGCCGAACGGCCGGCATCGAGTGCTGCCAGCACGCTGCGAAAATGCCGCACCACGCCGTCGACATAGGCGCGGCCGCGCTGGCGGCCCTCGATCTTGAGCGCCGTGACGCCCGCCTCGCGCAGACCGGCGAGCAGGGTCGTGGCATCGAGACTGACCGGATCCTCGAAGAGGTAGCCCGCACCATGGGTGGTCGAGAAGCGGCCCTTGCACAGCGTCGGATAGCCGGCCGGTTCGTTGCGCCCGAAGCGGTTGATGGTGAAGCCGCCGAGCCGCGAGGTCGTTCCCTGCGGCGTCTCCTGATAGACCACATGGCTGGGCGGCGAGCACACGCCCTGCATGTTCGGCGACTTGCCGGTCGCATAGGACGACAGCGAGCAGCGTCCCTCGGCCATCACGCACAGTCCGCCGAACACGAACACCTCGGTCTCGCAGTCCGTCTCACGGGTGATCTCGGCGATCTCGGGCACGCTCAGCACCCGCGGCAGCACCACGCGGCGGGCGCCGAAATTCTCGACGTAGAACGCAATGGCGTCGACGTTCGCCGCCGCCGCCTGCACCGAGACATGCAGTCGCTGTTCGGGATGACGCCGTGCGGCATAGTCCATCAGCCCGACATCGGCGAGGATCAGGGCGTCGGCGCCGGCCTCCGCGGCATCGTCGACCGCGCGGCGCCACAGGTCGACGGCGCCGGCCCGCGGGAAGGTATTGATCGCGACCAGCACCTTGGCGCCGCGCCGATGCGCAAACGCGATTCCCTCGCGCAGCTGCTCGCGGCTGAAATTCAGCCCCGGAAAGTTGCGTGCATTGGTCTCGTCGGCGAATCCGCAATAGACGGCATCGGCGCCGGCCTCGACCGCGCTCTTCAGCGCCGCCGGCGTCCCTGCCGGACAGATCAGCTCCATCGTCGCATCCCGCTTTCGTTCGTCGTCGATTTCAGGAGGGAGTCGCGCGCGGCTGCGAGCAGGCGCTGCGCGGGTTCGCCGAACGGACCCGCAAGTCCCGCGATCTCGCCGACCAGATCCAGGCCGGCGTCATCGATCGCGTTGCGCAGCGCCAGCACCGACTCGATGTCGCCTTCGATCACCAATTGGCGCGCGAACATCAGCGCATCGCCGTCGAGCCGGCCCTCGACCAGCGCCAACAGATTCACGATCGAGGCCGAGATGGATGCATCGACGTCCGTGGGCAGCTCGCGCACCGCCGCAAGGCGTGGCCGTCCCGGCCCGGCCTGGATCACGAAGGCGAACGGCAGATCGGTCGGCTTGATGCCGAAGCGCTTTCCGCGATGAGAGCCGAGCCGGTCGAACAGCTGCGGATGGCGGCGCAGAATCCCGCGCAGGACGGCGCCCAGCGCGATCTGCAGGGGCAGCAACGGCAATGGCCGCAGCGCTTGCCCGAGCAGCGGCGGCAACAGTGGCAATGACGTCGAGGACGCGTCCCGAAGAGAGCTCATGGCGCAAGCTCTGGCCGGATCGGCGGAAGAAGTATTTGACCCGGAACAAAGATGGCCGCGATTGTTCGAGCTACGAGGCGCTTTTTCAACGGAGCTCTCTCGGTGCGGCGTGATGTCCCTCGTTTCCACGAGCTATCGGATTTCCTGCGCTTTCTCGACGAACGGGGGCAGCTGCGACGTATTCGCGACCGCGTCTCGGTCGTCCACGAGATCACAGAGATCCATCGCCGCGTCATCTCCGCTGACGGACCCGTGCTGCTGTTCGAGCGGCCGATCAAGGCGTGCGGTTCGCTCTCGCCGATGCCGCTGGTCACCAATCTGTTCGGCACCGTCGAGCGGGTGGCCTGGGGAATGGGCGTGCAGCCGGAGCGATTGACCGAGCTCGGCGAGATGATGGCGGAGCTGCGCGCCCCGCAGCCGCCGCGCGACTTCAGGGAGGCGCTGCAGAAGCTGCCGCTGGCGCGCGCGGCGCTGTCGACCCGGCCGAGGCTGCGGTCAGACGCGCCGGTGCATGAATGCATCACGATGGGGGACGACATCGATCTGGGCACGCTGCCGGCCCAGATCTGCTGGCCCGGCGAGCCGGCGCCGCTCTTGACATGGCCGCTCGTCATCACCGTTCCGCCGGACGCGGCGGCCGGCGAGCAGGAGAATGTCGGCGTCTACCGCATGCAGGTGCTCGGCCGTGATCGCGCCATCATGCGCTGGCTCGCCCATCGCGGCGGTGCCCGCCACCATCAGCAATGGCAAGCGCAGGGGCGCGACATGCCGATCGCGATCGTGATCGGCGCCGATCCCGCCACCATCCTCAGCGCCGTGCTGCCGCTGCCCGAGACCATCTCCGAGCTGCGCTTCGCCGGCATCCTGCGCGGCGACCGTCCCGAGCTGGTCGAATGCCTCACCGTGCCGTTGTCGGTGCCGGCGACCGCCGAGATCGTGATCGAGGGCGTCGTGTCGGCCACCGAAACCGCACCGGAGGGGCCCTATGGCGATCACACCGGCTACTACAATGCCGTCGAGAGCTTTCCGGTGCTTCGGGTCACCGCGATCACCACGCGTCGCAACCCGCTCTATCTATCGACGTTCACGGGACGCGCGCCGGACGAGCCGTCCCGGATCGGCGAGGCGCTGAATACCTTGTTCGTTCCGTTGATCCGACGGCAATTCCCGGAGGTCGTCGACTGCCATCTGCCGCCGGAGGCCTGTTCCTACAGGATCGCCGTGGTGGCGATCCGCAAGCGCTATCCCGGCCAAGCGCGGCGCATCATGCTCGGCCTGTGGTCGATGCTGCCGCAGTTCAGCTACACCAAGCTGCTGATCGTGGTCGACCACGACATCGACATCCGCGACTGGCGCGCGGTGATGTGGGCGGTGGCGACGCGCAGCGACTCCTCGCGCGACCTGCTGCCGATTACGGACACGCCGATCGACTACCTCGATTTCGCCTCGCCGAAATCCGGCCTCGGCGGCAAGCTCGGCATCGACGCCACGACCAAGATCGGCGCCGAAACCGAGCGCGCCTGGGGCGAGGTGCTGGCCGTGGACCCCGCCGTGACCGCGCGCGTCGACGCGATGTGGCCGAGCCTCGGCCTCGGCGAAGCCAGCGTCGGTCGAGCGGCCTCGGCATGAGCGGGCGGCACCACATCGTCGTCGGCATCAGCGGCGCATCGGGAGCGGCGATCGGTGCGCGCATCGTCGAACGGCTCGCCGAGCAGCCGCAATGCGCGGTTCATCTCGTGGTCTCGGGTGCTGCCGCGCGCACCTTGCACGAGGAAGTCGGCCCGGACAGCCTGGCACGGCTGCGCGATCTCGCGACGCATACTCATGACGTCAACGACATCGGGGCATGCATCGCCAGCGGCTCGTTTTCCGCAGCCGGCATGATCGTGGCGCCCTGCTCGATCCGTACCCTGTCGGCGATCGCCTGGGGCCAGCTCGACAATCTGCTGGTCCGCGCCGCCGACGTCCAGCTCAAGGAGCGCCGCCGGCTGGTCCTGCTGGTGCGCGAGAGCCCGCTGCATCTCGGCCATCTGCGCGCGATGACGCAGGCCAGCGAGATCGGCGCCATCATCGCGCCGCCGATGCCGGCGTTCTATCTGAAGCCGCAATCGCTCGATGACATCGTCGAGCAGAGCGCCTGCCGCGCCATCAACCTGCTCGCGCTCCCCGGGCTGCGAGCCAACGCGCGGCAGTGGATGGGCTCGGCACCCGCGCCCTCCGACCTCTCATGATCGACGGAAGGCGGCGCAATCAGCGCCGCCTCGCAAACGTCTCCACCACGGTGTCGCGCAGCCAGTTGAGGCCGGCGTCGCTCGTGGCGGGCGACCTATTCCGCCGCATTGATCACCTCGGACGGCTGGGAGGCGTAGTA
Source organism: Bradyrhizobium oligotrophicum (assembly GCF_051168495.1). Taxonomy (GTDB): domain Bacteria; phylum Pseudomonadota; class Alphaproteobacteria; order Rhizobiales; family Xanthobacteraceae; genus Bradyrhizobium; species Bradyrhizobium oligotrophicum_A. Next base: position 691,720 of record NZ_JBNPVB010000001.1, on the reverse strand, counting down.
GGCGGCGGCCTCGTCGATCTCTCGAGCCGTCATGGCACGCGCGACATTGCGCATCTGGGCGCTGATGTCGTTGCGGCGCTGGCCGGATGCGAAGGCCTCCAACTGGGCTTTCAGATAGACCGCGGACTGCCCTTCGAGCCATGGGCTGCCGGGCTTGTTGTCGAGGCTGCCATGGCAGGCGCCGCAGGGCGCGATGCCGCGGCTCGGCGCGCCGTAGACAACGATGCGGGTCGGCTGCAGCTGCGGCCCGGGATGATAGGCCGGCAGCCGCGGCAGATAGGCGTAATAGGCTGCGAGATCGACGATGTCCTGATCGGACAGATTGACAGCGAATGGCGACATCACCGCATTGGTCCGTGCGCCGGAGCGGAAGTCCTCGAGTTGCTTGTAGATCACCGCGCCATATTGGCCGGCCAGATTGGGAGCGTCGGCCCGGCTGATGCCCGTCGGCCCGTGGCAGATGGCGCAGCGCTGCGCCAGCGTCGCACCGCGGCCGATCGATTGCTGGCCGGGACGCGCCATGGTCGCCGCCGTCAGCACGACCTTGGACGTCGGCACCGGCGCCGGCTTGACGGATGCCACGGGCACCGTGTCGCGCGACAGGCCGGCGGCGCTGCAGATCGCGTCCCACAGACCGGCGAATTCCAGCTCGCGCTGCGCGTAGGGCAGCACGACGAAGCCGGTCAGCGCCGTCAACATCAGCAGGCCGAGCGTCAGGCCGACGCTGATCCTGAAATGAGGATTGCGAAACGAAAACAACCCGCCGTCGTTCATCGCTGCGCCCCCACATAGACCGCGGGTACGGAGGTGTCCGACCTCAAGGCGAGGTTGAAGATCGGGACCCCGTAGTTGGTGATGGTCAGCACGATCATCAGCGCAATCCACAGCCCGTGGCTGTTGAGCGCCACCGGCAGCGTGGCGGGGGGATGCAGGGCCCGGCTGAAACGGTAGGCGCCGGCGTCGTGCTGCGGCGTCATCTGGCCGCGGGCCAGGATCACGAGAAACAGCATGCCCGACACCAGCAGGATGACGGCGCCGGCCACCGAAATGACGACCGACAACGCCTCGGGCGCCAGCGCAGGATTGCTGAAATCGAAATACGCCATGCGGCGCGGCATGCCGAGGATGCCGACATAGTGCCACGGGAACGTGGTCACGACCATGCCGACGAACCACAGCCAGAGCTGGATCCGCATCAGCCTGAGATCGGCAAGCGCGCGTCCCGTGAGATGCGGCCAGAGATCATAGGCAATCGCGAAATACATGATGACGATGGCGCCGCCGAAGATCAGATGGAAGTGGCCGGTGATCCACTGCGTGTTGTGGATGGAGGCATCGAGCTGGTAGCTCATGTTGATGAGCCCGCCAGCGCCGCCGAATCCGAGCATGACGAAGGAGAACGTCGCCGCCAGCATCACCGGATTGCCCCAGGGCAGCGCGGTGACCCAGCCCAGCGGGCCGCGACCACCGCGCAGCCGCGCCGCGATCTCCACCGAGGCTGTGATCGTGAACACCGTCAACAAGGTCGGCAGCGCCACCAGCGCGGTGAAGGCGGAATGGATGAACTTGAATCCGGCGCCGACCATCGGATCGGCAAAGACGTGATGGATGCCGATCGGCATCGCCACCACCAGGAACAGGATGAAGGAGATCCGCGCCATGGTGTCGCTGTAGAGCCGGCCGCCGATCGCACGCGGCAGGATCGTGTAGTAGGCGATGTAGCTCGGGACCAGCCAGAAATAGACGATCGCATGCAGGGTCCATGAGAAGAACACACGGGCGAGCCCGGCATCGATGGTCGTCTTCAGGCCGAGCGCGACCGGGATGATCTGCAGCACCAGTTCGAGCGCGGCCCCCACGGCAGTCCAGGCCCAGAGCGAGGCGCCCGCGACATTGGCAAACATCGCCAACGGCACCGGTGCCCCCGGATTGGCCTTCTTCCAGACCCACAGGTTGATCGCCATCAGCGCGACCCAGACCCACGAGCCGACCACGACCAGCACCACGCCGATATAATAGAACGGGCTGCCGATCAGCGGCGGATAGAACGTGTAGAGCACCGAGGCGCGTCCCAGCGAGACCGGAACCATCGCCATGACGGCGCCCACCGCCAGCATGCCGAGCCCGGCCCACGCCCAGCGCACGCCGATCAGGCGCTGCGACAGCGCCGACTCGCTGATGGCATAGCCGAACCCCATCGCGACCAGGGTCGGAAATACATAGGCCATCGCCGTGCCATGGGCCGTCAGCGAGCGATAGTACCATTCGGGATTCGACAGCCAGGTATGCAGCGGGCTGCGGATGAACATCTGCCAGGCGCCGAGCACCAGCGCGAGAGCGAACACCGCGAAGGCCAGCCAGAAATGCGCCAGGATGAGCTTCCTATTCGCCAACACAGCTCAGCCTCCCGCCGCTCTTCGCGCGCTCGGCGAAAGCAGCCTTGTCGATCACCCTCACCTTGCCCCACATGCCTTCGTGCCCGAAGCTGCAGAACTCCTGGCACGGCATCAGATAGTCGCCGGTCCTGGCAAAGCGCATGAACTGCTCCGAGATATAGCCGGGCACCAGCATGGTATTGACGTTGGTGCCCTGGACCAAAATCCCGTGCACGACGTCGGCGCTGGTTGCGCGCAGGGTGATCGGGGTGTCCGCAGGCACCAGGATGCAGGCCGGCGTGAAGGAATATTGCTGGCCGATTGCACGCACCGTCACCGAGCCGTCGGCTTCGAGCTCGCTGCCGAGATTGGCCTCGACGAACTCGCCCGCGAGATGCAGCCGCGCCGGATCGGCGGTTTCGACGCGGGCCTGCGGCATGGTCGCCCGGTGCAAGCCCGCGACCGCCGCGAGCAAGGTCATCACGATGATGATGACGATCGAGATCATGGCCCAGTTGCGCTCTGTGCGGGCCGCGACCGCGGCACCGTCGTGGCGCTCATGCACGCTCATTGCAATGCTCCACGCGGCAGGAACACGAACAGATAGAAGGCCAGCCACAGCGCGACGACGATGGCGGTGGCGATACCGGCAACGATCAGCGCACCGTGCGGGCCGGCGGCAACGATGCGTCCGACGGACTGGTCGTCAGGCGCGTCTCGCTCGGAAGGATCGGAATTGAGCATGGTCTCCTCAATCGAGCGGCGCGGAGCGCAGTTCGTTGGCCTCGCGGGCGCTGACCGGCGCACCGCGATTGCCCCAGGACGTGCGGATATAGCTGACCACGGCGGCAATCTCGTTGTCCGACAGAAGGCCGGCGAAAGGCGGCATGCCGTAGGGTCTCGGATTGCCCTTGGTGCCCGGCGGATAGCCGCCGTTCAGCACCATGCGGATCGGATTGACGGCCGACGACATCTCGATCGACTGGTTGTTGGCGAGCGGCGGCCAGTGCGGCGGCCTGCCCTCGCCCTGCGTGCCATGGCAGCTCGCGCAACGCGAATCGTAGACGGTCTTGCCGAGGCTGATCAGGAGACTGCTCTCGCTGCCCGGCAGGGAAGACACCGGCGGCGCCTTCGGCGACGGCTCGGCGATGCCTTTCAGATAAACCGCCATCGCGCGGGCGTCGTCGTCGGTGAGATATTGCAGGCTGTTATGAACGACCTCGGCCATCGGACCGTAGACCACGCCGCGATTCGACACGCCGGTCTGCAGCAGATCCGTAATGTCCTTGATGCTCCAGTCGCCGAGCCCCGCCTCCCGGTTCGATGTCAGCGACGGTGCGTACCAGTTCTGCATCGGGATCAGGCCGCCCTTGAAGGCGTCCGACTGCGAACTGCCGCCGAGCGCATTGATCGGCGAATGGCACATGCCGCAATGGCCGAGCCCCTCGACGAGATAGGCACCGCGATTCCACTCGGCGGACTTGGAAGGATCGTTCCTGTACTCGCCTTCACGGAAGAACAGGGTGCGCCAGCCCAGGATCAACTCCCGGTTATTGTAGGGAAAGCGCAGGTCGTGGTCGCGGTTCTTCTGAGCAACGGCCGGGATCGATTTCAGGTAGGCGAGGATCGCATCGCTGTCGGCCCGCGTCACCTTGGTGTAGGAGGCGAATGGCATCGCCGGATAGATCAGGCCGCCATCGGGAAAACGGCCGGAATGCATCGTTCTGTAGAAATCGTCGGCGCTCCACTTGCCGATGCCGGTTTCGGCATCTGGCGTGATGTTGGAGCTGTAGAGCGCGCCGAACGGCGTCGCCATGGCGCGTCCGCCGGCGAACGGCCGTCCCTCCGGGGCGGTGTGGCAAGCGATGCAGTCGCCGACCCGCGCCAGATATTCGCCACGTGCCACGATGTCGTTGCTTCTGGCCGTCCTGTCCTGCTGCGCATGGAGACCAGGCGTCGCGAACAGGGACACCAGCAGCACCGACAGGAGATGGAACATCCGTTGCATGATCCCGCTCCTCAATTCGGCGCGCTGCCGCAGGAGAACGGCAGGGCATAGGCTCCCTTCGGCGATGGCGCCGCGTTCTCGGACACAGGCAGGGTCGCGAGATAGGCCGCGACCGCCGTCACATCAGCCTCGGTCAGCCTCGCCGCCACCCGCTGCATGCAGTCCGGCGCCTTGGCCGTGCGGGTGCCGTAGCGCCAGGCGCCGAGCTGGGCGCTGACGTAACTGGGCCGCAGCCCGAGCAGGCCGGGGATGCCGGGCTCCATGCCGGTCAGGCCCGGACCATGACAACTGGCACAGGCCGGGATCTGCGCGGCCGCATCGCCGCCGCTCACCAGCGCCTCGCCGCGCCGCAGAACGTCGCCGCTCGCCTCGCTCGTGACGGGTTGCGGCAGCGGCGGACGCTGGCTGGCGAAATAGTCCGCCATCTCCTGAAGATAGGAATCGGGCAGGAATTCCAGCAGATAATTCATCGGCGGATATTTGCGCCGGCCGCCGCGGAACGCGAGCAGCTGATTGTAGAGATAGCCGGCCGGCTTGCCGGCGAGACGTGGGAAGTAGACGTCGCTCGTCCCCTCGCCCTTGTTGCCGTGGCAGGGCGTGCACGCCTCGACGCGCGCCGCCATCGTGTCCGGCGGCTGACCGACGCTCTGCGATCGTGCGGGCGACATCTGAAGCCCCACGGCAAGAAGCAGGCCGACCGTCAACAGGCGCAGTGCAATGCGAATCCTGGATGACGGCTTCTCGTATGGGATCGTCTGGAAGGCGGAATCGTGAGTCTCTACTGACATCTGGTCGAAGCCTTGTTTTCCGGCCCCTGCTCCGTCGGTTTTCGTGTTCGAGATCGGCAGCTGCCGATTCAGGACCGCCGCGGCCGGCAATGTCCCGCCCGCGACGTTGATGGATCGTGACGACTTCGGAACATGACGGCGCAGCAGCGCCGCCATTCAGCTTCATCCGCCTGACGGGCGCACGCTCGGCGTCCGGCAGGATGCCCGTCCCTCGATAGCCTCGTGGCGAAAATGACCACCAGCCCCGGCAGGGCGACATCAGCCCGAGAGTGCCCCGTGAGAAATTCCGGGCCACCCTGCATCTTCATTGAGCGGTTCGTTGCCTGCGCATCATCAACGAGAAAATTCAGCAGGCTATGAACGGCGGAAACGTCCCGTCCGCATGTTGCGAGATTGGAATTGGCCTCAGAGTAGCTCACTCCCTCGACGAGGGCACCTGGACCATGGCATCATGCGTCAAGGCGACGCGCTTTCATCATCATCGAGCCGGCGTTCTGGTAGCCCGCGCCCTGAACGCGGCCCGAAGACGTGTCCTTCACGCACGTGAGCCCGTCATTGGTCCGCGTCGCTCATCGCGAACTCTTTTCTGGCGAGTTGGAACCTGCGCTCACGTCCTCCAATCGCGTCAAGGGAAATATGACATTCCTACAATGAACACTTAAGTCCGATTTCTTCCTCCGAAGGCACCCGGTGATTGCCGTCGGATCGGGAATGAATGAGCTGCATAGACGAAACACGTCCGGCGTGCAGGCCTCCCGCTCCTCCGACGTTCCTTGAGCAACGAGAGGCGTCACCAAAACTAGCAGAACGCCCGCGGCACACACAAGAGTGCTCGTTCGCTGCAACGCGCCTTTCATCCTCGTTGGCCCGAGCATCGACACCAGGCCGCGCCGATCGCGCGCGTCGACATGCAGGTCGATCGTCATCGCATCCTTCATTCGTACAGCCCCTTCTGCTTGACCATCATTTGGCGCGGGCGCGAGGTGCCGGCGGCTCGAGCATGACTTGCTTGAGATCGTTGCCCGCGACGCACACGATCACGAACTGCAGCCGGCCTCGTTCGACCATGAGCCCGGCACTAATGGCTCTTCCGCGGGTATTTCGCTCAGCCACGATCACCGCGTCCGACAGTTCCTGCCGAACCGCGCCCAGCCTAGCGAGCAGCTCGCGATCAGGCTTTGCCAGATCGGCGAGGGCGGACCCCGCCTCGGTGTTGATCGTAGCCCCGGTATGTGCATCGACGACGTCCTGCCACAGACGATTTCCTCTCTGCGTCCTGATCTGGTAGGTCGAGACGCCGGCTTCGCTGTCGAAACTCGCGTCCACTGCGCGAGATCCGCCGCGGCGATCCTGGACGATCGCGAGTGCTTCGCGCAGGGATACCGGGGCGGCCTTGAACCTATCGATTTCGACCTGACGCGCGTCCACCTCCGACACCGCGCCGCTTGGCACGGACTCCTCGACCGACGCGTCCGTATGCGCGCGCCCGATATCGGCATGCGCCGCTGTCGCCGTCACCAGCGTCAGCGCAGCAAGGCCCGCTCGCAACAGGGGCCGCATGTTCGTCGGAGCCCTGCCTTGCGTGATATGGCGCGGGGATTGTCCAATACGTCCAGGTTTCATCGCTACAGACTTCTCGACATGTTGCTTCGTGCTGACTGACCGGTCCGCGACCAGGACGATGGGAGGCGCGAAACGAAGAGGCGTGACATAGTCCATCTCGAACGTTCCTGCCGTCACGCCCGCCGCGACCTCGGCCAAGCCCCCGCGGATTCCATGGCGCCTACGACGGCGGCCGCTTTCGGGCATGCTCACGCGCATACATACCTGGCGTGTGTCCGACGTAGTGTTTGAAACGACGCGTGAAATGGCTTTGATCCGCGAAGCCCGCGGTCAGCGCGACCTCGGCGAGCGACATCTCGGCACGAAGGATCAAGTCCTTGGTACGCTCGATTCGCGTGCGCTCCAGGTAGGCGATCGGAGACAACCCAAAGTGCTTCTTGAAGAGGCGGGTCAAGTGGAAGCGGCTAATCCCCGAAGCGTCGGCAAGATCGGCCAGCGAGATTCTCGTGTCCGGCGGCTGCCTCATGAACTCCAGAGCCCTGCGGATGGCGGCGACGTTGCTTCCAGCAACACCGCCATACGCTTCGGACGATGCGCCATAGCTGCGCAGCAGATGTGCCGACAGCGTCATGGTGAGAGATCCGATCAGGAGGTCCTGTGTTAAATGAGGCGGCCGCTGCAGTTCGGATAAAAAGATCGCGCCAAGGCGTTCGACGAACTGGTCCTGGGCGCGGAAGACATTTGCCAGTTCAGGCCGCGCATACGCGCCGTTCCTTCCGAGCTCTTCTGCCGCCTCGATCAGATGATCGACCGACAGCCCGATGCGCAGGTGAGACGGCAAACGGCCGCGGAACGTCGCCGTATGGCCGGCAGGGATCATCGACATGTCGCCGGGTCTCAACGGGCCTTCCACGCACTGACCCAGACGCTGCTGGAGGATGTACGACGAATGATCTCGTGCAATCAATATGACATGATGGTCACGAGGCGGCATCGGCTCGGCGTCGGTAGCGTGAAACGGGCCGTACTCTTCCAACCAAATTCCGTCCCAGCCCCGCCCTTCGCTCGTTGCCAGTTGCGGACGCTCACCAACCTGCGCTCGCGACAGGTGGGTGCTGCAGATCCCAGCCCTTTCGTGTCGAACTCTCATGAGCATTTCGTGCGGACCTTCGCGGCTCGGCGCGTTCATTGACATTGCCGAGCTTGTATCGCGGGCGACTTTTGCCTGTGAAGGCTCAAAACGGACAGAAGACAGACCAAAACGGACAAGCCAGCCACGACTCACAAGATCAGCCGTCCCTGACATCGCGATGTCGACTCGTGCCGCCGTTCGCGATGCTCCACGTAAGGTCGACCATCAAGAGGATTTGCGGTCTAGCCCGAGATCATGCTCCAGACTTCGGCAACACCAATCAATAGTTGCATCCATCGTCGATCGATGCTCGGCGGAATTGCAAACCTCTCGACGCGTCACCCACGGTCAGGCGACCAGCCCGGCCCGCACGCGCAACAACCGGACCAGGCCACGGACGGTGCGCAATGGACGCCCGCGGCTGGTGCGGTCCTGACGGCCGCGACCTTCGTCACGTTGACGCCGGGACGCCCTGATCTTGATTGTCATGTGCTCTCGCCTTGATTGTCGCGACGCACACCCCTAAAAACGCCGTCGGCGGGGGCATCACCGGCAACCTCATCATCGCGTCCGGCCGCACCGCATTTCGACGCCAGGTTGGGCGCAATCCATTTCAGTTGAAGGGGCGAGATCATTGCGACAGCCCAGCACGTCTTCGCGCCGACATGGCTCGGACGACATCGGGACGACGGACACCTCTGCTGTTGGAATACACGAGCGGCTCTACATGCCGACCAAGCTCGCGTCGGTCTACGACGCGCTGGTCCATCAAGGCCACGCGCCGGCAGACGCGTTGAAGGGCACCGATCTGAACGTCCAGGACGTTCATTCGCCCGATACGCGGATTTCCCTCAGCCAGTTGATGACGGCCTATCGGAACGCCATCCGGCTGTCGACCGACCCACATCTCGCTTATCGCATTGGCCAGACGGTTCACGTATCGGCTTACGGGATGTACGGGTATGCCATCCTGTGCAGTCCGGACTTTCGGACAGCCTGCGATTTCGCGCTGCGCTACCACGTGCTGGCCACGCCCCTGGCGATGGTTCGTCTCGAGGAAGACGGTGAGCTGGCGACCTGGACCATCGAACCCAACGCGCACACGTTGGACGACCAGCCCCTCTATCGTTTCGTGCTCGAGAAGCAGATCGGCGTTCATATCTCCCTGATGCGGGACCTCATGGGTCCCGCATTCGTGCCGCAGGAAATTCATCTGAAATATGCAACCGGCTTCGGCATCAGCTCGAGCGAGGTGGGTTGCGAAGTTCGCTACTCGCGCCAGGCGAACGAGATCGTTTTCCAGACCAAATGGCTCGACGAGAGGGCGACTTTCGGCAACAGGACGACCTATTCACATGTGGTCGACGTCTGCAACAAGCTCCTTGCCGATCTCGCGTTGCGCGCCGGCGCCGCCGGGCAGATCCGTGAGATCCTGTTGCGCGACATTGCCGATCCTCCCGCATTCAGTTCGATTGCGCGCCGCCTCGGCTCGAATGAACGGTCGCTTCGACGGGCGCTCGAACGGCAAGGTCTCTCCTTCAGAGGGCTACGCGATGAACTGAGGAGCCGTTTGGCATTGGAATATCTCCGCGGTACCGCCCTCACGAACGACGACATCGCGGTCGCATTGGGTTTCAGCGATGGAGCTGCATTCAGGCGTGCATTCCAACGCTGGACAAAAAAAACGCCAAACCAGATCAGAAACGAACCGAGCGAAACGACGGATGGACGGTCACGCATCCGGTGACCCACCCTATCGCCCGATCCAGACGGTCATGCCGGGCTCCAGCTCCGCCATGTCGTTCGAAGGATCGACACGCAGCCGCAAGGTGCTTCGATCATGATCGCCGACCACCCTTCGCGCCTGCCATGTCGCGAACGCTCCGAGTCGCCGCAGTTCCGTCACACGCCCCGTGAGCGTCCCTCCGGTCCTGCCCACATTGACGTCCTTGCCAACCGTCAGGCCATCGAGGTCGTCTTCGCGCAGGTTGAAAGACAGCCACTCCTTGCCGGTTGCTTCGATCGTCAGGACGGCCTGACCCGCACGGATGTTTTCCCCCACTTCCGCGGCGACGACGCTCACCACGCCATCCGCCGGCGCACGCAAGACCATCTTGTCCAGCCTGCGCTCGAGCACCACAAGCGCGGCGGATGCGGCTCGCACCTGCGAATCCGCAATCGCACGTTCCTCCGGCGTCGGCCCGGCCACGGCCGCCTCGTAATTGGCCCGTGCTCGAGCGACATCCGCGGCCGCGATGTCGGAGTCGTTCTGGACCTGGTCGAGAGCCTGCTGTGACTCGAAATTTTGACGAGCCAGCGTGCTCGTCCGCGTCAACTGGGCTTGGACATAGTCGAGGCGAGCACCAGCCTTGGCAATTTCGCTCTTCAGCGAATCGATCTGCTCGCGGCGAACCCCGGCATGGACGTGGTCACGGTTCGCCGCCGCCAACGCCAGGGCGGCGCGCGCCTGGTCGAGCTGGGCCGTCAATTCCATGGCCGACAGTGTCGCCACGACATCCCCCGCACGGACGCGTGCCCCCTTTCGGACGCTCATCGAGGCGAGCCGTCCGCCCAGCTCCGGTTCGATGCTGAGTTCGGTTGCGCGCACGACGCCTACGATCGGCGGCGCCGACTCGTCCAACCTCATGTCGTAGATGACGATGCCGGCAAGAAGCGCAGCGACGATGGCGGCCAGCAAGGCACGCTTAAGCTTGGGCATTTGCCAGCCTCTTCTTGGCCACGAACGCGGAGATCACAGCAAGACCAAAATAGACCACCGTCAGACACCACAGCCCGAGCCAGCTTGACGTGACCTCCCACAGGCTCGCGCCCAGCTGATTGATGCGGACCAGACCGTCGATCGCGAAATCGACCGGAAAGATACGCCCAAAGACAAGCGCAACATCCGGGATCGCTTCGCGCGGCCACGCAAAGCCGGTCGTGAAGAACTGCGGCAAGCTCGTCGCCAACAGCAGCAGAGTCGCGTTTTCCGGTCTGGTGAACGCCGTCCCAATGGCCTGCCCCAGGAAGCTCGTCGCAAGCAGAAACAGCGATGCGAGCGCGAATAATTGCGGAACATCACCAAGAGTCGAAAAGCCGTACACGTGCGGAAGGACGATCAGATAGAGCGCAAGCGCCGGCAGATAGATCGTCAGATGTGCGACGCCGCGGCCGGCCACCCCGGCGACGATGCCGCCGCCGCCCCCGTTCAGCGCCGCGCGTGTCAGCATCGCCACCCCGATCAACAGCGTTTGCTGGAGGATGAGCGTGAACGCCGCCGGAACGATATAGCTGGCGTAGCCGCCCACCGGATTGAACACCGGCTGCAGCAGGACGTCCGCGGGGCTTATCGCCGCCAGCTTCGCCTTGACGAGGCTGCCATCCGCGCGGCCGCCGCGGGATATCAGCTCGGACGTCAAACTGCCGATTGCGGCGGCGACCCCACCTGCGGTCGACCTGAAGATGAACAGGTAGGTCGCATCGGCGTAGACGGGAATGTGAACATTGATGCCCTTGAGCAGATCGCGCTCGGTGCCGGGCGGCACTTCGACGGCCGCGAAGGCCCGCCCGCGGTCGATGTCCGCACGCGCCTCGGCGAGCGTTTGCGGCCGAGAGGCAACCCTCAATGCACCACTCGCATCCAGCGTCTCCACGATCTGACGGCTGATGTCGCTCATATCGTTGTCGACGACCGCGATCGGGAGCTTTCGCAGGATCTGGTTGAGATAGGGCTGCGGATAGTAGATGCCGTAGATGAGCGGAGCGAGAACGAAGATGGTGAATGCGCTCCGATTGCCCAGCACGCGCCGCCACTCGGCCAGGAATGCACCGCCGACCCCGGGCGAGCTCGCGTCGACCTCCGGCTGTTTCGGTGCGCCGTCCGTCTCAAACCAATGGCTGCGGATCAGGCTCCTGATGCGCAGCCATGCGAGCGTGCCATATAGCGCCGTCAGGCCCGCGAGCACCGCAAACGGAAACGCCGATTCCGAGACCGGAAGCCCCCGCGCCGCCTGCTCCAGCAATATCGACATGTACCAGCGCAGCGGCAACGCCGCACTCCAGCACTGCGCGAAGGCGTTCATGCCGCTGATCGGGAAGCCGACGCCCGCGTAGCCGAAGGCGGGCGACACGAATAGTCCGGCCAATCCCAGCCCCGTCGCCAAATCACGCGCTACCAACTGCAGCAGCGCGCCGAGCGAGAGATAGGAAACGATCAGCAGCAGGCTCGAAGCGATCATCATCGGCAGATCGCCCTTGAACGGGATCTCGAGCACACCTTCCAGAAGCAACGGCTCCACCCACATGATCGAGGCGAATATGCCGACCAGCGGAGCGAGCTTCCCGGCCAGGGCAACGATCGGGTTGCCGCCGGCACACGCGATCCATTCCCGCGCGTTTCGCCTGCGAAATTCGGATCCGACCGAATACCCGCCTGCGAGGGTGATGATCGCGTGCAGCACCATCGGCAGCAGGGTCCGCAGCAGAAACTGGGCGTAGTTCTTCTGCGGATTGACGAGCGTGATCGTCTCACTCACGAGCGTGCCGATGGAAGCTGGCGCAGGGGCCGCCCGGCTGGCGGGAGCAGCCGCAGCTGCGGCGGCAGACAAGGCATCGCTGAGGCCGGAAGAGGCGATTCCCGCCGCCGTCAGGAACTGCTGGTTATAGAACCCGACGACCTGCGGCCGCCGCTGAGCCTGCAGGTCTCGTTCGAAATTCGGAGGAATGTAGACCGCGGAGATCGACTTGCCGGAGCGCAAATCAGCCACCGCATCCGACAACGTCGCAGACCGGTCGACGATCCGTAGACTCGGAGATGCTGCGATGTATTCGGCCACCGCATGCGAGGCATCCGACCTGTCTTCGTCGACGACCGTCACGCCAAGCCCGCGAATGACGGAGTGGCTGAACACGATCGTGAGAACCAGGAACGCAAAGAGAGGGACGGCGAAGATCAGGATCAGAGCGACCCGATCATGAAGCAACCATCGGCACTCTCGCCGTGCGACACACAGGAATCCAGACGCAGATGCCTCCGTCATTGGCGCGCCCCCCAGTCGAGATAGGCGCTCATGCCCGGCCTCAGCTCGGGTATCGGCTCGACCGGGTAGGCGCGGATCGAGAACGTCCGCAGATCGAAATCGCCCGTCGCCCGCGTGGCGCGCCAGCTCACATATTCGCCTTTCGTCGCGATCAGCTTGACGACGACCGCGATGCGACGGTCACCGAGTGCAGGAATCCGCACATCGAGCCGGTCGCCGATCTTCAGCGTCTTGATGAGATCTTCGCGAAGATCGAAGTGGATCCAGACATCGGCGAGGTCGATCAGAGACATCAGAGGGACACCCGGCGCGACATACTCGCCCGGCTCGACGTTACGCTGATAGACCTGAGACGCAATCGGCGCCTGGACGACGAGTTGGTCGATGGCCGACTGCACGGCCCGGATGTCGGCATCGGCCTTTTCCACGTTGGCTCTGGCGATATCGCGTTCTTCCTTGGTATGGCCGTTGACGGCCTGCTCGTAGGCCGACTGGGCCTGGTCCACGGCTCGCTCGCTCTCGTGAAGCGAGTCGGTCGCTTGATCCAGGCGCGCCTGCGGCGAATTGCCCTGATCGGTCAACGTATGGATTCGATCGAACGTCTTTTGGGCGAGAACCCGGCCGGCCTGCACGCGCGCCAACTCGGCTTTCCGGACCGCAATGGTTTCTGCCCGAGTCCCTACGAGGACATTGGCGAGCTGGGCCTCGGCGACGGCCTTTGCCGCCACCATCTGGTCTCGCTTCGCGATCGTCTCCGGATTTTCGATGCTCACGAGCACGGCTCCGGACGCGACGTTCTGGCCGCGCGCGACCGGCACGTCCTTCACCCTGCCGTCGACACGGGCAGCGATATCGAGCCGCGTCGCATCGACCTCACCCTGGACCAATAGCGGCTGTGGCCTCGAGAGGTAGAACACCGACAGGCCGGTGACCGCCGCCGCGACCAGCACGACGATCAGAACCGGGACTTGGGTGGAATGTTTGCGAACCGCCTGATCATCATGATCGGAGGACCGTCGCTCTTCGACGCTTGCAATATGATCCATGAACGACTCTGTCATCGAACGATTCAGTGGGTGGAGCTCGTCGTCCTCATCGAGCCGAGCGCTCGAGAAAGACTTTGTGGCAGGCGCATCGCATGCCGACCATCGCGCGGCGCGGGCGTCCTTCAAGCGTCTTGCGCGCCGAGGTGCGCCGATGCACCGCGAAAGACTTGGACGTCCATTTCACGAACGAGCGGCTGCCACTTCCGCTCCTTCAACTCCGATATTGCTTGCCGTCGCCGACGCTCGACCGTCCAACAGCCGTTCGATCGTCGGGGGGATTGGTCCGCCCGCAAGACTTGATAGGAGCGTCGGATCGATCAATATTGCGCAATATTGCGCCGGCTTGAATGAAATTGCTCGGGCGGGCCCGCCTCCTGGACACCGTGCTCCGCGCGACACGCCGCCGGCAAACCTTGCGGCGAGCGCGCGCGGATGCCTGCTTTGCATGGATGGCGTCGGCGACCCTTTGGCCACGCGACAAGACATGGCAAGTGTTAGATGCGAGGCCCTGTGCCGGCAACCCCATCTCAGCCGAAATGGAACAACCGCCGTTCGCAAGCGTTTTTCGAATTCCGTTTGAACGAACTCTCCGTCAATGTACTATGGTCAATGGTTAATCCTTTACCCTTCAACGTCTCAGTGAGTGGCGCGCCGTCCGATGATACAGCCACAGTTCCTCAGCGGCGGTGGCGAAATGGGCGCTTACATTCGCGCCTATGATTGGTCGACGCATCCGCTTGGACGGCCCGAAGCTTGGCCCCAGTCACTCAAGACGGCGGTTCGACTTCTGCTCAATACGGGACATCCCGCCTACATATTCTGGGGTCCGGCAGGCTATTGCTTCTACAATGACGCCTATCGCCCTTCCATCGGCTTCGAGCGACACCCAGGATCAATCGGCCGCCCTGCGCGAGAGGTCTGGGACGAAATCTGGCCGATCATCGGCCCGCAGATCGAACAAGTCATGTCCGGCCGCGGGGCGACCTGGCATGAGAACCAACTCGTGCCGATCACCCGAGACGGTGAGCTGAGGGACGTCTACTGGACCTATAGCTATAGTCCGATCGATGACCAGGACGCGGTCGAAGGCGTTGGGGGTGTGCTGGTCATGTGCACCGAGACAACGGAGCAGGTATTGGCCGCTCAGCGGCTCGCCGAGGAGCGACGCCGACAACACCTCCTGCTGCGACAGATGCCCGGCTTCGTCTGCGTCCTGACTGGTTCCGAACATCGCTACGAGTATGTCAACGACGCCTATCGCACGATCGCGGGTGACCGCGACTTCCTCGGCCGCACGGTGCGCGAAGTCCTGCCTGAGCTCGCCGAACAGGGCTTCTATGATTTGCTCGACCACGTCAATGCAAGCGGCGAACGCTTCGTCGCCCGCGCGATGCCCATCAGCCTCGCTCGCGACGATGGCGAACGATTTATCGATTTCCTCTATGAGCCCGTTCGGAACGACACTGGCGAAGTGACCGGCATATTCGTGGGCGGTTACGACGTGACGGAGCAGGTGCGCGCCATCGAACACCTCCGCGTCAACGAGGAGCGGTACCGTACGTTGTTCGAGGCCATTCAGGTCGGCTTCTGTATCATCGAGATGATGCCCGACGACAACGGCAAACTCGCCGACTATCGATTTCTCGAAGTCAATCCCGCTTTCGAGCGCCAATCCGGGCTGCGCGACGTGTTGGGGTGTCGGATGCGAGATCTGATCCCTGACCACGAGCAGTTTTGGTTCGAGTTCTACGGTCGAGTCGCCACGACGGGCGAACAAGCGCGGACAGAGTTCGGGTCGTCATCATTGGGTCGGTGGTGGGACGTTCATGCTTTCCGCGTCGGAGCGCCGGAGCAGCGGAGAGTTGCGAGCTTGTTCAGCGACATATCCGACCGACGCCGCGCTGAACTTGCCCTGCAAGACTTGAATGAGAAGCTTGAAAGCCACGTCGCAGAGCGCACCGCCGAGCGCAATTTGCTTGCGAGGATCGTCGAGACCACTGACGCGCAGATCCAGGTGATCGATCATGAGTATCGCTGGCTGGCCATCAACAAGTCGTGCGCCGAGGAATATGTTCGGATCTACGGGAAGCTTCCGTCACTCGGACAGTCGCTCTTGGAATTCCTGGCCGACAGGCCCGAGCAAAAGGAAGCGGCCAAGGCGGGGTGGGATCGAGCCCTGTCCGGGGAAGCATTCACGACGGTGGGGGAATTCGGCGACGTTGCGATTGTACGTCGCTTCTACGAGATGAAATTCGAGCCGCTGGCAGACGAACAGGGCGCGCAGATCGGCGCGTTTCTGATTGGTCGGGACATTTCCGAGCGTACGCACGAACAACGAAGACTGGCCGAAGCCGAAGAGGCGCTTCGGCAGAGTCAAAAAATGGAAGCAATGGGGCAGCTTACAGGCGGCGTCGCGCACGACTTCAATAATCTGCTCACGCCAATCGTCGGCACGCTCGATATGCTCCAGCGCCGGCACGTTGGCGGCGAGCGGGAGCAGCGATTGATCGGGGGCGCAATCCAATCAGCCGAAAGGGCCAGAACACTCGTCCAGAGATTGCTCGCCTTTGCTCGCCGTCAGCCGCTTCAGCTTGTTTCGGTTGACGTGGCGCAGTTGGTGCACGGAATGGCGGATCTCATCAGGAGCACCACGGGGCCGCAGATCGATGTCGTGATCGATGCACCAGGTGATCTGCCACCTGCAAGGGTCGATTCCCACCAAGTTGAAATGGCGCTCCTCAATCTCTCCGTGAATGCCCGAGACGCCATGCCAAGCGGAGGGACACTTCGCATCACAGCCTCCGTTTCGATGGCCAGCCCGACCGAAGAGAGTATCCTGCAGCCCGGACGCTATGTCCGGCTATCGGTTGTCGACAGTGGCCTGGGAATGGACCCGGACACGCTGAAGCGCGCCGTCGAGCCATTCTTCTCGACCAAGGGCGTCGGTAAAGGCACCGGCCTTGGCTTGTCGATGGTGCATGGGCTCGTGTCCCAGTTGGGAGGAGCATTGACGATCAGCAGTGTCCCGGGGGCGGGCACGAATGTGGAGCTTTGGCTACCGATGAGCGACGATATGCCGGAGACGCTGTCCTCCACTCGCGCAATCGATAGAAAGGCGCAGGGTACAGTGTTGCTGGTGGATGACGAGGATCTCGTCCGGCTGAGCACGGCCGATATGCTCGCTGATTTGGGCTTCGACGTGGTCGAGGCGACATCGGCAGAACAAGCAATGAGGATCATCCGCTCAGAATCGACGTTGGATCTGATCGTCACGGATCATCTGATGCCCGGAATGACGGGCGTCCATCTGGCTCGTCAGGCCCAAGCGTTCCGGCCCCGAACCCCAATCCTCATCATCTCTGGGTATGCGGATGGAACCGGCATTGAGGCAGACCTGCCGCGGCTGATGAAGCCCTTCGTCAGAGACGAACTCGTGGCAAGCTTGGCCAACCTCGTCGCTTTCAACGATCAATGATCGGAGAGCACCACCTGCACCGCCGTGGCGCCCCAACGACCGACGCCTCGCACGATTCACGCCTTCCCAAGGGATTCTTCGATCTTCGCCAAGGCAAGGCTCAGCCTTGGCGCAACGAAATCCAGAAAGGCCCGGCGCTTGAGTGGTTGGACCGGCTGCGGCTGGTGCACGAGATTGACCGGGGTTGGACGATCATCCCGTTGGTGCAGGATGGTCACCAGCCGGCCATCAGCGATCGCACGCGCAACCTGATATGACATCAGGCGCGCGACACCGAGGCCGGCCGCCGCCGCCTCCACCACCGCGTCGGCCGTGTTGACCGAAAACCGCGGCTTGATAGGCACCGTGCGTTCGCCAGCGCCACTGCCAAACGTCCAGCTCCGGTAGGTCTGCAAGCCCTCGAAGGCGATGCAATCATGATCGCGCAGAGCCTCGAGGTCGGCGGGTTCGCCGCGGCGGGCAAGGTAGTCCGGACTGGCGCTGAGGATCCAGCGCACGTGCCCGACCTGGCGGCTGATCAGTTGGCTGTCGGGCATGCGGCCGATGCGGACCGCGACATCGACATGCGCGTCGACGAGATCGATGACGTGGTCCGACAGGATCAGCCGCACGCTGACCGGCGGATAGGCCGCAAGGAACGCATGGACGAGCGGCGCGACATGAAGCTTGCCGAACATGATCGGCGCCGTCACCAGCAGTTCGCCGCGCGGTTCGCGATATTCGCCGCTCGCCGCGCGCTCCGCTTCGGCCAGATCGTCGAGCAGACGCCGCGCCACAGCCGCGAAGGCTTCGCCGGCCTCGGTCAGGACCAGCTTGCGGCTGGTCCGCACCAGCAGCCGCGAGCCGAGATGCGCTTCCAGATCGGAAATCCAGCGGCTGACCGTCGGCAGGGGCACGGCGAGCGCGCGCGATGCTGCCGACAGGCTGCCGCCATCCACCGCCGCCACCAGCGTCCGCATTGCTTCGAAGCGATCCATCATTCTTCCAAAAAATGAAATATCGGCTCTCGAAAATAGCGCCTACTGCCGGAAAATGGAAGATCGTAGATGAGGGTCATCAGCCAATGCGGCTGTCGCGAAAGGACGATCCGATGACCCGTATCCCCACCCCCGCCACCATCGCCGACGCGCCCGAAGCCTCGCGTGCGCTGCTTGAAGGAGTCGCGAAGCAGCTCGGCAGCACGCCGAACATGTTCCGCGCCATCGCGCTCAGCCCGCAGGCGCTGGCAGGCTATCTCGCTTTGTCCGGCGCGCTCGGCAAGGGTTCGTTGCCCGCCGCGACGCGTGAGCGGATCGCCCTAGCGGTGGCAGAAATCAACGGCTGCAGCTACTGCCTGTCGGCCCACACCTATCTCGGCCGCAACCTCGCCGGGCTGGACGACGCGGAGATCACCGCCAACCGCAACGGCGCGTCGAACGATCCGAAGGCCGACGCCGCCGTTCGCTTCGCAGCCCTGGTCGCGCTCAATCGCGGCCATATCACCGACGCCGATTTCGCCGCCGTGAAGCTCGCCGGCTACACCGACGCCCAGGTCATCGAAATCGTGCAGCACGTCGCTCTGAACAGCTGGACCAACTTCTTCAACGAAGTGTTCAAGACAGAGATTGACTTCCCGGTCGTCGAAGCCAGCAAGGCCGCCTGACCCCAAGGGTGCGAGGACAGTACCGGCTGTCCTCGCGCGCCTGGCGCCTTTCCCCCCTTCATCGGAGCTTCCCCGTGACTCTCTACAAGTTCGCCACCATCAATGATCGCCAGGTGTTTTATCGCGAAGCCGGCGATCCGACACATCCGACCATTATCCTGCTGCACGGCTTTCCCACCAGCAGCTTCATGTTCCGCGACCTGATCCCGCTGCTGGCGGATCGGTTCCACGTGATCGCGCCCGATTACATCGGCTTCGGCCAGTCGGATGCGCCATCGGTTGCCGAGTTCGACTACAGCTTCGAGACGCTGACCACGCATGTGGCAGGGCTGATCGAGAAGCTCGGACTGAGCTCCACCATTCTCTACATGCACGACTATGGCGGCCCTGTCGGCTTCCGGCTGTTCACGCATAATCCGAAGGCCGTCACCGGCTTCGTGATCCAGAACACCAATGCCTATATGGCAGGCGTCGGCGAGATGCCGGCGCAGATCTTCCTGCCGCTGTGGGAGAAGCGCGACGCAGCCAGCGAGGCCGCCGCGCGCGGGCTCCTTTCCGCCGACACGACGAAGTACCAATATCAGGTCAGCGCGCGCAATGTCGAAGCCATCAGTCCCGACAATTGGACGCACGATCAGGCGCTGCTCGACCGCCCCGGCCATGATGCGGCACATCTGAACCTGCTCGAGGACTACAAGACCAATGTCGCGCTCTACGACAGCTGGCACCAGGCCTTCCGCACCCATCGCCCGAAGACGTTGATCATATGGGGCAGGAACGATCCGTTCTTCATCCCCGCCGGTGCCGAGGCCTACCTCGCCGACCTGCCCGACGCCCGCCTCGTCTGGCTCGATGCCGGCCACTTCGTCCTCGACGAGAACGCCGCCACGGTCGCAGCCGAAATCAAGGCGAGCTTCGCCGGCTGAGATCATCCCCGCCAGCTGGCTCAAATTCCTGCGATCCGAACTTCCGGACCCCCGCTCCTGCCTGAACAACAGGAGGATGTGAAGCGGGGGTTCTCGTCGAAGCACGGCTTTGGACAGCAAGTCCGGTCACTCTTTCAGCCACGACACAAGCGCGGCCGCCATGCCGAGCGCCAGCGCTATTCCTGCGACGCAGGCAGTCCAGCCGTGCCGGTCGAACAGTTGGCCGAGCAGCGCGCTGCCAGCGAGCCCACCGAAGAAATAGCAGGCGAGATAGCTGCCGCTGGCGACACCTCGATTCTCGCTCGCCGCTCGCCCAACGAAGCCGGTGACGGCAGCCTGCGCGAAGAAGGTTCCTACCGCCACCAGCACCATGCCGCCCAGCACGAGAGCAAGGTGCGCCGTGAGCAACAGCGGCAGGCCGGACGCGGCCAATGCCAGAGCCGCCCACAGCGTTGCGCGGGTGCCGAGCCGGATTGCGACTGGCCCCGCCAGCAGCGTCGTGACCACAGAGGGCGCGAACACAAAGTAGACCACACCGAGCGTCATCATTCCGAGCGAGAGCGGCGGCTGCACCAGGACGAAATTGACGAAGGTGAAGGTGCCGATGAACGCAAACAGGATGCAGAAGCCGATGCCGAAGGACGCGCGCAGACGCGGCTTGCGCCAGTGTGCCGCCAGGGCCTTCGATGGACTGTCGCCGGGTCCGCCCGCGATGTTCGGCGCAGCGCCGCGGATCGTGACGTACACCAGCACGGCACCGGCCAGGTTGAGCGCGGCGAACAGCAGGAAGTTCCAGGCCAGCCCGAGACCATCGACGACCGCTGCAGCGATCAGGCGCCCGACGAGATTGCTCGCGACGTTGCCGGTGATATAGGCCGCAAAGGCGCTGCCCGCATCGGCCGCGCTGCATTGCTCGCCGAGATGAGCCAGCGTCAACGCGAACGCCGAGGCCATGCACAGACCCTGCAGGACCCGGAGTGCCGTGAAGGTCATCAGACCGGGAGCCACCGCCAGCAGGCTGGTCGGCACGGCAAGCAGAACGAGACTGAGCAGGATGCCGACGCGGCGATTGATCCGCGGGCTGAAGATGCCGACGACGAGACTCGCGATGGCCATGCCGATCGTGCAGGCGTTGACGGCAAAGCCCATCGCGGCAGGCGTCACGCCATAATGGCGGGTCAGCGCCGGCAGGATCGCCTGGGTCGCAAACAGATCGACGACGGTGAGGAACGCGGTCAGCCCGATGACCAGCGAGCGGCGTATGGCGCTCGGACCATGGCTGACCGTCGCCATTGCAGCTGGCGTCATCGGTGCCGCGGACATGTCCGTCATCATGAGAGACGCTCCTGCCGAGACGCGGGAAGATGTGACGCCCAGCGCGGGGGCGGTGGCGGGGACGTCACATCGGGCAACGAGATCGTTGGACGAGAGGAGCCCGTTGCATCCCGGTCGTCACATGTTGTGATCGTGCGGATCGCGGCGGACGTCGCCCACATAGAGGATGACGGTCTCCTTGCCGAGGTTCTTCCACCAGTGCGAGGTGCCATGGACTTCGGGGCGGATGTCGCCGGCCTTGTGCACGATCGGGTCGACGCAATTGGAGGCGTATTCGACGATCTCGCCCTGCTGCACGAAAATCAGGGCCGGCCGGTCGTCATGGCTGTGCCAGGGCACGATGCCGCCGGGTTCGATGGTCAGCTTGCGGAAGCGCAACTCGCGGTCTTTGATGTTGGCCGGCTGCTTCTCGAGATCGATCGACCCCAGCGTCACGTCGGTCACGCCGACCGGCTTGTAGTCGACCATGGAACGCGCATTCGGCTTCATCTTGTCGGCCGGACATTCGCCGGCCAACGTGGGCTGCGCGATCAGGACGGCCGCGCCGAAAACAGCGAGGCCGAGCGACAATCTGCGGGAAAGGCGGAAACGGTGGTCCATTAGGAATATCCTCTGGGAGTGGATCGAGAGCAGTGACGGCATTGTCATCGCGGGCCGAGCCTTTCTGAAATGCCGAGTGTCTTCCGGGACGATAGCGTGGAGCTATCCGTATCGGGACGAACGCGTCGCACGGAGCGCTTCGCGATTGGCAGCGGCTATCGAACTGATTGGACATCGGCATTTCCGACCGCCGAAGTCGATCGCTAGCGTGGTTCGCCGCACCTTGCGCGTCGGCGCCCTTTCAGGAACGGCGCAGCCGCCCTATTCTGCAGCCCTTGTCGGAGCCGACCATGACCGCTCTCTCCTCCGCCGATGCCGAACGGCTCAAGCTCGCGTTTCAGCGCTGCCGCGAGATGGACGGCCCACTGAACGAACAGCTGCGCGCCTATGCCGACGCAGGCCGGGAGATCTTCCCGGCCTATGCCATGGCTGTGGACCGGCTGGTCGAGCGGCTCGGGGAGAATGGAGGTGGCGTCAATGCGCCGCGCCCAGGCGAAGCAATGCCGCATTTCATCCTGCCCGATGAGCGTGGGCGTCTCGTCGCGCTCTCGTCGCTGCTGGCGCAGGGCCCGGTGGCGGTGATGTTCTTTCGCGGGCATTGGTGTCCCTACTGCCGGCTCAATGTCCGCGCCGTGATCCAGGCCCAGCCGCGCATCGCAGACATGGGCGCCCAGTTGGTGGCCATCATGCCGGAAACCCAGGAGTATACCGGCCAGTTCAAGGCCGATTGCGGCGCGAGCTTTCCGGTGCTGACCGATCTCGACAACGGCTATGCTCTGTCGCTGAACCTCGCGATCTGGCTCGGCCACGAGATCCAGCAGTTGCTGTCCCACCAGAACCTCGCCAGATTCCACGGCAATGATGGCTGGATGCTCCCGATCCCGGCTGTGTTCGTGGTCGGCCGCGACGGCCTGGTGACGTCGCGCTTCGTCGATCCGGACTTCCGCCGGCGCATGGACGTCGAGGACCTCGTCGACGCGCTCAGGCAAGTCAGCTGAGCGATCTTCTCAGCCCGCGATCGCGCGCCAGTCTGCGCCCCGAAGCATCCGCATCACGGCCGAGGCCACGGCCGTGCGCTGGCGGCCGGCAACGCCGTAGAGGTTGACCGTTCTCCGTGCATCGAGACCATCAATCATGGTGCGCCTTAGCGTGTCCGGCACTTGCGAGCTGTGCGGGATCATTGCGACCCCGATATCGGCCTGCACCAGCTCGATCAGGTCTCGCTCCGAGCAGATGTCGTGGCCGCGGTCGATGTCGAGGCCGTGCTCGCGCAGGCTATCGGAAATCCGGTTGCGATGCTCGCAATAGGTCCGGCTCAAGAGCTGCTCGGTCCGCAGGTCGTCGATGTCGACCGGGTTTCGGCCGGCGAGATGATGGTCCGTGCGCACGACGAGTTCGAAATGCTCGGTGAACAGCGGCCAGACATCGAGCCGATCCCAGCTCTCGTCGATCTCGGCGGCAATTCCGAGCTCGGCTTCGCCCTTCTTCAGATAGTCCGCGACCTCGCGGCTATCGCCGCGCAGAAAGCGAAATTCCAGCCGGTTGAATTGCCGCTTGATCTGTTCGAGATGCGGGATCAGCAACGCAAGGTCGATCGAATGCGTGAGCGCGATCCGCAAGGCGCCGACCTCACCACTCTTGAACGAGGACGCCAGCGAGCGGGCTCCGAGCGCGGCGTCGTAGCACTGTTGCAGGAGCGGGTGCATACGCTGACCCAGTTCAGTCAGCTGGGCGGACGGCCGTTCACGCCGAAACAGATCACCGCCCAGTTCTGCCTCGAGCTGTTTGATCGCGCGCGTCAGCGACGGCTGCGTGACATTGCATTCCTCCGCGGCCCTCGTGAAGTTGAGCAGCCGCGCGACGGCGAGGAAATAGCGGACCTGGTGCATCTCCATCGATCGCCTCCCTGCTCCTGTGTCTCGTGACTGAATAGCAAAAACCGGATTGAAGGACATCCGGGCTGCAATAGCGCCGGCCTATCGTTTCGGAAGCCATGCAGTATTTCCATCTCACCCGCCGGCCGCTCAGACTGTGAGCGACATCGGACACCCCAAGGCGTCGGCTCGCCACGACATTTTACGAGGGATCAGCCATGAACGTTACTGCGCAGATGCCGTCTCCGGTTACCACCAGCCCCCTCGCAGGCAAGGTGGCGGTGGTCACCGGGTCGACCAGCGGCATCGGGCTCGGCATCGCACGCGCTCTCGCCGAGGCCGGCGCCGACATCGTGCTGAACGGCTTCGGCGATGCAAAAGACATCGAAATGACGCGGGAGCAGATCGCGACTGCATGCGGCGTCAGGGCGAACTACGCCCCGGCCGACATGACGAGCCCAGACTCCATCGCCGAGATGATCGAAACGACCATCGCTCGATCCGGCCGGCTCGACATCCTCGTCAACAATGCCGGCATCCAGCATGTCGCGCCGCTCGAACAATTTCCGCCGCAGAAATGGGACCAGATCCTTGCGATCAACCTGTCGTCGGCCTTTCACACCACGCGCCTGGCGCTGCCGGCAATGCGCCAGAACGGCTTCGGCCGGATCATCAACGTCGCCTCCGCTCATGGGCTGGTCGCCTCGCCGTTCAAGTCCGCCTATGTCGCGGCGAAGCACGGCATTGTCGGCCTGACCAAGGTGACTGCGCTGGAAGCGGCGGAAGCCGGCATCACCTGCAATGCGATCTGCCCCGGCTACGTCTACACGCCGCTGGTCGAGGCGCAGATCGACGGACAAGCCAAGGCCCACGGCATCCCGCGCGACCAGGTGATCCGCGACGTGCTGCTGGGCCAGCAGCCGAACAAGCGCTTTGCGACGGTCGATGAAATTGGCGCCCTGGCCGTGTTTCTGTCGAGCGCCGCCGCGGCCTCGATCACCGGAATAGCGCTGCCGGTCGACGGCGGCTGGACCGCGCATTGACACCTCGAGATGAGCCTCAGGACCTAATGGAAGCATGGCGAGGAGCTGCACATGAAAGTCACGGACGCTGCGAAAGCCATCAACAACCAGCCAAGACAGATCGTGCTGGTGCTGCAGGGCGGCGGCGCGCTCGGCTCCTACCAGGCCGGCGTCTACCAGGCGCTCCATGAGGCAGGCATCGAGCCGGACTGGATCATCGGCACCTCGATCGGCGCCATCAATGCCAGCCTGATCGCCGGCAATGCGCCCGAACAGCGGCTGACGAGGCTGCGCGAGTTCTGGAAGCGGATGGAGCAGAATTCCGTCTGGAACCTGCGCACCGCGTTTCCAGGTTTCAACGAACGTCTCACCTATTGGTCGACGATCACCAGCGGCATTCCCGGCTTCTTTCGTCCCAACCCGCTCGCCCATGCCGGTTATTCCTACCCGCTCGGGGCCGACAATGCGGGCTTCTATTCGACGACCCCGCTGGAGAAGACACTGATCGATCTGGTCGACTTCGATCTGCTGAACAGCTGCGCGCCCCGCCTGACCATCGGTGCGGCGCATGTGCGGACCAGCCAGATGCGCTATTTCGACAGCCGCGACGGCGAGCTGACGGTGAAGCATGTCATGGCCTCCGGCGCCCTGCCCCCGGCGTTTCCCGCCATCCGCATCGACGGCGAACTGTACTGGGACGGCGGCATTCTTTCGAACACGCCGACTGAAGCCGTGTTCGACGACAATCCGCGCAGGAACTCGCTGATCTTCGCCGTCCATCTCTGGAATCCGGTGGGAGCCGAGCCGACGACGATGGCCGAGGTGCTGAACCGCCATAAGGACGTGCAATACTCCAGCCGCATCGTGAGCCAGATTGCGCGCCAGCAACAGGCGCACCGACTCCGCCATGTCATCAACCAGCTCGCGGCGCGCCTGCCGGAGCACGAGCGCAACGACCCGGCCGTCCGGGAGCTTGCCAGCTACGGCTGTTCGACGACGATGCACGTCGTGCGCCTTCTCGCGCCGCAGCTCGACCACGAAACCCATACCAAGGACATCGACTTCAGTCGCTCCGGCATCATGCAGCGCTGGGACGCGGGCTACGCCCATACCCAATCCGTTCTGCAGCGGAAGCCGTGGATCGGCGAGTTCGACGCGCTCTCGGGCGTGGTCCTGCACGAGCACATGGCCGAGTTGCCGATCGCGGCGGAGTGAAGACGCCGCCGCGAGCTACACGAACAGGGAGACGAGCCGTGTCCGGTCGGACGCGGCTTCGATGCGCACATGAATTCTTGGACGTACGTCGATCAGCTCCGGCTTCGCCAAGCACACATCAAGTGATCGAGCGAGATCCGTCCACCGCCATGCGCCATCAGCGCAAGCGCCATTGCCGCCCAGGTGATGTGGAGCGGCCAGCCATCGGGCACAGTGAGCTCGACGATTGCGGTCATGAACAGCAGGCCGAGTGCAGCGAACCGCGTTCCCAGACCGAGCACCAGCAGCACCGGAAACATGATCTCGCCGCAGCCGGACATGAAGGCCATCACGTTCGGAGCCGGGAAATGATAGGGACCGCCGGGCAGATGCAGCATGAACTCGTCGGTGAACAAGGTCACGGCGGTCTCGCTCAGCTTCAGGAAGCCGTCCCATTTCAGGATGCCCGATCGCCAGAACGGCACGGCCAGCGCGACCCGTAGAGCCAGTTGCGCCACCGAAGGTGGGGCAACCATTTGCACGAGCTGCGTCGCTCTGTCGGCGAGCGCACCGACGGAGGGAAGATTCGAACTGGCTGCGATACGCTGCTCTGTGATCATCGCGCATGTCCCGACGTGACTGAGGTAAAAGCGCCGGCCTCGATCAGACCGGCGATGTTGATGGCGAGGTCGAACTGCCGATCGGCGTCCAGCGCACGCGCGGCAGCCTCGCCGAGCGGCAGGCCGTCGATCAGGCTGGCGACGAAGACCGCCCCGCCGGGCGGCAGCCGCCGGACCTCGACGTCGAAATCCGGACGGACCACGAGAGCGTCCTCGGCGGTCGAGGCATCGATGCGTGCTGTCGGCTCAGTGGTCCGATTGGCGGCAAAGATCGTCACCGCGGCGAAGTTTGAGCGGACGAGCCGGGTCGAGGGATGCGGAATGAAAATGGCGTCGGCGAGCCGGTCCGGCGGGATCATCGACAGCGCCGCTGGAGCCAGTGGCGCGGCGTCGGCGGCATGGTAAGCATCCAGCCATGCGCGCTCGATCCGCGCCACGTCGGCGAGCCACGGCAGCTCCGCGGCATGCGGATATGTCTCGATGAAGCTCGGGAAGTCGCGGCCATACGCGAACAGCAGCGGTGATGACGGCGGGGTCTGTCGCAGATGACAGCGCGCCATCTCGCGAAATAATGCCTCGCCTGTGATCCGCTGCACCGCCGGATAGATCGCGGCCAGCGCATTGACGAGGCTCACCGTGACATTGTTGCGGTACACGTCGTAGCGGCGGCCCGCCGGCCTGCTGCCCGGTCCGGTGACGCCGGCTGGAGCTGCCGCGCTGGGCGTGAGCAGGCCCGCGGCAAACGCCGCTGCATAGTCGAACGAGGTGTCAGGCTGCATGGCGTGTGCTCTCGGCCGCTCGATCGAGAATGCGCTGAGCCGCGGTCGCCTCGGCCTTCAGGACGGACCATTCCGGGATGTTGCTGTCCCACTCGATCAAGGTCGGCAGCGGCCCGCAACGGTCGATGACGATTTCAAACAGCTTCCAGACTGCGTCTGCGACCGGTCCGTCATGGCTGTCGATCAGCAGGACATCGCCATCGTCGTCGCGTTGCTCGGCATGGCCGGCGAGGTGGATCTCGCCGACCATCGCGAGCGGAAAATCATTCAAATAGTCCAGTGCCGCGAAGCCGTGATTGGTCGCGGACACGAAGACGTTATTGACGTCGAGCAGCAGCCCGCAGCCGGTACGCTGCGTGACGGTGCGAAGGAAATCGGTTTCGCTGATCGTGGAGTCAGCGAAGGTGACGTAGGTGGCGGGATTTTCCAGCAGGATCGGTCGCCGGATCGCCTCCTGGACCTCGTCGACATGGTCGCAGACCCGCGCCAGCGTTGCCGCCGTATAGGGGAGCGGCAGCAGGTCGTTGAAGAAGCTGGTCGCATGCGTCGACCATGCCAGATGTTCGGAGACGAGCGTCGGCTGGTACCGCGCGACGAGCCCGCGAAACCGGGCGAGATGGTCACGGTCGATCGGGGACAGGCCGCCGATCGACATGCAGACACCGTGCAGCGACAGCGCATGGTCGCGGCGCAGGCGCTCCAGCGCACGATGCGGCGGGCCGCCGGCGCCCATGTAGTTCTCGGCATGGACCTCGAAGAAGCCGCGCTGCGGCGGCTCTCCGAGAATGGCGGGGAGATGCTCATGCTTGAAGCAGGTCCCTGCCACACCCCCGAGCGGCGGAGGGAAGCACAGGGGCATGGGATTGGACGCCCGCAACGCGACCGCATGTGTCATGCTGTTCTTCCCTGCCCCTGCTCGTCGCCAGCTCAGATCGGCTTCAGCGATCCGCGCTTGCCGTTGGGCAGCTCGATATTGGCGCAGGTGCCACCGGCCACGAACTTCCAGGCGTTGCCCTGGTAGTCGGTCGTGGACGTGCCCTGGCAGGTCGTGCCCGGGCCGGCGGCGCAGTCGTTCTGGCCCTTCAAGGCGACGCCGAAGCATTTCTCCTTCTTCGCGGCGACGGCGGCATCGACCTCGGCCTTGGTCAGAGGGCCGGCAGCGGCCAGCGTGGCCAGCGCCGTGGAGACGGCGCCCGCGAGCGCCAGCGAGGTGATGGTGGTCTTGGTCGACATGGAGTTCTCCTCATCGTTTGCTTCGCCCGCACCGGCGAATTGGCACTGTCTCCTTCGGATCGATTGGGATCGCCGTTAGCAGCGGTCCTGATCACAGATCCGTGAGACATCGACATGCGCCCACTTCGTGCAGCGCCGGGACGAATTAGCCTGGAGCCGACGGCCGGGCGCCAATGCCTTGTGCCTATGGCCGCGTTAGCGCCTGGGCATTGGCTTTCTCCGCCCACAGCCTGCAAAGACCTAACGTAACGAGCGGAGCAGCCCAGGCGTAAGGCGATCAAGCATCACAGGCGGGCATGGGAAGCAGGCGGTGACTCCAGACGCGCGACATCCACATGCGAGACCCGCATCTCATCGCGTTACCGTCAGCATTCGCGTGGTGGTCTCCGCGATGGTCCTGGCTGCCATCCTGCTGACGGCGGTATCGTCCAGCCTTGTGTGGTGGCGGACGGCCGACGCGACCAGCCGTCAGCTGGCGTCGACCATCAACGACCAGATCGTTGCCGCCGTCCGCAAGGAGGTTGCATCCATCGTCGATCAGGCGCGCGCCGCGCACACCGCGATCCGCACCCTGTTTCTCCAAAACGTGCTCGAGACCCGCGAAGCCGACAAGCGCGAATTCGTCTTTCTGTCGCAACTGCAGTCGCATCCGACGATCTCCTGGGCGGCGTTCGGCTGGCCCGATGGCGCGTTCTTCGCCGCTCACAAGCTCGGGGATCGCCGGCTGGAGATGATGGAAATCTCGCTGACCGATCATGCCGGCGAGCGCCGCATCGACGAATACGACGTCGTCCCCGGCGACATCGAATTCGCCAGCCGACGATTCGTGCCGACCGATTTCCGCGTCACGGAGCAGCCCTGGTTCAAGACTGCGATCGCCGCCGACGGGCCGGACTGGTCCAGGGTGGCCGAGCATCCGACCGGTGAGCGCGCGGCGATTGCCTTCGCCGGACCGATCGACGTGTACCAGGAACGGCAGGGCGTGCTGGCGATCATCATCGAGTATACGCGGCTGTCGCGCTTCCTCGCCCAATTGGAGGTCGGCCGCACCGGGGCCGCCTTCATCTTCGACGGCAGCGGCGCGCTGGTGGCGTCGCCCGACGCGAAGGCCGACGAGATCAATCCGGCGCAGGGTGAGCCGCCGGTGTTGCTGACATTCGCGCGACGGGCGGTCGCAACCGCCATCGCCCAGAAAATGGATGACGCCTGGCGCAGCCGCCTCTCCGATGCCGCCGATGCCTACGAAACCACGGTGACACCGCTGCCATTCCCCGGCTGGCGGCTGGTGACGGTGATCCCGGAAGCCGAGTTTCTCGGCCCGGTGCAGGCCACCCTGCGCCGGTTGATCATCATGTTGGTGGCAGGCGCTGCGCTGGCCGCGCTCGCCTCGGCGATCCTGGTGCGCTCCATGATCGCGGTCCCGCTCGCGCGCGTCGTCGGCGAATTGCGCCACGTCGAGGCGTTCGCGCTGGAAGCGGTGCGCCGTCATCCGTCGCGGCTGCGCGAGATCGGCAGCCTGTCGGGGGCCATCGCCGAAATGGCGTCGGGCCTCTCGGCGTTCCGCAAATTCATTCCAACCGATCTGGTCCGCGGACTGCTGCGTCAGGGCGTCGAGGCGAAACCGGGCGGGACGCTGCAGGAGCTGACCGTGATGTTCATCGACATCGCGGGCTTCACCGGCCTGTCGGAGCGGATGGGCGACGGCGTCGTCGGGCTGCTGTCGCGCTATCTCGATCTGGTCTCGGAGGTGGTCGTCGCGCATGGCGGAACGATCGACAAGTTCATCGGCGACGCCGTGATGGCGTTCTGGGGCGCGCCACAGCCGCAGGCCGACCACGCCTTGCGTTGCTGCCTCGCCGCGCTCGCCTGCCAGCGCGCCATCGACGAGGCCGATCTCGTCGACGATCTCGGACAGAAGCTGCGGATCCGGATCGGCATCAACACCGGCCGCATGCTGGTCGGCAATATCGGCTCCGAACTCCGGCTGAACTACACCGTGATCGGCGATGCCGTGAACGTCGCGAGCCGGCTGGAGGGCGCCAACAAGGCCTATGGCACCACGGTGCTGATGGGAGAAGCCACCGCGCAGAGCGCCGGCCCCTCGATCATCGCCCGCGAGGTGGACCGCATCGGCGTCTATGGCCGCGAGCAGGGACTGGCAGCGTATGAGTTGATCGCGCGCGTGACCGGCGCTGCGATCGGGCGACGTCCGTCCTGGATCGACGACTACGAACGCGCGTTGGCCTGTTACAGGGTCAAGGACTTCGCCGGGGCCGCCGCCGGCTTCGCGCAGGTGCTGCTGGAGCGCCCGCATGACGGGCCCGCAAGCGTGATGCTGGAACGCAGCAGGCGCATGCTCACCAACGCCGGCGATTTCGCCTGGCAACCGGTCGCGGCCCTGACCGCGAAGTGACGACAGCTTGTCCGCGAGCGAGATCTAAGCTCACTGGGTGTGCCGCGGCTGGACCGTCGTGGCAGACGGATAGCGGACACGTATCGCAGCAAGAGCCCTCCAGCATTTCCGTTGGAGCGAGCAGGCCATCATCGTCGGCGCGCCCACGGTATCCGCCATGCCGGCGGACCTCAGACGAGCGTCACGACCATTCAGACCGCCGGCCCTTACGCCCCGTCTACGCTCGACGCAAGAGCCGAGACGATCCTTCGCGAAAGAGCAAAACCGAAGGGTGGCATCAGTTCGCGCGGCCAGTGAGCCAGCGGGAAGCAACAGGCGGCGGCGCTCCTTCACCCAGCGTCCGCAGCCAATGCGAATCTGGCATCGTCAATTCTTTGAATCGATTCCTTCTTCTTCGCCCTCGCTGATCGAGCGGACCGGCGGCAAACCGAAACACAAAATCGAATCGGCCATCATCACGTCGACGCGACACGGGAACTGTCTGATCTACAAATGGAGACTTTTTCCCGATCAACACGCGACACATCTCCCGCGGCACATCTGCTGATTTGCCAAATAGCTTATCCAACGCAGCGTCGGTGCAAAATATTCCATTGCTATATCTAGAAGCGAACAGTTGCGCCCTTCGTCTTTCCGAAGAGTGGTTCGGAGTGACGACAAACGTCTGTGCCAACGTGCGGAATTACGACTCAACCTGGACGCTACGACGTAGCTCGCCGGTCCTCCGCCGACACGTATTCCAGTTCGGGTGCGCCAACCGCTGCAAAGACGAGACACGAAACCCGAACTTTCGCCATATAGATCGATGAACTACACGCTTCATGACTGATTGCAGCGAAGCGTCCAATTGCTCGACTTTCCGGCGCGGCAAGGCTCACCTTGCTGAGCCGAGGCGCTCCCGATCGACACAAGCGGTCCAATCGCAAGTGTTGTGCATTTCACTAACGTCACGGCAGCCGGCGAGCATCGACCGGTCGATCGCTATCGTCGTCGACGCTTCAAAACCACATGGAAACAGGCCGGCTATCAGCGAGCCCCTCGAACGCGAGTGCCGCGGGCGAGAACTCGGAGCGATTAACGACCTTGAAGAAACAACAAGAAGAGGAGGACGCCGTGGTCAATCTGCGGACAACGAAATCCGTCGCGTGGAGCGACTCGCGAGCTACGCCAGCAGCCTCTCTTCGGGACAAGCTCTCGCCCGACATCCATACGGCACCCAGTCCGACGTCTGCCATGCCGCCGTCGTCCGACCCGACGGATTCTAGCTCCGCATCGGATCTAGCGTCCGTCGGGAGTCTGTCTGGCGATCAGTGGCACACCATGGGTCTGGGCGACGTGAACATCGTTGCCACCGGCTTTCCCGGCGCGACCGGACCGAATGGTGACCTGGACAATGCCGGGGCTGCGCCATTCGGCCCCGACGCATTCGCGAGCGCGGCAGCCGCGACTCCGGCCATCGCCGCAAGTCTGACTTCAACGCCCGATTCGAATCAGGCTTGGGGTTGGCAAAAAGTGCAGGCGGTCGTTACCCGCGCGGCGGCAAGGGCTGACGACGGCGACGGCAGACCGAGCGCGAGTGAGGTCCAGAATCGGCCTGGCAGTGATCACCTGCGCCCCCAAGACGGCGGTCCCGCGGCTGCCGAGTCAACCGCATCTATGCCAACCCCGACCACGACCCCTGCCTCAGCGGTGGCGCCCCCCACAGATGACTTGTTCGACGATCAATGGCATTTCGGTTTCCTCGGCGACGTTCAGAAGATCTGGGAGGAGTTCACAGGAGCTGGAGTTCACGTCGGAATCTACGACGATGGCATCCAGACGCAGCATCCTGATCTGGCGCCGAACTATGACGCCGGCTTGGAAGTCCTGGTGGGTGGCGAGCGTCTCGATGCAAGCCTCCCCGTCACCACCAGCAATGGCGGCGCGCATGGCACCGCCGTGGCGGGGCTGATCGCGGCGGCGCGCGACGGTGTCGGCACGGTCGGCGTGGCCTATGGCAGCAGCATCACCGGAATCCCGATCTTCAGCGGCGTCGCCGACATCAACAGCAACTTCTCGGGCTTTCTGGAGGCCCTCAGCCAAGCGGGGACGTTCGATATCATCTCCAACAGCTGGGGCGCTCAGCCGATTTTCTACCAGCGGGCCAATGCATCGAACGCGCAGATCGTGTCGGGCTTCATGGCAGCGGTCGAGTCCGGCCGCGGCGGCCTCGGCACGATCATCACCAAGGCCGCGGGCAATGACGATCTCAATGCCAACGGCGATGCCGCGGACACGTCGCGCGCAACCATCGTGGTCGGAGCGTATGACGCGACCGGCGATGCCGCCTGGTATTCGAACTTCGGCGCCAACCTGCTGGTCTCTGCGCCTTCGAGCGGCGATCGCCGCGGCTTCCTCGATCCGGCCGACGTGCATATCGATCCGGGCCTCGTCACGACCGATCTGCTGGGCGAACTCGGCTACAACATGAGCGGCGATTTGATCGTCCCGTCCAACTATACGAACCAGTTCGGCGGCACGTCAGGGGCGACGCCGATCGTCTCCGGCATCGTCGCCCTGATGCTGGACGCCAATGCAGATCTCGGCTGGCGCGACGTACAGAACATCCTGGCCTATTCTGCACGGGAGATTGGAAGCGGCATCGGCGGCCAACCCACGGCGTCGGAAGACAACAGCTGGTTCTATAACGGCGCCGACAATTGGAACGGCGGCGGCCTGCACTTCTCGGAAGACTATGGTTTCGGCGCGGTCGATGCCTACAACGCGGTGCGCATGGCCGAGGTGTGGAGCTTGTTCGAGGCGCCCCAGGTCAGCACCAACGAGACTTCGCTGTCGTCGACGTTCTCCGCCGGGGTAGTGATCAATGACCTCACCAGCACGGACATCCAGTTCGATTTCTCGGGCAAGGATTTCGACGTCGAATTCGTCAACATCGACATCGACATTGCCCACAGCGCGTCGACCGCCTCGGTCGTCATCGACATTTTCGGCGGCATCCAGGGCATCGGTTCGAAATATCTCGCTGACCTCAGCATCTCGCTGATCTCGCCTGACGGCACGGTCGTCGAGCTCGCCGACTTCAACCGGGACTTCATCTTCGACGATGCAACCGGCGGCGTGCACCTCAGCCTGGGCGCCAACGCATTCCGTGGGGAGGATGCCAATGGTATCTGGACTCTCCGCATCACCGACGCCTGGTTCGGCAACGATGCCGGGCACCTTAACGCCGCCACGGTTACGCTGCATGGGCGCGACGACGCTGCCGCCGGCAACGACCTCGCGAACGACGTCTACCACTACACCAACGAGGTGCTGGCCACGTTGGCCGACCAGAGCTCCCGCCAGACCCTGAGCGACGAAGGAGGCAATGCGGACTGGCTTGATATGGCAGCCATGTCCGGAAACCTGGTCATCTCGCTTTCCGCAGGCGAAACGTCGACCGTCGACGGCCATGCCTTCTTGACGATCGCCGCCGGCACCGAGATCGAGAACGCGGTCACCGGTGACGGCAACGATGTGATCTCAGGCAATCAGCTCGACAACAAGCTGCACGGCATGCGCGGCAACGATACGCTGATCGGCGGCGCGGGCAGCGATACTCTCTCCGGAGGCGCCGGCAGCGACGTCCTCGAGGGAGACGAAGGAGCCGATCAGTTCCTGTTCGACCGTGCTCTCGATGCGGCAACTAACCTCGACATCATTGTCGACTTTACACATCGCGAGGACACGATCTGGCTCGATGCCT
Organism: Bradyrhizobium oligotrophicum; assembly: GCF_051168495.1. Classification (GTDB taxonomy): domain Bacteria; phylum Pseudomonadota; class Alphaproteobacteria; order Rhizobiales; family Xanthobacteraceae; genus Bradyrhizobium; species Bradyrhizobium oligotrophicum_A. The sequence goes on along the minus strand of NZ_JBNPVB010000001.1, from coordinate 656,911 downwards.
CGATCTTCGCCGGCCTCGATCTCGGAACGCTCGGCATCGACGTGTTCTACGTCATCGGCCAGGGATCCCTGACCGCTCTCGATCGCATTCTCTATGATGCGAGCACAGGGGCGCTCTTCTTCGATGCCGACGGCAACGGCAGTGCCGCCGCCGTGCAGTTTGCGAGGCTGTCCGATGCGCCTTCGGACTTGTCCGCCGCCGACTTTACCGTCGTCTCATCTTCGCCTCAGGCGATCATCGCGGCCGACGATCGGATCGTCGACGTAGCGCCCACTGTCATGACATCCGCGGCGGACCGTCAGGGTGCGGGCACGGTCATGGGGACCGCGGCGAGCGAGACCCTGCGGGGCGACGCCGGCGACAACGAGATCTACGGGCTCGGCGGCGACGACATCATCTACACTGGGCCAGGCGACAATTTTGTCGACGGTGGCACGGGTCTCGACACGATCATCGGCGGCGACGGCAACGACACGCTGATCGGTGGAGGAGCATACCCGCTACTGGGGGATTCGATCGTCGGCGGCGGCGGCAACGATCTGCTGATCGGCAGCGACGATCAGATCAACGACGAGACCTGGAAATATCTCGGCGCCCACGGCGACTACCTCAATGGCGGATCTGGTAACGACAAGCTCTATGGCCTGAGTGGTGACGACCTGCTGGTTGGCGACGACGGGAACGATCTTCTCGTCGGCGGGTCCGGCAGCGACGACCTGATCGGCGGAGATGGCGACGACCGCCTGCTGCCCGGCAGCGGCGACGTCGACTATGTCTCCGGCGGGGCCGGCATCGACACGTTGGTGCTCGCAGGCAAGGAAGCGGACTATCGAATCTACATGCTCGATACGCTCACCCCTGCCTTTCACGACCAGACCGTCTACTTCGAAAGGATCGTCAACGGCGTGGCCGAGCGGACCGGCGTGCGGTTCGACGATATCGAGCTGATCGAGTTCGCCGACCATACCCGGATGCTGTCGCGCCCGCTCGTCGACGTCATCCAGAACGGGTATTTCGAGCAGTCCTACGATCCGATCGTGCGTCAATATGACGGCTACGAGATCGGCTCCGTCATCGACTGGGCCGACGACGTCACCATTGCGGATCTGGGAGCCGAGCACGGCACGCATGACCTCCTGCAGACGGTGGGTATCGAGCACACCTACGGCGCGGTCGACATCTCCAGCGATGCGCTGACGCTGCTGGAGCTGACCTGGCTCGGCGCGTACACGCCTGATGGCGATAAGCTCAGCCAGCAGATGACCGAAACCGTGACGGTTCACGCCGCCGCGGGCACCCGCGAATTGACCCTGATGACGTTCGGCCTGAACATGGCAGCGGACGCCAAGATCATCGATGACACCGCGACAAGTGTCCGTCTCGTATCGGACTCGGTCGGCTCTGGCCTGCTGGCCGACAACTGGAACGGCGCGGCCGTCAATGATTTCAATCTCTCATTCGCGTCGGCCACATCGTTCACGTTCCTGAACGTCACCGGCGGTGCCATCAAATGGTTCATTCCGAACGTCAAGACGATTGCGGCGCCCTTCACCGGCTTCAGCCCCGTCGAACATCTTTCACAGCTCGGTCAATCCGGCGTTCTCACCATCGAGACGCCCCTGGACGACAGCCGCTTGGCGACAGCGGGCGGCGACGCCGACTACTCCTTCTCCGGCGGCATGGGCAGCGAACTGATCCGCTTCGGCAATCTCGGCGACGTCAACATGTCCAATGATGGCACGCAGGGAGAGGACGCCGGCACGAATGCCGGGCGTGGACTGCGCGGCATGATCAATCTCGGCGCCGGGGACGATGAGGCACGCATTCTGGGAAGCGGCGCGTTCCAGGACGGCGGAACGCTCGACGGCGGCGTCTCGGAGTTCACTCCTCCCGGCTCCCCTCCCATTCAGACCGAGGTGGCCGGCGATACGCTGCGCATGACCTTCGCCGTTGCCGCCGCGATCGGCGACATCAGCGGGCACATCCAGAATTTCGAGATCCTTCAGCTCGACGCGACATCGCTCACGAACCAGGTCGTCGACCTCGCCCACTTCGACAATCTCGCCAAGCTGCGCTTTACCGGCAGCACCAACGCCGACGTTGACAATTCGGTCATCGGCGTTGTCGACCACTCGGACGTGACCGTTCGCTCGGTTTCCGATCCGGTTCAGTCCGTCGACGGCGTGGGCGGCTACATCTTCACGACCTATGGAAACGAGTTCGGCACTCTCCATCTCGATCTCATGGGGGATGCCGCCAATGATGCGATCACCTTGCATTTCATCGGGCTTGCAACGGATGGCGAGGACCAGGGCAAGATCCACGTCGTGGACGCAGAGACGGTCAACATCACGACGGACTCGCGCGATACGACGTATCATGATGCTCCTTTTGATCCGAACATCGAGATCCCACCGCTGTCGTCCGCACCGACGGACGCCTTTGCGCAGATCCTCGATCTCGATGCAACGACGACGTTGAAGATCTCCGGCAACACCGGCTGGGATTTAACGGTCGACGGCACGGACATCGGCAGGCTGCGCATCCTCGACGCGTCGGGCGTCACCGGCGAGGGCGCGGCCGGGGCCGTAAAGGCGATCGCTCAGACGAGCGAGGCGGTCGTTTTCACCGGCGGCATGGGCGATGACGAGCTCACAGGCGACGCGGGCGACGACACGCTCGCAGGCGGTGCCGGTGGCAACGACACCCTCCACGGCGGAACGGGCATGGATACGGCCGTTTTCACCGGCGAAATCGCGGACTATCTCATCCATGTCAATGACGGCGTGGTCAGTCTGACGAACCGGCTGGACGGCACCGTCGATACCGTCACCGGTGTCGAACTGTTCCAGTTCGCTGACGGCTCGCTGACTGACGAGGACGTTGGGCTCCCATCCGCCAATCAGGCCCCGACCGGACTGTCGCTCGCGAACGTATTGACCTCCATCGCCGAGAACAGCGCGACGAGCGAACGGATCAAGGTCGCCGAAATCGTCGTCGCCGACGACGGCAAGGGAAGCAACGCGCTCGGCCTTGCTGGCAGCGACAGCGGGTCCTTCGAGATCGACGGCAATGAGCTCTATCTCAAAGCGGGGATGGCGCTCGACTTCGAGAGCGGCAAGACGCAGTTCGATCTTGTCATCACCGTCGACGATACGGCCGTCGGCACAACGCCGGACGCAAGCATCGCCTTCTCCCTCGCGGTCACGGATGTGAACGAGACGCCGATCGATATCGCGCTCAGAGGCAGCTCGGTTGCCGAGGATGCGGCGGCCGGCACGGTCGTGGGCATCCTGTCGGCGACCGATCCCGACACGAACGACATGCTGAGCTACGAGCTGACCGCCGACGCGGGCGGACGCTTCGCGATCGTCGACGGCAGGCTCGTCGTCGCCGATGGTGCCGCGCTCGATTTCGAGACGAACGGGTCGCAGGAGATCACCGTCAAGGTAACCGACACCGGCGGTCTCAGCACCGAGAAGACCTTCTCGATTGATGTCACTGACGTCAACGAGACAGCCTCGGTGTCGCTCGCTCCCATGCTGTCCTCGATCGCGGAAAATACGCCCATCGAAGCTCCGCTGAAGGTCGCCGACATCATCGTGAGCGACGCGGATACAGCGAGCAGCTTCCGGCAGAACTCTCTCTCGCTCGTCGGCTGCAGCGCCAGTGCGTTCGAGATCCTCACCGTTGCGGGCGTCACCGGGCTTTATCTCAAGGCCGGCATGCAACTCGACTACGAGCAGATGCACAGCCTGGACGTCTCGGTCGTGGTGGACGATCCGTCGATCCCGGGAGGCCCCGAGGGCAGCGTATCCTATCATCTTGCCATCACCGACGTCGCCGAGACGCCTGTCATCCGAGGCACCGCGGGCAACGACACGCTGGTGGGCACCGACGGCAATGATCTGTTCGATGGCGCTGGCGGACGCGACACTTTTATCGGCCATCGTGGCGACGACATTTATCTCGTCGACAGCGCGAACGACAAGGTGATCGAGCGCTGGCATGAGGGCACGGACACGGTCAAGAGCTCGGCGAGCAGCTACGCGCTCGGACATGACGTCGAGAACCTCGTGCTCCTCGATGGCGCAAGGGGCGGCAGCGGCAACTCCGAAGCCAATGTCATCACCGGCAACGCCGGCGACAATCGGCTCGATGGCCGCGGCGGCAACGATGTCATCGAGGGCGGCGGCGGCGACGACGAGATGCACGGCGACACTGGTATCGATACCGCCTCCTACGAGCATGCCACATCGGCAGTCTCCGTGAGTCTTGCCGTGTGGGATGCGCAGGATACGGGCGCGTCGACGGGCATCGATACGCTTCGGGGGTTCGAGAACCTCGGGGGCTCCGCCTTTGACGACCATCTCGAGGGCGATCGCTGCGCCAACGTCATTGACGGCGGCGCAGGCAACGACGTGATCGACGGGGGCCGAGGCAACGACACCCTGACCGGTGGCGAGGGCACGGATGCGTTCGTGTTCAGCTCGCCGCTGTCGTCCGGCTGCCGGTGGACCACATGGGGTCCCGGCAGAGATGAGTGGCATCATCACGGCGCAGAGAACCGCGACACGATCACGGACTTCTCGGTCGCCGACGATACGATCTGGCTCGATCACGAGATCTTCGCGGCGCTGCGCGGCCACGAGGGCCAAGCGCTGTCGGCCTCCGAATTCCGAGCCGGATCGAGAGCGCTCGATAGCGATGACCACATTATCTACAACGCGGACACCGGCGTGCTGATCTACGACGCCAATGGCAACAAGGCCGGCGGCGCGATCGAGATCGCGATTCTCTCCAAAGGGCTCGCCATGACCAACGAGGACTTCCTCATCGTGTAGCCGAGCGCAAGGCAGGGACCTGCTGTAACGAGGCCCCCCAGCATTCCCGGGATCGCACCGATCGCAAAGACAAACGCAACTCATAAGGGGGAGAGATGACCATGCTGTTCGGAAAGAAGGTCGCCGCGGGCGAGACGACCGCTTCACAGGCCGCTGGCGACTCGGTCCGCGTCGCGCCCGCCGCGGGCACAGCAGCTGCAGGTGATGCGACCGGTGCCACAGCAGGCGCCAATGGCGCGTTGGGTCCTGAGGAACTCAGGAAGCGCATGATCGCTTCGAAGCAGATGGCGGCTACGTTCGGCGACATCGTGACGCTTCTGATGCGCTCGCCCAGCGACAAGCACCAGTCGCTGGCTGATCTCGAGTGGCTGGTGGTCCCCGCTGTCGCACGAGGGCAATACGCGCTCGCGGAGGCCCGGCTGAAGGAGACCGGCGCGTCCGTCCCCGTCGGCGTGGTGCTGTGGGCGCTCGTCTCCACGGAGGTCGACGAACGCCTTTCCGCCCCGGAAAACCCGTTGCGCCTGAAGCCGGACGAGTGGCGCTCGGGCGACATCCCGTGGATCATGCACGCAACCGGGGACGTGAAGGTCCTCGCCGGCCTCGTCCAGAGGCTACCCGAGGCCGCCCTCAGGGATCGCCGGCCCAAGATGCGGGTGCGCGGGGCCGATGGCAAGATCTCCGTCGGCCATCTCGAGATCCGGAGGAAGACCCCGAACGACACCGAGGCGCCGGAGCCTACTCGGAAGCTCATCGATGCGTGACGGTGGTGCGGCAGGCCTCTTCGGGGGGCCAATGCAGAGAGCGCTTGCCCGCTGCAGTCTCATCTTTGCTGGTGTCGCGGTATTCTCTGGTGCGATCAATCTGCTCGCGCTGACCGGCTCGCTTTATATGCTGCAGGTCTACGACCGCGTCCTGCCCTCAAAGAGCGTGCCGACCCTGGTGGGGTTATCGCTCCTCATGGTGGGGCTCTACTTGGCTAACGGCTTTCTGGATTTCGTCCGCGTGCGAGTGATGAGCCGGGTCGGCGTCAGGATCGACGATGAGCTGAGAGACCGGGTCTTTGCCGCCGTCCAGCTGCTGCCACTGAGATTGCGTCACGGCAGCGACGGCTTGCAGCCGGTCCGTGACCTCGATCAGATCCGCTCCTATCTGTCGGGACTCGGGCCGACCGCCCTGTTCGATCTTCCCTGGCTTCCGGTCTATCTCACGGTCATTTTCGTGCTTCATCCCCTGCTCGGTTTCTTCAGCGTTGCAGGCGGCCTCGTCCTCGTCGCGCTGACATTCGTGACGGATATCAGGAGCAAAGGACCCTTGAAGGCAGCTGCGCTCTCGGCCTCGCGTCGGCTTGCTTTCGGCGAAGCAGCACGTCGCAATGCCGAGGTCATCCAGGCGATGGGCCTTGGACCACGTCTCGCCCGCCGCTGGAGCGAGGTGAACGCCATCCATATCGATGACCAGTTGGAGGCGTCGGACGTCGTTGGCGGAATCTCGGCCATCTCGAAAGTGTTCCGGCTTCTGCTGCAATCGGGAATGCTCGGGCTCGGCGCCTATCTCGTCATCATCGGCTCGCTCTCCGCCGGCTCCATCATCGCGGCGTCCATCATCATGTCGCGCGCGCTTGCCCCGATCGAGACATCGATCGTGCACTGGCGCGGCTTCGTTTCCGCACGACAGAGCTACCGGCGCCTATCGGATCTCTTCAGGGCGCTTCCGCGCGAACCGACCGCGGGCGTCGAGCTGCCGGCGCCCAACTCGTCACTCGCGGTTGAAAATCTCTCTGTCACCCCGCCCGGCGCAGGCCGACCCGTTCTCCTCAACGTCGGCTTTGCGCTCGGCGCCGGCGAGGCCCTCGGAATCATCGGACCCAGTGCATCGGGAAAGTCGAGCCTGGCGCGGGCCCTCGTCGGGGTCTGGCAACCGCTCAAAGCGAATGGCAGCGGCATCAAGGGCGGCGTGCGCCTCGACGGTGCGACGCTCGAGCAATGGACATCCGCGGAGCTCGGACGCCACATCGGCTATCTGCCCCAGTCCATCGAGCTGTTCGACGGCACGGTCGCAGAGAATATCTGCCGTTTCGACGAGGCCGCAACGAGCGAGAGGATCATCGCAGCGGCGCGGGTCGCCGGCGTCCATGAGCTCATCGTGCATCTTCCTGCGGGCTATGAGACCGAGGTCGGCGAAGGTGGCAGTGCTCTGTCCGCCGGTCAGCGCCAGCGAATCGCACTCGCACGCGCGCTCTACGGAGACCCGTTCCTGGTCGTGCTCGACGAGCCCAACGCCAACCTCGATCACAGCGGCGATGTCGCATTGACCGACGCCATCCTTTCCGTGCGTCAACGCGGCGGCATCGTCATCGTGATCGCCCATCGCCCTTCGGCGCTGGCAGGCATCGACAAGGTGCTTGCCCTGGTAGACGGACGCGTCCAGGCGTTTGGCGCCAAAGATGAGATCTTACGGCGGATGCTTCAGCCTGCAGGTCACGGGGCACAGCGCACAGCGGCCTCCTCCACGTCGGGCCTCAAGGTCGTGACCGAGGCTCACGCCGGAGCCATGCCATGACGGGGCGCGCGGAGGTGACGAAACGCACCAAGGCCGGGGTGCATGGCTACATGCTCTCGGGCTTCGCCGCCATGTTTCTCCTGCTGGTCGGAATGGGAGGCTGGGCCGCAGGCACGCAAATTGCGGGCGCCGTCATTGCGTCGGGTCTCGTCGTGGTCGACAGCAGCGTCAAGAAGGTCCAGCATCCAACCGGTGGCATCGTTGGCGAGATCAAGGTCAGGGACGGCGCGAAGGTCCGGGAGGGAGACCTCCTCCTGCGCCTGGACGAAACGCTGACGCATGCGAACCTGGAAACGGTCACCAAGCAGCTCAACGAGCTCATGGTGCGCGAGGCGCGGCTCACGGCTGAGCGAGACAGCCTCACCGAGGTGCCCCTCCCCTCGAAGCTGGAGCCGCGCAGGGGCGAGCCTGCGATCGCGGAGCTGTTTGCTGCCGAGCAAAGCCTGTTTGCGACCCGACGAGATTCGCGAGAGGGTCAGAAATCTCAGCTCAGGGAGCGCGTGACTCAGCTCAAGGAGGAGTTCCGGGGCATCTCAGGTCAGATCACCGCCAAGGGAAAGGAGATTGCCCTCATCGGCAAGGAGCTCGAAAGCCTGTCCGGGCTCGAGGCCCAGAAGCTGGTGACGAGCGCCAAGATGCTTGCCCTGCGGCGCGACACGGCGCGGCTCGAGGGAGAGCATGAGCAGCTGAAGGCGTCGGCCGCGCAGACCAAGGGAAAAGTCACCGAGATCGAGCTGCAGATCCTGCGCATCGATCAGGAGTTCAGGGCCCAGCTGCTTCAGGAGCTCACCGAGAATCAGTCGAAGCAGGCCGGCCTCGTCGAGCGCCGGATTGCCGCCGAAGATCAATTGAAGCGGGTCGACATCCGGGCACCTCAATCCGGTATCGTGCATCAGCTCAACGTGCACACGGTCGGCGGCGTGATCAATGCGGGCGAGCCGGTCATGCTCATCGTCCCGGAAGGCGACAAGCTCGTCGTCGACGTCAAGGTCGCACCTCATGACATCGATCAAGTGCTGCAAAGCCAGCGGGCTTTCGTACGCTTTGCCGCCTTCAATCAGCGTCGAACACCCGAGCTCGAAGGGCTGGTACATTCTGTCGCTGCCGATCTCACCAAGGACGAGCGCTCGGGCGACTCCTTCTTCTCGGTACGCATCGAAATTCCCGACATCGAGCTTGCTCGTCTCGAAGGCAAGAGGCTCGTACCGGGCATGCCGGCGGAAGTACACATCCGCACCAGCGACCGCACCGCCCTCTCGTATCTCTTCAAGCCGATCGAGGACCAGTTTGCCAAGGCATTCCGAGAGAGATGATCTCGTCTGGGCTGGGTGCCGTCTCGCCACTTTACGGATGAACCGTTCAGGCAATCGACGCTTTGGGCGTCTCAGCATGATACAGTTTGTCCACAACCCGACGCTCTACAAATACTCGACACCATCTCCTACACCGCTGGAGGGATTTCCAATGAGAACTCCTCGCCAAGCCTGATCCGGGCACGGCACCCGGCCTGGTTATCCGAATGCGTCCCGATGCAGGTGCAGGTCGGCGCCCATCTGAGCAAGCAGTACGACTTCGCCGGCTGAAGCGCTGAAAACGATTTCTGGGACAAGCATGGATCGACACGCGTCGCGCGGTGACCGGGGCATGATCGGCCCCGATCACCGTCTGGCGAATGCTACGGCTTCTTCGGTCGGATGGCGTCGGCCGTCGCCTGGATGAAGGCCTGGATCTTGACCACGTCCTCTTCCTTGAGCTTGCCGGTGAAATCAGGCATGCCGCGGTCGCGGAACGGTCCGTTGAAGACGATATCCTTCAGCTTGGTGATCTCCTCGGCCGGCACGTAGCCGAGATTGCGGATGTTGCCGCCGCGATCGACGCCGGGCACGCCATGGCATGTGGCGCAGGCGGCGACGTAGAGCGCAGTTCCCTCGGGCACGTCCTTCGGGTCGTATTTCACGCCCTGCAGCAGGCCCTCGGTCTGATACTTCACGAACTCCGGCAGCTTCGCCTTGGCGCCGATGGCAAAGGTATAGACCGCACCCGGCGTGCGCAGCTCGGTGGCGCGCGCGGCGAGGCCGTAGACGCCACCCCAGCCGACCGCAATCGAGACATATTGCACGCCATCAATCATGTAGGTGGCAGGTGCTGCGACCACGCCGGTGCCGGTCGGCGTCTCCCACAGCATCTTGCCGTTACGGGCGTCATAGGCCACGAAGCGGCCGTCCGCGGTGCCCTGGAAGACGAGATTGCCGGCCGTGGTCAGCGTGCCGCCATTCCAGGGCGACGCGTGCTCGATGCGCCAGACCTCTCTCTGCTGCACGGGGTCCCAGGCGAGCAGGCGTCCGAACGCCGGCGCCTTCGGCGGCGTCGCATTCAGCGCGAAGCCGAGATTCCACGCCGTGACTCCGCCGAACTTGCCGGGGGTCGGCGCATTGTTGACGAAGGTCTTCTCCGGCGTGAGGTTTACCGGGATGTTCTGCGCCGGAAGATACACGAGGCCGGTCTGCGGATTGAACGACATCGGGTGCCAGTTGTGCGCCCCATAAGGGCCGGGAATGGAGTCGTAGGGATCGTCGCCGCGCGCGGCGGGCACCTCGATCGGACGGCCGTCGGCGTCGTAGCCCGTGGCCCAGTTCACATCGACGAAATTCTTGGCCGAGATGAACTTGCCGTTGGTGCGATCGATCACGAAGAAGAAGCCGTTCTTCGGCGCGTGCAGGATCACCTTGCGCGGGGCGCCGTCGATGGCGATGTCGGCCAGGATCATCGGCTGAGTCGAGGTGTAGTCCCAATGATCACCGGGCGTCTCCTGATAGTGCCAGATGTATTTGCCGGTATCTGCGTTCAGCGCCACGATCGAGGCCAGGTAGAGATTGTCGCCACCCGACGGGCTGCGGACCTTGCGATTCCAAGGCGCACCGTTGCCGGTGCCGAGATAAACCATGTTCAGGTCGGGATCATAGGTGATCGTGTCCCACGGCGTGCCGCCGCCGCCGTTGATCCAGTACTTCGTCGACGGGTCCCAGGACTTGGCGGCTGCGGCCATCGAGTCGTCCTCGAACGGCTTCGACGGATCGCCCGGAATCGTAAACCATCGCCACAGCTGGTCGCCGGTCTCGGTGTCATAGGCGGTGATGTAGCCGCGCGCACCATACTCCGCGCCACCCTGGCCGATCACCACCTTGCCGTTGAACGCGCGCGGCGCGCCGGTGATGGTGTAGGAATGCTCGTGGTCGATCAGCGTGTCCTTTTCCCAGACCTTCTGGCCGGTCGCGGCATCCAGCGCGATCAGCCGGCCATCATAGGCGCCGACGAACACCTTGCCCTTGTAGACGGCGACACCGCGATTGACGACGTCGCAGCAGCCCTTGTAGCCGAGCTCACGTTTCACGCCGGGATCGAAGGTCCAGATCTTCTTGCCGGTGCGGGCATCGATCGCATGCACGACGCTCCACGAGGCCGTCTGATACATGATGCCGTCGACGACGACGGGCGTTGCCTCCACCCCGCGTTCAGATTCGAGATTGTAGCTCCAGGCGAGCCCTAGATCCTTGATGTTGTCGGCGTTGATCTTGTCGAGCTTGCTGAAGCGCGTCTCGCCATAGTCGAGGCCGATGGCCGGCCAATCCTTCGACGTCGCGGCATTGGCCTTGATCATCGCGCTGTCGACGGCTGACATCGTCGCCTTGATGCGATCCGGCGTCCATTCCTGCGCCGCCGCTCCGCCTGCCGGAATGGCAAGCGCCACGCAAACCGTGCAGGTCGCACGCAGAGCAGAGCGTGCGCGACGCAGATATTGTCTGACTTCCATGTCGTTCCTCCGTGGATCTCTGTCGGATCCTTCGCGCATCGTAGAGACTGACGAAAGCAGGCGTCAACAAACAGTGTACGGATGGTGTCATCCGGCAGCCAACTATTTCCCTCTGGTAGTTGGAGCATCAGAATCTTCCTGCTCCGATATGGAGAAATTCCCGATTCGATGATGCGTTGTATCCTGAAATATCGTCGCGAATCTCGGGGTTCACGCGCGTGTCCCGGCTCGCTACGTTCGTAGACATTCATCATCTTTCCAAGACCCACTTCGGTCTCCGGCTCCCCCAAGTGCCGGAGACCGTCTTTCCGTTCTTGGCTACCTGAAGCCTAGCGCGAGATGCGGAAGCGTAGTTTCGCGAATGCGATCAGCAGATATTTCAAGCTCGGCCGAGACCTGAACCAGCGCGACACGATTGCCGTCAAGCATACCGTCTCGGGGCTGCTCAAGCTGCTATATCGGAATGAACGGTACGAAGGAGGCGGTCCGGCGATGTCTGGAGTACGCACTTGAATGCCGCCGCCGCGTGCCGGCCGGGTTAGTTAGCGCATCGGTCGAGAGCGGCGACCACGACGACCATGTTCAGGTGTTCGAACTTCACAATACGGCCCCACCACGCTGTCATCGCTCGTGGCTGTGCTCCGGAACGTTGGGGAAATCTATCCAACAGCAGTTGGTCGTCTTGGGGGAGCATGAGTCTGGGCGGGAACATCGTTCCGGTCGGTAACCTTGCCGAGTCACTGCAAGTCGCATTCGACTCGGGCGCGAAGCGCCTCCTGCCCCATGGCGAGCGTCAAAGCCATCCCGACGACCCCCGCGAACTCTTTGCGAAGTTCAGACCGCCTTCTACGCCGACCCGACGGACGCCTCGTCCCCCCTGCGGCGGCGGTCTTGATGTTCTTGTGACCATCGGAGACGACAAGGCTTGGCTCCCCGTTGATCACGAGGAGCGAGCTTGCGCAGAAATTCAAAATGGACGTCTCGGCGCGATGTCCTTGCGGAGCGCCGAGCAGGCCGTAGCGCGGGCGAACGGCGGGGCCTCGGGAGAGCCGTACTCGAGTGTCTTGGCACCCCACGAAGGTGCGGCACCGATACGACTCGACCGTTTGAAAAACCGTTCTAGTTTTCGAAACTCAGACGGTTATTCCGGCTCAGTGCTTGATTTGAATGGCGCGCCCGGAACGATTCGAACGTCCGACCCTCAGATTCGTAGTCTGATGCTCTATCCAGCTGAGCTACGGGCGCGTTTTCGCGTTTGGCAGGATCCAGGCCGCGAGGGCCGGCTCCCGGAAGGCCGGGCGGCGGAAACGCCGGCAGGCCTCGCGAAGGGCCTCTGACTAACGGCTCGGAGGCCGGTTGGCAAGGCTGGAGCGGGAGATTTTGCGACCATTTTTCCGCACGCACCGCGGGGGGGCCAAACCAGCGATGCGGAGGCCGGCGCCAACCGGATTGGCCGGACCCGACCGGCGGGCGTTTTCAGCCATCTCGGGATTAGCGGTTATCGGGCCGAGTTCGGCGGTTCAGGCGCTGGCCCGTTCGTTCCAGAACGTCTGCAGCTCGACGGGCCGATCGGGAATCGTGATCCGGAAGGTCGCGCCCAAGGTGCCTTCGACGAGCTGGATGTCGCCATCATGGGCCCGGACCAGTTCGGCGGCGATGGCGAGGCCGAGGCCCGAGCCGCCGGGGCGGCCGGCGCCACGGAACGCCTCGAACAGGTGCTCTCGCACCTTGGCCGGCACGCCGGGGCCGGTATCCGACACTTCCAGGATGGCGACGGACCCTTCGCGGCGGCCGATGATGCGGATCTGGCGCACACCGGCGTCGCCCGCGAGGCTCTCGAGTGCCTGCGCCGCATTGCGCACCAGATTGAGCAGCACGCGGAACAACTGATCCGGATCGGCATCGATCGTCAGCCCGCGCTCGATCGCGCTGATCCATGTGATCGAGGCGTCCGGCGCCAGGCCGGCGGTCTCCCGCACCTCGGCGATCACGGGCTCGACCACCACCGGGCGGCGGTCCGGTGCCGGCTCCTGCACCTTGCCGTAGGACAGGGTCGACTGGCAGAACGCGATGGCGCGCTCCAGCGAGCGCATCAGCTTGGGCGCAAAGCGCTGCACCCGGGGATCGGGCACGCTGGCGAGCTGGTCCGACAACAGCTGCGACGACGCCAGCAGGTTGCGCAGATCGTGATTGATCTTGGACACCGCGAGGCCGAGCGCCGCGAGCCTGCTCTTCTGATGCAGCATCGACACGAGATCGCGCTGCATGTCGGCGAGTTCGCGCTCGGCGACGCCGATCTCGTCGGAGCGGTGGCTCGGCACGATGATTCGCGCCGCGCTCTCGGGGTTCTCGTGGAATCCGACCAGGCTCGCGGTGAGGCGCCGCATCGGCCGCACGAACAGGAAATGCAGAGCAAGATAGACCAGGGCCGCGGTGAGCACCGCCAGCAGCAGCGACACGCCGAGCAGATTGCGCGAGAAGCGGTACATCGCCCTGCGCAGCGGCTTTTCGTCGGTCACGACCTCGATGAACTGGGCCCGACCAGGCGACGGCCCGATCACGCGCATGGTGTGATCGCCGGTCTCGGTCATCATCTTCAGCGAATTGACGATCGACGACCACACGGTCATGTCGCGCATGTCGAAATCATGGTCGATCGACGCCGGCAGATCGGCGCTGGCGAGCAGGCGGCGCTGCTGACCCATCTTGATCGCGACACCGCGCGCGTTGATCGACGTCAGGATCTGCCGCGCCAGCGAATCCGGCACCATGCCGGAAGGTGCGGCGTCGAGCACGAGCGCAGCGGTATTGGCCGCGGCCAAGCGGTCGTTCAGCCGGTTGCTCCAGAAATTGGCGATCGCCGGCACATAGACCAGAACAGCCGCGATCATCACCAGTGGAATGGTTAACAGGAGCAGCTTTCCGGACAAGCCGAGCCTGCGCGACCGTTTCGGCCGCAGACGCTCCAGAATCGGCTGGTTGTCGTTCTCTGTCACCTGTCGCCCTTGTAAGAGACACCCCCACCCTTACGGGACCGCAAGATGGGACTGCACCGGAGTCCGGTCAAATTACGGATCGCTCATGTTTCCGGCTTCCATTATTCACCATGGACCCGAAGCCGCACACTCACTCATGATAACCCCTTGGCGCGGCCGATATTCTCGCGGGCATCTCGTACGCGACCCGCTGTTCCCGACCGGGCGCTCCGCATGGCCGCGGATCCCTGCGCCCGCGGAAGCGACCTTCCGCCACAGACCTTGCCGCGATTGACGAAGGCAGGACGCTCCCTTATAAGCCGCGCCAACCGTCCGCGATGACCCGGCTCGCCCGGGGACGGCTCGATTTCAGGGCCGTCAGCGGTCCATTTTGGGCCAGGAAGCATCACCGGACATCCTCGACATTTCAAGCCGGCAAATTGTCAACTGGCAAATTGCCCGTGAGCGGAGAACGACCGTGAAGCGGACTTATCAACCCAGCAAACTGGTGCGCAAGCGCCGTCACGGCTTCCGCGCCCGTCTCGCAACGACCGGCGGCCGCAAGGTTCTTGCCGCGCGTCGCGCCCGGGGCCGCAAGCGCCTCAGCGCCTGAAGCCAGGGCGTCTGTCCCGGAGATTTCCACCATGGATCGGCTGCGGCAGCGGGCGGACTTCCTCGCTGTTGCCGATGGCGAACGGGCGAACAGCCCTGCCTTCGTGGTCCAGCGCCGGGAACGGCCGGACCAAGGTGCGATCCGGGTCGGCTTTACCGTCACCAAGAAGAATGGAACCGCCACGGAGCGTAATCGCATCCGTCGGCGGTTGCGCGAGCTTGTAAAGCGGCTCGATCCCCTGTCGATGCGGCCGCACAGTGACTACGTGCTGATCGGTCGCCGGGAGGCCCTGTCACGCGACTTCTCGACCATGCTCGCCGACCTCAAGGCGACGCTCCGCCGCCTCGACCGGCCGCAGGCCAAGCCGCAGCCGCGCAAGTCACCAGATGCGGACAGACGAAACGCTCCCGCACCGGACGCGCATCCCGCCAACCGGATTGAATGACGAGACGATAAGAAAACGATGACCGACAATCGCAACACCATTCTCGCCGTCATTCTGTCCGGCCTCGTGCTGATCCTGTGGCAGGTCTTCTACAACGGACCGCAGATGGAGAAGGAGCGGCAGCGGGCTCCGATGCAGGCAGAGCTCGCCAAGAAGCAGGCGCCCGCTGCGCAGACCGACGCAGCGCCGGCCGCTACGCCGCAGCCGGGCGCAGCCGCGACCGGCAACCCGAACGTGCCGGGCGGCGTGACGCCGGCCGCCGGCACCGTGCTGCCGCGCGACGCCGCTATCGCGGCCTCGCCGCGCGTCAAGATCGATACGCCTCGCCTGACCGGCAGTATCGCGCTCAAGGGCGCGCGCATCGATGATCTCGCGCTGGTCCAGTACCGCGACACGGTCGACCCGGCCTCGCCCGCGATCGTGCTGTTCTCGCCGTCCAACACCGCCACCCCCTATTATGCCGAGTTCGGCTGGGTCAGCTCGCCCGGCGCCAAGGTCCAGGCGCCCGACCCGAGCACGGTGTGGCAGCAGGACGGCTCCAACGCCCTGACATCCGCGACGCCGGTCAAGCTCACCTACGATAACGGCCAGGGCCTCACCTTCCGCCGCACCATCTCGATCGACGACCACTATCTGTTCTCGATCAAGGACGAGGTCACCAACACCGGCTCGACGCCGGCGACGCTCTATCCCTACGGCCTGATTTCCCGCCACGGCACGCCGCACGTGTCCGGCTACTACATCCTGCACGAAGGCCTGATCGGCTATCTCGGCGAGAAGGGCCTGCAGGAATACACCTACAAGAAGATCGACGACGACAAGAACGCCGAGTTCAGCGTCACCGACGCCTGGATGGGCATCACCGACAAATACTGGGCCGCCGCGCTGCTGCCGGCCAGCGATGCCCACCTGAAGGCACGCTACCAGTCCAACCTCGTCGACAACGTCCGCCGCTACCAGACCGACTATCTGCAGGATGCCCAGACCGTTGCGCCCGGCGCCACCAACACCGTTTCCACCCGTCTGTTCGCCGGCGCCAAGGAGGCCGGCGTCGTCGGCATCAACTTCCCGCTCGGCGGGCTCGGCGGCTACAACCAGAAGCTCGGGCTGAACCATTTCGATCTCCTGATCGACTGGGGCTGGTTCTACTTCCTGACCAAGCCGATGTTCCTGGCGCTCGACTTCTTCTTCCGCTTCTTCGGCAATTTCGGCGTCTCGATCCTGCTGGTGACGGTGCTGGTGAAGCTCTTGTTCTTCCCGCTCGCCAACAAGTCCTACGCCTCGATGGCCAAGATGAAGGCGATCCAGCCGCAGCTCGCCGCGCTCAAGGAGCGCTATCCGGACGACCGGATGAAGCAGCAGCAGGAGATGATGGAGATCTACAAGAAGGAGAAGATCAACCCGGTCGCCGGCTGTCTTCCGGTCGTGCTGCAGATCCCGGTGTTCTTCTCGCTCTACAAGGTGCTGTTCGTCACCATCGAGATGCGGCACGCGCCGTTCTACGGCTGGATCAAGGACCTATCGGCGCCGGATCCGACGAACCTGTTCAACCTGTTCGGCCTGATCCCCGTCGACCCGACGCAGCTGCCGCTGTTCGGCCACTACCTCGCGCTCGGCATCTGGCCGATCATCATGGGCATCACGATGTGGTTCCAGATGAAGCTGAACCCGACGCCGCCGGATCCGACCCAGGCGATGATCTTCAACTGGATGCCGCTGATCTTCACCTTCATGCTCGCCGGCTTCCCGGCCGGTCTCGTGATCTACTGGGCCTGGAACAACACGCTCTCGGTGCTGCAGCAGGGCTACATCATGCGCCGCAATGGCGTGAAGGTGGAGCTGTTCGACAACATCCGCGGCACGTTTAAGAAAAAAGCGGCGTGACGACGAGAAAGGCGGCGTGAGCCGCTCTACCAACGAACCACCTACTACCGTGATGGCCGGGCTTGTCCCGGCCATCCACGTTTTGATATCCCGCGCAATGGGCGTGGATGCCCGGGCCTTCGCCGCGCCGGAGGGGCTTCGGCCCCGCAGGCGGGTCGAGCCCGGGCATGACGAAAAGCGAGGGCTTGCCATGACCACCACCAGCCACGACACCGACGAGCGCCTGATCGAAAAGGGCCGCAAGCTGTTCGCGCAGTCGTGGCGCTTCACTCATGCCTCGCCGTCGATCGCGAGCCTGCCGCCGATGTCCGGCCAGATCGAGATCGCCTTTGCCGGCCGCTCCAATGTCGGCAAGTCCAGCCTGATCAACGCGCTCACGGGCCAGAACGCGCTGGCGCGCACCTCGCACACGCCGGGCCGCACCCAGGAGCTGATCTTCTTCGAGGGGCCGGAGACCACGCCGCTGCGACTGGTCGACATGCCCGGCTATGGCTATGCTGCCGCCGCCAAGACCAAGGTCGCCTCCTGGACCGAGCTGATCCACCAGTTCCTGCTCGGACGCGCCTCACTCGCCCGCGTCTATGTTCTGATCGATGCCCGCCATGGGCTGAAGGAGGTCGATCAGGAGATCTTCAAGACCCTCGACAGATCCGCCGTCAGCTATCAGCTCGTCCTGACCAAGGCGGACCAGATCCGGCCGGCCGAACTCGCAACCCGCATCGCCGAGACCGAGGCCGCGCTGGCCAAGCATCCGGCGGCGTTCCCGCAGGTGCTGGCGACCTCGTCACGCGCCGGCACCGGCATGCCGGAGCTGCGCGCCGCGATGGTCCGGCTTCTGGAGGAGCGCGGCGCATGACGAGACTGTGGCGAATCCTGGTGGCGCTGGCAGGCCTGATGGGTGCCGCAGGCGTCGCGCTGGCGGCCAAGGCCGCGCATGACGCCGACGCGTCGCGGCTCGCCACCGCCTCCACCATGCTGCTGTTTCACGCCTGCGCCCTGCTCGGCACGATCGCGCTCGCCGAGCGCGGGATCGTTCATCGGCGCATCGGCCTGGTCGCCGCAATCGGCTTCGTGCTCGGCCCGGCCCTGTTCGCCGGCGACCTCCTGATGCGACAGTTCGCCGGCGACCGGCTGTTTCCATTCGCGGCGCCGATCGGCGGCAGCCTGCAGATCGCCAGCTGGATTGCGCTCGCAATTTGCGCGCTGTGGCCACGGCGGGCGTGATCCGGCGCTTTGCGCCGCGGGCGGCAATCGGATAGAACCGCGCGCGACGCCCCGATAGCCGAGATCTCCCAGACATGGCCGACGCGACCACCATCAGCCCGCTCGATCAAGCCCGCATCCTGTCCGAAGCGCTCCCGCACATGCAGGAGTATGACGACGAAACCATCGTCATCAAATATGGCGGCCACGCCATGGGCGACGAGGACACCGCAAAGGCGTTCGCGCGCGACATCGTGCTGCTCGAACAGACCGCGATCAACCCGGTGGTGGTGCATGGCGGCGGGCCGCAGATCGCGACCATGCTCAAGCGCCTCGGCATCGTCTCCGAATTCGCCGCAGGTCTCCGCATCACCGATGCGGCGACGATCGAGATCGTCGAGATGGTGCTGGCCGGCTCCATCAACAAGCAGCTGGTCGGCTACATCAACGAGGCCGGCGGCAAGGCCGTCGGCCTGTGCGGCAAGGACGGCAACATGGTGCGCGCGGTCAAGGCGTCGCGCACGATGGTCGATCCGGACAGCCACATCGAGAAAGTGGTCGATCTCGGCTTCGTCGGCGAGCCCGACAAGGTCGACCTCACCTTGCTCAACCAGCTGATCGGCTACGAGCTGATCCCGGTGCTGGCGCCGCTCGCGACGTCGAAGGAGGGCCAGACGTTCAACGTCAATGCCGACACGTTCGCCGGCGCGGTCGCCGGTGCGCTCAAGGCCAAGCGCCTCTTGCTGCTCACCGACGTGCCCGGCGTGCTCGACAAGTCGAAGAAGCTGATCCCGGAATTGTCGGTGAAGGACGCGCGCAAGCTGATCGCCGACGGCACCATTTCCGGCGGCATGATCCCGAAGGTCGAAACCTGCATCTACGCGCTCGAACAGGGCGTGCAGGGCGTCGTGATCCTGGACGGCAAGGTAGAGCACGCGGTGCTGCTCGAGCTGTTCACCAACCAGGGCACGGGCACGCTGATCCACAAGTGAGCAGCTTCCACCATCTCTCTCCGTCATGGCCAGGCTCGTCCCGCCTGCGCGGCCGAACCCGCTTCGGCGCGGCGAAGGCCCGGCCATCCACGTCGTACCGTGAAGTCGGAGAGAGAAGCGTGGATGCCCGGGTCAAGCCCGGACATGACGAGGTGGGGATGAACGGGCCTCCGATGCGCCTCTCGGCTCGCTGGTACCTCGCCCTCGCCACCATCCTCCTTCCTCTTCTCAGCTTCACCACCCCCGCCCGCGCCGACCTCAAGCTCTGCAACCGCATGAGCTATGTGGTGGAGGCCGCGATCGGCATCGACGAGAAGGCGGCGAGCGCGACACGCGGCTGGTTCCGGCTCGATCCGGCAAGCTGCCGCGTGGTGTTGCAGGGGACGATGACGGCAGACCGCATCCTGCTGCATGCGCGTGCGCTGAGCCTCTACGGCGCCTCGCCGATCGCCGGCAACGGCAACGATCAGCTGTGCGTGGCGGCCGACAATTTCGTCATCGCCGCGGCCCGGCAATGCCGCACCGGGCAGACGCCGGCGGCATTCACCCAGGTGACGCCGACCAAGGCTGATGACGGCACCCTGATCGCCTATCTCGCCGAGAGCGCCGAATATGACGACGAGCAGGCGCGGCTCGCCGGCATCCAGCGGCTGCTCGGCATCGCCGGCTATGACGTTTCGCCGATCGACGGCGTCGACGGACCGAAGACGCAGGCCGCGCTCGCCGCGTTCCTGAAGAGCCGCGGGCTGTCCTCCGACGTCGTGCCGCAGCCGAGCTTTTTCGCGACCATGGTGGACGCCGTGCAGACGCCGTCGCCGACCGGGCTGACCTGGTGCAACGACACCCCGCACAAGGTGATGGCGGCGGTGGCGACCGACGACGGCCGCACCGTGGTCAGCCGCGGCTGGTACCGCATCGACGCCGGCAAATGCCTGCATCCCGACATCACGGGACAGCCGAAGAAGGTCTACAGCTTCGCCGAGGCCGTCGATGCCGACAACCGCACCATCAAGCTCAGGGACAAGCCGCTGAACTGGGGCGGCCTGGTGCAGCTCTGCACCCGCGAGAACAAGTTCGAAACGTCAGAACAGGGCGACTGCCCGAGCCGCGGCTTCACTGCGACCGGCTTCACCGCCGTCGACATCACCCGCGGCGGCAAGACGCTGCGGTTTGCGCTGCCGTGATGGTTACATCAGTGATGGCCCGGATGCGGCAACGCCCTCAGCCGTCATACCCGCGAACGCGGGGATCCATAACCACCGGCCGTGGTGTTGGGCACCGACATCAACCATCCTGCCCCAAGACGTATCACGCGGTATGGGTCCCGGCGTTCGCCGGGACGACAGCCGAATTTGCCGCCCTGTCCGGGCGAGACCGACCGAGGCAGAGATGACAAAATCCCCCCGCAGCTTCGCCCACGTCGACACCTGGGTGTTCGATCTCGACAACACGCTGTATCCGCACCACGTCAATCTGTGGCAGCAGGTCGATGCGCGCATCGGTGAGTTCGTCTCGAACTGGCTCAAGGTCGACGCGGCGCAGGCCCGCCTGATCCAGAAGGACTACTACCGGCGCTACGGCACCACCATGCGCGGCATGATGACCGAGCATGGCGTGCATGCCGACGACTTCCTCGCCTACGTGCACAAGATCGACCATTCGCCGCTGGAGCCGAACCCGGCGATGGGCGCCGCGATCGAGAGGCTCCCCGGGCGCAAGCTGATCCTGACCAACGGCTCGGTCGACCATGTCGACGCGGTGCTGGCGCGGCTCGGCATCGCCGGTCATTTCCACGGCGTGTTCGACATCATCGCCGCCGAGCTGACGCCGAAGCCGGCGCGCGAGACCTATGACAAATTCCTCGCGCTGCACGCCGTCGATCCGACCCGGTCGGCGATGTTCGAGGACCTCGCCCGCAACCTCGTCGTGCCGCACGACCTCGGCATGACCACGGTGCTGGTGGTGCCCGACGGCACCAAGGAGGTGGTCCGCGAGGACTGGGAGCTGGCCGGCCGCGACGACCCGCATGTCGATCATGTCACGGATGACCTGACGGGGTTCCTGCAGAAGCTGGTGGCCGCCTAGAACCCACTGTCGTCCCATTGTGGGTGCCTTGACTCTCCCGGCTCAAATTCCGAAAAAGCCGCCCTGCCAGAAATCTCCGTCAAAGACTGCCCGGGGAGACCATGCCCCGGGACCAAGCGAGGATCGACCGATGTCCCTGTCCGCCCTGGAATCCACCATCAACAGCGCCTTCGATGCCCGCGACGGCATCTCGACCACGACCAAGGGCGAGGTTCGCGACGCTGTCGAGAACGCGCTGGAGCTGCTCGACAAGGGCGAGGCGCGGGTCGCCGAGCGTGGCACGGATGGCAAGTGGAGCGTCAACCAGTGGCTGAAGAAGGCCGTGCTGTTGTCGTTCCGCCTCAACGACATGAGCGTGATCCCCGGCGGTCCCGGCCAGGCGTCATGGTGGGACAAGGTGCCGTCGAAGTTCGAGGGCTGGGGCGAGAACCGCTTTCGCGAGGCTGGCTTCCGCGCCGTGCCCGGCGCGATCGTGCGCCGCTCGGCCTTCATCGCCCGGAACGTCGTGCTGATGCCGTCCTTCGTCAATCTCGGCGCCTTTGTCGACGAGGCGACCATGGTCGACACCTGGTCGACGGTCGGCTCCTGCGCCCAGATCGGCAAGCGCGTGCACATCTCCGGCGGCGTCGGCATCGGCGGCGTGCTGGAGCCGCTTCAGGCGGGCCCCGTGATCATCGAGGATGATTGCTTCATCGGCGCCCGGTCGGAGGTTGCCGAGGGTGTGGTCGTGCGCAAGGGCGCGGTGCTGGCGATGGGCGTGTTCCTGAGCGCCTCGACCAAGATCGTCGATCGCGAGACCGGCGAGACCTTCATCGGCGAGGTGCCGGAGTATTCCGTGGTCGTGCCGGGCGCGCTGCCGGGCAAGCCGATGAAGAACGGCCAGATCGGCCCTTCGACCGCCTGTGCGGTCATCGTCAAGCGCGTCGACGAGCGGACCCGCTCCAAGACCTCGATCAACGAGCTGCTGCGCGACTGATTGAACCGCGGCGGCTGCCGCGGCAACGAATCTCCGGACCGGCCAAGCCACCGGTCCGGAGGACGTCCATGGACTGGACCTGGTTTCTGTTCCGCTTCCACGGCCGCATCAACCGCGCCAAGCTCTGGCTGTCGCTGCTGGTGATCCTGTGCTGGATGGCCTTTGCCGGCATGCTGTTCGGGGGTATTCGCAAGCTGCTGGGCGGCCCGGCGGCCGTCGGCTTCGATCTGACCGACATCTTCGCGGTCCTCGACCCCGACACCTATCGCAGCCTGACGCGTGCCGATATCGTGCCAGCGGCCGTCCACGGCATCCTGACCTGCTTGTTCGCCTGGGTGTTTGCCGCCGGAATCGTCAAGCGGCTGCACGACCGCGACAAGAGTGGCTGGTGGATGGTGGCATTCTTCGCCGTTCCCGGATTGGTCGACCAGTACGCGGACCGCATGCCCGGCACGACCCTGCCAATGATCGTCGGCGGCGCCGCGACCCTGCTCTCGCTGTGGGGGTTCGTCGAATTGTACTGTCTGGCCGGCAGTCCCTCGGACAATCGCTTCGGGCCCGACCCGTTGCCGGAGCTCCGACCGAGCGAATGCTCCGGCCGGCCGACGACGTCGCCGGCCGCCTGGGACCAGCACAAGGAGCTGGAGTTCACCCCGCACGTCGCAAGCCCGCCGCTTGGGGAAGCGGCAATCGGCTGCACTAGCCCGCCGGCAAAATAGCGTGTTAAGCGAAAGGCATGACCGATGCCCTAGCCATCACCCGCGACCTGATCCGCTGTCCTTCCGTGACCCCCGCCGACGCCGGAGCGCTCGGCGTGCTCGAAGCCCTGCTGAAACAGGCGGGCTTCGAGACCCATCGCGTGACCTTCTCGGAAGCAGGCGCCGCCGATATCGACAACCTCTACGCCCGCATCGGCACCGAGGGGCCGCACATCACCTTCGCCGGCCACACCGACGTGGTGCCGCCCGGCGATGAAACGGCCTGGAGCGTCGGCGCGTTCTCCGGCGAGGTGAAGGACGGCTACATCCATGGCCGCGGCGCGGTCGACATGAAGGGCGGCATCGCCTGCAGCGTTGCGGCCGTGATCGAGTATCTGCGTGGCAACGACGGCAAGCCCCGCACGGACGGCATGGGCTCGATCTCTTTCCTGATCACCGGCGACGAGGAGGACGTCTCGATCAACGGCACGGTCAAGCTGTTGAAATGGGCGACCGAACGCGGCGAGCGCTTCGACCATTGCGTGCTCGGCGAGCCGTCCAATCAGGAGGTCATGGGCGACTGCATCAAGATCGGCCGCCGCGGCTCCCAGTCCGGCACGCTGGTGGTCGAGGGCAAGCAGGGCCACGTCGCCTACCCGCACCGCGCCTCCAACCCGGTGCCGGACATCTCGCGCCTGATCGTCGCGTTGTCGGACGAGCCGCTCGATCACGGCAGCGCGCAGTTCCAGCCGTCCAATCTCGAATTCACCACGGTCGATGTCGGCAACACCGCCGGCAATGTGATCCCAGGCCTGGCGCGCGCGAAGTTCAACATCCGCTACAATGACTGCCACACCCAGGAGTCGCTGCGCGCGCTGGTCGAGGAGAGGCTGGCGAAGGCCTGCGGCAACCGCATCCGCGCCCGCATTGACTGGCTGCCGTCGAACTCCAACGTCTTCCTGACCAAGCCGGGCGCGTTCACCGACCTCGCGGTCGCCGCGATCGAGAGCGTCACAGGGCGCAAGCCCGAACTCTCCACCACCGGCGGCACCTCGGATGCACGCTTCATTTCGAGCTATTGCCCGGTGATCGAATTCGGCCTGGTCGGCCAGACCATGCACCAGATCGACGAGCGCGCCTCGGTCGCGGACATTGCGACCCTGACTAAGATCTATCGCGGCATTCTCGACAGATACTTCGCCTAGACCGAGCGACGCTCGGCGCCATTCTCATCTCCAGCAGCAGCGCCATCCGGCGCGGCCAAATCGGGCGGTTAACTCATCGCGTTGCCATGTCGCGCCTCATGGCGCGCAACCGCAGGCGGCGGAGCGCGGGCAGCGCGTCGTCGCATCCGCCGTCTTTTCAGAATCTTGCTTTTTTCCTCGCCCGGCTTTCGGTCCGCGCGGCCTTTCGACACTATCGGCCAAGGCCGCCGCATGTTCGAGGCGTCGTCAATCCCATCGCAAACTCATCGAGTTTGGGAGATCATCATCATGAGACAGGCGACCGCCGCGCAGAAGAAGCTGGGCTTCCGCATTCATACGATCGTCTTCATCCCGAGCATCGTCCTGCTCGCAATGATCAATCTTCTGACCGGCGCGCCATATTGGGTTCTGTGGGCGCTGCTGGGCTGGGGCGTCGGCCTGCTGTCGCATTGGTTCTTCGTCCTGGGTCCCGGCGCTCGCAAGCCCGAAACCACCTGACATTGTGCCGGTGCCCGGAAGGCGCGGCATGAAGGCCCGCAACAGGTCGACGAAACTGCTCATGCGACAACCGCGCAACTTGAATCGCTGCGGACGGGGCCTAAACTCAGCGGCAGGTTCAAGCGCTGCCAAGAGGTCAAGTCTGTCGTTGCAAGCCCGCCTTTGAGGAGAGTTGGGGAGCCGCGACGGCGAGACATCCGCTCTTGGCCGGTTTGGCGGGGTGCATGTCGGATCTGACATCCATCTCGGATCTGGACGTCAGAGTGTGGCCGCCCCATGCCGAAACATGCGAGCTCGGATGCTTTCGATCTGCAGACAGGCAACATGCAGGGCCTCGCATTCTGCGAGGCGGTGGCGAGCGACACCACGCCGCGCTACCTCGAAAGCGATGTCATCGCACCGACACGGACGATCGGACTGGACGCGACGACCACGCTCAAGGCCACGTTCTGGGACTGCACGATCGAAGAAACGCCTCAGATCGGCGATCCCTCCTTCATCAGCATCGCGCTGAACACGGGCGGCGGACGCGTCTGGCGCAACCGGGAGGCTGCGCCGACCGACGTCGGCGCGATTGCGATGCAGCCTTTTGAAGGCGCGCATTGGCGGTTCGAAAATCCGGTGAGCTTCGTGCATCTCTACGTGCCGTTCAGTCTCGCCGGCGCCGTCTGCGAGAGCCTGTTCGATCGAGAGCTTGCACACGCGCACCTCCAAACGCCCTCGTCGGTCACGGACGACAGGCTCTGCGCGGCGGCACGTCGGATTCAGGACGGCCTTTCCCGCATCGAGCCGACACGGCTCATTCTGGACAGTTGGGCGCTGCTGCTCTCCGAGATTCTCGTCCGGCGCTTCTCGAGCCATGCTCGCCGCCATGTCCGAACATCGCACGGGAAGATCCCGGCCCGGGGCGTCGCACGAGTGATCGACTACATCGAGGCGAACATCGATCGTGACCTCGATCTGGCATCGCTGGCCGGCGTCGCGGCGATGAGCATCTATCACTTCGCCCGGCGCTTCAAGGAAACGGTCGGCGTGAGCCCGCACGCCTATGTGCTTGCGCGCCGCGTTCACCGTGCACGGCACATGCTCGATCGTGGCGCGACCAACCTCGCGCAGGTCGCGGCCGGCTGCGGCTTCTGCAGTCAGGCGCATCTCACGACCATGTTTCAACGCAATGTCGGGGTGACGCCGGGTGAATACCGGCGCATCCTGGCGTCATAGCGGGCGCGGCCGCAGGATGTGAGAACAGCAAGAATCTGAAAGATCCGGACCGCTGGAGGCTGGTAGCCTGGTTCGCACCGCGCCCGTGCCAGCGATCAGTCGTCGTCGAGGCGCCGTCGAACAACGAGCGACATGCATGCGCGTACGCCTGCCGAACCTCCGCACCATCCTAGGGATCGCGGCATTCGTGCTCGCTGGCACCGTTGCCTATCTCTGTCTCTGGCCGGTTCCTGCAGCGCCGGTGTCGTGGCCGGCCCCGACCGCCCCCGGCCTCACGGGCGCCTTCGCGCCGAACACGCGCCTGTCAGGCCTTCGCATGATCGACCTCGGCGACGAGGTCGGCCCGGAGCACATCGCCATCGGACCGGACGGCAAGCTCTATGCCGCGGTGACGAGCGGCAACCTGATCCGGATGGAGCCGGACGGCACCAAGCGCGAGGTTTTCGTCAACACCGGCGGGCGCGTGCTCGGTTTCGACTTCGACGCGCAGGGACGGATGATCGCCGCGGACGCCGTCAAGGGGCTGCTGGCGATTGCTCCCGATCGGCGCGTGACCGTTCTGACCGATCGCGTCAGCCCCACCAATCCGATCGGCTACGCCGACGCCGTCGTCGTGGCGGCCGACGGCACGATCTATTTCACCGATGCGTCCACCCGCTTCTCGCCCGCGCGGTGGGGCGGCACCTATCAAGCAAGCGTGCTCGACATCATGGAGCAGTCGGCGACCGGCCGCGTGCTCGCCTATGATCCGGCGACGGCGCGGACGCGCATCGTGGTCCACGGTCTGTCGTTCGCCAACGGCATCGCCTTGTCGTCCGACGCGCGCTCGCTGTTCGTGAACGAGACCGGCCGTTATCGCCTCTGGAAGATCGATGCTCGGGCAGACAATCTCGACGTCCAGACCGGCTCGCCGCAGGCGAGGGTGCTGCTCGACAATCTGCCGGGCTATCCCGACAACCTGATGCGCGGCCGCGACGGCCGCATCTGGGTCGGGCTGTTCAAGCCACGCAATCCGGCGGCCGATTCGCTCGCCGAGAAACCGTTCCTGAGAAAAATGCTGCTGAGACTGCCGCGCTCGCTCCTGCCGCTCGGTGAATCCTATGGACATGTCTTCGCCATCGACGAGGACGGCCGCATCACCGCCGATCTGCAGGATCCGAGCGCCGCCTATCCCGAAGCCACGGGAGCGACCGAGACCGCCGACCGCCTCTATATCCATAGCCTGCATGCGCATGGGATCGGCTGGCTGCCAACGATGACGCTGACGTTCAACGATCGAGGCATGTGAATATAGCGCCGTGAAACCAACAGCAGAAGACACGCGTCGTTCTCATGGCCGACCCATTGCAATGCCGGCCGTCGTCTGCGTCGTCCTCCGTGCGCTGTTGGGCGTGGCGATGTCCGGACCCGCTGCAGCCCAGCCGCAAGGCGCGCGGGAAGACATCTACGTTCTGCGCAGCATCAGGGAGCCGCATGCCGGCATCGACGGCTGGTGCTCCTCCGCCAAAACGGGGTTCGCGCCGTTCGCAACCGACGCCGAGCGCCTGTTCTCGTTCTGGAGCGTCGTGCTGCAGCCCGAGGATGGCCGTGTTGTCCAGACCCGGGCCGCTCGCGTCGGCGAACTGCGCGGGTGCTTCGGGCCGACGGATGAACGCGCGTCCCAGAATTTCTACGCCGAGATCAGCTTGGGCTCGCTGTCGTTCCGCGGATCCGGCGAATGCGTCGCGATCAGGACCGATTTTCCGGAAGCCGGCCTGTTTTCCGTCCGCTGTCAGCTCGTTCTAAGCGGATTGCCCGCGCCCTATGTCGGCGGGCTCCTGACCACGAATACGCTGACGAGCCAGGCCGCCTTTGGCGGCGACACGAAGCCTGCCGGATATACGCAGGCCTCGATCGCCACCATCCGCCTTTGGAAGTCGGAGTAGCATCGCGGCGGCTCTGCCTGCCGGCATGCGGCAGGACATCACTCGCCCGAGCGCAGGCAGCCCAGCGAGGCCAATCCCTCGCTCCGGATCAGGCGGCCTTCACCTCAGCCAGGAAGCTGTCCACCTCGCGGCGCAGGTCGGTGGCCTGGCCGGCGAGGCTCGCGGCCGAATCGAGCAGCGAGCGCGCCGAGCCGCGGGTGTCGTCGGCGGCCGCGCTGACCAGCGAGATCGACGAGGAGACGTCGCGGGTGCCGGTGGCGGTCTGCTGCACGCTGCGCGCCATCTCCCGTGTCGTGGCGCTCTGCTGGCTGACCGCGGCCGCCACCGAGCTGGTGACCCCGCTGATGCTGTTGACGACGGCGGCAATCTTTTCGATCGCAGCCACAGTGCTGCCGGTCTCGCTCTGGATCGCGGCGATCTGGCTTTCGATTTCCTCGGTGGCCTTGCTGGTCTGCGACGCCAGGTTCTTCACCTCGGCGGCGACCACCGCGAAGCCCTTGCCGGCCTCGCCGGCACGCGCCGATTCGATCGTCGCGTTGAGCGCGAGCAGGTTGGTCTGCGAGGCGATCGCGCGGATGAGCTGGACGACGTCGCCGATGCGGGTTGCGCTTCCGGCGAGCGTGCGGACCTTGTCGGTGGTGTCGAGCGCCTGCGCGGTGGCGTTGGAGGATTCCGAGGCGGCTTCCGCGATCTGCCGGGTGATCTCCTTCATCGACGTGTCGAGTTCCTCGGAGGCTGCCGCGACGGTGTTGACGCCGGAGGTCGCATTTGCAGCCGCCTGGGCCACGGCCGTCGCCCGCGCCGCGGTGGCATTGGCCGAGCCGTCGAGCGCCTCGGCGGAGTGCTTGAGTCCGCTCGCGGCATCGCTGAGCCGGCCGCACAAGGTGTCGATGAGTTCGCCGAAACGGCCGGTCAAAGCCTCGATCTTCTGCCGGCGCGCTTCACGCCGCGCCTCGGTCTCGGCGCCCTCGAGCGCCAGCCGGTCCGCGTCGGCCGACTTGTCCTTCAGCACGCCGATCGCGTTGGCGAGCGTTCCGATCTCGTCGGTGCGGTCGCGATAGGCGACATCCACGTCGCGCGCACCGTCGGCGATGCGACGAATGAGGACGGTCAGGTTGGAGAGAGGCCTGATTACACGAGCGTTGAAGTACCACGTGCCAAGCGCGGCCGCGACCGCGTTGACGACCAGCAGCACCATCGCCAGCACGAAGCGGAGCTTCGACTCGGTGATCGCAACCTCGCTCTGGCGCAACGCCTCGGTGACCGCCGCGTCGCGCAGCGGCTGGATCGTATCGAGGGTCGGAAAGATCGTGCGCAGGAACTGATCGGGATCGAGATCGAGAACCTTGCCGCGGTTCGGCACCACCTGCGACGTATAGAGTTCACCGCCGCGCGCCCAATAGCCGTTCTCGACATCGGCGAGGGCCGCATAGATCGGCTTCTGGTCGATCTCGGCGGCCGCGCCCTTCGCCGCCGACCAGATCCGGTCGAGCCGTCCCTTGAACGTCGCGAGCGTCTCGGCCGGTTCGCCCGTCATCGGCTGACGGGTCGCGATGTAGCGCACCAGCGTCGTCGTGGCCCGGCCGGCCCAATCGCGCAGGTCCCAGCCCAGCACGGCGAGGCGGGCGGCCTGACCCACCGCAGGATTGGCCGCGGTCAGACGGCGGCGGATCACCTCGATGTGGGCGCCGGCGGATTCCTGAATCGTGAACATCTGCGGTACGTAGTCGCGGACCACGGTTTCAGGCCGCATCTGCTTCGGCTGCACGACGGCGTCGAGCGCCACAGACCGCAGCGAACGCAGCCGCTGCTCGATCGTATCGAGTGCTGCGAGGTCATCGCGCAGCTGCGCCAGGCTGCGGGCCTTCGCCAACGCCTCATCCGAGCCGCGCGTGTAGGTCTGCAGCGCTGCAAGCTCATCCGGGGTGGCGACATTGGCCGACGCCAGTCGCGGATTGATCCAGGCGCGCTCCAGGTTCAACTTTTCCGGGAGGCGCACCATTGCGCCGAGCAGTTGCGTGTCGGCGGACACCGCAC
The DNA here is from genome assembly GCF_051168495.1 of Bradyrhizobium oligotrophicum. GTDB lineage: Bacteria > Pseudomonadota > Alphaproteobacteria > Rhizobiales > Xanthobacteraceae > Bradyrhizobium > Bradyrhizobium oligotrophicum_A. The sequence continues at coordinate 626,940 of NZ_JBNPVB010000001.1, read as the reverse complement.
GCGCCGTCTGAAGCGAAGCCAATTGCTGCCAGGCGAACAGCACAGTCGCGATGAGGCCGATCGCGGCCCCGAGCATGAGCGAAAGCAGGAAGACTTGGCGAATGCGCATGATGACTTCACTGAGGTGCGGACCACGGAAGCCAAAAAATACCGCCCACCATTCAATTATAAGTTAAGCGAGGTGCATTTAGATGGTGCGAGAGTAAGTTGCAGCACCTCACGGATGAGTTGCGGGCGATCGATGCCGTCCGCCGATCAGTAGTCTATTCTGACCAGATAGAGCCCATCGGGCGGCGCGACGACGCCGCAGGCGGCACGGTTGCGCGCAGCGAGGGCCGCAGCCAGGTCATCGGCACTCCAGCGGCCCTGCCCGACCCACACCAGCGAGCCGACCATCGAGCGGACCTGGCTGTGCAGGTAGGAACGCGCCGAGGTGAGGATCGTCACCGCGTCGCCATCTCTGACGACATCGAGCTGATCGAGCGTCTTCTGCGGCGATTTCGCCTGACAGTCGGTGTCGCGGAAGGTGGTGAAATCGTGCTTGCCGATCAGGCGCTGGGCCGCCGCATGCATCGCCTCGGAATCCAGCCGCTGCGGCACGCGCCAGACGCGGCCGACCTCGAGCGCGAGGTTGGAGCGGCGGTTGACGATGCGATAGCGATAATGCCGCTTGCGGGCGGAGAACCGCGCCTCGAAGCTGGCGGGCACGATCTCGGCGTCGAGCACCGCGACCGGGTTGGGTCGCAGATGCGCGTTGAGCGCATCTCGCAATTTGTCGGGGCGGAAGTCCTTTTCAATGTCGCAATGCGCCACCTGCCCGGTAGCGTGGACGCCGGCATCGGTGCGCCCGGAGCCATGCACGCGGGTCGGTACGCCACAGGTCGCCTGCACCGCCGCCTCCAGCGCACCCTGCACCGACGGCAAGGTCTCCTGCAGCTGCCAGCCGCAGAACGGCGCGCCGTCATATTCGATGGTGAGCTTGTAGCGGGGCATCTGACTCGAGGGTGTCATCGCCCGCGCAGGCGGGCGATCCGGTAATCGCCAACGTCACCGTTCAACAATGATCGTCTCAGCGTATGGGATACCCCGCTTTCACGGGGGATGACAGGGTTACGAAAAGCGAGCGCCGCGCTTCAACGGCGTCCCGCGCAGGAAATCAGCCGCCTTCATCGGCGCCTTGCCGGCGCGCTGCAGCTCGATGATCCGGATGGCGTCGTCGCCGCAGGCGATGGTGAGCTGCTCATCCAACACGGCGCCAGGCTCGCCCGCGCCGGCCACCTGCTCACAGCGCAGGATCTTCAGCCGCACCGCCTCGCCGTCCAAGGTCACCTCGCTCCACGCCCCCGGGAATGGCGACAGGCCGTGAACGTGGCGCAGCACCGCGTGAGCCGGCCTGGTCCAGTCGATCCGCGCCTCCGCCTTCTCGATCTTGGCCGCATAGGTGACGCCGTCCTCGGCCTGCTTCGTCAAGGTCAGGCCGCCGTGCTCAAGGGCTGCCATCGCGCGCACCATGAGGCCGGCGCCGATCGGCGCCAGCCGGTCATGCAGGTCGGACGCCGTCATCGCGTCGGTGATGGCGAGGCGCTCGGCCATCGCAACGTCGCCGGTGTCGAGGCCGACGTCCATCTTCATCACCATCACGCCGCTCTCGGCATCGCCGGCCATGATGGCGCGGTTGATCGGCGCCGCACCGCGCCAGCGCGGCAACAGCGAAGCATGGAGATTGTAGCAGCCGAGCCGGGGCGCATCGAGAATCGCCTGCGGCAGAATCATCCCGTAGGCAACCACGACGGCGGCGTCGGCCTGATGTGACCGGAACTCGGCCAGCGCCTCCTCGGTCTTCAGCGTCCTCGGCGTGAACACGGGAATGCCGAGCCGCCGCGCCTCGGTCTCGATCGGCGTCGGCACCAGCGCCAAGCCACGCCGGCCGCCGGGCTTCGGCGCGCGCGTATACACCGCAGCGATCTCGTGGCCGTGGCCGGCGAGCGCGAGCAAGGTCGGCACAGCGAAGTCGGGCGTGCCCATGAAGATCAGGCGAAGCGGCATCTTGGCGTATAGCCCTCAAAGCGTCATCCCGTCCGTCATGGCCGGGCTTGTCCCGGCCATCCACGTCGCAACGCCGGCACGAGCAGCGGGGCGTGGATGCCCGGGTCGAGGCCCGGGCATGACGGAGGAGAGAGTTGATCGTTACTCGCCCGCGCGCTTGGCGGCCTTGGTGAACTTCTTCATCACGCGGTCGCGTTTCAGCTTCGACAGATAGTCGATGAACAGCACGCCGTTGAGATGGTCGATCTCGTGCTGGATGCAGGTGGCGTAGAGGCCCTCGGCATCCTCCTCGCGGACCACGCCGTCGATGTCGGTGAAGCGCACGCGGACGCGCGCCGGCCGCTCGACCTCCTCGTAATATTCGGGGATCGACAGGCAGCCTTCCTCGTAGACCGACAGCTCGTCGGATCGTGCGAGGATCTCGGGATTGATGAAGACCCGCGGCTCGCGCTTGGTCTCGCCGCCCGCATCCGGCTTGGCCAGATCCATGGTGATGACGCGCAGCGGCTGCGCGACCTGGATCGCGGCGAGCCCGATGCCGGGCGCGTCGTACATGGTCTGGAACATGTCGTCGACCAGCTGCCGGATCTCCGGCGTGACCTTCTCGACAGGCTTGGACACCAGCCGGAGCTGCCGGTCCGGCAGGATGATGATTTCTCTTAAGGACATGGCGCGCGATTTAAGCCGCGGAACAGGCGCGGTCAATGTAAGGGCGCCCGGTTAAGACGTCGCTAACCATGAATTTCAACGGTTCGTTAACCATGCTTCTTAACCAGGCCTTAACCATAAACGTTCTCTCTTCGTTCGCGAGATCCAGCGAATCGGATAGACGGGGGCGATGACCGCCAGCCAGTCCCTCAATCCTGTCGTCATCATGATCGGCGACCTCCCGGTCCGTGCCAGCGATGCGCTGATCGGCTTCGGCGCGCTGGTGCTGCTGCTGCTCGTGATGATCGGCCTTGCGGTGGCCCGCTCCGGGCGGCGCAGTGTTGAACTCGCGGCCCAGCAGGCAATGCGCGCAGACGATCTCGAACACCGGTTCGGCGAGATGATTCGGGTCCAGAGCGAGGCCTCCGGCCGCGTCGACGCGATGGCGCAGCTTCTCGCCGGCCGCCAGGTGGACCTTGCCCGCAGCGTCAACGAGCGGCTCGATGCCGTCACCCATCGCGTCGGCCAGTCGATGGAGCAGAGCACGCGCCACACTATGGATTCCTTGCGCGTGCTGCACGAGCGGCTCGGCATCATCGACAATGCCCATCGCGACCTCAGCGAGCTGACGACGCAGGTGACGACCCTGCGCGATGTGCTCGCCAACAAGCAGTCGCGCGGCGCGTTCGGCCAGGCGCGCATGGAGGCGATCGTGCAGGACGGGCTGCCGAAGGGCAGCTACGCCTTTCAGTACACGCTCGCCGGCGGCAAGCGGCCCGACTGCGTCGTGTTCCTGCCGGATACGCGACCACTGTGCATCGACGCGAAATTTCCGTTGGAGGCGGTGACCGCGCTGCACGACGCGGCGACCGAAGAGGAGAAGCGCTCCGCCGCGCAGCGGCTGCGCACGGACGTGCTGCGCCACGTCAACGACATCGCCGAGAAATATCTGGTCGTGGGCGAGACCCAGGACACCGCGCTGATGTTCGTGCCGTCGGAATCGGTCTATGCCGAGATCCATGACGGCTTCGACGACGTGATCCAGAAGGCCTATCGCGCCCGAATCGTGCTGGTGTCGCCATCGCTGCTGATGCTCGCGATCCAGGTCATGCAGCAGATCATGAAGGACGCGCGCATCCGCGACGCCGCCGACCAGATCCGCAACGAGGTGATCCATCTCGGCGACGATCTCGGCCGCCTGCGCGAGCGCGTGCTCAAGCTGCAGAAGCATTTTGGCGACGTCGGCGAGGACATCCGCCAGATCCTGATCTCCGCCGACAAGATCGAGAAGCGTGCCGCGCGGATCGAGGAACTCGATTTCAGCAAACAGGATGCGCCGATGGAGTCGCCGCGCATCGCGCCGGCTGCCGGCACGACGCCGGACCTTTTTCCGCTGACGGGGCGCGTGCAGGCGGGGGAGTGATGGTGGCGTCGCGAAGGCCCGGCAAATCTGCTACCACCCCGCCATGACCGCACCTGACGCCGCCTCCGACATCGCCGCTCCGAAGCTCGACGCCAAGCCCGCCCCCACCTGGCGCGAGAGCGTGGCCGTCTACCTGCAGCCGCGCGTGCTCGTGGTGCTGTTCCTCGGCTTCTCCTCCGGTCTGCCGCTGGCCTTGTCCGGCTCCACCTTGCAGATCTGGATGCGCGAGCTCGGCGTCGACCTCGGCACGATCGGGCTGTTCGCCCTCGTCGGGACTCCTTACACGCTGAAATTCCTGTGGGCGCCGCTGGTCGATGCGCTGCATGTGCCGCTGCTGACGCGCGCGTTCGGACGGCGGCGCGGCTGGCTGGTGTTCGCACAGCTGCTGCTGATCGGCGCCATTCTGCTGCTGGCGCTCACCGACCCGGCCCGCGCGCCGTTCATGGTGGCGCTGGCCGCGCTGCTGGTGGCGGCGATGTCGTCGACGCAGGACATCGTGGTCGATGCGTTCCGCGTCGAGAGCCTGCCGGAGAGCGAGCAGGCCGCGGGCATGGCCGCCTATGTCGCCGCCTACCGCATCGGCATGCTGGTCTCGACCGCCGGCGCGCTGGTGGTGGTCAGTGCGTTCGAAACCAGCGGACTGTCGCGGCCGTCGTCCTGGATGTGGGGCTATGTCGTGATGGCCGGTCTGGTCTTGATCGGCACGATCACGGCTCTCGCCGCGACCGAGCCGGCGCAATCGCAGCGGGCGGAAGCCGCGATGGGGGCCGACACCGCCCTCACCCGCGTGATGCAGGCGGCCGCCGGCGCCTTCTTGGAGTTTCTCGGCCGGCGCGACGCGCTCGCGGCGCTCGCTTTCGTCGTGCTGTTCAAGTTCACCGACGCCTTCTCCGGGACGATGACCGCGCCGTTCGTGATCGATCTCGGCTTCAGCAAGGTCGACTACGCCGCGATCGTGAAGGGCGTCGGCCTCGCCGCGACGCTCGCCGGCGGCTTTGCCGGTGGTTTCCTCGCGCGCCGCTACTCGCTGGCGACGAGCCTCTGGATCGGCGGCGTGGTGCAGGCGCTCGCCAACCTGTCGTTCTCCTGGCTGGCGGTGGTCGGTGTCAATCAATGGGCGCTGGCGCTGGCGATCTCGGCGGAAAACTTCACCAGCGCGATCGGTACCGTGATCTTCGTCGCCTATCTCTCGGCGCTGTGCCAGAATCCACTGCACACCGCGACCCAATATGCGCTGCTCACCGCGCTCGCCGCGGTCGGGCGTACCTATCTGTCATCGGGCGCGGGCTACGTTGCGAAGGCGACCGGCTGGCCGCTGTTCTTCGTGATCTGCGTGCTGGTCGCGATCCCGAGCCTCGTGCTGCTCGCCTGGCTGCAGCGGCGCGGACATTTCGATGGCCTTCAGACGCGGGTCTGAGCTAACGCGCGAGGTTCTGGCGCACCTGGCCATTGAGACGCGCGAACTCTGCTACGACGGCGTCACAGGCTGGCTTGGCAGCCTCGCAGCGCACGTCCATCTTGACGAAGATGTCGTTGCCTTGCTGCACGATCCGGCGGCGAATCGCGGTGGGATAGGCCGCATGATTCGACGGCGGAAAGGACCAGACGGACTGCGCGGCGCTGTCCTCGAAAACGATCCAGCCGGATTGGCTCGAGCTCCTGACGCCCGGTTTAGCGCGCAGGCCCGCCATCGCAGCCGCGACGTCGGGATAACCGAGATCGTCCCGACCAAGGTCCTCGGACGCTGCGGCAGCTGTCATCAGGACCGTGGCAATGACAAAAGCGATGGCAGCTCTCACTGGTGCCCCCACCCCGCTGGAAATCGCGGTGCTATCATATGCAAGGGTAGCCGACGATCACCGCTTCACCAAGCTCCACTTGGTCACCACCGCCTCGCTGATTTGCCCCGCATCCTGGGCGCAGGCGATCTCGTCGACCTTGACCGCGACCTGCTTGCCGAGCAGGCCCTTGAGCTGCGAGGCCTGCGCGGGGCTCGCGGTGACGAGCTGGAACGTCTCCGGGCCGGTCTCCAGATTGCAGAGGCCGCTCGGCGGCGGCAGGCGGCGCGGCTCGCTCGTGATCTGATAGGCAGCCGAAGGCTGACCCGGCTTGGCGCCCTTGAGCATCAGCGCGTTCAGTTCACCCGACAGCACGTCACCGGCATTGAGCGGCCTGCCCGCCTTCTGCGCCGCCTCGCCCTGCTGCGCCAGCACGGAGGGGGCCGTGAGCGCTATCAGAATCGCGCCCAAAGCCAGCCGTTTGCCGAATCCGCGTTTCGTCATCATTCCACTTTCGTCTGTGCTTAGAACAAGGTCCGCTGCCGCATCGCGGCCGAGAGCGTGCCTTCGTCGAGATAGTCGAGCTCGCCGCCGACCGGCACGCCATGTGCCAGCCGCGTAACCTTGACGTTCGCCTCTTGCAGGAGGTCGGTGATGTAATGCGCGGTGGTCTGGCCATCGACCGTCGCATTGAGCGCCAGGATGATCTCCTGCACCTCGGGGGCATGCGCACGTTGCACCAGCGCATCGATGGTGAGGTCCTGAGGACCGACCCCGTCGAGCGGCGAGAGAGTGCCGCCCAGCACGTGATAGCGCCCGTTGCTGGCCTTGGCGCGCTCCAGCGCCCAGAGGTCGGCGACGTCGGCGACGACGACGATCATCGCGGGATCGCGCCGCGGGTCGGTGCACACCGTGCAGGGGCTCTGCGTGTCGATGTTGCCGCAGGTCTTGCAGACCTGGATGCGCTCGATCGCGACCTGCAGCGCCGAGGCGAGCGGCACCATCAGCGCCTCGCGTTTCTTGATCAGGTGCAGGGCGGCACGCCGCGCCGAGCGCGGCCCGAGGCCGGGCAGGCGCGCAAGCAGCTGGATCAGGCGTTCGATCTCGGGACCGGCGACGGCCATCAGTTCACGAATGTCATCAGGTCGACTAGCCGAACCCGAAGCCCGGCGGCAGGCCGAGCTTGCCGGTGATCGCCTGCATCTTCTCCTGCATCGCGGCTTCTGCCTTGCGGCGCGCATCGCCATGCGCGGTCACCAGGAGGTCCTCCAGAATCTCGGCCTCCTCGGGCTTCAGCAGCGACGGATCGATCTTGATGCCCTTCACGTCCATCTTGGCGCTCATGCGAACGGCCACGAGGCCGCCGCCCGAGATGCCTTCGACCTCGATGTTACCGAGCTCTGCCTGCATCTCCTGCATCTTCGATTGCAGTTGGGCCGCCTGCTTCATCATGCCGAGAAAGTCAGCCATCGGAACACCTCATCATCTGCCTAGAAATCATCATCGCTATCGGACTCGTCAGGCGGCTCGACAGCACTGGCGTCCGATTCGGGCGGCTCGGGGGCGAGCCTGCGGACTTCGACGACCTTGGTGCCGGGGAACCGCGCCAGGATTTCCTGCACGCGCGGATCGGCCTCCGCCGCCGCCTCGCGCTCGCTCTTGGCGCGCAGGTTCAGCTCGCGCAAGGTCGGCTGTCCCGCCTCGTTGGAAACGATCACAGTCCAGCGCCGGCCCGTCCAGTCCTCGAGCTTGCGGCCGAGGTCCGAGACAAGCGAGCGCTGCGCCGTCCGTTCCAGCGCGATCTCCAACCGCCCCTCCTCGAAGCGGACGAGCCTGACGTCCATTTCGAGCGCGCTCTTGGTGATCAGGTCGCGATTCTTGCCGGCGAGCGCGACGAGCTCCTGGAAGCTCCCCAGCCGCAACGCGGGCTGCTCCTGTGCTGCCGGAGAGGGCTGCGACGACATCGCCTGCGGACGCATCCCGCCCCCCATTGCGGCGAGCGTCGGCCCTTGCGCGCGCGGCGCCTGCATGGGCGCCGACGCCATCGCCGGCGCTGCCCCCGCACTCATGCTGGGAGCAGGCGCCGGACGCGACGCCGCGCCGCTCGTGACGATCGGCGAGCCGCCGCCATTCTGCTCGATCATGCGGATGGCTTCATCCGGCGTCGGCAGATCGGCCGCGTAGGCGATGCGCACCAGCACCATCTCGGCGGCAGCGGCCGGCCGGGTCGCGCCTTGCGTCTCGGCGATGCCCTTGAGCAGCATCTGCCACATCCGCGACAGCACGCGCATCGACAGCTTGGTCGCGAAATCGCGCGCGCGCAGCCGCTCGGTCTCGCTGAAGGCGACGTTGTCGGCAGTGGCCGGCACGACCTTCACCCGGGTGACGAAGTTCACGAATTCGGCAAGGTCCGACAGCACCACCACGGGATCGGCGCCGACGTCGTACTGCTCGCGGAATTCCTTGAAGGCCGCCGCGATGTCGCCGCTGGCGAGATGATGGAACAGGTCGATGACGCGGGTGCGATCGGCCAGGCCCAGCATCTGCCGGACCTGGTCGGCGCGCACCTCGCCGGCGCTATGCGCAATCGCCTGGTCGAGCAGCGACAGCGAATCACGCACCGAGCCTTCGGCGGCACGCGCGATGATGCCGAGCGCCTCGGGTTCGATCGTCACGCCTTCCTTGGTCGCGATCCCGGCGAGATGCTTCATCAGCACGTCGGCCTCGACCCGACGCAGGTCGAAGCGCTGGCAGCGCGACAGCACCGTCACCGGAACTTTCCGGATCTCGGTGGTCGCGAACACGAACTTCGCGTGCTCCGGCGGCTCCTCCAGCGTCTTGAGGAAGGCATTGAATGCCGCCGTCGACAGCATGTGGACTTCGTCGATGATGTAGACCTTGTAGCGCGCGCTGGCCGGCGCATAGCGGACGCTGTCATTGATCTGGCGGACATCGTCGACGCCGGTGTGAGACGCGGCGTCCATCTCGAGGATGTCCATGTGCCGGCTTTCCATGATCGCCTGGCAATGGGTGCCGAGCACCGGCATGTGGATGGTCGGCCCCTTCACCGAGCCGTCGGGCAGCTCGTAGTTCAGGGCGCGCGCGAGGATGCGGGCGGTCGTGGTCTTGCCAACGCCGCGGACGCCGGTGAGAATCCAGGCCTGCGGAATACGGCCGGTCTCGAATGCGTTCGAGACGGTGCGCACCACGGCCTCCTGGCCGATCAGATCCGCAAAGCTGGAGGGACGGTATTTGCGCGCAAGCACCCGGTAAGGCTTGGCAGGAGCATCGGCGCTGTCGGGCGGAACAGGTGGGGCGCCAGCGTCAGTCATCGAGCGATCCGCAAGTGAAACATTCCAGGCCGGCATCGATCGCGATCGTCGACGCAATCAGCCTCGACGAAATCAACCGGAGTGCGGTCGAGCGCCCGCCTGCGCGGGGTCCCCGCCATCTGTGCGCGATTCGCTCGAGAAAACAGGTAGGAGACTGACGAGCGACCCGATCCGGACCTCGTTAGGGCTGCTTCCTTCCGGACCTGACCCGGTTGGCGAGTGGCTCGTCCACCGCCAATCTCCCGCTGCCTATTTGGGGCCAAACGGTCCGGAAAGCAAGCGCGAGCTTCGCCGGCCGGGCCCGCCAGCCCGCGGGCTTGTGCCGCAGCCTGGAAAGGCTTTAGGTGCCGTCACGCTCCCCCCGCACGACACCTGCCCGGAATACGCCGCATGCCCGAATCCGCCTGGTCGCTGCACCCGCAACTTGCGAAGGACACGATCGACATCGGCGACCTGCCGCTGTCGCGGGTGCTGGTCATCAAGGACGCCAACTATCCCTGGCTGCTGCTGGTGCCGCGGCGCGAGGGCGCGGTCGAGATCATCGATCTCGACGAGGTCGCCCAGGCACAATTGATGACCGAGATCACGCGGGTGTCGCGCGCCCTCAAGGACGTCACCGAATGCGACAAGCTCAACGTCGCCGCCCTCGGCAACATGGTGCCGCAACTGCATGTTCACATCATTGCCCGCCGAACCGGCGACGTGGCCTGGCCGCGTCCGGTGTGGGGCGTCGCCCCGCCTGTGCCGCACGATCCGCAGGAGGTTGCGCATTTCATCAGCGCCATCAGGCGCAAGATCTGGTTGGGGTAAGAGATGTCGCCATTCGACTTGTTTCCGCTGGGGCAGCCGGCGTTCGTCGGACACACGATTGACCGCGCGGCGCATTTGCGCTTCCATGACGACAAACTGATCGCCTTCGAAACCAAGCCGTCGACGCGGGCCTATCTGGTGCATCGCGATTCGCTGGTGCTGAAGCGCGACGGCGACCAGCTGCGGGCGCTGCTGTCGATCGACGAGGCGCTCGGCTTCGGCGCCAACCCGGGAACGATCTTTCTCGGCCTGCTCAATGGCGAGGCCGTGTTCGGCATGGGCATCGCGCCGGGCGCCGTCGAAAAGCTCGCCGGCCGCGAGGACGTCGCGGTCACCGAGCTGCGCGGCATGGCGATGCAGGGGGCGATCCCGGTGGACCAGCTGGCGACGATCGCCATGGCGAAGTCCATGGTGTCCTGGCATCAGCGCCACGGCTTCTGCGCCAATTGCGGCACCAAGACCGCGATGCGCGAGGGCGGCTGGAAGCGCGAATGCCCGAGCTGCAAGACCGAGCATTTCCCACGCACCGACCCGGTGGTGATCTCGCTCGTCGCCTCCGGCGACAAGTGCCTGCTCGGCCGCCAGAAGCAGTTTCCGGCCGGGATGTATTCATGCCTCGCCGGCTTCGTCGAAGCGGCCGAGACGATCGAGGACGCGGTCCGTCGCGAAGTGTTCGAGGAGTCCGGCATCCGTTGCACCGACGTCGCCTATTACATGACCCAGCCCTGGCCGTATCCGTCGTCGCTGATGATCGGCTGCAGCGCGCGGGCACTGAACGAGGACATCGTCATCGACCGCACCGAGCTGGAGGACGCGCGCTGGTTCAGCCGCGACGAGGCCCGGCAGATGCTGTTGCGGCAGCACCCGGACGGTCTGGCGGGGCCGCATCCATTTGCCATTGCCCATCATCTGGTCGGTCGCTGGTTGAAGGAGCCTGAGCAGAGGTAATTTGAAACCTCTTCTGGAGCACGCGCTGTCGTCATCAGGGCTGAACGGCCCTGAACGTCCCATTCTTGCCTTGGAACGATTTTCTCTGTATGAGGGTTTACGGACCTTTATATGGAACAAATTTCTCCATGACCGATGTCTCTGCCCAGGCCCCCGAGGGCAACCGCCGGCTCGACGCCATCGACCGCAAGATCCTGATGGTCCTGCAGGAGGACGCATCCTTGTCCGTCGCCGAGATCGGCGACCGGGTCGGCCTGTCGTCGACGCCATGCTGGAAGCGCATCCAGCGACTGGAGGCCGACGGCGTGATCCTGCGCCGGGTCGCGCTGGTCGACCAGAACAAGATCGGGCTCGGCATCTCCGTGTTCGTCTCGGTGGAGAGCGCCGACCATTCCGAGGCCTGGCTGCGGAAATTCGCCGAGGCGGTCAGCTCGATGCCCGAGGTGATGGAGTTCTACCGGATGGCCGGCGACGTCGACTACATGCTGCGCGTGGTCGTCGCGGACATGCAGAGCTATGACGTGTTCTACAAGAAGCTGATCAGCGCGGTTCCGCTCAAGAACGTCACCTCGCGCTTCGCGATGGAGAAGATCAAGTCGGTGACGGCGCTGCCGGTGCCGCCGGTCTGAGCTCGCCTCAGATCGTCTGGTTGTAGGCGCCGACCTCGGGATGGGTGCGCAGCACCGCATTGACCGCCTCGAACATGTCGTGCATGCGCCGTTCCGACACCGGGCTTTCGACCACGACCACGAGCTCGGGCTTGTTCGATGACGCCCGCACCAGACCCCAGCTGCCGTCCTCGACCGTGACGCGCACGCCATTCACCGTGACGAGATCGCGGATCGGCTGGCCCGCCACCTTGCCGCCCTGCTGCTGCAGGGCCTGAAAGTGCTTCACCACGGCATCGGCGACGCCGTATTTGACCTCGTCGGCACAATGCGGCGACATCGTCGGCGACGACCAGGTCTTCGGCAGCGCGTTCTTCAGGTCGGCCATCGACTTCTCAGGCGCGCGATCGAGCATCTCGCAGATCGCGATCGCCGACACCAGCCCATCGTCGTAGCCGCGGCCGAACGGCTTGTTGAAGAAGAAGTGGCCCGATTTCTCGAAGCCGGCGAGCGCGCCGAGCTCGTTGGTACGGCGCTTCATGTAGGAATGACCGGTCTTCCAATAGACGGTCCGCGCGCCTTGCGCCTGCAGCACCGGATCGGTCATGAACAGGCCGGTCGATTTCACGTCGACGACGAACTGCGCATCCTTGTGGATGGCCGACATGTCGCGCGCCAGCATCACGCCGACCTTGTCGGCGAAGATCTCCTCGCCGGTGTTGTCGACCACGCCGCAGCGGTCGCCGTCGCCATCGAAGCCGAGGCCGACATCGGCCTTGTGCGCGAGCACGGCATCGCGGATAGCGTGCAGCATCTCCATGTCTTCGGGATTGGGATTGTATTTCGGGAAGGTGTGATCGAGCTCGGTATCGAGCGGAATCACCTCGCAGCCGATCGCCTCCAGCACGTCAGGCGCGAACGCGCCGGCCGTGCCATTGCCGCAGGCGGCGACGACCTTCAGCCTGCGCTTCAGCTTGGGACGGCTGGTGAGATCGGCGATGTAGCGCGCCGGAAAATTCTCGTGGAACTGATAGGAGCCGCCGCCGGCGTTCTTGAACTCGGCGTTGAGCACGATCTCCTTCAGCCGGGTCATCTCTTCGGGGCCGAAGGTCAACGGCCGGTTGGCGCCCATCTTGACGCCGGTCCAGCCATTGTCGTTGTGCGAGGCGGTGACCATGGCGACGCAGGGCACGTCGAGATCGAACTGCGCGAAATAGGCCATGGGCGTCACGGCGAGGCCGATGTCGTGCACCTTGCAGCCGGCGGCCATCAGGCCCGAGATCAGCGCGTATTTGATGGAGGCGGAGTAGCCGCGGAAATCGTGGCCCGTCACGATCTCCTGCTTCACGCCGCGCTCGGCGATCAGCGCGCCCAGCCCCATGCCGAGCGCCTGCACCCCCATCAGGTTGATTTCCTGGTTGAACAGCCAGCGCGCGTCGTATTCGCGAAAGCCCGTCGGCTTCACCATCGGCTCGGATTCGAAGGCGTAGGTGTTGGGGACCAGGACCGGCTTCGGCTTGGGAAACATCAGGAGGGCCTCGGGAATATCACATCAATGGAAGAATGCGGTCGTGCGGTCGCACGACGTCTGGCGACCATGGCAGAAAGCAGATCAATGCAGGCAACAATCAGGCAGGACCGCCCCGTCCTCTGGACCACCGCACTTGCCGGTATAGGGGGGCCGTCGGGACACGGACCAAGATGCAGCTGCGGCCGCGGCCTACTGCTCCAGCACCATCTGGCCGTTGGCGTAGGCGAACCGCTTCAGCTTGGACAGGAACGACAGGCCGAGCAGGTTCTCCGACAGCGCCGAGTCGGGCAGCACCAGCGCATCGACGTCGCGCACCGTGAGCTCGCCGAGCTCGACCATCGCGAGCTTGGCCCGCGCCGCCTTCACGGTCCCGTTCGCCGTCGTCACGGTCGCGGTGTAATCGCCACGCGCCGGGCGCAGGCCGAAGCGGGCGGCGGAGGTTTCGTTCAGCGCGACCATCGAGGCGCCGGTATCGATCATGAAGCCGATGCGCTGGCCGTCGATGCGGCCGTCGGCCCGAAAATGACCGCGGCGGTCGGTCGGAATGCTGAGGCTGCGCTGGCCGGCGGCCGCGCTATCCACGGTCGCACTGCGAACGGACGTCGTGGCAGACGCCGGCGCCGGCGTCAGGCGATCGGCCAGTTGCGCCATGAAGGTGCCGAGGCCGACGAGAACGGCCGCGAAGATCATTATATTACGCATGACGCAACGCCCGACTTTACCCCGCAACCGACTTGAGCATGAAAGCCGCTGACGGGCGACTGAAGCGGTGCGGCTGCCGCCGCCATTTTGGCGAAAACGATGAGCGAAGCGTTAACGATGGCGATTCAAGCGGTATAATTCGCGTCGGTCAGGTCCCGCGCGGCTTCGCCCGCCGGGTCGGCGCCGCATGGGCAGGGTCCTCCGGCCAAGGATGGCGCGGGTAGCGGCCACGCAGGTCGGTGCGGACGGCGGCGTAGGAGCCGCGCCAGAAGCCGGGAAGATCGCGCGTCACCTGCACCGGCCGCTGCGCCGGCGACAGCAGTTCCAGCACCAGCGGCACCGCGCCCCGCGCGATCGAGGGATGGACGTTGAGCCCGAACAGCTCCTGCAGCCGCACCGCGATGGTCGGGCCCTGCTCCGCCTCGTAGTCGATCGCGAGCATGGTGCCAGTAGGTGCCTCGAAATGGGTGGGAGCTTCGCGATCGAGCCGGGCGCGCAGGTCCCAGGGCAGCAGCGCCATCACGGCGTCCGAGACGTCGCCGGGCGAGACCTCCTTGAGCGAGGTCTTGTCGGCCAGCAGCGGCACCAGCCAATCCTCGCGCCGCTCGGCTAGGCCCGCATCCGACAGGTCCGGCCAGCCGTCACCTTCCGCCTTGCGCAGGAACGTGACCCGGTCGCGCCACTGCTTGGCGGCCTTCGACCAGGGCAACCGGTCAAGCCCGGCGGCACAGATGCCATCGGCGAAGATGCGCGCCGTCTCCTCCGTCGGCGTCAGCGCGACCGGCGCATCGGCCATGGTGATCGCGTGCAGCTTGCGCCGGCGGCGCGCCCGCAGCGCCATCGCGTTGGGATCGAAGCTGACCTCGTCCCTGGCTTCGATATGAGCGGCGAAATGGCGCTCGATGTCGTCGATCGCGAGCGGCGCCGCCAGCAGGATGCGGCCGCTCGCGGCCGTCCCGGTCAGTTCGCCGACCGCGATATAGGGCACGCGTGCCAGCGACGAGGTCTGCTCGACCGCAGCGCCGCGGCCATTGGCGAGCACGAAACTGCCATTGCCGCGGTTGCGCGCCACCCTATCGGGGAAGGCGAACGCCAGCATCAGGCCGGTGGTCAGTTCCGCTCCCCCTTGCGGCGAGGACGAGGCGCCGACCTGCTGCGCCCAGCGCCGCGCCATGTCACGCGCACTCTGCGCCCGTTGCGAGCGATCGCGCCGGAACTGATCGAGTCGCACCTCGAGATCGACGCTGTCGCCGCCGAGGCCGCGCTCGGTCAGGATGGCCGCAATGTCGGCAGCCTGCGCGGCCGCGCCATGGTCAGCGGCATCGACGATCATCCGCGCGAGGCGCGGCGGCAGCGCCAGCGCCCGCAGCCGCCGGCCCTCGTCGGTCAGGCGGCCGTCGGAGTCGAGCGCGCCGAGTTCGTGCAGGAGATCACGCGCCTCCTTCCAGGCCGGCAGCGGCGGCGGGTCGAGGAAGCTCAGGCCTGCGGGATCGCTGACGCCCCATTGCGCGAGGTCGAGCACCAGCGAGGACAGGTCGGCGCTGAGGATTTCGGGCTGCGTATAGGCCGCGAGCGACGCCGTCTGCGGCTCGTCCCACAGCCGGTAGCAGACGCCGGGCTCGGTGCGGCCGGCGCGGCCACGGCGCTGATCGACGGCGGCGCGCGAGGCCCGCACCGTCTCCAGCCGGGTCAGCCCGATGTCCGGCTCGTAGCGCGGCACGCGGGCGAGGCCGGAATCGACCACGATCCGCACACCTTCAATGGTCAGCGAGGTCTCGGCGATCGAGGTCGCCAGCACCACCTTGCGGCTGCCCTTCGGCGCCGGCGAGATGGCGCGGTCCTGGACCGCGGCATCGAGCGCGCCGAACAGCGGCACGATCTCGATGGCCGCGTCATGGACGCGTTCGGCCAGCATGGTCTGGGTGCGCCTGATTTCGGCCGCGCCCGGCAGGAACGCCAGAACGGATCCTGCATCGGTGCGCAGCGCGCTCGCGATCGTCTCGGCCATCTGGCGCTCGACCGGCGCATCCGGCTTGCGGCCAACATAGCGCGTCTCGACCGGATAGGCCCGGCCTTCGCTCTCGACCACCGGCGCATCGCCGAGCAGCTTTGCGACCCTGGCGCCGTCGAGCGTCGCCGACATCACGAGGATGCGCAGATCCTCGCGCAGCCCCTGCTGTGCATCGCGCGCCAACGCCAGGCCGAGATCGGCATCGAGCGAGCGCTCGTGGAATTCGTCGAACAGCACGGCGGCGACGCCGGTCAACTCGGGGTCATCGAGGATCTGCCGCGTGAAGATGCCTTCGGTGACGACCTCGATGCGGGTCGCGCGCGAGATCTTCGAGCCGAAGCGGACGCGATAGCCGACGGTGTCGCCGGCGCGCTCGCCGAGCGACTTCGCCATCCGTTCGGCGCTGGCGCGGGCGGCGATGCGCCGCGGCTCAAGCACGATGATCTTCCTAGTCCCGACCCAGGACGCATCGCGCAGCGCCAAAGGCACCCGCGTCGTCTTGCCGGCGCCGGGCGGGGCCACCAGCACGGCGGTGTTGCTGCGTTCGAGCGTGCCGGACAGTTCGTCCAGCACGGCATCGATGGGGAGCGGCGTATCGAAGCGAAGGGGCAATATCCTAACCCGTCGTCAACCGCGAAAGCGGGTGACCCAATAGACGCAGATCTCGCGGATCACGAAGTTCGGGCGCCCTGGATACCCCGCCTGCGCGGGGGATGACAACAAGGTGTCAGCTTCCCTTCACGCCCGGCCGGCCCACGCTCTCATAGACGAAGCCGTGCGCGGCCATCTCCTCGGGCCGGTAGACATTGCGCAGGTCGACCACGACCGGATGGGCCATCACTTCCTTGAGCCGGTCAAGATCCATGGCGCGGTACTGCACCCATTCCGTCACCAGCACGATGGCGTCGGCCCCGGTCGCGCACTCATACGGATCATCGAAATAGGCGATCTCAGGCAGCTCCTTCTTGGCCTGCTCGATGCCGACCGGATCATGCGCGCGCACCTTGGCCCCCATGTCGAGCAGCCCGGTCACCAGCGGAATCGACGGCGCCTCGCGCATGTCGTCGGTCTCCGGCTTGAAGGTCAGGCCGAGCACCGCCACCGTCTTGCCCCGCAGGCTGCCGCCGACGGCGTGCGCCACCTTGCGCGCCATCGCGCGCTTGCGGTTGTCGTTGACGGCCAGCACCGATTCGACGATGCGCAGCTGCGTGTCGTAGTCCTGCGCGATCTTGATCAGCGCGCGCGTGTCCTTGGGAAAGCACGAGCCGCCGAAGCCCGGACCGGCATGCAGGAACTTCGAGCCGATGCGATTGTCCAGGCCGATGCCGCGCGCCACCTCCTGCACGTCGGCGCCGACCTTCTCGGCGAGATCGGCCACTTCGTTGATGAAGGTGATCTTGGTCGCGAGAAACGCGTTCGCGGCGTATTTGATCAGTTCGGCGGTGCGGCGCTCGGTGTACATCATCGGCGCCTGGTTCAACGACAGCGGGCGATAGACGTCGCCGAGCAGCTTTCGGCCACGCTCGTCCGAAGTGCCGACGACGATCCGGTCCGGCCATTTGAAGTCGCGGATCGCCGCACCTTCGCGGAGGAATTCCGGATTGGAGGCGACCACGACATCGACCTGCGGGTTGGTCTCGCGGATGATGCGCTCGACCTCGTCACCGGTGCCGACCGGCACCGTCGACTTGGTCACGACAACAGTGAAGCCCGTCAGCGACGCCGCGATCTCGCGCGCGGCGGCATAGACGTAAGTCAGGTCGGCATGGCCGTCGCCGCGCCGTGACGGCGTGCCGACCGCGATGAAGACGGCGTCCGCTTCGGCCACCGGCTGCTTCAGATCGGTGGTGAAATCGAGCCGCCTGGCCTTCACATTGGCCGCGACCAGCGCATCCAGCCCGGGCTCGAAAATCGGGATTTCTCCACGATGCAGCGCGGCGATCTTGCTGTGGTCCTTGTCCACGCAGGTCACCTGGTGGCCGAAATCGGCGAAGCAGGCACCGGACACGAGGCCCACATAGCCCGTGCCGATCATCGCAATGCGCATGAAAACCCATCCTTCATGGTTAATGCTCCCGCCTCTTAAAGCATTTGCGGGTCAAGGGGAATTTAGAAAACGGCATGACGTTTGAATGACAAACAAGGAGTATTAAGGGCTGTGCACGACAATGCGGCAGCTTCGCGCCAAAGGGGGACAGCATGACCGCAAATGGCACGCCGCGGGCCGTCGGAGCCGAGGCGCGGATCGACTGGGTCGACTACGCCAAAGGTATCTGCATCATCATGGTGGTGATGATGCACTCGGTGCTCGGAGTCGAACAGGCGGCCGGCGAGACCGGCTTCATGCATGCCGTCGTCGCCTTCGCCAAGCCGTTCCGGATGCCGGACTTCTTCCTGATCTCGGGCCTGTTCCTGCCGCTCGTGATCGACCGCGACTGGCGCACCTATCTCGACCGCAAGGTCGTGCATTTCGCCTATTTCTACGTGCTGTGGGTGACGATCCAGTTCGGCTTCAAGGCGCCGGGCTTTGCCGCGGCCGGCGGCTGGCCGCACGCGGGCTATCTCTATCTCGAATCCTTCATCGAGCCGTTCGGCACGCTCTGGTTCATCTACCTGCTGCCGATCTTCTTCGTCGTCATCAAGCTGACACGCAAGGCGCCGGCCCCCGTGATCTGGGGCATCGCCGCGGGCCTCGAATGGTCGCACATCGTCACCGGCTGGACCGTGATCGACGAGTTCTGCGCCCGCTTCGTCTACATCTACTCGGGCTATCTGTTCGCAACCTCGATCTTCGCGCTGTCGGATCGCGCGCGGGCACAGCCCATGCTCGCCATCGTGGGCCTGCTTGCCTGGGCCGTCATGAACCAAGGGCTCGTGACTCTCGGCCTCAGCGAATGGCCGGTGATCTCGCTCCTGCTGGGCTATGCCGGTGCAGTCGCGATCATCATCGCCGGCACCCTGCTGGCGCGCGCGCAGCTTCTCAATGCGCTGCGCTTCTGCGGCGAACATTCGATCGTGATCTATCTCGCCTTCTTCCTGCCGATGGCGGCGACCCGCACGGTGCTGCTCAAGACCGGCGTAATCGCGGACATCGGCACGATCTCCCTGCTGGTCACGATCGCCGGCGTGCTCGGCGCGCTCGTCATCTGGCGCCTCGCGCTCCGCGTCGGCGCCCGCTTCCTGTTCGAACGCCCGATCGCATTCTGGATCGCCCCGCCGAAGCCGAAGGCCGTGTTGCAGCCGGCGGAGTAGCCACACCCACGGTGTCGTCCCGGGCGAAGACCCGGGACCCATAACCACCGTCTTCCGCTTAAGGCACGCTGTGGCTCCAGCCTGCCGCCTCATCACCGCTGCGGAGTATGGATCCCGGGTCGGCGCCCCGCCGCCGCTTCGCGCCGTCGGGGCTTGCCCGGGACGACAGCAAGAATTGTGGCACCGGCTCAACGAACGACGGCCGCCGATTTGCGTGGGGAACGCTCCCGATTCTGCCGTTCCGAGGGTGTCAATCCGGCCCAAATTCCCTACATTGCGGCCATGCCCAAAGCTCCCCAGAAAGCCGCCGTCACGCCCGCCGCCCCTGTGCCCGCCGCCGCCAAAGGAGCGGTCAAGAGCGCGGCCAAGGGCGATCATGTGTTCCTGGTCGATGGCTCGTCCTACATCTTCCGCGCCTATCACGCGCTGCCGCCGCTGAACCGCAAGTCCGATGGCTTGCAGGTCAACGCCGTGCTCGGATTCTGCAACATGCTGTGGAAGCTGTTGCGCGACATGCCCGAGACCGACCGGCCGACGCATCTGGCGATCGTGTTCGACAAGTCCGAGGTCACGTTCCGCAACAAGATCTACGGCGACTACAAGGCGCACCGGCCGCCCGCGCCGGACGACCTGATCCCGCAATTCGCGCTGATCCGGCAGGCCGTGCATGCCTTCGACCTGCCCTGCCTGGAACAGGGCGGCTTCGAGGCCGACGACCTGATCGCGACCTATGCAAGGCTCGCCTGCGAGCGCGGCGCCACCACCACGATCGTGTCCTCCGACAAGGATTTGATGCAGCTCGTCAACGACTGCGTCACGATGTACGACACGATGAAGGACCGTCGCATCGGCATCGCCGAGGTGATCGAGAAGTTCGGCGTGCCACCGGAGAAGGTGGTCGAGGTCCAGGCGCTGGCCGGCGATTCCACGGACAACGTGCCGGGCGTGCCCGGCATCGGCATCAAGACCGCGGCGCAATTGATCACCGACTATGGCGACCTCGAAAGCCTGCTGAGCCGCGCGGCCGAGATCAAGCAGCCGAAGCGGCGCGAGGCGCTGATCGAAAACGCCGAGAAGGCGCGGATCTCGCGCCAGTTGGTGCTGCTCGACGACAAGGTCGACCTCGAGGTTCCGCTCGACGACCTCGCGGTGCACGAGCCGGATCCGCGCAAGCTGATCGCCTTCCTCAAGGCGATGGAATTCACCACGCTGACGCGCCGCGTGGCGGACTATTCGCAGATCGATCCGGCCGACGTGTCGGCTGATGAGAGCTTGAAGAGTGGCGCCGGTGCGCCTCCCCCGCCTGCGGGGGAGGTCGGATCGCGCAGCGATCCGGGTGGGGGCTCGCCCGCGGCAGGCGCCCCCACCCTGCCCACTCCCGCAAGCGGGGGAGGGCGACGAGGCGGCGATGCCAGGACCGACAAATCGGCGATGAGCAAGGGCACACCGCTCAGCCTCGCCGAGGCACGGGCCGAGGCTGCGAAGAGCGCGCGCATCGATCGCGACAAGTATCAGACGCTGGGCAGCCTGCCCGAGTTGAACGCCTGGCTCGCCCGCGTCCATGATTTCGGCCGCGTCACCATCGACATCAAGGCCAGCTCGATCGATCCGATGCAGGCGAGCCTTTGCGGCATCGCGCTGGCGCTGGCGCCCAACGATTCCTGCTACATCCCGCTGGCGCATCGACAGGCCGGCGATGGCGGCGGCCTGTTCGACGCCGGCCTCGCGCCCGGCCAGATCGGGGACAGCGACGCGCTCGGAGCGCTGAAACCGATCCTCGAATCCGCAGGGATTCTCAAGATCGGCTTCAACATCAAGTTCACGGCCGTGATGCTGGCGCAGGCCGGCATCACCCTGGCCAACACCGACGACGTCCAGCTGATGAGCTACGCACTGGATGCCGGGCGCGGCTCGCAGAAGCTCGATTCGCTGGCCGAGCACGTGCTCGGCCACGCCATGATCGGCGAAGGCGAGTTGATCGGCAGCGGCCGCAACAAGCTGACCTTCGCGCAGGTCGCGATCGACCGCGCGACAGCGCATGCGGCCGAGGCCGCCGACGTCATTCATCGCCTGTGGCGCGTGCTGAAGCCGCGCCTGGTGGCCGAGCGCATGACGGCGGTCTACGAGACGCTGGAGCGGCCGCTGGTCTCCGTGCTCGCGCGCATGGAGCGCAGGGGCATCTCGATCGACCGCCAAGTGCTGTCGCGTCTCTCCGGCGACTTCGCTCAGACCGCAGCGCGGGTCGAGGCCGAACTGCAGGAGCTGGCCGGCGAGCCGATCAATGTCGGCAGCCCGAAGCAGATCGGCGACATCCTGTTCGGCAAGATGGGCCTTTCCGGCGGCACCAAGACCAAGACCGGCGCGTGGTCGACCTCCGCCTCTGTTCTCGACGACCTCGCCGAGCAGGGCAACGATTTCGCCAAGAAGATCCTGGAATGGCGCCAGGTCTCGAAGCTGAAATCGACCTACACCGATGCGCTGCCGACCTACGTCCATCCGCAGACCCATCGCGTGCACACCACCTACGCGCTGGCGGCGACCACGACGGGCCGGCTGTCGTCGAACGAGCCGAACCTGCAGAACATTCCGGTGCGCACCGAGGACGGCCGCAAGATCCGCCGCGCCTTCATCGCCACCCCCGGCCACAAGCTGGTGTCGGCGGACTACTCGCAGATCGAGCTGCGGCTGCTGGCCGAGATCGCCGACATTCCGGTGCTGAAGCAGGCGTTCCAGGACGGGCTCGACATTCACGCCATGACGGCCTCCGAGATGTTCGGCGTGCCGATCAAGGACATGCCGAGCGAGATCCGCCGCCGGGCGAAGGCGATCAATTTCGGCATCATCTACGGCATCTCCGCATTCGGCCTCGCCAACCAGCTCGGCATCGCCCGCGAGGAGGCCGGAGCGTATATCAAGCGCTATTTCGAGCGCTTTCCCGGCATCCGGGCCTATATGGACGAGACCCGCGAGTTCTGCCGCAAGAACGGCTATGTCGTCACGCTGTTCGGCCGCAAGTGCCACTATCCGGAGATCAAGGCGTCGAACGCCTCGGTCCGCGCCTTCAACGAGCGCGCCGCGATCAACGCGCGGCTGCAGGGCACCGCCGCCGACATCATCCGCCGCGCCATGACGCGGGTCGAGGACGCGCTGACCGAGAAGAAGCTCTCGGCGCAGATGCTGCTGCAGGTGCATGACGAACTGATCTTCGAAGTGCCCGACGACGAGGTCGCCGCGACCTTGCCGGTGGTGCAGCACGTGATGCAGGACGCGCCGTTCCCCGCCGTCCTGCTGTCGGTCCCGCTGCACGTCGACGCCCGCGCCGCCAGCAATTGGGACGAGGCGCACTAAGCGGCGCGCGGCTCTTCCTCCGTCATTGCGAGCGAAGCAATCCAGAATCTTTCCGCAGAGGCAGTCTGGATTGCTTCGCTGTACTCGCAATGCCGATGGGATGACATCTTCTCAGATGACAGACAGCGTGAGGACGGGCGTCACAGCGTCCGAACTTTACCGCTCGTTAGGCATGATCGGATCGGGCTGCCCCGGCGGGTGAGCCGGTAACACGACGTGGAGCGGTGCGGGGGCAAGATTCCCGACGGCACGCCGCGCGAGCAATGCGCGACGTGCCCGATCATCGATCATCCATCCATCGCGCCCTTGGCGCCGAACACGTTGCGGCGAACGATCTCATGACGGCAGCATCCTCTGCAGCCTCCGGCCGGACGCGCGATCGCCGCGCGTTGGTGATGCTGCTGATCGCGCTGTCGCTCTATGACGGCCTGTATCTCGCCGACTGGTGGCTGTCGTCGCCGCTACCGGCGTTCGGCGACTTCTTCGGCCTGTGGTCGTTCGGCAGGTTCGCGGCAACCGCGGGCTCCGCCATCTACGATCCCTATGCCCTGGCCGCCTATCAGCAGGCGCTCGATCCCGCGCTCGACGGCGGCGGCTTCCCCTATCCCTATCCGCCGACGTTCCTGCTGGCGCTCATCCCCTTGGGGCTGATGGCACCGCCGGCGGCCTATGCGTGCTGGATCGCGACGACCTTCGGGCTCCACGTCGTGGCTGCCCTGGGACGCGAATGGCGCTCGCTGTCGGGCCTCGCGCTGCTTGCCTCCCCCACGACGCTGATCAATGCGATTGCCGGCCAGAACGGCTTTCTCTCGGCCGCGCTCATGCTCGGCGGGCTGCGCCTTCTGGCAAGCCACCCGGCGGCAGCCGGAGTCCTGCTCGGCCTGTTGACCTACAAGCCGCAATTCGTGCTGCTGATGCCGGTCGTTCTGCTGGCCTCCCACAATTGGCGCGCCATCCTGGCTGCGACCACCACGACGCTGCTCGTCGCCGTGACCACCAGCGCCGTGCTGGACTGGTCGATCTGGCTGCGCTGGATCGAAGGCTTTCCGAGTTATCAGGCACTGCTGCAGGCCAACCAGGCCAGCCTCGACCACATGATGCCGACGGTGATGGCCGGCGTTCATGCTATCGGCGCACCGCCCGCGATCGGCCATGCGCTCCAGCTGCTGTTGTCCGGCTCCGTGGCGGTGCTGACCTGGCGCGCCTGGCGGCGCGGTCCGACGACTCAGGCGATCGCGCTGGTCGCAATCGGCAGCATCATCGCCACGCCCTATGCGATGATCTACGACATGCCGATGGTGGCCGCCGGAATCGCAATCCATTGGAAGGCGCGGATCGAAGCCGGCGAGCCGATCGTGGCGCTGGAAATCGGCGTGGTGATCGCGCTGTCCGCCTGCCTGCTCGCCATGATCGGTCAGTCCGTGCCGTTCGTGGCGACCATGCTGCTGCTGCTGTTGTTCCTCAGCGTGGCGGGTGTCTTCAGCCGCGTCGGCCGACCGACGCCGGCCCTGAACGTCGCGCCGCCGGCGGCGGGCTGATTGCTCTCGGTACAATCGAGCGGATGACGCTGAGCATTGGTCTGCGCTAAGCAGATCGCTGAGACCCTCGTCATTGCACCGGTCATGCCGCACACCTCGTCCCTGCTCGCCTTCGCGCTGGTCTCGCTCGGCATGGTGCTGACGCCCGGGCCGAACATGATCTATTTGATCTCGCGCTCGATCACGCAGGGCCGCGCCGCCGGCCTGGTCTCGCTCGGCGGCGTCGCCGTCGGCTTCCTGGCCTACATGCTGGCGGCGGCGTTCGGCATCACGGCGCTGCTGTTCGCCGTGCCCTTCGCCTATGACGCGCTGCGCCTCGCGGGCGCGGCCTACCTGCTGTATCTCGCGTGGCAGGCGGTGAGGCCGGGTGGCCGCTCACCGTTCCAGGTCAGGTCGCTTGCGGTCGACGGCCCGCGCAAGCTGTTCCTGATGGGGCTCGTCACCAATTTGCTGAATCCGAAGATCGCGATGCTTTATCTGGCGCTGCTGCCGCAGTTCATCGACCCCGCTGATGGCAGCGTCCTGACGCAGTCCGTCGTGCTGGGCGCGATCCAGATCGCGATCAGCGTCAGCGTCAACGCGATGATCGCGATGGCGGCGGGATCGATCGCGCTGTTCCTGGCGACACGGCCGACCTGGGCGCTGCTGCAGCGCTACCTGATGGGCACGGTGCTCGCCGGTCTCGCGCTGCGCATGGCGCTGGAGGCGCGGCGGGGCTGAGCCGCTCCGGCTCGCTGCCGCCAGCTCGTTGCACTTCTCTCGACCCTCACCCTGAGGAGCCCGCCCCAGGCGGGCGTCTCGAAGGGCGAGGCCCCATCGTGGCCTCATGGTTCGAGACGCGCCGCAAGCGCGGCGCTCCTCACCATGAGGTTCTGGCACCCAAGGCGGTCCTGCACACCGACCATGAACGCGCCAAGAGGCGTGTTCATGGAGAGGGTCTGGCACCGAACGCTGCGCCGGGCTTCGCGCCTCAATCCAGCTTCGCCTCCATCCCGCGTTTCACGGCGGGGCGGGCCATCAGCGTGTCGTACCAGCGCTTGACGTGGGGGAAGTCGGCGAGGTCAACCTTGTGGCGGGGATGGCGCCAGGCCCAGCCGAGAATGGCGAAGTCGGCGATCGAGAGCGCGCCGGCGACGAAGTCGTGCGACGCCAGCCGGCGGTCCAGCACGCCATACAGCCGCACCGTCTCGGCCATGTAGCGCTTCAGACCGTAGGCGCGGTCCTGCTCGTTGGCGAGCGCGATGAAATGGTGGACCTGGCCCGGCATCGGGCCGAAGCCGCCCATCTGCCACATCAGCCATTCATAGACCGGAATCCGTCCGGCCAGCGAGGCCGGCAGGAATTGCTCGGTCTTCTCAGCCAGATAGAGCAGGATGGCGCCGGATTCGAACACGCTGACTGGCTTGCCCTCGGGACCATCGGGATCGACGATCGCCGGAATCTTGTTGTTTGGGCTGATCGCCAGGAACTCGGGCGCCATCTGCGCGCCCTTGGTGATGTCGACCGGGATCACGCGATAGGGCAGCCCCATCTCCTCCAGCGCGACCGAGATTTTGCGGCCATTGGGCGTGTTCCAGGTGTGCAGCTCGATCGTCATGGCGGCGCTTCCCTTCAAAATTCCTTGCCTGGCCTCTCGCTTCCCCTTAGCTCGAAACCGCGCCCGGCTCCAAGCGTACCGTTGTTGATGGGACATCCTGGCCGCTGGTCTCCGCCGGCCGGCCCCGATAGATTGCGCCACTCCAAAGAGCCACCCAAGTATCGACCCCCGGGGGAAACCGCCGTGTCCAAATCCGCCTCCCGCGCCCGCCTTCTCGAGATCATCCGCAGGCGTTCGTTCGGCCGTGGCGACGTCACGCTGGCTTCCGGCCGAAAAAGCGATTTCTACTTCAACCTGAAGCCGACCATGATGGACCCGGAGGGCGCCACCCTGCTCGCCGAGCTCACCTATGAGGCGCTGAAGGACGAGGGTTTCGACTATATCGGTGGGCTGGAGATGGGCGCTGTGCCGTTGGCCGGCGCGATCGCGCAGATCTCCTGGATCAAGGGTCATCCGATCGCGGCCTTCTTCGTGCGCAAGAAGCCGAAGGAGCATGGCGCCAGGCTGGCGATCGAGGGCCTGACCCGGGACGAGACCCTGGCCGGCAAGCGCATCGTCGTGGTCGAGGACGTCACCACCACCGGCGGCTCGGCGATGAAGGCGGTGGAGACGCTGCGCGAGGCCGGCGCCGAGGTGGCGCTGGTGTTCACGATGGTCGATCGCGAGGAAGGCGCTGCGGAGACCTTCGCCGCCGCCGGCCTGCCGTTCCGCGCCCTCTACAAGGCGCGCGAATTTCTCTGAAGGCGCCCGTCGCGCGCATTTCTCGGTCCGTGCATACCGCTCATTTACCAACGCTCGTTAAGGTTACCGCAAAGCTGATGCCGCCGTGCCGTGGGCATGGCCGGCTCGTTCGCGCATGATCGCGCGGATCGGTCGCGTCCGGGCCGGGCGTTTGCGGTGAATATCTTGGCGATGGCGATGGAGTGAGCGTTGCGTCACGTGTTGTCGTTTCGGCGGGTGCCCCGCCGCGTCGCCGTCGCGACCATGATCGGCATGGCCGCATCGATCGCGCTGACGCCGCACATGGCATCGGCGCAGGGCCTTTTCGACTTCCTGTTCGGCGGCTTTGCCAAGCCGGCCTCGCAGCGAGCAGCACCGCAGGGCGGCTTCTTCGCCGATCCGTTCGGCACCAATCCGCAGGCCGCGCCGCAGCCGCGCGCGGCCGCCAGCGGATCGGGCGCGGCGTTCTGCGTGCGCACCTGCGACGGCCACTATTTCCCGCTGACGCGCGGCCTCGCCTCGCCGGCGCAGATGTGCCAGGCGTTCTGCCCGGCCAGCCCGACCAGGATCTATTTCGGCGCCAACATCGACTACGCCACCGCGGCCAACGGCGAGCGCTATGCCGATAGCGAGAACGCGTTCGCCTACCGCCAGGCGCTGCGCGCCGACTGCACCTGCAACGGCCGCGATCCGGCTGGCCTCGCGCCGGTCGACCTGTCGCTCGACACCTCGCTGCGGTCCGGCGACGTGGTCGCCACCAGCGACGGGCTCGTCGCCTATTCCGGTGTGCGCGGCAGCGGCGGCCAGCCGGCCGACTTCAAGCCGGTCGCGTCCTATCCCGG
The DNA here is from genome assembly GCF_051168495.1 of Bradyrhizobium oligotrophicum. Lineage (GTDB taxonomy): Bacteria > Pseudomonadota > Alphaproteobacteria > Rhizobiales > Xanthobacteraceae > Bradyrhizobium > Bradyrhizobium oligotrophicum_A. The sequence continues at coordinate 599,806 of NZ_JBNPVB010000001.1, read as the reverse complement.
GCTGAACTCCGATACGCGGGCACGGCTGAGCGAGATGAAGGTGGCGCCGGTCCGCGCCGAGATGCTGGCAGCCGATGCGCAGGCCGCCCTGCCGCCGCACGAGATCAATGCCGGCGTCGCGCCGCCGATGACGATCGCACCGAAACCGGTCACGAGCCGCGGCAAGCGCGCGGACGTCGATTGAGTTCGCCGCGCGCCGCTGCGAGCCGCGCGGTCACGTGAAGGGCTCGGCGAAGCGCGCCGGCCCCGGAGCCCTGAGACACGCCGAATCGCTCCGCTTCCCGCGTCGATGATGGGTCAGCGCCCGACGATGACGCCGATGACGTTGGGCGCGGTCAGATATTTGTCCTCGATCGCCGCGCGCGCGGCGGCGCGGTTGTCGGGCGTCAGCAGGCCGCGCTTTTCGGCCAGGATCATCCAGCAGAAGCCCCACCAGTCGCTTAGCATGCCCTCGTCGTCGACCAGATCGTAACCCTGCTCGGCGGCGAAGATGCGCGCTCGCGCCTCGTCCAGGCCATCGAGGAAAGTATGGTCGGTGGCCGAGAACAGATCGTCCGAGATGTCGTCGGTGGTGTAGCCCCAGACCGACATGCAGACCGCGTTGAACTCGCGGTCGATCTGGTCATCGTCGACGGCCCGCCGCCGCGCCATCTTGTGCAGCCGCGTGAGGGTACGCGCGAAATCGGCAATACGCGTCAGGGCCAAGGGATCGAAGGCGATGGTGGACATGGTGTCCTCGCGGGATGCACTGATGCCGGTGTGAGCGGATCGAATCGCAACAGAGATAACGATCGCCTGCTAAATTGTTCTTAATTTGTTCCGCGCCGATTGTCCATCCCCCTTCAGCGGATGTGGAGCCGCCCCTGTTGCCATTCGGCCGGTCAGACTCGATCGCGAAATTCGCTGGGGTGAACGACTGCAGTTCGGCCACAAGCATGTGCACCATGCGGCTCCACGTTGTCGGAACCCGGCCCGAACCTTGCATAATTTTACATCACCTGCGCGGATCGGTCCTTCCCCGGGTTTCGATCCGCGTCCAACCATCGTATGCTTTTTACCGGTTCCTCGTAGCATCACAGGTTTTCCAAGGTGACAGATCAGCCGTCCCAGCGCAGCTTCGTAAGCACCGGCCAGCCCGTCGACGAATTGGCGGTGGCGGAGATCAAGAGCGACGTCCTGGCCAAGCTCAGGCTTGCGATCGGCAAGGAAGCGAGCCAGGCGACGCAGCAGGACTGGTACCACGCCGCCGCGCTGACCTTGCGCGACCGCATCGTGCATCGCTGGCTGACGGCGGACAAGGAGAGCTACGACGCCGGGCGCAAGCGCGTCTATTACCTCAGCCTCGAATTCCTGATCGGCCGGCTGTTCACCGACGCGCTCAACAACATGGGCCTGATGAAGGTGTTCGAGACCGCCCTCGGCGATCTCGGCGTCGGCCTGATGGATTTGCGCAAATGCGAACCGGACGCCGCGCTCGGCAATGGCGGCCTCGGGCGGCTCGCGGCCTGCTTCATGGAGAGCATGTCGACCGTGCAGATCCCGGCGATCGGCTACGGCATCCGCTATGATTTCGGCCTGTTCCGGCAGGTGATCGTCGACGGCTGGCAGCACGAATATCCGGACGTCTGGCTGTCGTTCGGCAACCCGTGGGAATTCCAGCGCCCCGAAGTGGTCTATCACGTCCATTTCGGCGGCGGCGTCGAGCATGTCGACGACAAGGGCCGCGCCCGCGCCGTCTGGCATCCCGGCGAGACCGTGCAGGCGGTGGCCTATGACACGCCGATCGTCGGCTGGCGCGGCCAGCACGTCAACGCGCTGCGGCTGTGGTCGGCGCGCTCGCCCGATCCACTCAAGCTCGACGTGTTCAACTCCGGCGACTATCTCGGCGCTTCGGCCGAGGAAGCGCGTGCCGAGGCGATCTGCAAATTCCTCTATCCCAATGACGAGAGCCCGGCCGGACGCGAGCTGCGGCTGCGCCAGGAGTACTTCTTCGTCTCGGCCTCGCTGCAGGATCTCGTCAAGCGCCATCTCGGCTCCGACGGCCAGCTGCGCAGCCTGTCGCAGAAGGCCGCCGTGCAGCTCAACGACACCCATCCCTCGCTCGCGGTCGCCGAGCTGATGCGCATCCTGATCGACCTGCACAATTTTCGCTGGGACGAAGCCTGGAAGATCACCGTCGCAACATTGTCCTACACCAACCACACGCTGCTGCCGGAAGCGCTGGAGACCTGGCCGGTCGAACTGTTCGAGCGGCTGCTGCCGCGGCATCTCGAGATCATCTACCGCATCAATGCGCAGCATCTCGCGCTCGCCGAGCAGCGCGCGCCGGGCGACATCGACTATCGCGCCTCGGTGTCCCTGATCGACGAGAAGAGCGGCCGCCGCGTGCGCATGGGCCAGCTCGCCTTCGTCGGCTCGCACCGCATCAACGGCGTCTCGGCGATGCATTCGGATCTGATGAAGGAGACCGTGTTCCACGATCTCAACCATCTCTATCCCGGCCGCATCACCAACAAGACCAACGGCATCACCTTCCGCCGCTGGCTGACCTTGGCCAATCCGAAGCTGACCAGCCTGCTGCGCGAGGCTTGCGGCGACGCCATCGTCGACGATCCGACCCTGCTCTCCAGCCTCGAGAGCTACGTCGCCGACGGTGCCTTCCACCAGAAGTTCCGCGCCGCGAAGCATCACAACAAGGTGCAGCTCGCACGCCTGATCGGCGAGCGCATGAACATCCGCCTCGACCCTAGCGCGCTGTTCGACGTGCAGATCAAGCGCATCCATGAATACAAGCGGCAGCTGCTCAACATCATCGAGGCTGTAGCGCTGTACCAGGACATCAAGGACGACCCGCAGGCCAACTGGGTACCGCGGGTGAAGATCTTCGCCGGCAAGGCGGCCGCGAGCTACCGCTACGCCAAGCTGATCATCAAGCTGATCAACGACGTCGCCGAGGTCGTCAACAACGATCCCGCCATCGACGGACGGCTCAAGGTCGTGTTCATGGCCGACTACAATGTCAGCCTGGCGGAGACGATCATTCCCGCCGCCGACCTGTCCGAGCAGATCTCGACCGCCGGCATGGAGGCGTCCGGCACCGGCAACATGAAGCTGGCGCTCAACGGCGCCATCACCATCGGCACGCTCGACGGCGCCAACATCGAGATCCGCGACAATGTCGGCGCCGACAACATCGCCATCTTCGGCATGGAGGCCGGCGACGTCATGCTCCGCCGCAAGCAGGGCCTCGACGCCACCGATATCATCCACCGCTCGCCGCGGCTGGCGCGCGCCATCGATGCGATCGCGACCGGCGCGTTCTCTCCCGGCGAGCCCGGGCGATTCGAGCCGATCGCGCATGCGCTGCGCCATCTCGACCACTACATGGTCTCGGCCGATTTCGATTCCTACTACGCGGCCCAGCGCGGCGTCGATGCCCGCTGGCAGTCCGAGCCGGCCTGGACCCGCGCCTCGATCCTCAACGTCGCGCGCATGGCGTGGTTCTCCTCGGACCGCACCATCCGCGAATATGCCGACGATATCTGGAATGTGCCGACCGGCCCGGTCGCTGCAGCGCCGGTGCATGCCCAGCGGGCATGAACGACGCCTGTCTTTTCGCGGTCATCAATGACCCGTGACGTCATTGCGACCGCCTTGAATTGCTTTTCTCCTGACCACCATCATACGATGGTCGCCGGGAGGAATGCATGAGCGAGCCGCCGCCAACCCATTTGTTCGACGTGGCCACCCGCGTCACCGCTGGCGACAGCCGCTGGCAGGGCCGGACCAGCCCGGACTACTGGGCCTTTGTCGGCCCGTTCGGCGGCGCCACCGCGGCGACCGTGCTGCGGGCGCTGATCGAGCATCCGCAGATTCAAGGCGATCCGCTGGCGGTGACCGTGAACTACTGCGCGCCGGTCGCGGAGGGACCGTTCGATCTCGACGTGCGGCTGGTGAAGGCGAATCGCTCCTCCCAGCATTGGTGCGTGGAGCTGAGCCAGGGCAACGCGGAGGCCGCGACGCTCGCCACCGCCGTCTTCGCCGAGCGGCGGCCTTCATGGTCGCACCAGCCGGCCGTCAAGCCCGACGCGCCGCCGTTCGATCAGGTCAAACGCTATCCCGATGCCGGAATGTCCTGGACCAAACAGTACGATTTCCGCTTCGTGGAAGGGCGTCCCGAGCTCGGTAGCGCGTCGGACCAACCGCGCAGCGCCTATTCACGGCTCTGGATCTCCGACCGCAAGCCGCGCAAGCTCGATTGCCTGTCGCTGCTGTCGATGTCCGACGCCTTTTTCGGCCGTGCGTTCCACGTCCGTGGCGAGCTGATCCCGTTCGGCACGGTGTCGCTGACGACCTATTTCCACGTCAGCCGCGGGGAGCTCGCGGCCGAGGACATCACGCATGTGCTGGCAACGGCGGACGCCAAGGTTTTCAACCGCAGCTACCAGGACCAGCATGGCGAGCTGTGGTCGCCCTCCGGCCGGCTGCTCGCGACGACGACGCAGATCGCTTATTTCAAGGCGTGAAGGCCCAGGGCGCTTCAACAACGTCGGTGTCGTCCCGGCCTGAGCCGGGACCCATAGCCACCGTATCGAATTTGGCGAAGGCTGGAGCTACCTGCATGCCTCACCACGCCGTCCTGTGGTTATGGGTCCCGGCGTTCGCCGGGACGACAGCGGTGGATGTTGCGCGACCGCGGCCAGGCGCTTGACGCGTAGCCGAGAGGGACAGCCGCACAGCGAATGACCCTTAGGCGTTAACAACCCTTACTCGGCGGCCAGCTTCAGGTCCGGCGCGGCGGCGCGGACGTCGGCATCGACCTGGGCTTCGAACTTGGCAAAGTTCTTCTGGAACATGCCGACCAGCGCACGCGCGGTCTTGTCGAACTCGGCCTTGTCCTTCCAGGTGTTGACCGGATCGAGGATCTCGCTCGGCACGCCCGGCAGCGCTGTCGGCACCGCGAAGCCGAAATATTTGTCGGTGCGGAATTCGACATTGCGAAGCGAGCCGTCGAGCGCCGCGGTCAACAGCGCGCGCGTCACCTTGATCGGCATGCGCGAGCCGGTACCGTACTTGCCGCCGGTCCAGCCGGTGTTGACCAGCCAGCAATCGACATTGTGGTCGGCGATCAGCTGCCGCAGCATGTTGCCGTAGACCGAGGGGTCGAGCGGCAGGAACGGCGAGCCGAAGCAGGTCGAGAATTCCGGCTGCGGCTCGTTGCCGAGGCCGCGCTCGGTGCCCGCGACCTTCGCGGTATAGCCGGACAGGAAGTGATACATCGCCTGCGCCGGCGTCAGCTTTGCGATCGGCGGCAGCACGCCGAAGGCGTCGGCGGCGAGCATCACGACGTTCTTCGGATGCGGCGCACGGCCGGTGCGCGAGGCGTTCGGGATGTAGTCGAGCGGATAGGCCGAGCGGGTGTTCTCGGTCTTGGAGCCGTCGTCGAAATCGGGAACGCGGCTGTCCTCGTCGAGGACGACGTTCTCGAGCACCGCGCCGAACCGGCTCGACGCCGCGAAGATCTGCGGCTCGGCGTCCTGCGACAGCTTGATGCACTTGGCGTAGCAGCCGCCCTCGAAATTGAACACGCCGGACGGACCCCAGCCGTGCTCGTCGTCACCGATCAAGGTGCGGTTTGGATCAGCCGACAGCGTGGTCTTGCCGGTGCCGGACAGGCCGAAGAAGATCGCGGTATCGCCCTTCGGGCCGACATTGGCCGAGCAGTGCATCGGCATCACGCCGCGCCCGGGCAGATAGTAGTTGAGCGTCGTGAACACGCTCTTCTTCATCTCGCCGGCATAGTAAGACCCGCCGATCAGGACGATCTTGCGGGCAAAATCGATGGCGACGACGTTCTGCGAGCGCACGCCGTGGCGTTTCGGGTCGGCGCGGAAGCTCGGCATGTCGATGATGGTCAGCTCCGGCACGAAGGTGTCGAGCTCGATGGTTTGCGGGCGGATCAGCAGCGTCCGGATGAACAGCGAATGCCAGGCCAGCTCGGTGAAGACGCGCGTCTTGATCCGGAAAGTCGGATCGGCGCCGCCATAAAGATCCTGCGCAAACAGGGTCTTGCCTTCGGCGTGCGTGATGAAGTCCTGATACAGCGCCTCGAACTGCTCAGGCGTGATCGCCTGGTTGCCGGCCCACCACATCTTCTCGGTGGAGGCGTCGCGGACCGTGAACTTGTCCTTCGGGCTGCGACCGGTGAACTCGCCAGTATCCGCGCACAGCGCCCCGTCGGCAGACAGCACCGCCTCGCCCGCCGCCAACGAATATTGATAGAGCTGGGGAGCGCCGAGATTCCAATGCAGCTGCTTGAGATTCGTTAAGCCGAACTTGTCGGCACCGAAGGCACCGTTGCGAATACCCGTCTCTTGCACGAAAGTCCCTCCTGAGAACCCGCATCAATTGCGCGCGAATTTCGTGGCGCGTCGCGCGGTGACCGTTACCGTTTACATCGCCTCTCCGAAGCGCGGTCGATGGACCTAATACTGATCAACGCAGGTCTTGCCAAGACGATCCGGCCGAATTGGTTATTGGCCGACGCTGATGCGCGTAGCTCATCCTTGCCGCGCAGTGCACATTCCGATGGCAATTGCATGCGCCCATTATGCATGCTGCATCGCAATAGATATATCAGCGCTTTACACTTCACGGGTCGGCGTGAATGTGGCCCCAAGCGAAGGATACGCGCTGTCAGGTGAAGGTCGATCGTCGAACATGCCAGCATGTCTGCCGCGGCGCACCGCTGCGACCGATCGCCGAGCCGTCCGCGAGTCCGCGAAACGTATCCACCGTCACCCGGGTTGCGGCGTTCCTCGATTCGGCCGCGACGGTGATCGCCCTGACGTTGCCGACCGCGAGATCCCGCTTTGCGAAATATGTGATCCGGGTGGAGCGCGCTGGACGCGACCTCGAGGACAGCCTGGAGCGGCGCGGTCGTCACCCGGGTGCCCCCCCGATCGCGATTGCCACGCGCTTGCAGGCGGGGTGGTCAGAATCTCTGCCGGGCCACGGAGCGAATCGCAAACGCTAGCGGCCCTCTAGGTTCAGATTCGTTGTACGACCCAGCAGCGCAGGGCTCACCTCGTCCGCCATCGCTCGACGAGCGAAGCTCGTCCCGCCCGCGTGACGAACGGGAAGAGAGCGCACTTTCATCATGGTGCGCGCAAGATCGGGAGATCATCGATCGAGCGAACTAATCATCCTTCGCCCTTGCCTCGTCGGCGAGCCGGACCAGCATCTTGCGCAGGCGGCCGGGCGTGGTGACCCGCTCGGGAAAATCGAGCCGCAACGTTCTGCGGTCGGCCATCAGATCGAGCCCGTCCGGATCGCAGCCGCTGCAGCGCCACTCTGCCGGCTCGGCGCCGAGCAGCCGGGTCGCATAGAGCCCGAGCGCGTCGCGATGATCTTCATTCATGTGATCGACGGCGCCCTGCTCGGCTGCGAGCAGTTCGGCCGCATCCGACACGTCGGTCAGAAACTGCTCCGGGGCGAGATCGACGATGCGGCCGAATCCCGCGACGAGATGCGTGCCCGACGGACGAATGAGGAAGAACGAGAAGTCGGCGAAATCCGCGTAGTCGCTCGCCGACGGATGCGCATTGAGATACCGACGGCGCAGCGTGTCGCGATTCTCATCAGTTGCCTGCTCGGCCTGTCCCGACAGCATGATCCGCGCACCTTCCAACGGATCTCCGGGCGCGCGCTCATCGAGCATCAGCGACACGCGTGGATCCGCGAGCGCGTTCTTCGTATGCACGGCGAGTCGTGAGATCAGCATGATCGGAGCACCATCGGGCGCGGACGCAACGTTGACCAGAGAGCAGTAGGGATCACCTGTACCGTTCATCAACGTTGCAAGTGCGCCCTGCCGGCTTCTTCGCAGCAGAGAATGCGCGACGCGGTTAGGGTTAAAGCTCGCAGGCATCGTCTTTCCTTCGTCCATCCTGTTGCAATGAAGGCCTTTTTTCGGCTAAACGGGCCACAAACTTGGGCGGGGCACAAGACTTTGCCATGGTATTTGTGGAACTCGGTCACACTTCAGCCCAGCTTGCATTGCTCGTTGACCATGTTCGAAGCCCAAATATGCGGCCCTTATCTGAATTCTCGCAGTCTCGGCTAACCAGACTCTGAAAGCAGGCTCATGCCCACAATCGCCTTGGTCGATGACGACCGTAACATTCTGACATCCGTCTCGATCGCGCTCGAGGCTGAAGGCTATCGCATCATGACCTATACCGATGGTGCATCGGCGCTCGACGGTTTCCGGACCAGCCAGCCTGACCTCGCCATCCTCGACATCAAGATGCCGCGCATGGACGGCATGGAGACGTTGCGGCGGCTGCGGCAGAAGTCCGACCTGCCCGTGATCTTCCTGACGTCCAAGGACGAGGAGATCGACGAGCTGTTCGGCCTCAAGATGGGCGCGGACGACTTCATCCGCAAACCATTCTCGCAGCGGCTGCTGGTCGAGCGCGTCAAGGCCGTGCTGCGCCGTTCGCAGCCCAAGGATCCGACGGCGCTGCCGAAGGAGAACGACGCCAAGGCGCTCGATCGCGGCCTGCTGCGCATGGATCCGGAGCGCCACACCTGCACCTGGAAGAACGAGCCGGTCACGCTGACCGTGACAGAATTCCTGATCCTGCAGGCTCTGGCGCAGCGTCCGGGCGTGGTCAAGAGCCGCAACGCGCTGATGGACGCGGCCTATGACGACCAGGTCTATGTCGACGACCGCACCATCGACAGCCACATCAAGCGGCTGCGCAAGAAGTTCAAGATGGTCGACGAGGAATTCGAGATGATCGAGACGCTCTACGGCGTCGGCTACCGCTTCAAGGAAACCTGAAGCGTTACTCTGGCGACGTCATGCGAAATTGCGCACTGACGTCGCGTCGGGGATTGGGTAGACTGCGACGCCTGCGCGTGTGTTCGAGCGCAGATGCCGGAACGGGGCGATTGTTGCGGCGAATTCGGGTGCGGCGAATTTGAAGTTCTCACAGGGGCCCGCCGCACATGCCCTGCGAAGTTCGGAAGCGGAGCACTCACATTGCTCGATCGCACCCATCCTGACCCGGGATTGAGCGCCGAGACCCCCACGGCGTCGATCGCCTCCGAGGTGGCGGACGAGACCCCGCAGGTCTCCGGCTGGCAGCGGCCGCTGGGCTGGCTGCGCCGCGCCGGGCAGTTCCTGTTCGCGCTGTCGTTCTCGAGCCTCACCCGCCGCATCGTCTCGCTGAACATCGCCGGCCTGCTCGCTCTGGTTGCGAGCATCCTCTATCTTTCGCAATTTCGCGCCGGCCTGATCGATGCGCGGGCGCAGAGCCTGCTGGTCCAGGCCGAGATCATCGCCGGCGCCATCGCCGCCTCGGCGACGGTGCAGACCAACACCATCACCATCGATCCGGAGCGCCTGCTCGACCTCAAGCCCGGCGAGAGCTACGGCGCGCCGGACGAATATTCGCCGCTCGATTTCCCGATCAATCCGGAACGCGTCGCGCCGGTGCTGCGCACGCTGATCTCGCCGACCAAGACGCGGGCGCGAATCTACGATCCCAATGGCGGCCTGCTGCTCGACAGCCGCAATCTTGAGAATGTGCTGAAGTTCGACCTGCCGCCGCCGTCGAACGAGAAGCCGGGCTTCGTCGAGCGCGCGCTGATCTCGGTGCGCACCTGGCTCAATCGCGGCGATCTGCCGCTCTACCGCGAATACGGCCCCGAGAACGGCAACGGCTACGAGGAAGTGTCCGACGCGCTGAAGGGCCAGAAGCGTAGCATGGTCCGGGTCAATTCGCGCGGCGAGGTCATCGTCTCGGTCGCGGTGTCGGTGCAGCGCTCGCGCACCATCCACGGCGCGCTGATGCTGTCGACCCAGGGCGACGACATCGACCAGATGGTCACCGCCGAGCGGCTCGCCATCCTCAAGGTCGGCGGCGTCGCCTCCGCCGTGATGATCGTGCTGTCGCTGCTGCTCGCCAGCACCATCGCAGGTCCGGTGCGCCGGCTCGCCGACAGTGCCGAGCGCGTCCGCCGCCGCATCAAGACCCGCGTCGAGATTCCCGACTTCACCCGCCGCCGCGACGAGATCGGGCATCTCTCGCGCGCGCTGCGCGACATGACCGACGCCCTCTACAACCGCATCGAGGCGATCGAGATGTTCGCCGCCGACGTCGCCCACGAGCTCAAGAACCCGCTGACCTCGCTGCGCTCGGCGGTCGAGACGCTGCCGCTGGCGCGCAACGACAACAGCCGCGCGCGGCTGCTTGCGGTAATCGAGCACGACGTGAAACGGCTCGACCGGCTGATCTCGGATATCTCCGACGCCAGCCGGCTCGACGCCGAGCTGCAGCGCCAGGACATGACGCTGGTCGATCTGCGCCGGCTGCTGAACACGCTGACCTCGGTCGCCAACGAGACCAAGCTCGGAACCGACGTCGCCGTCGAGGTCCGGTTCGAGGGCCGCGGCGTCAACGACACCTTCTCGGTGCCGGGCCATGATTCGCGGCTCGGCCAGGTCATTTCCAACCTGCTGTCGAACGCGCAATCGTTCTCGGCCGCCGGCGGCAAGGTGCGCATCACCTGCCGGCGCGTGCGTTCCGAGATCGAGATCACGGTCGATGATGACGGCCCGGGCATCCGCGAAGACGCGCTGCTGCGGATCTTCGAGCGCTTCTACACCGACCGCCCACACCAGGGCTTCGGCCAGAATTCGGGCCTCGGGCTGTCGATTTCCAAGCAGATCATCGATGCCCATGGCGGGCGGATCTGGGCCGAGAACCGGCCCGGCCCGGTCGATGCCGATGGCAATCCGACCGCGGCGGGCGCACGTTTCATCGTCCGGCTGCCGGCGTCGTGACCACCGTATCGGCGAGCGTCCATGCGTCGGCCGTCAAGGTGGGAGATCTGGCCGTGCTGGTTCGCGGTCCCTCGGGCTCCGGCAAATCACGCCTGGCGTTCGGTTTGATTCTGGCCGGGCGCGCGGGACAGATCCCGCCGGCCGTTCTGGTCGGCGACGACCGTGTTCATCTCGCCACACGTGGCGGAGAAATGTGGGTCAGCCCCGCCCCCGCCCTGGCCGGCCTGATCGAGATTCGCGGGCTCGGCATCCGCTCCTGCGACTACGTGTCCGAGGCACGGATCGGCCTCGTCGTCGATTTGATGGCAGAGGACGCGGAACGGCTTCCACCCCCGCACTCGCTGCAATGGAATGAAAACGGTATCGAATTGCCGCGAATACCGGTCGGCCGGGGACACGACCCCCTTCTCCTGGTTGTAGCTGCGCTAACCACGACCAAGAGTTCATGAGCCGGTAATCTTTCGGCCAATTGTGTGAAGCGAATTGGTAACCATATCAGCCCCACTATTGACGCCCGATAGACCGTCGCCAACTCCCCTTTCCGTCTTTAATCCGGGAGGATCGCGAACATGCCCTCTTGCGCGGGGGCTCCGGATGGTCAAAGTGGCGCGTTCGTGCGGTGCACCCAAGGCGCCCGCGAGGAGTATCCGATGATTGGCCTGGTACTGGTGACCCATGGGCGCCTCGCCGACGAGTTCCGAGCGGCGCTCGAACACGTCATGGGTCCTCAAAAACAAATCGAAGCGGTCACGATTGGCGCCGACGATGATTCCGATCTCTGTCGCAGCGACATCATCGAAGCCGTGAACCGTGTGGACACCGGCGACGGCGTCGCCATTCTGACCGACATGTTCGGCGGCACGCCGTCGAACCTGGCGATCTCCTGCATGAGCCGGCCGAAGGTCGAGGTGCTCGCGGGCATCAACCTGCCCATGCTGGTCAAGCTCGCCAAGGTCCGCGAGGAACGCTCGCTGCCCGACGCGATCGCGATGGCGCAGGAGGCGGGACGCAAATACGTCACCATCGCCAGCCGAGTGCTTGCCGGCAAATGAGCGACGAGGACGCGCCGCAGGACAATATCGCCGGGCCGTCCGTGCCCGCCGACGCGTTGTCGCGGGAGCTCCTGATCACCAACAAGCGCGGCCTGCATGCGCGGGCTTCCGCGAAGTTCGTCCAGATGGTCGAGAAGTTCCAGGCCGAGGTCTGGGTCACCCGCGGCGGCGAGACCGTCGGCGGCCGCTCGATCATGGGCCTGATGATGCTGGCAGCCGCGCCAGGGACCAAGATCCTGGTGTCCGCGAAGGGCCCCGAAGCCGAGCCCGCGCTGCAGGCGATCACCGACCTCGTCAACGACAAGTTCCACGAAGAAGGCGTGTAGCCCGTAGGCGATGGAGCCGGGCTCCACGACGGCCGGCAAGAGCGTCCGCGGCCAGCCCTGGTCGCGGTCGACACTGGGCCACTGGCTGCGACCTTGCCCGCGTGAGGTCGGGTTGATAGGCTTCTCTGGTCTTCAATCCTGCAGAGGGGAAGTCGGTGCTGCACCGTTACTTCCATAACCGCACCCGTGGACCTGTCTCCGCCCCGCGCTTGATCTCGCGGGGCTGACCAGGAGACACAACGCCGTCTCATCGTCAGCCTCTCCGGCGCCATTTGCGCTTTCCTGACTGATGAGACTGCAATGTCCCTGATCGCTGTCAAAGACCTCGCGCTCACGCGCACCAGCTCCGTTTTTGCCGGACTCGGTTTCTCGATCGCCAAAGGCGACCGCCTCGGTCTCGTTGCCGCCAACGGGCGCGGCAAATCCTCGCTTCTGCGCATCATGGCAGGCGAGGATGACTCGACGACGGGGACGATCACCCGCGCCCGCGGACTGGTCGTCGGCTTCGCCCCGCAGGATCCGCCCGAACGGCTGCTGTCGCTGAGTTTGCGGGAGGCCGTGTGCGACGCCCTCACCTCTGAGATCGCGGAGACCGAGCACTGGCGGGTCGATGTCCTGCTCGACGAGCTCGCTGTCGATGACGCCTTGCGCAGCCGCGCCGTTCACGGCCTGTCCGGCGGCTGGCAGCGGGTGATGCTGCTGGCAAGGGCGGCCATCGTCGCGCCCGACCTGCTGCTGCTCGACGAGCCGACCAACCATCTCGACATCGGCCGGATCGGTCTCCTGGAGAGGTTCCTCGCCGCCTTGCCGCGCGATTGCGCCGTGGTCGCGGCGAGCCATGACAGGGCGTTTCTCGACGACGTCACCAACCGCACCCTGTTCCTGCGCCCGGAGGACAGCGCGGATTTCTCGCTGCCCTATTCCCGTGCGCTACAGGCCTTGAGAGAGCGTGACATGGCCCGAGAGCGGCAATTCGACAACGACATGCGCAAGGTCCGGGGACTGCGGCAGCAGGCGACGAAGCTCAAGAACATCGGCATCAATTCCGGCTCGGATCTGCTGGTGGTGAAGACCAGGCAATTGTCCGATCGCGCTGACAGGCTTGAGGAACAGGCGCGCCCCGCGCATCGGGAGCGCTCGGCGGGGGCCATCCGCCTGACGAACAGCGGCACCCATGCCAAGGCGCTGGTGACGATCGACGACGCGACGATCGCGGCGCCGGACGGGCGGAAGCTATTCCGCACCGGACGACTCTGGATCGAGAACGGCGATCGCGTGGCCCTGCTCGGGGCCAACGGCACGGGCAAGACGCGGCTGGTGGACAGGCTGCGCGCGGTCCTCGTGGGGCAATCTGCGGGGCAAGCGCCCGATATCCGTGGCGCAGCGAGCCTCAAGCTCGGCCATTCCGACCAGGCCCTCTGCCAGCTCGACGACTTTCCCACGCCCTGGGATGCGATCAAACGGGCGAGCCGCCTGACCGATCGCGAGGCGCGCACCCAGCTCGCCGGCGCAGGGATCGCGATCGATGCCCAGACGGCACCCACGGTACGGCTGTCGGGCGGTCAGCGCGCGCGGCTGGCGATGCTGCTGCTGCGCCTGTCGGAGCCGAATTTCTATCTGCTGGACGAGCCCACCAACCATCTCGATATCGAGGGACAGGAGATGCTGGCAGACGAGCTGATCCAGCAGGGTGCGGCATGCCTGCTGGTCAGCCATGACCGCGCCTTCGTGCGGGCCGTGGCCACCCGGATCTGGGTCATCGAGGGCAGGCACCTGGTCGAGACCGACGATCCGGGACCGGTTTTCGACAGGCTGATGTCCGGGTGACGCCTACTGCGTTCCCGGCCCCTGGACATACACTTTCCAAACGATTGCAGGGCCCGCCTGGCCGTGGAAGAAACGCTGGGTGGTCATGACCAGCGGCTCGGCTTTCGGCGCCTCCTTGGCCATCCAGGCCTCGCAGGCGGCGATCCGGTTGTCGGTGGTGTCGCAGATGCCGATGAAGCCCTCGCGCTTGAGGTCGTCGAGCGTGCTCAGGCCGGAGCTCCAGGTTTCTTCGGCGGTATAGGGCACCGTGAACGGCCGCGGGTGATCCGGGCTGTAGAAGGTCATCGGCGTGTTCATTTCGGAGTAACCGGCCACCAGCGGCCAGCGCGTGCCGAACCGGGCGTGCCAGGCCTGCGTCAGCTCGCGCGCCAGCTCCGACCGCCCGCCATAGCCGGTGGCGCCGTTCGGATTGGCGGCCATTTCGCGCCGCGCGATCCAGGGCGAGGCCACCAGCGTGAGCAGCGACAGCACCAGCCACACGGCGGCGAGTCGCGGCAGCATGACGCTCCGCAGCCGAAGCGTCGGAATCGCCACCAGCGCGAGCGGCACCAGGAAGAACAGCGAGATGCCCCAATCGGTCTTCATGTAGATCGTGAAAGCAAGGCCGCCGAGCGGAGGCCCTGCGGCAACGATCGCCTGCACCAGCCAGACATTGAGCGCCTGGCTGGTGTTCACACCGGGATTGGGACCGCGCCGCCAATTGTCGAACGCAAAGCGCGGCGGCCAGGCCAAGACGAGCGCCGCCAGCACGACCGGAAGGGCCAGCAGCGCCAGATTATGGCCGACATAGCCGGCCACCAGCGCGGCGGCCCGGCCGCGGTCCGACAGCGTATAGACGTCCCCGGCATAGGTGACGGTGACGAAATCGACGCCCCACAGCCAGACCAGGTGCGGAATCATCGCCACCAGCATCGCGACGATGGCGACCCATGGTGCGGGTGAGGCCAGGAAGCGCAGCCGTTCCGGGTGCAACAACGCCGCGAGACCAATGGCGCCGATCATGGTCAGCACCCAATATTTGGTCAGCAGCGCCGCCGCGCCGGCGAGACCGAGCCAGAGGCCGGACACGACGCTGCGCTTCTCGAAGGCATGGAGATAGGCCAGCACCAGCAGCGGCAAGGTCAGCAGCTGGAGCAGATCGGCGTTATATTTGAATCCCTTGAAGTTGAAGATCGGGTACAGCGCGACCATCACCACGACGAAGAAGGCGCGGCGACGGTCGACCACCTTGAGGCTCGCGAACAAGACGATGACGAGCCCGGCGCTGGCCACCGCCATCGCCAGCGCATAGGTCGCCCAGTCCTTGACCGGAAACACCTTGAACCACAGACCCGCGATCCAGCCCGACAGCGGCGGATGCTTGCCATAGCCGAACAGGAAGCGGCTGCCCCAGGCATAGGCCTCGGCGACGTCCATATGGACGTCCTGCGCCGCCTTCAGATTGGTCAGGATCGCCGTCCATAGCACGGCGTGGACGACCGCGAAGGCGATCACGACCCAGACCGATGTCGCAGGGGCCGTGGCGCGTGCCACCAGCCAGGCGGCCAGCCGCTGCGGTCCGGAACGGCCGCGCATGCGCGCCGCGAGAGGCGGGAGAGAGGTGCTCGACATTTGCCCTCGGTAGCCTGTTTTGCGCGGCCGGGGAATCAGCTTGGCGTGAAGAAAGGCCCTGGAAATTCAGCAATATGGTTGCTGGTTGGGGGCTCGGGATGCTATCTGCGCGACCCATGACGACCGTCCCCATTCCCAACATCCGCAACTTCTCCATCGTCGCCCATATCGACCATGGAAAGTCCACGCTCGCCGACCGGCTGATCCAGATGACCGGCGGATTGTCGGACCGCGAGATGGCGGGCAAGGAGCAGGTGCTCGATTCGATGGATATCGAGCGCGAGCGCGGCATCACCATCAAGGCGCAGACCGTGCGCCTGCAGTACCGCGCCAAGGACGGCAAGGATTACATCTTCAACCTGATGGACACGCCCGGCCACGTCGACTTCGCCTATGAGGTGTCGCGGTCGCTGGCGGCCTGCGAAGGCTCGCTGCTGGTGGTCGACGCCAGCCAGGGCGTCGAGGCGCAGACGCTCGCCAACGTCTACCAGGCGCTCGACAACAACCACGAGATCGTCCCGGTCCTGAACAAGATCGACCTGCCGGCCGCCGAGCCGGAGAAGATCAAGCAGCAGATCGAGGACGTCATCGGCATCGACGCCTCCGACGCGGTGATGATCTCGGCCAAGACGGGCCTCGGCATTCCCGACGTGCTCGAGGCGATCGTCACCCGCCTGCCGCCGCCGAAGGGCGACCGCGACGCGACCCTGAAGGCGCTGCTGGTCGACAGCTGGTACGACGTCTATCTCGGCGTGGTCGTTCTCGTCCGCATCGTCGACGGCGTCATGAAGAAAAACAGCCGCATCCGAATGATGGGCACCGGCGCGGCCTATGACGTCGAGCGCGTCGGCTTCTTCACCCCGAAGATGACCCAGGTCGACGAGCTCGGCCCCGGCGAGGTCGGCTTCATCACCGCCGCGATCAAGGAAGTCGCCGACACCCGCGTCGGCGACACCATCACCGACGACCGCAAGCCGGTGTCGGAGATGCTGCCGGGCTTCAAGCCGGCCATCCCTGTGGTGTTCTGCGGCCTGTTCCCGGTCGACGCCGACGATTTCGAGACGCTGCGCGCGGCGATGGGCAAGCTCAGGCTCAACGACGCCAGCTTCTCGTTCGAGATGGAAACGTCAGCCGCGCTCGGCTTCGGCTTCCGCTGCGGCTTCCTCGGCCTGCTGCACCTGGAGATCATCCAGGAGCGGCTGTCCCGCGAGTTCGATCTCAACCTGATCGCGACCGCGCCGTCCGTCATCTACAAGATGAAGCTGACCGACGGCGAGGAGATCGAGATCCACAATCCCGTCGATATGCCCGACGTGGTCAAGATCGCCGAGATCCAGGAGCCCTGGATCGAGGCGACGATCCTGACGCCGGACGAATATCTCGGCAGCGTGCTCAAGCTCTGCCAGGACCGCCGCGGCAATCAGAAGGAGCTCACCTATGTGGGCGCCCGCGCGATGGTCAAATACGATCTGCCGCTCAACGAGGTGGTGTTCGACTTCTACGACCGGCTGAAGTCGGTCTCCAAGGGCTACGCCTCGTTCGACTATCACCTGACCGACTACAAGCCGGCCGACCTCGTCAAGATGCAGATCCTGGTCAACAACGAGCCGGTCGATGCGCTGTCGATGCTGGTGCACCGGACCCGCGCCGAAGGCCGCGGCCGCGCGATGGTCGAGAAGATGAAGGACCTGATCCCGCCGCACATGTTCCAGATCCCGATCCAGGCGGCGATCGGCGGCAAGGTGATCGCGCGCGAGACCGTGCGGGCGCTGCGCAAGGACGTCACCGCGAAATGCTATGGCGGCGACATCACCCGCAAGCGGAAGCTTCTGGAGAAGCAGAAGGAAGGCAAGAAGAAGATGCGGCAGTTCGGCAAGGTCGACATCCCGCAGGAAGCCTTCATCGCCGCGCTGAAGGTCGATAGCTGAGCACGCTAGCGACGAGGCGACTTCATTGCGCTGACGCATTGGTCTGTGACACGTGGATGTCAGGGCCCGACAACTCAAAATCAAGATCTCCTTACCCGAGTAAGGAGACCGGGCGACTAACAAACATCAGTTAGAAATACTCATATCGCCGGGCAGCGCTTTACAAGCTCTCCTTTTTGATCGAAGATAGAGCATATTTTATTTTTACCTTTAGGTTGCGCCATGAAGAATACCGCGTGGCGACGGGCCATATGGCTGATCGGTGCTACGAGCAGTTTCGTCGTTGTCATCATTTTCGTACTTTTGACCCATGGCACCAGTCGGATCTCCCAGCCGGATCAGGTCTTGCAGCAGTATGTTCTTGATCTCACCGAGCGTCTGATAAGACCGACGTTCTTGAGCTTCTTTACCGTATGTCTGACGGGCCTGCTCTATGAGATCATCATGAAGGCGGACGATCAGATCGGGCTGAGACAGCTCATAACCGATTCCGTTAGATCCGCGTTGTATGGCAGAGCCGATTTACCCAGCGAGACTCATACTCTGTCGGACCGGCAGAATGTCATCAAAGAGCAGCTGATCGACTGCGCAAAGGACCTGCACAAGCGGAGACTTAATCAACTCGACCGGGAGAAGGTTCTCGAAATAGACGAATTTGGAAAGGTTTGGGATCACCTTATCAACAACACGTTCGAGAATGGAGAACCGCTGCGTGACTTTACCATCGGATCGAATGCACTTCTTCGCTTTCAGGCTTATCAGTTCTCGAACTACTATTCCAATCTGTTCGTTCGGCGCGGTGCGTTTCGATCGAGCCAGAGCAAAGTCAAAATTCTGATCCTGTGTGACCATGATGACAGCCTACCCGGAGCGGCCGATCGCAAGGCAGCAATCTCGCGTGAGCTTGAAGGGGTGGTGAAGAGGATTCTTGAACGAATCGCAGCTCTCAACAAAATGGAACGCGAGCTTCCGCCAAGCGAAGCGTACAAGCGCGCCTCATACAACGAAAATGCGATCTACGAGTTCAGACTCGTGAACTCGACGCACATCACCCCGAAGGAACAGCCAGCCCTGGAGCGCCCGTTCAACGTTTACGGCAACCTTGCGATATCCCAGTCATTCGTGACGGCGGTCGATTCTCACGAGATTCAGCCGCTGCCGCACTTGGAAGTATCATTCAAAGCCGTGGACATTGCCGATACGAGGATCGCATTTGACGCCGTGTGGGCAAGGGCAGCTTTGGACGTCCATAAATTTTCTGCCACGATGAACTCATGGAATGATTTTGGCTCGGGCGAGCTTTTCAAGAAATGGACTGAAATTCGCGCAGGCTGAGCTTCGAGGCTTTCGGCCACCAAGATCAACGCCGCTGGAAAGCTTCCAGCTCGATTGCATTCAGCCGCCGAGGAGCTCGCTTTCAGCGAGCGCCGCCCTCAGCAAAATCCGCCTCCCGTAGAATTACGGTATCCGTTCATTAATCAAATTTTGGGACCTTGGCGTGGCAGCAAGGAATGTCCCATGTCTCATTTACGGTCGATATCCGCCCGCCTGATCATTGCGCTTTCCCTCACCGTCGCCATTGCCTGTGCCGTGCTCGGCACCTTCTCCGTCCTCGAACAGCGCTCCCTGACCCGTCTTGCGCTCGAGCAGCAGCTCAGGCTGCTATTCGACAGCGTGGCGGCCGGCATCGACTACGAGGGCCGCGCCGCGCTGGCGGTGAGCTCGACGCTGGCCGCGCTACCACCGATCGCGGACGCCTATCTCAAGGGGGACCGCGATGCGCTGGGCGCCCTGCTGGGCGGCGCCATGACCTCGCTGAAGGCGCAGGGCATTCCCCTGGTGAACGTGTGGGCTCCGCCCGCCACCAATTTCTATCGCGTGCACGAGCCGAAAGTGTTCGGCGACGACACCTCCAAGCGGCGGCTGACGGTGGTGCAGGCCAACCAGACCGGCCGCCAGATCTCAGGCGTCGAGCAGAGCCGGCTGTCGCTCGGCATCTTCGGCATGACGCCGATCATGCGCGACGGCAAGGTGATCGCGACCGTCGACGTCGGCGCCGCCTTCGGCAAGGAATTCGTCGACCGCGCCAAGCAGCGCTATGGCATCGATCTCGCCGTCTACTGGATCGACAACGGCCAGCCGAAACGGCTGTCCTCGACGTTTGGCGACGAGACCATCAGCACGTCCGACGAGGTGCTCGCCGTGTTCAAGGGCACCCAGCTGCAGCGCAACGCCACCTTGGGCGGGCGGCCTGCGGCCGTCTTCGTCGGCCAGATCAAGAACTTTGCCGGCGATCCGATCGCGGTCCTCGAGCTGATCAAGGATACCACGGCCTATGAGGCGGCCGCCTCCGGCGCGCAGCAGCAGCTGATCATCGGCACGCTCGTGATCCTGCTGCTCGCGGTCATCGTCGCGCTGTTCGTGGCCCGCGGCATCTCCCGCCCGCTGGTCGCGATCACCGCCGTCATGCACCGGCTGTCGATCGGCGACACCGAGGTTGCGATTCCCGGCGGCGAGCGCAAGGACGAACTCGGCACGATGGCACAGGCGGTCGACGTCTTCCGCCGCAACATGATCGAGACGGGCAGCCTGCGCGACGCGCAGGAAGCGACGCAGCAGCAGGCCGAGCGCGACAAGCAGGCGCTGCAGCGGCAGATGGCCGACCGCTTCGAGGCCGACGTCAAGGGCGTCGTCGCCTCGGTGGCCAACGCCACTGAAGACATGGAGCGCGTGGTCCGCGAGATCACGGCGAGCGTCAACGGCACCTCGCAGCGCGCCGCCGCTGCGGCGGCGGCCTCCGAGGAAGCCTCGAACGGCGTGTCGACCGTCGCTGCGGCGTCCGAGGAGCTCGCATCCTCGGTGACCGAGATCGGCCGCCAGGTCGCGCATTCGAGCAAGGTGGCCGACTCCGCGGTGGTCAAGGCGCGCCAGACCACCGAGATGGTCGGCAGCCTCGCCGCCGCCGCCGAGAAGATCGGCGACGTGCTGCGCCTGATCGACGCGATCGCGAGCCAGACCAATCTGCTCGCCCTCAACGCCACGATCGAGGCGGCGCGCGCCGGCGAGGCCGGCCGCGGCTTCGCCGTCGTGGCCGCCGAGGTCAAGGAGCTGGCCGGCCAGACCGCGAAGGCGACGGAAGAGATCGCCGGCCAGGTCACCTCGATCCAGGCCGCCACGTCCGACTGCGTGACCGCGATCGGCGGCATCAGCGGCACGATTCAGGAGATCAGCGGCATTGCCGCGACCATTGCCGCCGCGGTCGAGCAGCAGGGTTCGGCGACGCGCGAGATCGCGCGCAGCGTCCAGCAGGCCGCCTCCGGCACTAATGAAGTCTCGCAGAACGTCGCCGGCGCCAGCGATGCCGCCGAGCAGTCGCGCCAGCTCACAGACCACGTCATGGCCGCCACCCGCGATCTCGGCAAGCATGCGAACGATCTGTTCAAGAGCGTCGACACGTTTCTGGCAGGCCTGCGCAAGGCGGCATAGCGCAAGGGGGCGGACGCGAAACCTGCAGCAATCCGCTCGCCTTGGTTATCGGGCTCGTGGCCACCGTCACGCGCCCGTGGTAGCCTGCCGCCATCCGAAATTCGGGGGCATCGATGCCGGCGACGGCTTCTCGCGCCAGGCGACGTCGGCTTGGCGCGCAGCCGGCCGCACCGGCTACCGTCGCCGCCATCTTCGCGACCTATCCAACGCGGCTGCGCGCGCGACTGGAGGCGCTACGGCGACTGATCCTGGACACCGCGAGCACGACGACAGGCGTCGGTGCCCTGGAAGAGACCCTCAAATGGGGCCAGCCGAGCTATTTGACCGCGGAAACCGGCAGCGGCAGTACGATCCGGATCGATCGCGTCAAGTCGGAGCCTGGCCGTTACGCGCTTTATGTGCATTGCCAGACCGATCTCATCGCCACCTTTCGCGAGCTCTATCCGGAGCTGACCTATGGCGGCAATCGTTGCATCCTGCTCGACGAATCCACCGCCCCGCCAGAAGAGGCGCTGCGGCACTGCATCGCGCTGGCCCTGACCTATCACCGCAGCAAGCACCGGGTTGGGACGAGATAGCTCGTCAGCTGAAACGCGCGTACGCGGATCGTGGCCGCACGACGCCAAGCACTTCGAAGCGCGCCGGTATCGACATCGGGCCACCCGCCGCCGAATGGATGGCTCGGCCTTCGTGACAACCTTCGGCGCGCAGGCAGCGAGGCCTCGATCCCGGCGCCTCCGCCGCGCCGTGGCGCGCAAGCCCCCTGCCGAGGCTGACGATTGCGCCGGCTCACGCCGGGCCCGGCTCGAGTGCAAAGCCCTCATCGAGCCAACCGGTGATGCCGCCGATCATCATCTTGACCGGCAGGGCGAGCCGCGCCAGCCGGATCGCCGCCCGGTTGGCGCCGTTGCAATGCGGACCCGCGCAATAGACCACGAACACCTTGCCGGCCGGACATTCGGCCATGCGCTCGGCCGTCATCATCCGGTGCGGAATGTTGATCGCGCCGGCAATGTGACCCCTCGCGAACGCGGCCGGGCCGCGGACATCGACCAGGATGAACTCAGGGTCGGCTGCGCCGAGGCCCTCGTGAACGTCCCAGCAATCGGTCTCGAAGGCGAGCATCTCCTCGAAATGCTGGAGAGCCCGCGCTGAGGGTGCTGCGGGCACTTCGGTGACATGGGTGGTCATGGTTTCTCCCTGCGACGTTGCGTAAGCGGGCTCAATCTTGCGCGGGACGGCCCGCGGCCCAAGTGACGGATCGGACAAAGTCCGGTAAGTTTCCGCCAAATGCCACGCGCCACAGCCAACACGCATCGCCCGGATCCGGGACTGGTCGCCGTCATCACCTATGACGGGCTGTGCACGTTCGAATTCGGCATCGCCGTCGAAGTGTTCGGACTGCCGCGGCCGGAGTTCGATTTTTCCTGGTACGGGTTCACGGTCGTCTCGGCCGAGGGCCGGCGGTCGCGCGCGATCGGCGGCATCGTCGTCGAGGCCGACGCGCCGCTGGCGCATCTGCGCGACGCCAGCACGATCATCGTGCCGGGATGGCGCGATCGCAACGAGCGTCCGCCGGAGCGGCTGCTGCGCGCCATCGCGCAGGCGGCGGCGCGCGGGGCGCGCTGCCTGTCGATCTGCTCCGGCGTGTTCGTGCTCGCCGCGGCCGGCCTGCTCGACGGCAAGCGTGCCACCACGCATTGGCGGCACATGCCGGACCTGAAGCGGCTCTATCCCGGCATTCGGGTCGAGGAGGACACGCTCTATGTCGACGAGGGCAACGTCATCACCTCGGCCGGCAGCGCCGCGGGCATCGATGCCTGCCTGCATCTCGTCCGCCGCGACTTCGGCAGCAAGGTTGCGAACGCGGTCGCGCGGCGGCTGGTGATGCCGCCGCATCGCGACGGCGGACAGGCGCAATATGTCGTCGCACCGCTCCAGGTCCGGCCAGGGCGAACGATCGGCGAGGTCATGGACTGGGCGCGGGCGCGGCTGGCGCAGCCGATCGCGATCGGCACCATGGCCAAGCGCGCCGGAATGAGCGAACGGACCTTCCTGCGGCGCTTCGACGAGGCGACGGGATCGAGCCCCGCATCATGGCTGCAGCAGGAGCGCATGGCGCGGGCGCGGGAGCTGCTGGAGAATGGGACGCTGTCGCTCGCGGACATCTCGGTCCAGTGCGGCTACCGGTCGCTCGAAACCTTCCGCGTCGCGTTCCGGCGCAGTGTCGGCACCTCGCCCGCAGCCTATCGCGCGCGCTTCGCGGCGCGGCCGCGGTAGGCATCAGCCGTCGCTCAGGCGACCAGCGCCTTGCCGGATGACGGCAGCCCGGCGGCGTCGCGCTGCGCCTGCAGCAGGCCGACGATCTCGACATTGGGCCGCGGACGGCTGAACAGGTAGCCCTGCCCCTCGTGGCAGCCTTCGGCGCGCAGGCAGCGTAGCTCCGCCTCGGTCTCGACGCCCTCCGCCGTGATGGTGACGCCGAGGCCCTTGCCCAGACTGACGATCGAGCGGACGATCGCCTGGGCCTCGCGATTGGCGGCGAGATCGCGGATGAACGACTGATCGACCTTGATCTTGTCGAACGGAAAGCTGCGCAGATAGCTCAGGCTGGAATAGCCGGTGCCGAAATCATCCATCGAGATGCGCACGCCGAGCGCGCGCAATGCATGGAGGGTTGCCAGCACCTGCCCGCTCTTCTCCAGCACCAGGGTCTCGGTGATCTCGAGCTCGAGCCGGCTCGGTGGCAGCCCCGACTGCTTCAGCGCATCCATCACCAGCGACAGCACGTTGCCGGCCCGGAACTGCAGCGGCGACATGTTGACGGCAACGGAAACCTCGTCGGGCCATTTCGCAGCGTCGCTGCAGGCTTGGCGCAGCATCGTGCGGCCGAGCGCCGAGATCAGCCCGGTGTCCTCGGCGATCGGAATGAACTCGGATGGCGGGATCATGCCGCGCTCCGGATGCGGCCAGCGCACCAGCGCCTCGAAACCGGTGATGCGCCCGGTCGCCAGGTCGATCAGTGGCTGGTAGTGCGGGCGCAGCACGTCGCGCTGGATGGCCTCGCGCAGCTCGATTTCCAGTCTGCGCCGGCTCTGCGCCCGCGCATCCATCCCGGACTCGAAATAGCTGAAGGTGCCGCGCGTCTCCTTCTTGGCTCGCGCCAGTGCCATGTCTGCGTTCTTGAGCAGCTTCTCGGCATCGTCGCCGTCGGTCGGCGCCAGGGCAATGCCGATCGTCGCGCCGATCGTCACCGTGCTGCCGTCGATCAGATAGGGATCGGCGATTGCCTGCAGCAGACGGCGACAGAGCTGCGCCGCTTCCTCGGGCCGCGCCAGCCCGCCCTGAACGATCGCGAACTCGTCCGAGTTCAGCCGCGCCACGATATCCTCCTGGCGCAGGATCGAGCGCAGCCGCTTGCCGACGCCGCGTAGCAGCTGGTCGCCGACGCCATGGCCCAGCGTGTCGTTGATCGACTTGAAATGGTCGAGACCGAGCACCAGCACGGCGATCTTCTCCGAGCCGCGCCGCATCTTGGTGAGCTTGTCGTCTGTCTGCTGGCGCAGCAGGCTGCGGCTCGGCAGCCCGGTCAGCGCGTCGTGCTGAGCCAGGAAGGCCAGCCGCGCCTCGGCGCGCTTGCGCTCGGTGATGTCCATCAGCGCCAGCAGCACGGCGGGCTGGTCGTTGTGGACGAGGTGACGCGAATAGATCGCCAGATCGATCAGGGTGCCGTCGGCCCGGACATGCTTCCAGGTGCGCGCCGCCTGCTCGTCGCCGGACTGCTCGTCGCCCCAGGGCGCTTCGCTCTCATAGGCCTGCAGGTTGCGGATGCCGAGCTGCTCGAAGGCGGCACGGTTATAACCGTAATGCTTGGCTGCCGCCTCATTGACGCCGAGCACGCGTCCATCGTCTCTGGCGCACACGATCATCGGAACGGGATTGCCGTCGAACAGCAGCCGAAACGATTCCTCGCGCTGCTTCAGGTCGGTGATGTCGATGCGCAGGCCGATGACGCCGCCATCGTCGGTGAGGCGTTCTTCGATCAGGATGGTGCGGCCGTCGGACAGCTTCTGCTCGTGGCGTCCGCTCGGATGAAACAGCTTCTCGAGCCGCTCGGCGATCCATTCGTCCTCGCGCCCCGCCGCGTCCGGATAATCGCCGCGCGCGACGCCGATGCGGATCGTGTCCTGCAGCCGGGCGCCGGGCTGGAACAGGTCGGAGGTCCGATTGTAGATCTCGGCGTATGTCTTGTTCCAGAGGATGTAGCGGCCGTCGGCATCAAGAAACACGATGCCCTCGGGAAGGAGGTCGATCGCCTGGACGAGGCGATCATGGGCCTTCTTCGCTTCCGCGATGGCGGCTTCCGCCTCGGCCCGTGGGCCCGCGATCTCGTCCGGCGCGGCGAGCTTGCTCGGGTTGTGCTGTCCCAGTTTCGGGCTTGGCTTCACCGGACGCATCGCACCACGGGCGCGGAGCACGGGATCGAGCTTTTTTGGCTTGTTTGGCCGAACGGGCCGCATCAGGTGCCTCATTTCTCCTTCTCGACGGGCAGTGTTCGGGCAAGTGTCTGAAAAAATGGTATCTCGATGCAGCAGAAGACAGCCAATGGTTGCGCGAGAAAAATGATCCGTTCTCGCATCGCGCGAGCAACGGATTCTGCAAATGATTAATCAAGCGTTTCGGCACAACCAGCGATAGGTAGCGCCGGCGGCGGAGGAACAGAAAGGACGCGCATACCGTGCAACGGCCGCTGCGGCCCGGTGCATCTACCGAACAAAGTCAGGCAATTGAGCCATGTTCGGACGGTTCCACCAATTCCGCTGCAGGGTTACCAGAGGCTTAAGCGGGCGCCTCTTGGTACGGCGGGCCTCGGCTGATTCAGCCGCGGCCTTCCATGCCGGTCGACAGCCGCTACACTGCCGCCATGCGTGCCCGCCTGATTCTGATCGCAGTCATGAGTTCGGCCATCATTGCCGCGGCCCCGGTCCACGCCCAGGACAAGGGCAGCGTCGAGCCGAAGGCCTTGCCGCCGCTCGCCCACCCGGACGATCCCGATACGCCGGCGAAGGAGCTGTTCGCGCGCCGGGTCCCGCCCTCGGCACAGCCGACCAAGGTGATCGGAACCTACAATCGCGGCTGCATCGCCGGCGCCGAACGGATGCCGATCAATGGCGAGGACTGGCAGGTGATGCGGCTGTCGCGCAACCGCAATTTTGGCCATCCCAATTTGATCGCACTGCTCAAGCGCCTGGCCGTCCGCGCGCACAAGGATGCCGGCTGGCCCGGCATTCTCGTCGGCGACATCGGCCAGCCGCGCGGCGGCCCGGCGCTGAGCGGCCATGCCAGCCATCAGATCGGACTCGACGCCGACATCTGGCTGACACCGATGCCCGAGCACCGGCTGTCCCGCAACGAGCGCGAGGAGATGTCGGCGGTGATGATGGTGCGGCCCGATCGCCTCGACGTCGATCCGCGCGTCTTTACCAAGGGCCACGTCGCGGTGATCCGCGCCGCCGCACTGGAGCCGTCGGTGCAGCGGATCTTCGTCAACGCCGCGATCAAGAAGGCGCTGTGCCGCGACGCCCGCGGCAACCGCAGCTGGCTGACCAAGGTGCGCCCCTGGTGGGGCCACGACTACCACTTCCACATCCGCATGCTGTGCCCGCCCGGCAATCCGGACTGCCATGGCCAGACCGACCAGGAGGGTGGCGACGGCTGCGACGACCTCGCCTATTGGTTCTCGGACGCGGTGCTGCATCCGCCGCCGCCGAAAGAGCCGCCCAAGCCGCCGCAGCCGATCACCATGGCACAGCTGCCGCCGAGCTGCCGCGCCGTGCTGCATGCGCCGGACGCCAAGAACTGACGTGCAGGCGCCGGCGCTCGCGACGCGATCGCGATTCGCTGCGGCGCGAAAATCCGCTAGGATGCATTGCCTGCGCCGTAAGCGCGAGCGGTCGAGCGGGATGACGGTCCCACCTTCCAGACAACGAATCGATGTCGCGCGCGGTGTTCCCGTTGCGCGGCCCAACGCAACCCAATTGGTGCGAGTCCGTCATGATCCTGATCCGTCCGTCCGCCGCTGCCCTCCTGCTCACGCTCGCCGCCAGCCCGGTTGTGCTCGCCGCCGAACCGAGCGGCTGCGACAAGTTCAAATGGGACATCGCGCGCGAGCGCGCCGCGCTGACGGCGGCCGACCGCCAGAGGCTCGATTCGGGCGCCGAGATCGCGTCGCTTCCCGCGTCGGGACTGGTGCTCGCGCTCCGCCCGCTCGTCGACGCCAGGCTGCCCACCGCGCCGGAACGCGCGCCGAAGGACGGCACTTTCGCCGGGGTCACGCGCATCGCCTCAGCGCCCGAGGCCGGCGTCTACACCGTGAGCCTGTCGGAAGCGGCCTGGATCGACGTCCTGCAGGACGGCAGGATCCTCAAGCCGATCGCCTTCAGCGGCGCCACCGATTGCGACGGCATCCGCAAGACCGTGAAATACGAGCTCGGCGCGCGGCCCTTCGTGCTGCAGATCAGCGGCACGCCGGATGCTTCGATCTCGATTGCGATCCTGCGCGCCGAGTGACCGGCCGTCTCAAGCCCCCACCACCGACGACCAGACATCCGCGAACCTTCGCTTCATCTGCTGCTTGCGCGTCAGCACCGGCTCGTCCTCCTCGTCCTCGGGCAGGCGCAGGCCGACGACGTTGACGCGGCCGCCGGAGATCGAGCGGGCGACCAGCACGATGGTGTCGAGCGCGACGGTCGCGCCTTCCTTGGGCGCGTTGTCGAGATGGATGTCGAAATAATCGGCGAGCGTCAGCTTGTCCTCGCCTTCGCCGAGCTTGACGCCGTAGACGCCGGCGACTTCGTCGAGCGTGTGCTCCGCTGACACCATGAAATCGCCGAGCAGATGCGGGTCGGGCGCCGCCGACGGCGGCATGTCGACGAAGAAGCGGTCGAGCGACTCGGCCTTTTCCGGGGGCGCCAGCAGATAGAGATAGTCGCCCGGCGCGACCGGTTCCGCCTCGGCCGGCGACAGGATCTGCTGGTTGCGGATCACCAGCGTCGGCTTCGACCAGGACGGAATCAGCCCGCGGCGGAAATAGAGGCTCTTGGAGCGGATCGCATAGCCGACCAGTTGCTGCTCGAGCTGTCCTGGCAGGTCGAGCTCGATGCGGCGCGGGCCGCGATCGGTGCGCGGCAGCGCCACATGCAGCGTGCGCGCCGCGATCCCGAGCGTCCAGCCCTGCGCCAGCAGCGAGATGAACACAACGACGAAGGCGACGTCGAAATAGAGATAGGCCTTGGAGAGGCCGACCAGCAACGGGATCGAGGCGAGGAAGATCGCGACGGCGCCGCGCAGGCCGGTCCAGGCGATGAACGCCTTTTCACGCCAGTTGAAGCGGAACGGATAGAGACAGAGAAACACCGCGGCCGGACGTGCGACCAGCATCAGCATGAGCGCGACCGCGATCGCCGGCAGCAGGCTGTCGAGCAGCCGCTGCGGCGACACCAGCAGCCCGAGCAGCACGAACATCACGATCTGGGCCAGCCAGGTCGCGGCGTCGAGGAAGGCGACCACCGAGTTGTGGGCCCGCGTCGGCCGGTTGCCGATGATGATGCCGGCGAGATAGACGGCGAGAAACCCGGAGCCATGGGCGATCTGGGCCATGCCGAAAATGACCAGCGCCGCCGTGGTCACGAACGGTGCGTGCAGGCCCTGCGGCAGCGCCACCCGGTTGAGGCCGACCACCACCAAGCGGCCACCGACGACGCCGAACAGCGCGCCGAGAACCGCCTCGCGGACCAGTTCGAACACGAAATGGCCGATGGTGCCGTGGCCGACCGAGATCAACTCGACCAGCATCAAGGTCAGGAACACAGCGAACGGATCGTTGCTGCCGGACTCAGCTTCCAGCGTGGCGCCGACGCGCGGACGCAGCCGCAGGCCCTGGGCATGCACCAGCAGGAACACCGCCGCCGCGTCGGTCGAGGCGATGACCGCGCCCACCAGCATGGCCTCGGTCCAGCCGAGGTCGAGGGCATATTTCGCGACCGGCGCGGTGATGAATGCGGTCAACAGCACGCCCGCGGTGGCGAGCAGCATCGAGGGCGCCAGCACGGTGCGGATGCTCTGGAAGCGCGTCCGCAGCCCGCCGTCGAACAGGATCAAAGCGAGCGCGACCGAACCGACGAGATAGGTGGTGCGGACGTCCTGGAATTCGATATGACCGGGGCCGGAATCGCCGGCCAGCATGCCGATCAAAAGGAACACCAGCAGCAACGGCGCACCGAAACGCAGCGCCAGCAGGCTGGACAGGATCCCAGCCATGACCAGGACCGCACCAAGGAGGATGGCAATGCTGACAGCGTCGAGGGATGTCATGAAAAAACGTCGATGGATCCGGGTTTTACATCCTTATCGTCGCCACACTTGCACGCCAACCGGATTTGCTCATATCGCGTCGATATGCCCATTTTTCCATCATTGCCCGCGTTCGAGGTATATTTCGTAGCAATCGCCCATGACGAAAACGAGCTAAATCCTACGCGCCTGGCTCCCCCGCGCTTCCATTCCCCTCCGAGACCGTGCTGATGGACCTCGACTTAAAAGACATTTTGGAATTCCTGCAGACCGTGGCCCGCTCGATCGGCGCCGAGGTCACCTCGCCCTGGTTCTATCTTCAGCTCGGACTGGTGCTGAGCGGCGCCGGCATCGCCTTCGCGGCCAGCGCGACCGTGCGCGCGCGCATCGACACGACCTCGCTGGCGATGGGCTGGCCCGGTCCGCTGCGGCAATTGTTGCGGGTGCTGCTGGAGAGCGTCACCACTGTCGTGTTCGTGATCCTGATGCGGATCGCTCGCACCGGCATGGTGCTGTGGACCTGGCCCAGCCGCAGCTATCTGCTCGCGGTCGCGCTCAAGCTCGCGCTGGCCTGGCTCGTCATCCGCCTGATCACCTCGGTGATCCGCAACACCTTCATCGTCAAGATCGTCTCGATCTCGGCCTGGCTGGTCGCGGCGCTCAGCATCATCGGCCAGCTCGACAACGTCGTCGATGCGCTCGACTCCGTCTCGGTCGTGCTCGGCGGACTCAGGCTGACGCCGCTTCTGGTCATCAAGCTCGGCGTGCTGCTGCTCGGCGTGCTCTGGCTGACCAACATCGCCAGCAATTTCGTCGAGAGCCGGATCACGCGCTCGACCGACCTGACGCCGTCGATCCAGGTGCTGCTGATCAAGATGGTCCGCATGGGCCTGATGATCTTCGGCATCGCCATCGCGATCAGCGCGGTCGGCATCAACCTGTCGGCGCTCGCCATCTTCTCCGGCGCCGCCGGTGTCGGTATCGGTCTCGGCCTGCAGCGCATCGTCGCCAATTTCGTCGCCGGCATCATCCTGCTCGCCGACAAATCGGTGAAGCCGGGCGATCTCGTCACCATCGGCGACAGTTCGGGGCGCATCAGTGCGATGAACACGCGCTACATCTCGGTCGCCGCCGGCGACGGCCGCGAGTTCCTGATCCCGAACGAGGACCTCGTCACGCAGAAGGTCACCAACTGGACCTACACCGACAAGAACACGCTGGTGAAGGTCAATTTCGGCACCAATTACGACGCCGATCCCCGCATCGTCTGCAAGCTCGCCACCGATATTGCCGCCGAGATTCCCCGCACGCTGAAATCCAAGGCCCCGAACTGCCTGCTCACCGAGTTCACCGAAGCCGGCATGAAGTTCTCACTGACGTGCTGGATCGCCGACCCCGGCTACATGGACAGCGTCAAGAGCGAGGTGATGCTGGCGCTGTGGGAGGCCTTCAAGCGCGAAGGCATCCGCGTGCCCTATCCGGTGCGCGAGATTCGCGTTCGCGGCGGCGCCCTGCCGGTGGAGACCACGGTGGAAGTGCCGACCTGATCATCTGCGGCACGCCGTGCGTCGCAGCGCCGGCGGATGCCGGTTCAGGCGCGGCTCGCGATCGCGCGGCGGCCACAGGCCGGCGCTCAGATTTCCCCGCCATGCCGCTGGTGAAGCGCCCGCAAGCGATGCGCAGCCTGATTGCGCCGGCGCACGTTGAGCTTCTCGAGGATGTTGTGCACGTGGTTCTTGACCGTGCCGACCTCGATCCGCAGATTCCGCGCGATCTCCTTGTTCGACAATCCCACCTCGATCATCCGCAGGATCTCGCATTCGCGCGGCGTCAGTTCGCCGAACCTCGCCTTCGCCGGAGCCGAGGGCGGCACGGGATCGGGCAGCGCTTCGGCCTCGGCCACGATCGAGATATGTTCGCGCGAGATCCGTTCACCGCGGCAGCCGGCCGTCAGCCGATCGACCTCGGTGATGACATCGTCGATCGATCCGTCCCGCGGCGCGCAGCCGGCAATGCCGCGGCCGATGGACAACACCGGGACGGCGATCTCCGG
Source organism: Bradyrhizobium oligotrophicum (assembly GCF_051168495.1). Classification (GTDB taxonomy): domain Bacteria; phylum Pseudomonadota; class Alphaproteobacteria; order Rhizobiales; family Xanthobacteraceae; genus Bradyrhizobium; species Bradyrhizobium oligotrophicum_A. The sequence continues at coordinate 568,316 of NZ_JBNPVB010000001.1, read as the reverse complement.
GACGCCGATGGCGAGGATCCCGAGATCCGGCTGCTCGCGCAACAGCGCGGTCGCGCGATCGAGACCGTGCCATTCGCCGACATCGAGCAGGACCAGGTCCGGTCGGCTCGGCGCGACCAGGCCGAGTGCACCGCGGTGATCGACGGTGTCGATCACCTCGAGACGGTCGTTCTGCCCCAGCCGCGCCCCGAGAGCCTCGCGAAAGAAGCGCGTTTCGCTGACGATGAGGATGCGAATCTTGCCGACGACCGGGTGGGCCATGTCCGCCGCAAGGGAGGGACCCGGTAGAACGTCCAACTCGACGGCGCGTCGCGACATTGAAAACTCCGACTTGCAGAATGGCCGCAGCGGTCCTGCGGGACGACGGGTCCTGCAGAGACGGGGGATTGCCGATGAAATGATGCGGAAATTAAACAACCTTTGGATGAATCTGCCCCACGATCATGACGAGAACGTGGTCGGCATTGCTGGGTGCTCGCCGCAAAACCTCGATGAAAAGCCGGTACGATTCTGCCTTGATCGCACATCTGCGCGCCTTCCTCGCGAAGGAACCATGGACTTGCAAATGCACCTACAGGGTGTGTCGCCGCATGGCCTCGAAACGTTCGACGATTTGCGATGGAACCGACACCCTGATGCCGCGATCCGGCGGCCGCGCAGACCTCGCTTGCACCGGCCCGCACGATCATTAAATTAGGCGATCACCTGACGACCATTCCAAGAACGAAACAGGCCCATGAGCTATATCGAAGCCACCGACACCGCTGCGCGCAAGAATGGCCAGATCAAACTGCATGGCGCGAGCGGCTTTGCCGGCATGCGCAAGGCCGGTGCGCTGGTCTCGAAGTGCCTCGATGCCCTCACCGACGTCGTCAAGCCCGGCGTGCCGACGTCGCGGATCGACGATGTCGTGCGCGAGTTCGCCTTCAGCCACGGCGCCTATCCGGCGACCTTGATGTATCGCGGCTACCGCTATTCGACCTGCACGTCGATCAATCACGTGGTCTGCCACGGCATGCCGAACGACCGGCCGCTGAAGGAAGGCGACATCATCAATGTCGACGTCACCTTCATCGTCGACGGCTGGTATGGCGACTCCAGCCGCATGTATGCGATCGGCCCGATCTCGCGCAAAGCCGAGCGGTTGATCGAGGTGACCTACGAATCGATGATGCGCGGCATCGCCGCGGTGAAGCCCGGCGCCACCACCGGCGACATCGGCCACGCCATCCAGAGCTTCGTCGAGCCGCAGGGCATGAGCGTGGTGCGCGACTTCTGCGGCCACGGCCTCGGCCGGCTGTTCCACGACGAGCCGAACATCATCCATGTCGGCCGCCCCGGCGAAGGCGTGCTGCTCAAGCCCGGCATGTTCTTCACGATCGAGCCGATGATCAATCTCGGCAAGCCGCATGTGAAGATCCTGTCCGACGGCTGGACCGCCGTGACGCGCGACCGCTCGCTGTCGGCGCAGTTCGAGCATTCGGTCGGTGTCACCGCCGACGGCGTCGAGATCTTCACGCTGTCCGAGCGCCATGGCGAAAAGCCGCTGACGCAGGTGTGACGACGGCGGGCGCAGTCATCGACTGCGCCGCTGCCGGCGGATTGGCGCCTGCTTCAGTTCGGCAGGTCGACTTCGCCGCTGTGCGGGTCGCCGTTCTTCAGCCCATCGAAGACGACCAGGAATTTCGCCTTGTTGCCGGCCACGTCGAGCACCGTCAGCCCCTCGGCTTTGCCCGCCGTGCCATCCTGGCTGATGGACTCCAACGTGCCGAGCGACGTGTCCTGTTTCGTTGCTGGGTTGGCGATGTAGAGCTTGTAGGACACGTCCTGATCCTGGGCCGGCCCCGCAAGCACCAGGATACGCCCGTCCGGCAACGGCGCGAGATCGCGAATGCCGCGGCCCTCCAGCTTGATGCCCATGGTTTGAATCGTCGTCACGGCCGGGTCGTGGCCGGCACGAAACAGCTCGGAGATGCTGGCGTTCACCAGATAGGCATCACCATCCTTGGTGACCGGCGCGCGCAGGCCCACCCATAACTTGTCGCCGATCGTGGCAATCCCTTCGATGTTCAGGCCGTTGCCGCCGTCGAGGGCCTTACCGAAATAGGACGAGACCTTGTCGGATTTCTTCAACATCTCCGACACGCGGTAGGTCGTGACGACCGTATGCGCCGAATCGGCGCTCACCTGCGCGAGGATGAAGGATGACAGCCGGAATTCGTCGCTCTTGCGTGAGCAGCCGTGCGAGCCCACCACGTAGAACATGGAGGCGGCGTAGGCGACGCCCTCGCCGTCGAGATCCTTGAAGCCGTCATCGCCGCCCTTGCATGGCACGTCGGGCGCCGTCCCGAGCGTCGTCTCCGGTGTCGGATTCTTGCCGATCAGCTTGACGGTCTGACCGACCTTCAACTCGTTCTTCTTGGCATCGAACGTCGCGAATTGCGCGTTCTTGTTCTCGTCATTGACGAGCAGGCAGGTCCGCGTGTCGCCGTCCGGCGGCAGGCAGGAGATGCCGGAGATGTCGACCGCGGTCTTGTCCTTCTTGCCTTCGAACTTGCCCGAGACGTTCACCGGTTTGAGATTGATGACTTTCTCATCCGCGAGGCACTGATGACCGATCGAACAACCGATCAGGATCAGTGCGGCGGCACGCCATGTGGCCCGCATGGATCGCTCCCTCAAAAATTCAATCGTGCATGAAAAGCAATCCATGATTGCATGAACGGCCGGGGACCGCAACGGCGTCGCGCGCGGCTATCGCGTTTTCGAACTTGGCCGCCGTCCGATTGTTGCCATGCCCCACTGATCGAGTGCGATCACATCATCATCGCCACGGAGGCACGCATGACCGACGCAACCCGCCGCGGCTTCCTGGGCCTCGTCTCCGCCGGAGCAACCACGCTGCTGCCGGCACGGCAAGCGCTGGCCGCGACTGATCAGGGCGCCGTCTCCACCACCGACGACGCCTGCATCCTGACGCCGCAATCGGAATCGGGTCCCTATTATCTCGATCCGAAGCTGGTGCGGGCCGACATCGCCGAGGGCCGGCCGGGCGTGCCGCTCAGGCTGCGCCTGCGCGTGATCGAGGGCGGCGCATGCACGCCGATCCCGGGCGCGCGGATCGATGTCTGGCACTGCGACGCACGCGGCCTCTACTCGGGATTTCCCGGCCAGAGCGACAATCACAAGATCGACCAGAGCGGCAAGACGTTCCTGCGCGGCACCCAGATGGCCGACGCCGCCGGCTGGGCCGGCTTCGATACGATCTATCCCGGCTGGTATGCTGGCCGCGCCACCCACATCCACTTCAGGGTGTTTCTCGACGAGGCCACCGTGCTCACGGGGCAGACCTTCTTTCCCGAGGCGCTGAACGAATTCATCTACGGCAACGTGCCGGACTACACCGGGCGGCCGAAGCCGCGGCTCGTCATCAACGTGAACGACCGTGTCGCGACCGAGGCCGATCCGGATCACCGCGCCTATTGTGCCGTGAAGGAGGCGCGCGACCATTATCTCGCGACGCTGACATTGGCCGTCAGCCGCAAGCCGGCCGCGGCGGTCGAGATGCCCGCGGGAAGGCTGCCGCCGGCACCGTGGATCAAGGACCGGCTGGCGGCGCTGGTGCCCGGATTGAAGCGCAGCCCGTTCTGATCAGGTATCGTCGGTGAAGGCGTAGGCGAGCGCTGCGAGCGGCAGCACCGTGCCGAACGCGGCTGCCAGCGTCCAGCCGCCACGGGCATAGGCGAAGGCGCCAATGCCTGAGCCGGCCGCACCGGCGACGAAGAACGTCGTCATATAGAGCCCGTTGAGCCGGCTGCGCTGGCCGGCGCCGAGCACGAACAGGACGCGATAGCCGAGGATCAGGCTGAGCTGCGCGCCGCAATCGATCGCGATCGCCGCGATCACCAGCGTGGTCAGCGACCACGGCGTCCCCAACGGAACCAGCAGCGTCAGCGCGAAGCCGGCCGCGCACAACACCATCGACGCGATCGTCGCGGGCCTCGTCCAGCCGCGGTCGGCGATGCGGCCGGACACCGGCGCCATGATCGCACCGGCGACGCCGGCCAGCGCGAACAACGCGATTCCGCTCTGTGACATCTGGAAGTCCGGCCCCGCCAGCAGCAGCGGCGAGGTGGTCCAGAACACGCTGAAGCAGCCGAACAGCGCGGCCTGATACAGCGCCCGGCGGCGCAGCACCGGCGTGTTGCGATAGAGCTCGACCATCGAGCCGAGCAGCCGGCCGTAGCTCAGCCGCGCCGCCGGCTCGCGCGGCGGCAGCGCCACGCGCAGCACCACGGCTAGGATCACCATGGCAACCGCCGATGCCGCGTAGATGACATGCCACGAAGCATGGGCCGCGACGAAGCTCGCGACGGGGCGCGCCAGCATGATGCCGAGCATCAGGCCGGTCGAGACGTTGCCGATGGTGCGGCCGCGGATCGCCTCCGGCGCCATGTGCCCCGCATAGGGGATCAGGATCTGCACGGCGACCGAGCCGAAGCCGATCAGCAGCGCGGACAGCAGGAAGGTCACGGGCTGCGTCGCCAGCGCCGCACAGGCCAGGGCTGTGGCGCCGACGATGACGGTGATGATGACGAGCTTGCGGTTCTCGATGAGATCGCCGAGCGGAACCACCAGCAGCAGGCCGGCGCCGTAGCCGATTTGACTCATGGTCACCAGCAGGCCTGCGAGTTGCGGCGGCAGGCCGAGATCGCTGCTGATCGGGCCGATCAGCGGCTGCGCATAATAGATGTTGGCGACGATCAGCCCGCAGGAAAAGGCCAGCAGCAGCGTGATCCAGCCCGACATTCTGTCGGCGGGCTCGGACGTGACGGTGGTCAATGCAAAGATCTCCCGGCGGGACCGATGTCCCAGAGTCGCGGAAGCGGCTTGCGCCGCGATGCTGCATCGCGGCATCAGTCATTGACATAGGTGCTGAGGGTCCGCCTCACCAATTCACGTCTGCGTGGGCACGGCAGCAGGCAGACGGCGCGCTACGGCGCGCGCCGCGCTTCGGTATCGGGATCAGCCATCCGCCGGCCGGTCAGCAGCGGCAACAGCATTGGAACCCGCTGGCGATAGTGCTGATAGGCCGCCCCGAACTGGACGATCAGGTCACGCTCCTCGAACCAGAGCCCGACCAGGATGTAGGCCGTGTTCAGAGCCGCGAACAGCAGGTGACCGACGGTCATCTCCGGAGTCGCCCAGAACGCGAGCAGGAAGCCGAGCATCAGCGGATGGCGCACCAGGCGATACAGCAGCGGCGTCCTGAACGGGTGAGCCGTCGGCTCCGCGCCGCGCACGGCGTGAATGGCTTGGCGCAGGCCGAACAGATCGAAATGATCGATCATGTAGGTCGAGGCCAACGCGATCGACCAGCCGAGCCAATGCACTCCCGTCAGGACGTTGGCGACGAGCCCCTCGGCGTGCCACACCGGCGTCGGGATCGGGCGCCATTGCCAGAACAGCAGCAGCAGCATCAGACTGGACAGGAGCACATAGGTGCTGCGCTCGGCGGCCGCCGGAATCACACGCGTAAACCATCGCTTGAAGGTCGGGCGCGCCATGATGCTGTGCTGGATTCCAAACGCGGCGAGCAGCAGCACGTCGGTGACGACAGCCTCGGCGAGGTTCCCCGGCGCGCCGCTGTCGATCGTCTTGGCGGCGAGCTGGCTGTAATTGCCGACGAACCCGAGCGCCCAGCCGAACGACAAGAGGAAGACGGCATAACTGACGACGGCGTAGAACAGGATCAGGAGACGTGCGAACATGGAGGCTTCCCGGGTTGTGCGGACGGCAGCGCTGGCGCCAAGGGATCGACCACCCCAGGACGCGCGCTGGGATCGAGCATGACCGCTAGCAGGCGCGCGTCCCCCCAGCGTCCCCCGGGCGGCGTCATGGCAGGTCCCGTCACCTCAGGTCCCATCACGATGGTTCGGTTCAGCGTACGGACGCTCGGCTTTCCAGAGATCCGCCGGGACGACCAATTGTGCCGGCTGCCGCTGCGCAAGGGGCTTGCGTTGCTGGTCCATCTCGCCGCCGCCCAGGGCCCCGTCGCACGCGACGTCGTCGCGACGATGTTCTGGCCGGACAGTCCGGAAGAGGTGGCGCGGGCGCGGCTGCGCCGGTTGCTGCACCGGCTGCAGGCGACGCTCGGCGACGACTGTCTCGTCATCGACCGGACGACGATGCGCTGGTCGCCTGCCGTCGCGCTGGAGGTGGACTCCGCGCTATTCGAGGCGGCCTGTGATCGCGGCGCGTTCGCTCTGGCCTGCCGGCTCTATACCGGGGATTTCCTCGACGGCTTCACGCCCGGCGACTGCCCGCAATTCGACGAATGGGCGTTCTTTCGCCGCGAGGCCCTGCGCGGCCGAGCCGTGCAGGCCCTGGAGCGCGTGGTGCAGGACGCCAGCGCCGCCGGCGACCACGCCGCAGCCGTGGCCCATGCCCGACGCCTGGTCGCACTCGACCCGCTCAGCGAGGTCTATGGCCGCGCCCTGATATCGAGCCTGCTTTTGGCCGGCGACCGCAGCGCGGCCGAGCGCCAGCTCGATGCCCTCACCTTGCGTCTTCGCGACGAACTCGGCGTCGCACCCGAATCGGCCACGCTGGCGCTGCTGAAGCACGGCGCGACGGCGGAGCACGAGCGCGCACCGCCGACCCGCTATGTCGGCAAGGGCGGCATTCATCTCGCCTATCAGACCTACGGCAGCGGTCCGCTCGACATCCTGCTGCTGCCGGGCTTCGTCTCCCATGTCGAACGGATCTGGGAGGAGCCGCGCTCCCGCGCCTTCCTCGCCGCGCTCGCCGCCATGGGCCGTCTCATCCTGTTCGATCGCCGGGGTGTCGGGCTCTCCGACCGGGTCGGCTTCAGTCCCGGGGTGGAAGCCACCGCGCGCGATATCGAGACGGTGCTCGACGCCGCCGGCAGCCGGCGCATCGTGCTGCTCGGCGCTTCCGAGGGCGGGCCGGCCTGCATCACCTTCGCCGCCCAACATCCCGACCGCGTCGCCGGACTGATCCTGTTCGCCTCGCTGGCCAAGGGAAGCGCGACAGCGGACTATCCGCACGCATTGCAGGCCGGCCAGTACGCCCGATGGCTGCAGCAGCTGGTCGCCGGATGGGGCGGCCCCGCGGGCATCGAAACGTTTGCGCCGAGCCTCGCCGCCGATCCCCAGGCGCGCGCCTGGTGGGCGGGCCTGCTGCGGGCCGCGTCCAGCCCGGGCGCCATCAAGGGCCTGCTCGAGGCCTTGCGCGATACGGATGTCCGCCATTTGCTCGGGCGGGTCACCGCACCGACGCTGGTGCTGCACCGGCGCGGCGATCGGGCCGTGCTCATCGAGGCGGGCCGGCATCTCGCCAGCCACATCCCTCAGGCCCGTTTCGTGGCGCTCGACGGCGCCGACCATTGGGTGTTCGCCGGCGACCAGGCGCCGGTCCTCACCGGCATCGCAGCCTTTCTTAGCGATCTCCCGCATTGAGCGGATGGAAGGCGAGGCGGGATCGCTGTAGTCCGGTGGCGGGGGAATCGATCATCATGACAATGGACGCAGCGTTCCATCGTGAGCAGAAGCAGGTCGCGGGCGGCATGGCCGCCGCCGCGCTGATCGCAATCGTGGCGATCGGGATTGCGCTGTGGCAGGCGGACGGTCCCGCGCAGCCGGCCGCCGGTCGGCTGGCGACGGCACTGAAGCTCGATCTGTTCGTGATCGTCTGGCTGCTCGCCTCGATCGGCAACGTCGCCCGGCTGCGCTTCTTCTCGGCCCAGGACATCGCCGGCAGCGCGACCACCGTCGCGACCGAGGCCGTCCGCCGCGGCAATGCGATCCTGCAGAACACGCTGGAGCAGGCGGTGCTCGCGGTGTCCGTCCATCTGGCGCTGGCGGCGATCCTGCCTGATCCCCGGACGCTGCTGACGACGCTCGTCGTCCTGTTCGGCCTCGGACGGCTGTTGTTCTGGCTCGGCTATGCCCGCGGCGCCGCCGGCCGCGCCTTCGGCTTTGCGCTCACCTTCTATCCGACCGCGTTCGCGCTGCTCGCAGGCCTCGGCCTCGTTCTGGCCGGGCGCGCCGCCTGACGCAGTTCGGGGGCATTGCCACGCGCAGTTCGAGGTTGCAAAAACGCCGGACCGCGGCATGCTTGCCGTCCGATGTCCGACGAAACCGCTTCCCCTGCCGACACGCCGCCCGAGACGCCGCATTATCACGGCCATCGGCAGCGGCTGCGCGAACGCTTCCACAGCGCCGGCCCGGACGCGCTCAACGACTACGAGCTGCTGGAGATGGTGCTGTTCGCGGCGCTGCCGCGGCGCGACGTCAAGCCGCTGGCCAAGGCGCTGCTGAAGACGTTTGGATCGTTCGCCGAGGTGATCCATGCGCCGGAGCTCCGCCTGCGCGAGATCGACGGCATCGGCGATGCCTCGATCACGCAGCTCAAGCTGATCGCCGCCGCCGCGCACCGCATCGCCAGGGGCGAGGTCAAGCAGAAGCACGCATTGGCGTCATGGCAGGACGTCATCACCTATTGCCGGACCAGCATGGCGTTCGCCGACAAGGAGCAGTTTCGGCTGCTGTTCCTCGACAAGCGCAACCAGTTGATCGCGGATGAGGTGCAGCAGACCGGCACCGTCGATCACACGCCGGTCTATCCGCGCGAGGTCATCAAGCGCGCGCTGGAATTGTCGGCCACCGCCATCATCCTGGTGCACAACCATCCCACTCGGCCCTTTTGATCACGTTGGATCACGCTGTAGCACATTGAAGCATAACGATTTTCTGGCTTGTCGTAGAGCCGGATACCGTGGCATATTGGGGTCGGTTTTAGGGGGGATCGAGGCCCGTTTTGGACCCAAGCACAGACCCCTACTACCCGTCCGCCGATCCCACTTGAAAGCCTACGGGAGACCCCAGTGCCAAGCCTTACAGATGGAGAAATTCGCCGCGCTCTGAAACAGGTTGAAGAGACCGGAAAGCAGCAAAGCCTTGTCGACGGTGAGGGCCACGGAACGGGCCGACTGGTCCTCGTGATGAAGCCAATGCCAACCCGCGTGACGGCGGACTGGATGGCCCAGCAGTGGCGAGACCAAAAGCGCCTCAAGAAGAAGCTCGGCTCTTACCCTTCCATGAGCCTCAGCCAAGCGCGCGAGATATTCAAGCGCGACTACGCCGACATGATCCAGAAGGGACGCAGCATCAAGATTGCGGGCGACACGCGGCCCGGCACTGTTGCCGATCTATTCGAAGCTTACGTCGCCTCACTCAAGGCAGATGGGAAGCCGTCCTGGAAGGAGGTCGAAAAGGGTTTGAACAAGATCGCCGATACGCTTGGGCGCAACCGCCCAGCCCGCGACATCGAGCCTGAAGAAATTAGAGACCTCATCCGCCCGATCTATGAACGCGGCAAACGCTCCATGGCCGACCATGTTCGCAGCTACATCCGATCGGCTTACAGCTGGGGCTTGAAGTCCGAACACGACTACCGCAGCACGTCAGCCCGACGCTTTCGTCTCGTGTTCAATCCGGCTGCCGGAATTCCGACCGAGCCAAAGAATGTCGGCACGCGCTGGCTGGACGAAGAGGAGTTCGTGCGCCTTTATCGCTGGCTCGAATGCCCCGATGCGCCAGTTCACCCGCCCTACACCCGCGCGGTCAGAATTCTCATGCTGACCGGTCAGCGCGTCGAAGAGATCGCCCGCTTGCATGTCGACCAATGGGATGCCGCGGAGCGCATCATCGACTGGTCAAAAACAAAGAATGGCAAACCACACGCCATCCCAGTGCCCAAAGTCGCCGCCGAGCTCATCGAGTCGATCAAGCCGAACGAATATGGGTGGTTCTTCCCGTCCGCGACTGATCCCTCCAAGCCGGTTAGCCATGGCACCCTCTACTCGTTTATGTGGCGCCAGCGAGACCGCGAAGTTATCCCTGTGGTGACGAACCGCGATCTGCGGCGCACATGGAAGACACTTGCGGGCAAGGCGGGCCTGTCGAAAGAGATCCGAGACCGATTGCAGAACCATACTCTGCAGGACGTCAGCTCGAAGAGCTACGATCGCTGGAATTACATGCCGGAAAAGCGCGCAGCCATGACCAGGTGGGACAAGTTCGTCCGCGAGCTTCTGGCGAAGAAGAAGCGGAAGAGCGCGCTGCCGGAAGCCGCATAACCCCTCTCCTCCTGCCCCATCTCAACCGCCAGCGCTGGATCGCCGATGCGGATTCGCTGGCGGGATTGCCATTGACCGGACATAGCCTGGAAGCTATATGAATTGGGACGTCAGACTGCATGATGCTTTCGAGGCGGAGTTTCTAGCGTTTGTCCGCGAGGTCCAGACGGAGTTGCTAGCCGTCGCCAAACTGCTCGCCGAATACGGCCCGCAGCTCGGTCGGCCCTACGTCGATACGCTCAAGGGCTCGAAACACGCCAACATGAAGGAGATGCGCTTCTCAGCTGCCGACGGCGAATGGCGTGCTGCGTTCGCTTTCGACCCGGAACGGAAGGCCATCCTTCTGGTCGCAGGCGACAAATCCGGCGGCAGCCAGAAGCGCTTCTACAAGCAGCTTATCGCAAAGGCGGATAGTCGGTTTTCCGAACATCTGGAAAGCCTGAAATCCGGAAAGGAGGGATGATCATATGGGTCGGAAACTGGATGATATCATTGCTGCGCTGCCTCGCGACCAGCAGGAGCAGATCGAGGCGCGCTACCAGGACCTGCGGGAAGAGGTCGAGGGACTGCGCGAGCTGCGCCAGATCGCCGGCAAGGCGCAAGAGGACATCGCAACCGCGCTCAACATCAAGCAGCCCTCCGTGTCGAAGATCGAGAAGCAGACCGACATGTATCTGTCGACGCTACGAAGCTATGTCGAGGCAATCGGTGGAAAGCTTGAACTGACGGTGAAGCTTCCTGCGCGGCCTGCGTTTCGCCTCCAGAAACTCGGAGACATCGGCGTTAAGACGAAGGCAATTCACACAGCCGCTCGGCGTCGCAAGCAAGCCGGCGCGCGATGACTGGAACCGCCTGATGCGCCGGCCGACACAAAGTCAGGATGGGGGACAAGATGGCTGAAACTCAGATCGAGTGGACGGACGCCACTTGGAATCCAGTCGCGGGCTGCTCAATCGTCACCGCCGGTTGCACTCATTGCTATGCCATGGAAATGGCGAGGCGCCTCGAGGCTATGGGCGTGGATAAATATGCCAAGCTCACTCGCAAAACGGGAAAGCGCACCGTCTGGAATGGTGTCGTGCGGGAGGACCGCGAGGCGCTTTCGATCCCACTCCGTTGGCGCAAATCCCGCAAGATATTTGTAAACTCGATGAGCGACCTCTTCCATGAACGGGTGAGCGATGCCTTCATCAGCGACGTCTGGCAGGTCATGCGCGAGACGCCGCATCACCACTACCAGATCCTGACGAAGCGTCCCGAGCGCATGGCTAAGCTGGTGGCCAATCGCATTGGCGAGATCCTGCCGAATGTCTGGCTCGGTACCAGCATCGAGAACGCGGATGTGGTCGAACGCATAGGACACCTGCGCAAGGCACCAGCGGCCATACGGTTCATCTCCTTCGAGCCCCTTATTGGCGCCGTCGGTCGTGTTGACCTTCGCGATATCCATTGGGCGATCGTCGGCGGCGAGAGCGGGAAGTCAGCTCGGCCAATCCGTGAGGAATGGATCGACGAAATACATCTGCAGTGCCTGTCAGCAGGAACAGCCTTCTTTTTTAAGCAGTGGGGCACTTGGGGAAAAGACAATAAAAAGCGCTCAAAAAGAGCCAACGGACGCGAGTATCGGGGACGTACCTGGGATGAGATGCCCACCGTTCCCAGCGCTGTTCCTTAAAGGGTCCACGAGGGATTGGGGGCGAGGTGGTAGAAAAACCATACGAATGGGCTGATGGCGCAAAGCTCGAGGAGCATTCTAAGCGCAAGCACAAAATCCTGCGCGAATACGTCTTCGATTATCTCAGCGTCCGCTGCAGGCTGCCGCAACAGGAACGGTTTCGACTTGCAATTGTGGACGGCTTTGCAGGCGGCGGACGATACCAGTGCGGCACACCGGGATCACCGCTGATATTCATTGAGGAACTGCAGCGCGCCGTCGAGGCAGTAAACACACATCGGTCAGTGCAAGGCCTTGGCGCGATCGAGGTCGAATGCCTTCTCATCTTCAACGACGCCAGCCGCGATGCCATTGAGTTGTTGAAGACACATGTCGCGCCGATGCAAGCTGCCATCGCCGAGACGTGCCCAAAGCTGCACCTCCGCGTCGAATATTTGAACGAATTTTTCGAGGCGGCATACCCGCAGATCAAGACGCTTCTTGAGCAGGGACGGTATCGGAGCGTCATCTTCAATCTGGATCAATGCGGCGACAGTCACGTCGAGAGGGATACGCTCCTCGACATCATGCACTCCTATCCCGCTGCAGAAATCTTCTACACTTTTATGATCAGTTCACTGCTCGCTTTCCTGCAGAAGAACCAACCAGAACAGCTGAAAACACGTCTTGCTCATCTTGGGCTGACGAGCGCGAGCATCGATGCGCTCAATGGCTTGATGAGCAAGAACGACTGGCTGGGAACTGCGGAGAAGATTGTCTTCGACGCCTTTCGCCTATGCGCGCCCTACGTCAGTCCCTTCTCGATCAACAATCCAGGCGGATGGCGGTATTGGTTGATCCACTTCGCCAATGCCTACCGGGCACGGCAGGTCTACAACAACATCCTTCATGACAATGCGAGCCTCCAGGCGCATTTCGGTCGCTCGGGCCTCAATATGCTGTCCTACGACCCCAGGCACGACGAGGGAATGCTCTACTTGTTCGACGTTAAGGGCCGGGCGTCCGCGAAGGACCAACTCTTGGGAGACATTCCGCGCCTCGTGACGGAATCCGGTGATGCCATGTCCGTAATCGACTTCTACGAGAGCATCTACAACATCACCCCTGCGCATGCAGAGGATGTCCATGCGGCGATCATCGAGAACCCGGATTTGGAAGTAATCACTCCAGCCGGCGGCGAGAGGAGGAAGGCAAATACGATCGGCGTCAACGACATCATCAAAGTAAAAACGCAGCGAAGCTTTTTTCCGATGTTTCTGAACGCGGCGGCGAAAAAGAAAGGCGGTGAGGAGTGACCGCTCGACCCCGTCAAGATCCCGAATGGCGCGAGTTCGAGCGTTTGGTTGCGCGGATCGAGGCCGACGCCGGCCCGACCGGCATGGTCGTAAAGTCTCCTGACCGGATCAAATGTAGGGTCACTGGCCGGCTGCGCGAGGTCGATGCGAGCATCCGCACGCGAGCGGGGACATCGGAGCTCCTCATCACGATAGAGTGTCGGCGGAGAACCAAGAAGCAGGATGTCACCTGGATCGAACAACTGGCGGCCAAACGCCAAGCAATCGGCGCAGACCGCACCATAGCAGTCAGCGCATCAGGTTTTTCGCCCCAGGCCGACGCCATCGCACGACAACATGGCATTTCGCTTCGGCAGGCGTCGGAGCTTTCAATCTCAGATATCAATCAGCTCTTGAAGCTGGATCTCGTGATCTTCTGGCACAAAGCGTGCGCCCTTGCGGGAGTCGGTATTCGGACCTTTCGCCCGGCCGAGTCCGGCACAACACCGCCGGATGAATTCGACTTCACCTTGCCGGCAGATACAGACTTATTCGCACCTATCTTTCGAAACACGGACGACGGGTCCACTTGGTCAGTCAATGATGTTTGGCACGAAGTCCAGGCGGCACTGAATCCCTTCGGCGACATTGCGAAGGGCGCACCGCCGATCATTCGAACCGCGCGTGTTCCATATTCCGGTAACGTCGCGATCGACCATGGGGGCGGCACTTATTTGCTGGGCCACGTTTTTCTGGGCGTGGCTCTTTGGATCGAGCCAGAAATGGTCCCTCTCGAAAATGCGCAAAGAGTCGAATACGGGTCGTCCGAAGCGCCTGCAATTCAGCGCGTCGAGTTCACTTCGAAGCGAACCCTACCTCGGGATTGGCACATCTCGTTACAAATGCCCAAGGACTCTACCAATGTCGCCGATCTCCGAACTGGCGGCAATTGGCCAGACAACGAGGGATAGATCGTGAGCGTTCATGACACACGCCGCACAGGCGAGCGCCGATCGGTGCCCAATGCAGATCGCTATCGCAATCCAGATAATGATTCACGCGGACCATATTTGCTTGCCGATCTGACGGTTCATGGGGTGCGGTCACGCCTTCAATACGACTGGAGAGGACATCTTCCTCCGAACGGCCGACACTGGCGGTTCACTTTAGAGCGAGCGCAAGCCGAAGACGCGGACGGCCGAATCGTGTGGCCGGCCAACGGCAGCCGCCCCCGTCTGAAGCGCTATATTTCTGAACAACAGGAAGCGCTGCGGGACCAAGATGACGCACCCGGGGCATCCGTCGAATGTGCCCTGCGTTCCATGTTGCAAGCCTTAGCTCAAGAAATCGTTCGTAGCCCTGATTACCTCATACATGTCGAGTGGCGTGACCTAGAACGATTGCTGGGCGAGATTCTTTCGGGGTTGGGATTCGACGTTCTAGTCACACGCCCGGGACGCGACGGCGGTTTTGATTTGGAACTGCGTTGCGCAGAGGCCGGTCAGCCTGTGATCTATCTCGTTGAGATCAAGCACTGGAAGGCGCCATCGAGACCAGGATCCGGCATTCTGGAGCGCTTCTTTGAGGTGGTCATGGTGTGCGGAGCAAGCCGCGGTCTTCTCTTGTCCAGCTCCGGTTACAGCGCGCCAGCCCTTTCCGGGCGTTCAGAAATCGCCCGGCAACTTGTTCGTCTGGGGGACGCCGACAAGATTGTCGCCCTCTGCCAGTCCTATGTCAGGCATACGTTTGGAGCTTGGACACCTACCGACGCCCTCCCCAGTATTCTATTTGCGGATACCTTCTAGCCGCCCGCAGCAGGGCGACGAAAATCGATAGTCGAAAACCCTAGCGCCGCTCAAATCGAAGCGCAGTAACAAGAAGTAGCACTATGTTCGGACCGCAGCACCTAAAGCACGTCATCCAATACCTTGACGGCGTCGACCACGCTTTATCCCAGCGGATGCTTCGAAAACATCCACCGGATGAACCGGCTCTCACCAACGAGCTTTGCGCCTTGCTCGATGTAGAAACCCAGCGGAGCGAAGAGAACCTCACCTATAGCCTGGACCAGCTCAACGCCGACCTTGCTTCCCTTGGCGACGGTCTCGATTTCGAAGTCGCGCTCGATACGTATCCTCATAACACGGCGATGGAGCGCCACGTCTCCCAGTCCGATTTCGGTCTCGTCCTCACTTATGAAAACCACATCCTGCCCAAGGAAAGCTGGTCCACGGCATATCTGGTTCAAGCGAAGCGGCTCTTTCGAAACTCGAAGTCTGGCGAGTACGACCAACGGGCAAACTTCCAAGCCGTCGATGCAGAGCAACAAACCCGGCTCGACCGGCTCGCTTCGATTCTTGGCGAGGGCGCACTCCTGTACGGGCTCTATTGCCCACAAACGCCGAAGATTCCGGACACGACCCGCACCCAAGTGCGCGCCCTTCACACGCGAAACTTAAGTGGCCAAATCTTCGATTACGGAACTGGGCTTGCGCTAAGAGATACCTTGGTCAGCAACGGTGGAATCGACGCTGGTATCTGGGTTCGATCAATAGAGGGTAAGCCCACGGGCCTTGTTGGGCTGCACGACGAGGCATTTCGTTCGGCTCTGCCGTTTACCTGGTTCATCATCGAGCACTTTACCCCACGCTCCCCTCATGGATCGTTCTCCGGCCTGATGCGAAGCGGTCCAATTCTGGCCGAGCCTCGCAACAATGACCGCGTCAGACGCATCGTTACCGGAGACCAACAGGCAGTCCGCGCTCTGATCGACGAAGTACACGAGGCTGGCGAGGAGGCCTTAGCGCCCACGACCATCACCGTGCTTCCGCGCCATACGATCACCGTCAAGGTGAGTGTCGGAAAAGCGCTACCGCCGGATAGCGCACGCGTTCTGATCGACTAAGCAGGGCGAGTTCCGAAGACTGACGAAGGTTGCATTGTTCGCCCTTGACTCGCGCCGTCCATCTGTAGAACAAATAGAGAACATTATGTTGCACCCGCCTTTGGAGGTCAAGAACGAGATTGCGGCCCGAGCCCGCCATAGAGTCATTGCGCGCGCAGATCGAAAAGATCGAAGGCAGAGGCCGGCGCGTCAAATCGGCGCTTCCGTTCGGGATCGCCGACATCGACTCTCGCCTTCCGGGTGCGGGCCTGGCACTTGGCGCCCTCCACGAAATCGCAGGCGGCGGTAACGGAGCCATCGACGGCGCGGCGGCCGCCCTCTTCACTGCCGGAATTGCGGCCCGCACCAAGGGCAAGGTTCTCTGGGTCATTACGCGACCCGATCTTTTCGCGCCGGCATTGGCGCAGGCAGGCCTCGCCTCCGACCGTGTGATCTACGTGGAGGCCGGTAACGACAAGACCGTCCTTGCCTGCGTTGAGGAAGGTCTGCGCCATGGCGGCCTCGGCGCTGTGGTCGGCGAAGTCGCGCGACTTGATATGACCGCCTCGCGGCGGCTGCAGCTCTGCGCGGAAGCAAGCGGCACGATCGGCATCGCATTGCGCCGCTGGCGCCGACAAACCGAAGCCGCCGATTTCGGTCAGCCCACGGCGGCAGCCACCAGATGGCGCGTTTCGGTCGTGCCCTCGGCATCCTTGCCGGTCCCCGGCGTCGGCCGCCATCGCTGGCTGCTGGAGTTGATCCGCGCCCGAGCAGGTGAAAGTGCAGATTTTGAAGTGGAGGCGTGTGATGACGCGGGTTGTCTCGCTCTTCCTGCCGAGCTGGTCCACCGACCGGCTTCGACGGAAGGCTGGCGACGCGGCGCCTCCGGTTGAGGCGCCGCTCGCTTTAATAGGCCGCGACGGGAGAAGGCAGGTGGTGCTGGCGGTGGACGCTGCGGCCCAGGCCGCTGGAGCGCGCGTTGGGATGCCCGCGACCAAGGCCCGCGTCCTCGTGCAGGGCCTCATCGTCCAAGATCATGACGCCGTCGCGGATGCCGAGGGCCTGGACCGCCTCGCCCTTTGGATTCTCCAACGTTACGCTCCGATCGTCTCGACCGACCCGGCCGATGGACTGGTGATCGACACCACCGGCACCGATCACCTCCATGGTGGCGAAGAGACGATGCTCCGCGGCCTCATCGACAGGCTCGCTGTGGCCGGCATCTCGGCTCGCGCGGCAATCGCCGACACGTGGGGCGCGGCACACGCCTTGGCGCGCTACGCCGCCAGACCGGTGCTCGTCGCTCCTGCAGGCCATGGCAGCTCCGTTCTGGCCGGACTTCCGCTCGCGGCGCTTCGCCTGCCGCTCGACATGATTGCTGCGCTCCATGTGCTCGGCTTCGAGCGAATTGGCGATCTCCTCGCCCAACCGCGAGCGCCGCTAACGCTTCGTTTCGGACCACAACTCGGCCGCCGCATCGACCAGGCTCTCGGCACGACCGGCGAGCCGATCGACCCGATCCGGCCAGACGATCTGGTCGAAGCGAGACGCAATTTCGCAGAGCCGATTGGTGCGGCCGAGACTATTGCCCGCTATATCGGCAAGCTGGTCGTCCAGCTCTGCGCTGAACTTGAAGCCAAAGGTCTGGGCGCCAAGCGCCTCGACCTGATCTGCCACCGCGTGGACAATCGCCTGCAAGCCGTTCGCGTGAGCACCGCTACGCCAGTGCGCGATGTGAAGCGCCTCACGCGCCTGCTAACCGACAAAATCGAGACCATCGAACCGGGATTCGGCATCGAGATCCTCTCCCTGACGGCGACGCTGGCGGAGCCGCTGGCCGAAAGGCAAACCCTGACTGTCATGGTTGATGACAGTGTGCCTGACGTCTCCGACCTCGTCGATACCCTGATCAATCGCGTCGGCGAGCGCAGTCTCTACCGGGCCGAGCCGGTCGCGACCGAAGTGCCCGAACGATCGGTGCGCCGGATTCCACCGATGGCGCCCGAAGCCGGCAAGGGATGGCCGGGATATTGGCCGCGGCCATCACGGTTACTGGCACCGCCTGAGCCGATCGACACGGTAGCACTTCTGCCCGATCATCCGCCGGTTTCCTTCACTTGGCGTGGCATCCGGCGCCGTGTTCGCCGAGCCGATGGACCTGAGCGGATCCGTGGCGAATGGTGGCGCCGCGATGCCGAGCTCGCCGCCGTGCGCGACTATTTTCGCGTCGAAGACGAGGCTGGTGAGCGCTACTGGATCTTTCGCTCCGGCGACGGCGAGGATCCCAACACCGGCTCGCAGCGCTGGTTCTTGCACGGGGTGTTCGGATGAACGCCCCAAATCGTTATGTCGAGCTTCAGGTCACGTCACATTTCTCGTTTCTGCGAGGCGCATCGTCATGCGACGAGCTGTTCGCCCACGCCGCCGCCCAGGGTATCGAAGCAATAGCGATCGTCGATCGAAACTCGCTCGCCGGCATCGTGCGCGCCTTCGAGGCCGCCAAGGCGACCGGCGTCCGGCTGATCGTCGGCTGTCGCCTTGATCTCGCCGACGGCCTGTCGGTGCTGGTCTATCCGACCGACCGCGCCGCTTATGGCCGCCTTTGCCGGTTGCTGTCGCTTGGCAAGAAGCGCGGCGGCAAGGCGAAGTGCGTTCTGGAATGGGCCGATCTCGTCGCCTACAACGATGGCCTAATTGGCATCCTCGTTCCCGACGAGCCCGGTGAAACCTGCGGCCTCCATTTGCGCCGGCTGCGCGACGCTTTTGGGTACCGCGCGTATCTCGCGCTGACCCTGCGCCGGCGGCCAAACGACCAGCTCCGCATCCATGAGCTGTCGAACTTGGCGGCGCAGATGCGCGTGCCGACCGTTGTCACCAACGACGTGCTCTATCACGCACCCAACAGGCGCATCCTGCAGGACGTTGTCACTTGCATCCGCCACGGGATCACCATCGACGAGCTTGGCGACCGCCGGGAATATGGCGACCGCTACCTGAAACCGCCCGAGGAGATGCACCGGCTATTCCCGCGCAATCCCGAGGCGGTTGCCCGCACGCTCGAGATCGCCGCGCGCTGCCGGTTCGACCTCAAGGAACTGGCCTATCAGTACCCCGAGGAGCGTGACGATCCGGCGCTCACGCCTCAGGAGACGCTGGAGAAACTCACGTGGGAAGGCGCCGAAGCACGGTATCCCGAGGGTGTTCCGGACAGCGTCCGCGCTTCTCTCCAGCACGAGCTCCGCCTCATCGAGAAGCTGCAATATGCGCCATACTTCCTGACGGTGAACAGCATCGTGCGCTTCGCCCGGTCCAAGGATATCTTGTGCCAGGGACGCGGATCAGCCGCCAATTCGGCGGTCTGCTACGTGCTTGGGATCACCTCGATCGATCCGGGCCGCAATGACCTGCTGTTCGAGAGGTTCGTCAGCGAGGAGCGGCGCGAGCCGCCCGACATCGACGTGGATTTCGAGCACGAGCGGCGCGAGATCGTCATGCAGTGGGTGTTCGACACCTACGGTCGGGATCGTGCCGCCTTATGCTCGACCGTCGTCCGCTATCGCACCAAAGGCGCGATGCGCGACATCGGCAAGGCCCTTGGCCTCACGGAGGATCTCATCAAGACACTCTCGGGACAGGTCTGGGGATGGTCGGAGGGTGTCGAGGACAAGCATGTCGATGCGCTCAACCTCAATCTCGGCGATCGGCGCTTACGCCTCGCGCTGGCTCTTGCACGCCAGCTTATGGGCGCACCGCGGCACCTGTCGCAGCATCCCGGCGGTTTCGTCCTGACCCATGACCGGCTCGACGAGCTGGTGCCGATCGAGCCCGCCGCCATGCAGGATCGCCAAGTGATCGAGTGGGACAAGGACGACATCGATGCGCTGCGCTTCATGAAGGTCGATGTATTGGCCCTGGGAATGTTGAGCTGCATGAAGCGCGGGCTCGACATGCTCGCCGACCACAAGGGCATCAATCTCGATCTCGCCTCGATCCCGGCCGAGGACCCACGCACCTACGCCATGATCCGCAAAGCCGACACGCTCGGGACCTTCCAGATCGAGTCCCGCGCGCAGATGTCGATGCTGCCGAGGCTGAAGCCGCGAACCTTCTACGACCTGGTCGTGCAGGTTGCCATCGTCAGGCCGGGGCCGATCCAGGGCGACATGGTCCATCCCTATCTTCGTCGCCGCGAAGGATTGGAGCCCGTCGTCTTCCCGAAGCCCGAGCTGGAGAAAGTGCTCGGCAAGACGCTCGGCGTACCGCTTTTCCAGGAGCAGGCCATGCGTGTGGCGATCGAATGCGCAGGCTTCACTCCCGGCGAAGCCGACCTGCTGCGAAAGTCGATGGCCACGTTCAAATTCACTGGCGGCGTCTCCGGCTTCAAGGAGAAGCTGATCCAGGGCATGGTCGACAACGGCTACGAGCGCGACTTCGCAGAACATACCTTCCGCCAGCTCGAAGGCTTCGGCTCTTACGGATTTCCGGAATCGCACGCAGCCTCTTTTGCGCTGATCGCCTATGCCAGCGCCTGGCTCAAATGCTGGCATCCCGACGTCTTCTGCGCGGCGCTCCTGAATGCACAGCCCATGGGCTTCTACGCGCCAGCCCAGATCGTCAGGGATGCTATCGCTCACGGCGTCGATGTCCGGCCCGTCTGCGCCAATGCCTCGCGCTGGGACTGTACCCTGGAGCCGACGAACGACGATAGCCGGTTCGCCGTGCGTCTAGGCCTGCGTATGGTCAAAGGAATCGCTAACGCTCACGGCGCCACTATTGTCGCCGCGCGGGCCGACCAGCCCTTCTCTTCAATCGATGATCTCTGGCGGCGCGCCGGCGTGCCGTCAGCCGCGTTGGTTCGACTGGCCGAGGCCGACGCCTTCCGTCCTGACCTGCGCCTCGCGCGCCGCGACGCTCTATGGGCAATCAAAGCCCTCCGGGACGAACCGCTGCCACTCTTCACGGCCGCGTCCGCGCGGGAGGCCGAGATCGTGCCCGAGGTGAACGAGCCGGCGGTCGCTTTGCGACCGATGACGGCGGGCAGCGAAGTCGTCGAGGACTACGGTCATGTCGGACTGACGCTCAGAGCGCACCCGCTCAGCTTCCTCCGCGAAGATCTCCGGCGCCGGCGCATCGTCACCTGCGCCGAGGCTATGGCCGCTCGCGATGGACGTTGGCTGGAGGCCGCGGGCATCGTCCTCGTGCGCCAGCGCCCCGGCAGCGCCAAGGGCGTCATGTTCATCACATTGGAAGACGAGACCGGCATCGCCAATCTCGTCGTCTGGGCAAAGGTGTTCGAAGCGAACCGGCACGCCGTCCTGTCGGCCAGCATGATGGCCGTGCGCGGCCGCATTCAGCGCGAGGGCGATGTCGTTCACCTGGTCGCGCAGCGGATCACCGATCTCTCAGCCGATCTCGCCAGCGTCGGCAGTCGCGACGCGGCATTTCCGCTTCCGCATGGCCGCGGCGACCAGGTCCGCAACGGTGGCTCCGGTCCCGATCCGCGCGACCTGCCGCCCAAGGGCTTGCGCACGCGCGACATCTACATTCCGGATCTGCACATCGACACAATCAAGGTAAAGGCACGGAATTTCCATTGACGCATCGGTCGAAAGTCGCAGAAACCGTAGTTGCCTCTTGCCAGAACGGCATGAAACCGGGCTTGATAAACAAAATTGCCGTCGATTTCGGCCGGTCTCGACACCCTAAATTGTCGGATCGAAAGTATAGTTGGCCGTCGTCAGGGCCGGAGGGAATATGTCAGGCGAGGAACACGTCTCCGTTGCAGTTCGAGATGACTTTTTGGCGCGGCAGACCAAAGCGAAGCCGGTACCTGCCCTCGCGGAATTGCTGTGGAATAGCCTCGACGGCGACGCCACCGACGTCTCGGTCGAATTCGTCCATAGCGACCTAGCCGGCGGAATGTCCAAGATCATCGTCTACGACAATGGCGACGGCTTTTCGCGCACAGACGCGCGTGCGCTCTTCGGCAATCTCGGCGGATCGTGGAAGCGCAAAATTCGTCAGACCAAACGCAATCATCGCATGATCCACGGACAAGAAGGGCGCGGGCGCTACAAGGCATTCGCCCTCGGCCAGTCCGCCACCTGGAAGGTGTGCTACGACGATGCATCGGGCCGAAAGGCTTTTGAGGTCAGGCTCCTGGAAGCCGATCTCACAGATGTCACCATCACAGAAGAAGTGCCCGCGCCTGATCGCTCAACCGGCGTCATCGTCGAGATCGACGACCTTCGGCGGGATTTCAGAACCTTCGAGAGCGACGAAGGCATTCAGGACCTGAACGAGATCTTCGCGCTCTACCTCATGAATTATCGCGGGGTATCTATCTCTGTCGCCGGCCAGAGGCTCGATCCGGAGAAGGTGATCGCCAGCCACCATAAAGCTTCGCTTCCGCCAATCGAAACGGCGGAAGGCGACCAGCACAGCGTCGAGCTCGAGGTCATTGAATGGCGAACGGACGCGCGCCGCGTGTTGTATCTGTGCTCGGCGGGCGGATTTCCGTTCGATCAGGTTGAGACGCGCTTTCACATTCCCGGCTTTTCTTTCTCCGCCTACCTGAAATCCACCTACGTCGAGGAACTGCACAACGAAGAACGCGTCGCGCTCTCGGAAATGGATCCTTTGCTCGCCGTGGCGGTGGAAAATGCGCGGTCCGCGATCAAAGACTACTTCCGCGACAAAGCGGCGGAAAAGGCTCGATCCCTCGTCGATGAATGGATCGCCGAAGACGTCTATCCATATCGAGGCGCACCACAGAACGCCGTTGAAAAGGTCGAACGGCAGGTCTTTGATATCGTGGCGGTCCAAGTTCAAGAGCTCGCGCCTGACCTCGGGATCAGCTCGTCAAAGGCGAAGGCGTTACACCTTCGGATGCTTCGAAACGCGATTGAGCGCGGACCAGAGGAATTGCAGCTGATATTGAAGGAGGTGCTGGACCTTCCGGCTCGCAAGCAGAAGGAACTTGCTTCCCTTCTCCAGGAGACCACCCTCTCCGCGATCATTACTGCGGCCAAGACGGTCGCCGACCGACTCAAATTCATTTCAGCCCTGGAGTCGATCGTCTTTGACCCCGAAACCAAAGGGCGTCTGAAGGAGCGCACCCAGCTTCACAAGATACTCGCTGAAAATACGTGGGTTTTCGGCGAAGAGTATAATTTATGGGTGAGCGACAAGGATCTTCGCCGTGTCCTCGAGAAGCATCGCGACTATCTTGATCCGGACATCTCGATCGACGAGCCTGTAAAGGTGATCGGTAAGGCGCGTGGGATCATCGACCTGATGTTCTCGCGCTCCACCCGGCGGCATCGCGCCAACGACATCGAACACATGATCGTCGAACTCAAGGCTCCCAAGGTCAAGATCGGCGCCAAGGAAATCACACAGGCAAAACAGTATGCGATCGCTGTCACCTCCGATGAGCGATTTTCGACCGTCGATGGAGTCCGCTGGCACTTCTGGCTCGTTTCGAACGCCTACGACGATTTTGCCAAGCACGAGATTGAAAGTGGACCGGATCGAGAGCGGCGCCTCATCGCAAAAGGGCCGAGACACATCATCGGAATCAAGACGTGGGGCGAACTTATAGAAGAAAACCGCGCTCGCCTTCAGTTCTTCCAGGAACATCTGCAGCATTCCGCTGACGAAAGCGCCGCGATAAAATACCTGCAGGAAAAGCACAGCCAGTTTCTCGAGGGCGTGATTGTCGAGGAAGTCACCGAGACCAGCGAAGATCAGCCGGATACTCCTGCCCCGGAAGATTCCATGCCTGCGTAATGTCCTGCGCTAGCTGATGCATCAAGCCAGACGGCACCTCAACCGCAGCAGCCGGGCTGCTTTCACCAGCCCGCAGCATTTAATCGCAATCCGCGCTAGTTACCGCTCAACGGCCGATCAGTGTCCCCGCAGGCCAAACTCGGCGATGATTGCAGGCCGAGCGGCGAGGAGACGTTCGAGATGGCTCTCGGGCCACATCTCGATGCGCGGCGACGCCCCATTCGCATTGTGCTGCTCGATCCAAGTCACGGCATCAGCGGTGAACCGCCCGCTGGTTGCTATGATCAGCACATCGACCCGCGGATTGGGCCAAAGCGCCATTTGATCCTTCGTCGACGAGACCTCGGAGAGGCTCACGCTACGGCTCGTCCAATGCTTGCACTGGATCACGACACGAAGGCGCAGCGTGCCCGACAGCTCGTCCTGGATCACGCGCATCACAGATAGATCCCTACCTTTGTCAGGCGCCCTCGTCTGCATCAGCCACTCTGGATTCTCGTAGCCTGGCGTGTCGCTGATGAGCGTGAAAATCAGGCGCTCGAAAGCCTGGTCATCGATTTTGGACCAGGCCAATGCCGTCGTGATCGGCCCAGTCGGCCGCGCGGCAACCAAGGCCGACAGGTCCTCGACCTGCACAGGTACCGCCTCGTTGACGCCGTAAAGTCCCTTCCGCAAGGTATTCTTTACGTCCGGCCAATCCATCACTTCTATATCATGAAGGTCGCCGACATATCCAAAATGCATATGCCGCATCATGTCCGACCACCGCGCCGGCTTCTTCACGCTTGAGCCGAGCAGCACTTCAATCTGTTTCATGTGCTCACGCATGGTGCTCCACACTTCTCGTTCAATCTGGTCCCGCGGATCTGCATCCAGGCCGACGCCCGCACGAACAGTTCGGATGTCCGCATCGATCTGGTCGATCAGGCCGACGAGCGCATCCCGAATAAGCGCTTTGCGCATATTGTTGAGCCGGAAGCGATATTCTCGAAGTTCACGACCGGGCTCCTCGATCCAGCGTTCCACGGATACATGCGCGCTCGGCTCGTCGATCTCCATCGCGTCCAACCGGCTCTGCGCGAGCCCGTCGAGATCCGGAGGTGTCGCCGTCGGCTTCCATCCCCCGATTTTCGGAAGGCTCGCGACGAGAAGGTCGAAAGAGCGCGCGCGATCCTCGTATTCGACGTTTTCGCCGAAAGTGACACCGGTCGGGATCATAGCAACCATCTCGTCCCAGAGCCGTTCGAGCTTGATCAGATTGGCTTCCGTCGCCTCGAATTGCTCGAGGGCCGTCATAATGGAATTATTAGCAGCACTCGGCGTAGACATGCGCCCCCCCTTTCGCCCGCTATAGCGGCGATACTACGAGATAGAATTTTTGACTAAGCCCGATTTCCCAACTTTGCCTTTCCCGCCTCCAGAAAGCGCGACAACATCGCGTCCATCGCCTCGGCGAGATTGTCGGGCTTTTCCGCCCGCAACTTTTCCGATTCCTCCACAAGGTCAGAAAGCAGGTCTCGAAGGACGTCCGACGACGCCGTCAAAGTCCTCAGTGCATTCAATTCATTCTGCGCATAACCAAGAAACTCGGCGTTTCTCTCGGTGATCTCCTGAAGCATCTCACCGGTAATGCGTTCACTTGGCGCAACGAACTCGCTGCCAACCCAGTCCACATAGAACGAAGCGTTCTTCTTTTGATTTGACTCGCGGTGAAATTCGTCTTGCGTTCTCCTGAACGCTTCCATCGCGCCTTTCCAGTCGCCCCGCGCTCGTGCCTCTCGTTCCTCCTCGGACGGTACGAGCATGTAGGCATTGGACTTGTTTTTCGACGAATGCCGCGCGAACGCGGCAAGGATCTTCTTCTGATCAACCTCAAGACCGAGAACAAGGCTAACACCCCACGCTCCGAGATTGTTCACCTTTGAACACTCCTCGAGCGAAATCTGGTGCAGGCAAAGGGCGCGGGCCAGCGCACCGGCTTTCGCCAGCAGCTCCGCCTCAAAGAAAAGCTGTTGCGCATTGGTGAAGGTCTTCTCTGCGCCCTGGAGCAGAACCCCCAAGGACGCTTGATTCTCATCCGCCTTGCTATCGGCCACCCGCATCTCCATCGAAAAGGACTTCGGTTAGATTTTCTGGCGGCGACCAAATCCCAGACTTAGCCTTCACATATGTCCGGCAAAGAGTGACGATCTTCTCCTGATCCCCGAACCTCAATTTTTCTCGCTCAATCGTGGTGAGCTGCTCGAACGCATTCTCGGTAAATCCATAGGTCGACAGAAACAGGCCACCTGCCTTCTTTTCCGTGACAATCACCTTGAGTAACTTCGCGACCGCGTCGGCACCAACCCTGGTCGATGACCGCCAATGCTTGATCTCGACATAATAGGTCGCCTGCTTTCCGGCGACCTCACATTCCAGGATGACGTCCTTCCCGCCGTCCTTCGACCCTGGGGTGAGCGTCACCCGAAAGCCAAGCCCATCGAAGACCTCGGCAACGGTGCGCTCGACATCCCGCCATTCCAAATAGGCCAAGGCGCCGGGGTCTCGCGCGATGAGCCGGGCGAAACGCTCGCTGAGTTCGCGCAGCATGACCCGCACCTCTGTCTCTGCGTCGGGCTCAGCTTCCCGCACGAGCTCCAACCAGCTGCGCAGATCCTCAAGCGCTTTCAGTTCGACCGACAGGGGGAGGTCATGCTCGATCGTAGCCCTGGCCGCGGTAGTGAAGACGCAATTGCTGACGAGGATCACTCTACCCATCCCCCTCGACAGGCCAGCCCCGATTAGCTCCCTGACCTGCTCAACCGCGACCTTTCGTGCTCGTGAGTAAAACTTGGCTACCACCCCGAGGCTTTCCGCCGATCCGAGCGATGGATCACCGCGGACGCCCACGAAGTCGATCCCTTCGTCCCTGTGTGTGGATGTCGCTTGGAGGTCAAACCCTTCGACCCGGAGGATCGGCTTCAATACACCTCCCAAAATCCGCTCAGCCTCCATTGGCGATGGCGCCGATCCGACTTCGAGCCGGGAAATGTCTGCGATGATGCGGATATATTCTTCATTCGAAATTTTGGTCGCCGCGCGCATTACCGGATTTGTTCCCTTTCAATCTCTCCAACTTCTCCAGACCCTTCAAAACTCGCTCAGCAGGGCAAACTCGACCAAATGAGTTGGCACGCCGAGCGCCTCAATGCGCACGCGCAAGCCGTCGAGATCGCCGTAGTAGCTGATCTTCCACCGAACCCGATCAACGTCGATGTTGGCAATCACCTCGCCAAAATATGGGTGATCGACGTCGGACACCGAGTGTCCCATAACCAAGATCCGATCCACGTCCGAAAGGCCGGCGAAGAAGGAGGCATTGTTTTCAATGACTTTTGACGTCGGCTTGAACGTGTCCTTGAAGTAGTCGTCGACAAGTCGCTGCCCTTCGATGACGCGGATGTCCGCGTCCTCCGGATCTCGTTCAAAACGGTAAGGGTCGGGATTTGGATCCGGTTCCCACCCATGACCCAGAATAAGGGTGTCCGCTGGGTTCGCGGCCGCGCCGTGAATATGAAGTATGTTGATGTCAGGGACACCGTACAGGCGCTGCAATGACGGGGTGTAGTTGAAGTTCAGGAAGACCGCGGAGGGGTCGACCGGGACGCGCCGTTCAACGATATCCGAAGCGGCCGGAATGGGAAGTTGACGAATCCATTCGGCAAACCGCAAACGCAACGTCGTCGAAATCGCCTCGACCCCCTGTTCTATCTCGTATTGATAATCGTGGTGGTAAGCATCGCTCCAGTCCTCCGCCCCGTACCCGACGAGGAAATTTGAGGCGTCCTCGATCAGTGAATCACTGTCGAATGAGGCCAGCCGATCCTCAAACTCAGCCCAAAACTGCGCGTCCATGGCGAAGTATTTCGCGACCACCTCATAGATTTTGGAGTCGTGCTTTCGAAGATATTCGCCGAACGCTTTATATGACGACGGAATGCCGTGGTGGAGATCGAAGCCATTTCCAATGATGTAGAGAGTCTTCGCCATCGGATCCATCCTTCCGCAGTTCAAGGTTGACGATCGGAGTTGCCCATGCCCGCCGCCCATCAGTCATCCGTCTCCATGCCCACCTCCTCGATCAGCTCTTCGGCCAATTCCGAAAGCCACGGTGAGACGTCATCAATCTGCACCGCCTTGCCGTGGTCCGCGTAGTAGTCTCCGACCGTTCGGAAACTCTCACCGAACCGATCCGAGAACATTTTCTGCAGTTTGCTGTTTCTGCTCAGCACGCTCGACATGGCCCGGCCACCCCGCAAGAACCTGATCGCGTGCTCGGTCCCGAGCAGATAGAGGTGCTTACGCTTCGCCGTCGGATGCTCCGCAAGCAGCAGATAATCCTTGAAAACGGAATTCTGGCGGATCGTTTCCGCGCCGCCCCGCCACCGGATGAACTTGAATTCAGCAACCCGAAGATTGGTCTCAAGATCGAAGTCGCGGCCCGTATTCCCGGCGCCGAGCGATACAGATTCGACCCGCTCCCCCGGCTCGAGAATGTGCGGCAGACACATGAGGATGCCGAGCGCGTGGATCGTGACGTTGATTTGGCCGGCCAGCCGCTTCATCTCGGCGGCGGCCGCGAGAACGTCGCGGCCGGCCCCCGCGTTTTCAAGGAAGCCCCCGCAGTCTCCTGCCGTAACACCACGAACCGCGCCTTCAATGCGCGATAGTGTTTGCGTCAGGTCCGGGCCGGTGAATCGTCCGACCAATTTGACGATCTCGGCCGGGTCTGCGGTCAATCTGCTGCCTCCAGCTCCAGGTGCATCCATTCCGTCAACTCTTCATCCAATTCGGCATCAACATAGACGTCGCAACGAGGGGCAACCCCTGCCTTCACGTCGATCACCAGATGAAGGCCGACCAAATACCCATAGGGTCCAGCTTGCTCGGTCATGCCCTTGAGCTTCCAGATGTCCCCCTCGTAGTCCTTGTTCGTCGACTTCTTGACCTCGACGACCAGCAGGTTCTCCCTCCTTCCGACCCGATGCACGATCAGGTCAGGCACGATGGCGTCGTTGCCAATCAGTTCATCGTCGCTGAGACCGTATCGAAGACGTTTGATGACATCCTCGCGGCGATTCCATTCGAGATCGATCGACCAACCGGCATACTGGCCGTGCAGGAGATCCCGAATTCGAGCGACAAGCGCGCGCTCGGCCGGATCGGCATACGCAAGATCCTTGTCCTGCAGCAGTGCACGCACCGCAGCCGCGAATACTGAAAGTATCGCTTGCAAATCATCTCCCATACCACCCATTTATCATGAATTACTTCAAAGAAAATCGGGGGCTCCGACGTGAACACCGAAATCGGCGGCACAGACGCGAAAACTTCAGGCGCGCGTCTCAGCACGACGGCTCCCGCGCGCAGCAACAGTCGCGGTTTTCAAGCAGGACGTCGCGGCTCGTTGACCCGGACTGCCTCCCATGACTGACGAGCATTCACATTCATCGGAGTGAGGCGCCTGGACGCGCAACCACGTGGATGCGGCGCGTTGTTGCCGAAGATCAGGTCGACAATTTCACCGCGGCGGACGCGATCCCGATGAAAGTGCTCGAAAAAACACGGCGCCCTCGCCGAGGGCTAGAATGTCACTGCTCGACTTCACCCCCGCCCAGGAAATCTTCGATTTTCGGCGGCCTCTGATCTTCATCCTGAATGATGGTTCGCGACCAAAGGATCGACGTCTCGTAGACGGTGCTGCACAGCCGCACACCATCCTCCTCATACCAATGGGCCGCCTCAGGCAGAAGTTCGAACGGCACCGGATGCCGGGCGAAGGGGTTGTGAAAGACCTCCATCTCAGCCGTCCAGGGCTCGTATCCGTGAGGCCATAGCCCCCTATACTCGTCGCTCGTGATATCCAAGCAGAACGGAATGCCGGAGAGCGCCCCGGGGGTCCGGTCGAAGAAATTTCCAATCCGCACGTACCGCAGGCCCTTCGGCGCCCCGCCGCCGGAAATCGGCACGCGATACAGCTTGGCGATCGAGCAGGCATTCGAAAAAATCACCGCCGAAAGCTCCGCATGACGATCATCGGCGAACAACCCGGCGGGAAAGGCCGATGGCCCGAGCAAGTGCGTGGCCGGCATCGCGACGGCCTGCGCCCGGCCGTCCACTGTCGCGACCTGCGCGCCTTCTCCATACAAGTAGCCAATCAGTCCCTCCCGGCTCCAGATCATAGAGGACGGAGCCTGAAAGTCGGCGATGGCGATCACGAAGGGCTTGCCGGTGACATGAGGTAGCTTGTCGTAGTCCCGGTCCAGCTTGTTGCCCAACGTTTTCGCGAACCGCAGCGCGGCCGCGCCGAAGAACACTTCCTCTTTCTCCGTCGGCATTGCCCCGTGCGGTGCGTTCACATGATTGTACGCGACCGGCGGGTTTGCCCGTAACCGCTTCCACCCAGGCCTCGCCTCCAAGGCGGTTCGCGATATGGAAATCCGGAGACTCGTAGGGCTGTGTCACCAGCAACCCCTGCTCACGAAACGACGCAAGCAGTTGCGCCTCCCATATGCGGGTGTGGAAATTGCCGGTCTGGCAGTCGCTGACCCAGTTCCGATCCGGCTTAGGGAGGGCAAGATAGAGATGGTTCAGCGCCCAGGCGGCTGGGACATGCGATGGGCGCGTGAGCAGCTTGAAGACCTCGCTCGCTTCACGCCCTTGCAGATCAAACAGGGGTGGCCGCGCAGCGACCCCTGGTTTCATCGGCTCCAGCTCTTTGCCCTCGATCATCAACGGTTCGATAGCAAGCGTCGCCTCGTACAGCGTGCCAAAGTCGGTCGCCTCGGCGGTAATGCCCCACCCCGAATCAACACGGCGCCGCATGACGAGATACCCAAAGGGCCCTGTCTGATGGTACATCGTCACGATGCCCAACGTGCGCCCGTCGTCGGTCAGCCACGCCGCTCTCGGCTCTTTATCGCCGAAGCCGTGGCCTCGCGGCAGCGACAGCGCGTAGATATCAAACTCCCATTGCGGCAGCTCCCGCATATGTTCTCCGATCTTAACAACCTCGGCCCTTTGGGCGCCTCACCCACTCTACATAAAGTAGACCAAAAGCTGTTCTTCGACTAATCTTCCTACAACCTTGCCGTAGTGGCTTTAGGGGGCGGTCACTAGGAGGGCACGTTGTATATATCGCGGGTGATCATCAGTAATTATCGTTGCCTGAAGACAGTGGATGTCACTCTAAATCCCGATCTGAATATTATCGTAGGCGACAACGAGAGCGGAAAATCGACCCTGCTCGAGGCGATTAATCTTGCGCTCACTGGTCAGCTTAACGGTCGGCCGATTCAAACTGAACTTCACCCGCATCTCTTCAATGCCGAGACCGTGGCGAATTACATTGCCGCCCTCATCGCCAAAACTTCGGCCGCACCGCCAGCGATTCTCATCGAGCTTTATTTACACGACGATGCCGCCCTCTCGAAACTCAAGGGGACCAACAACACTCTCGGAGCCGACCTTCCCGGCGTCGCGCTCTCAATCGAGTTCAATCAGGACTATGCGGAGGAATTCAAATCCTACGTCGCGGACCCGACACTGATCCGGACCTTGCCGATCGAATATTACGTGGTGAAATGGCGCGGATTCGCTGACAACGAACTGCTCACCTCACGCTCGATACCAATCAAGCCGGCCTTCATTGACGCGAGCACAATCCGCAATAACGCCGCGGCGAGCCGTTACGTCGTAGACATCATGCGCGACAGCCTTAGCAAGGGCCAGAAGGTCGATCTCGCACTGTCATATCGCATGATGAAGGACGCGTTCCTCGACAATGCCAAGGTCAAGGGCGTCAACGAGGCGCTCGCCAAGAAGAAGGGCGGAATCTCGGAAAAGGCGCTTTCGGTCTCCCTTGACACGTCATCGCGCGCGACTTGGGAGACCGGCGTCATGCCACACCTCGACGATGTGCCGCTTCCGCTCGTCGGCAAGGGAGAACAGAACGCCATCAAGATCAAGTTGGCTATGGAGTCGTCCGCCGACTCCCATCTGATCTTGATCGAAGAGGCGGAGAACCATCTGTCCTTTTCGAACCTCAACGAGCTCATCAGCCACATCGCCACGCGGCGCGGCAGCCGCCAGCTCATCATCACCACACACAGCAGCTTCGTCCTCAACAAGCTGGGCGTCGAGGCCGTGGTCCTGTTCCACCATGGCAAGTCGATCCGGCTCAACGCCCTGACCAGCGGCACGCAGGATTACTTCATGCGCCTGCCGGGTCACGATACCTTGCGGCTGATCCTGGCGAGGCGCGCCATCCTCGTCGAAGGGCCGTCGGACGAGCTGATCGTCCAGGCCGCCTATGTGAAACAGCACGGCAAAATGCCGCTCGAGAACGGTATTGACGTTATCTCCGTCAACTCACTCGCCTTCCGGCGCTTCCTCGAGATCGCGGTTCTCCTCGATCGGATGGTGGCAGTCGTGACGGATAACGATGGCAAGGTCGCCGCCCTCGCCACGAAATATGCGGACTACGCAGGAAAGCCGAAAATCAGCATCCTCTACGACACCGATGAAAAATACCCGACGCTCGAGCCGCAACTCCTCAAGGCAAACGGCAGAGCTGCGATCGAAAAGGTGCTCGGCAAGACGTTCGTTTCGGATGCTGCCCTGCTGGACTATATGAAGGACAACAAGGCCGACACGGCGCTGAGGTTCTTCAAGACGACGGAACCATGGATCGTTCCAGGGTACATCGCCAGTGCCGTCAGCTAATCGGATCATCATGTGCGCCGCAGGCGGCGGCAAAACCACCCGCATCGTCGGCGAGGCCGCTGGGGGCGCCGAACGGTCGTTGCTCGTCACCTACACGCGCAACAACGAAAAAGAGATCGAGCGCAAGCTTTACGGCCTGGGACCGGTCATCCCATCCAATCTCGAAGTGATGACATGGTTCGGCTTCCTGCTGCGCGACCTCGCGCGTCCGTATAGGCGCGTGATGCACGACCGCCGGATCGAGGGACTTCAGTGGGAGGAAGGACGTTCCGTTCCCTACATTCCAGAATCGAACACCGCCGCTCACTATTTCGCGGGCGGGCGCCTCATCTATTCCGATAAGATCTCGAAATTCATCTGCGAGTGTAACCGCCGGACGAACGGCGCGGTCATGCGCCGGCTCGCGCAGCGCTTCGACCACATTTTCGTGGACGAGATTCAGGATATGGCCGGCTACGATCTCGACGTCGTCGAACTTATCTTGAAGGCAGGAATCAAGCTCACCCTGGTCGGCGACCACAGACAGGCCACCCTCAAGACCAATCAGGGCAAGAAGAATGGAGCTTTCGGCGGCATCAACATCATCAAGAAATTCAAAGCATGGGACAAAGCCGGGCTCGCGGCGCTGACCTACGAACAACACACCCATCGCTGTCATCAGCACATCGCTGATCTCGGTGATCGCTTCTTCCCCAATGAGCCCGCCACCAAGTCCCTGAACGACATTGTGACCGGTCATGATGGTGTGTTCATCGTCGCACCCGCGAAGGTCGATGCCTACGTGGCGATGTTCGCACCGCAGGTTCTGCGGTTCGACAAAAAGACCGCCTGCCGCGATCTACCGGCGATGAATTTCGGCGAGTCAAAGGGCCTGACCTTCGACAGAGTCATGATCTTCCCACACGGCCTTGCAAAAAAATGGCTAAGCACGGGCCAGATCAGCCACGTCGAGAAATCGGTCGCGAGGATGTATGTCGGCGCCACGCGCGCGCGGCACAGCCTTGCCTTTGTTCACGATGGCGCGGTGGCGATCCCCGACGTCCAACTCTACAAATAGGAGGTGCCATGACGGAGGAGAACGCCTTCGAATCGATTTTGAATAGGGAATTCCGATGGCCGAAGGCCGGCGATCGGCCTTTCACGCAATCGCAGAACTGGCAGGACAATGCTTACATCGACCCGCACGGTCACGGCCGGCTCGTGATGATGATGGCGGGGTATAAGAGAGCGGCCGACTTGATGGTCGAGCGCGCGATCGCCGACGACGTTGATCAGTCGTCCTTGGTCTATCCGATCATCTTCAACTACCGGCAGTTTATCGAGCTGTCGCTGAAGTACCTGATCTCGACCTACGGCCACACCGTGGGCGTCGACGCAATCTGGAACACCCATGACTTGGGCGACCTGTGGAAGGCACTAATGGCCGTTCTCACCGGCTACGGCCACCGGGACGTCGACGGGACCGATCCGACCGTCGCGCAGATCGTCGCCGAGTTTGCCAAGGTCGATCCAAAATCCTTCTCGTACAGGTATCCCGTCGACATCAAAGGCCGCCCGATTCCGATCGCCCACAGCGAGCTCGACCTCGCTGCGCTCGCGGACGTAATGAACGCACTCGACGGCTATTTCTCCGGGACAGACGGCTATCTGGACTCTCTGCAGGGCGCCGGACCATGAGCCGCGACGAAGAAACCCATTTTACGACGTGCCAAAAGTGGTCGGACGCCGATCTCGAGGTGGAAATAACGACCCTGCAGGCGGCAATTCAAAGCTGGGCAGAGAGCGAGGATCTCTGGTTTGACTGCGGCTTCAAACCCTTTTTGGACCATGTCGGAGGGGAGCCGCATGAACCGCCGGTCGTAACACTGCTGATATGCGGAGGCGATCTGGTCACGGTGCTTGGCGGAGAGGATCCTGACGGCCACGAGCCCGCTTTCAGAGAAATCCTCGAAAAGCGCGGATACTTCTACGAAAATCTCAATGGCTACACGATGGCCATTTATACCGAGGTCGAGCCGCTCTCTTCAGCGTTTGTTCGCTATTTTCATTGGCGCTGGGTCTGCAGCCTCATCACCCAAGACACCGCCGATGTTTATCAAGAGCTGTACGATCATTTCGTGCGCAATCCGGATGATCTCAATCGCCTGCATTGGCGCGACTTCGAGACGCTGCTGTTTCGCATATTTCAGAATCAGGGATTTACGGCCGAGCTTGGCCCCGGCACTGCCGATAACGGCGTCGACCTCCGGCTTTGGCAACGAGACCCCATTGGCGACATCCTCACGGTCGTACAGGCAAAGCGGTACGCCATTGGCAACAAGATTGATCTGACAAATGTCGCAGCTCTGTATGGGATCGGCATCGGAGAAGGTGCGAGTAAATCCCTGTTTGTCACCACATCGAGCTATTTGCCAGGAGCCCGTCGATGGGCCGCTCGATTCCCAAATTCGATTGAACTTGCCGAACGACAAGACGTCGTAAACTGGTGTGCCAGAGCAACGGAAGGTATCATCACCGACAAATCATCTTTAGTCTCGTCCGAAGCCGTTGGTCGGCTAATCTCGGAAGTGGCTAATCGCCGCGACCCCCGGGTGCTCCATGCGCATTCCGGATACAGCGTCATCCGGAACAACTTCGCGCTGGTCATCAAAGAAACCAGACACGCCGCATTGCTGATGGGACTCGGCAATCACACGGTGTCTGATGACGGCTACAGTCAAAGGGGCTTCGAGGTCCCACAATTCGGTCCTTCAACGATGACCAGGCTCAAAGGCGACCTGGTTTGGCGCGCGAAGCGAAAACTCGACAACGGAAGAGTTTCCTATTGGGATGGTTCGAATCTCTACCACGCCTGGAGCGGCGAGCCGGTGAGTTTCGACCTCGCCGACTAATTAAATTCTGGTGGTCGGCTATCACATCGTGGCCCCGGCCGATCCGACAACGCAGCGATCTAAAGCACGCAAGAACAACAGAGGTACAATCGTGACGGCCGAGGGGTCCCCCAAAATATTCTGGTCATGGCAGAGCGACTATTCGCCGGAGACCTGCCGCAGCTTTGTGCGCGCCTCGTTGGTCGAGGCCATCGAAATGATCAATAGCGAGATGGACGTCAACGACGCCGACAGGCCAGAGGTCGATCACGATACGAAGGGCGAACGGGGCATGGTCGATATCGCCTCCACCATCCTTACGAAGATCGCCAACGCCGCCGTATTTGTCGCAGACCTGACGCCGATCGCGCGGTCGCCGGCGCCGGCAGAGAAATGGCTTCCGAATCCGAACGTCATGATCGAATTGGGCTGGGCGATGCAGAAGCCCGGTTGGGAGCGAGTCATCGGCGTCCTGAACACGGCGACCGGAGCCGAAATCGAGGACCTTCCTTTCGACATCCGTCAGAGGCGGGTGATCACCTATCATCTGGCCGACGGCGCAGACCAGGCTACACGCAAAAGCGTGAAGAAGAAGCTGGTCAGGGAATTGAAAGGCGCGCTCGAGATCAATCTCGCCGGCCGGGCCGAAGAGATCGCCGCGGCTGCGACGATCACAGGCGTGTCAGCCAATGCGCAAAACCCATCCATCTGGGCGTCGGCGAAAGACATCCTTGTCCATAACGATGCATTCGGCCGGCCTGGGCGAACCGAGGTCCGGCTTCCCGACATCCCGCGCGCCTACATCCGCGTCACGCCGGCAGGCTGGAAGACGCATCCTCCATCGGTCGCCGATATTGCAAACCTGCCTCAGTCGCTCACCGTCGAAGCCCCGCACGACACCGCCGTCAATGGCGACTTCGGTGCAACCGAAGAGGGTTTCGTAAGGTATTGGATCACGGGTGGGCATGGCGAACCGATTTCCTCGACCAACATGACCATGTTCTTTGACGACACCGGCGAATTTTGGATGCTTCATGGCAGCGTCATCGTCCCGCACAACGGCTATTCGCTTCTGAAAGACCAACCGATGCTCGGGCAGTGGTCGCAATTCCTTCGCCGTTCGATGGTCGTGATGGACCGATTCGGCGCGCACGCCGCTCGCCGTGTCGAGGCCGGCCTCTTCAATGTTCGCGACCTGCGCTGGTATGCAGAATGGGAGATGGACCGGATACAGTCTCGACGTAACGAAGCGATCGAATTCCGACAAAGTCAGGATTGGAATAACACCGCCCAGATCACCTTTCTGACAAACGCCTACAATCGGGTCCGGAACCTCTTCGCATTGCCCCGTATCCCAGAAGCCAAGGTCTTGGAAATCCTCGGGCACTTCGATCCGGAGCGCTTCAGATCCCAAGAGTAACAGACGTAAGCCGGCTAGAGGCTGGCAGGCGAGCCACGCCCTGATCTAACCGATCTGCTCCACCTGCAAGCTCCCGGCGGGGAGCGGCCGGATTAGCGATTGAGCCGGCACGGTAGGATCGAGCCAGTCGGCCCAGGCTTCGCGCCCGAGGATGACGATCTGCCGGTCGTGATATGGCGCGATGTCGGGTCCCGGCTCCATCGTCAGCATGGTGAAGGCCTCGCCGACGTACTTCGTTTCGCGCCAGATGCCGGCGATGCAGAAGATCGGCTCGTCACGCTTGGTGAAAAGCCACTTGTCCTTGCGCTTCTTTCCCTTCTCGGCCGGATCGGTGAACTCGTAGAAGCCGTCGGCCACGATCAGGCAGCGGTTCGAGGAGAACTCGCGTCCCTCCGATCGGAAATTGTAGACTGGCCGCTTGTTCTGGCTCGGCCAGCTCCAGCGCCGCTGCACCAGGTCACCTTCGCCGAGCACCCCCTCAATCGTGCGGATGATCGGAGCCATGTCCGTGATCTTGATGTCGTCGCGCGCCTCGATGTTCGGCGCGCCCTCCCCGAAGCGGATCTTGATCTTGAGGTCGGCAAAGTCCTCCATGATGGAGGCCACGTCCACCTTCAGTCGGTAATCGTTGCACATCGGTCCTCCGTCCCGATCGCCATTGCCTTGCGACCGTGTTCTTGTTATGTTCGCGGATTATGAGCTCAACGGTTTTCGATTCCGAAACATCGCTCGACGAACGCCGCGTCATCATACGGCGTGTCGGCCACGATGTTGAGATGGTGGAGCTGAACTGGGGCCTGCAGCCCCGCGAGAGCAGCGGCAGGCCTTTTACGGTCGTGCGTGCAGAGGGCCGCGTTTTCCCAAATCATCGATGCCTGGTGCCGGCATCGGAATTCCGTCATCGCAGCCACGGCAAGAACTACAGCTTCAAACTGGAGAGCGGCGACTTTTTCTATTTCGCCGGCGTCTGGCGACCAGCAACGCGGGGTTGGCGCGAGTCCTACGCGATCCTCACAACAGTAGCCAACGATGACGTCGAAGCCTACCACGATCGGCAGATGGCCGTGCTGCGCCGGGACCAGCGGATGGCTTGGCTCGACATGACCGTGCCGGAAGACGAACTTCTGGTGCCTCAACCGCGCGGCAGCTTCCATGTCTCACGCCTGCGAGATTTTCACGCCCAGGCGGCATTCGCCCTCTGAACCGTCTTTGAATCCGTACATTCGCTGTTTGCGGCCAACATAATTGGCCTTGCGCCGCCACCCGTCCCATCGATTTCGCCGAAGACAAGGCATAGCGTAGACGAAAGCCCAAGGGAGATCCCTTTTACGACACGAAAGACGTGCCGACATTGCCAGACAACGCAGATATGGAATGCTTTCGCATCGATGAAAGCGGATATACGGGCTTCGATCTCCTGAATGCTGACCAGCGTTTCCAGGGCGCGTCCGCGATTGCCATCAGCGACGAGGATGCCGCACGCCTCATCAAGGAACACTTCCCGCGGCTCCAGGCGCCGGAGCTCAAATATCGATCGCTGTCGCGCCGCTCTGCCAATCATCAGCGGCTACTTGCTCTACAGCGTGATCTTCTCACCCACTACAAGAGCGTCACCTATGTCTGCGACAAGCGCTTTCTGCTTGTCCTCATGTTCGTCGACTATGCCGTCGAGCCGTTCTACTACGAACGGGGCCTCAATTTTTACGAAAACGGGCAGAACTACGCGATGGCGTCGCTGCTCACCATGGCGGGGCCTACACTTCTTGGCCAGGCGGCGTTCGACACCATGCTCGCCGCGTTCCAACACGCCGCCACGGAGAAGACGCCAGACGCGCTGAGGGCGCTCGTCACCGCCACGCGCGCGACACGGTGGCGTGAATTTCCCGAGGCGCTCGGACCGCTTGCCCAGTACGCCGCACCCGAATGTCTTTCGGCGATCGCAACGCCCGGTGTGAACACGGACGCTGCGCTGGTGGTGCTGCAGTCGCTCATCAGCCGCATGGAGGTGATGGCCGACGGCGCTTATCGCGTCGAGCACGACCAGTCGAAGAATCTGCTCACCTACCACGACCTGCTACAGCGCTTCATTGATCACGACCAGGCTATCGAGTTCCGCCAAACCGAAATCGCGACCCTGAAATTCCCGCTCAAGCTCTCCGAAGTCACGCAGGTCGATTCCAAAACGAGCCCTGCGGTGCAACTGGCCGATGTCATGATTGGCGCCGCGATCGAAGCGGCAAACAATATGACGGGCCTGCGGTCCGGCGGGCTCGATCCCGAGGCGGTGATGGCACTCTACGGTGACGATCAATTCATCCATTTGATCCCCTCGGTCGACTTCGAGGAGCAGCGGCGTTTCAGGCAAGGCACGCAGGCGGCCGAGCTGATCGACTATTTTGCCGCAAACTTCGCTGGCCCACGAGAAAGCTGAACCAACGGAGCGTTGATCTGCACCTGCATCGAGAACAGGGGAAAGCCTTCCCCTGCGCCCGAGCCTTGCGGTCTCGCTCGACCCCTTCTGCGGGGCCTGCCGCCCCGCAACGCCCCCGCACGAGAGGAAGAGTGCGGACCGGTTTGCCGTGACGGGTTGAGGGCTGGAGGAAAGGCTTCCGGCGCCCGTCACGGAGACCCGCGATGACCAAGCATCAGCGCCGGGCTGCCCCCGATCGGGCGAGCCTCTATGACGACATCACCAACAAGATCATCGCCGAGCTGGAAGACGGCCGGTTGCCCTGGGTTCAACCTTGGGGAACCGCGGCGGCCAAGGCGCCGCTCGCCATGCCGCGCAACGCCTCGACGGGGCGCAGTTACTCCGGGATCAACGTCCTGATCCTCTGGGGCGCCGTGATCGAGCACGGATATCCCGGCCAGAGCTGGCTCACCTTCCGACAGGCGCTCGCCCTGGGCGGCAATGTCCGCAAGGGCGAACGTGGCACGACCGTCGTCTATGCGGACCGCTTCGTGCCCGACGACGAGAAGAAGCGTGCCCGCGAAACCGGTGAGGACGCGCAGGCCATTCCGTTCCTCAAGCGTTTTACGGTCTTCAATTCTGCTCAATGCGAGGGTCTGCCGGACGATCTCGCCGTCCGCGCTCCCCCGCCTGAGCCGGGCCTCATCGAGCCGCGCGTCGAAGCGCTCATTAAAGCGACCGGCATCGACTTCCGAATCGGCGGCGATCGCGCCTTCTACGCGCCCGGTCCCGACTTCGTCCAGATCCCGCCGCCTCAGGCCCATTTTCGAGCCCATCAACTGGCACCGCACGGCGCTGCATGAACTCGGCCACGCGACCGGCCACGCCTCTCGCCTCGGGCGCGATCTTTCGGGCTCGTTCGGCACCAGGAAATACGCCCTCGAAGCGCTGGTCGCCGAGATCAATGCCGCCTTCTGCTCCGCCTCGATCGGCATCGTGCCGACGGTGCGGCATGCCGACTATATCGGCTCCTGGCTCGAAGTGCTGCGCGAGGACAATCGCGCGATCGTGCGTGCCACGAGCCAGGCAAGCAAGGCAGCGGACTGGATGCTTGGCCTTTTTTCAACGACACTCACGAGGAACCACCGCGCAGCGGCGTGACCGTCCGCCGATCGAACTCGTCAGGCGATCCCGCGACTCCGTTGCCTAGTATCTTGAACGAACGACGACTGGAGGTCGGATTGCGATCCGGCCTTTGATCTCCCGCTTCAAAGCGTCCGCACGGCCCCGGCGACAGGACGATTTCATCCGCGCTATCAGGCAATACCACGGCACACCGTCGACCGCCTCGATCCAAGCATCGTCCTTCGCATCCAATCCAATAATCCTGAGATGCCGCGTCGAGCCGACCGGAACGACGGCCCTCCACGGCAAGTCGTCATGGAGAACATCGATCTCCAGCGGAAATGCATTGTTAACCCGAACCGGGCCCGACCATTCAAACCTGAGGATCGCACCGTCCGCCTGAAACTCCTGCCCACGAGATGCTGGCCTGCCCTCGACAAAAGCATTTAGGCAAGCGTCGCCGCCTCCAGCTGTCAGAAATACGCCCGATCTTACAATCGATATCGCATTCTCAAGGCTCGTATAATGAATCAGTATCGGCACTCTTCTGCCCCATTGCTTGCGCGATTGTTCATTCGCCCCGCTCCTGCCCCGCCAACATAGCGGGGAGCTTAACCGCCATCCTGGAAGAATGAGCGTGGCCGATCTCGCCACGGTCCTGATGGTATCGTCGTCGATTGGTCTGTAGCTCCCGTTCAATCCCGAAACGCGGAGTCCGCGCACGAGCCGGTCGCTTCGAACGGACGAACTGCCGCGTACCCAATCGGACGCAGCCACGCGCAAGAGTGAGAGGAGTGCGGGGATTTCCGTTACGGGTTGAAGGCCGGGAGAGAGGCTTTCGGCCGCCCGTCGCGGAGTAAATCCCGATGACTACTGTCATTCAGAAGATCACCTTGTCGTCCTCGCGCGACATCCCCTTCAATAAATTCATCCTGTCGCAGCCAACCTCCGGACCCGCAAGGACGGTGTCTCGATCGAAGACCTAGCGGCTTCGATCGCCCGTCGCGGCCTGATTCCGAGTCTCCATGTCCGGCCCATCCTCGATGCCGGAGGCGCCGAGACCGGCATGTTCGATATTCCCGCCGGGGGCCGTCCCTATCGCGCGCTCGAACTTCTCGTGAAGCAGAAGCGCCTCGGCAAGACCGCGCCGATCCCATGTGTTCTTGGTGACGCCAAGAGCTCCATCCTCGCCGAGGAGGTCTCGCTCGCCGAGAACATCGATCGGCTTCCGCTGACGCCGCTCGAGCAATTCCGCGCCTTCGCCGCGATGTTGTCGAGGGTATGTCCGAGGAGGAGATCGCTGCGGCTTTCCTCGTGCAGGTCCAGGTGGTCAAGCAGCGCCTGCGCCTGCTCACCGTCTCGCCTGCACTGCTCGCCGTCTATGAAACGGAGGAGATGACGCTCGAGCCGCTCATGGCGTTCACTGTCTCAAGCGACCACGCGCGCCAGGAACAGGTCTGGGACTCTATCAAGAACGCCTGGTCGAAGGAGGCATATCAGATCCGGCGCATGCTGACCGAAAAGACCGTTCGCGCGAGCGACAAGCGGGCTGTCTTCGTCGGCCGCGACGCTTACGAGGCCGCGGGCGGCGTGATCATGCGCGACCTCTTCCAGGACGACGGCGGCTGGCTGCAGGATGTGGCACTGTTCGACCAGTTTTTCACGGACAAGCTGAAGATCGTCGCCGAGGATATCGCCCGCGAAGGCTGGAAGTGGGTCGCGGTCTCGACGACACCAGCCGGATGGCGCTGCTGGCGCACTGCGTGAGCTACGGCGTCAACGCGCTGGTCGAGGACCGCTACGGCGGCGCGGGCCTCTGCCAGCACAGCCTTGGCCGCAGCATTGCCCAGGCCGACTGGCTTGCTCGGGCGGATTGGCGCTATTCTCTCTGCATCGCCGAATGGCACTGATGGCATTTGGCCCGCCGAGGCGGTACGAGAGGTCATCGAGGACTTCGAAAGCAAGCCGATGTTCGACGGGTTTTGGATCGGAAGGCGAAATCGGCGCGCATCACCACGCGGATGCCACGGGACGGCGGCAAGCTTGAGCGCACGCGGCTGCAAAATACCGTAGTTTCGCCGCTGCCCTCACCTATGCACCCCCGCACGGCAAAGGCTCTGAACGGCCTTGCCGACAGTTTCGAGGAGGAGGCAAGCCGCCACGATGAGAACGCCGAGAGGCTCGATTGGGAACCCTAAGCTCTGTCGGGCAAGCAGCCGCACGATAACGATCGCGGGCACGTTCCATGACTCCGTTATCGCAGCATGGGGAAGCTATCCGACATTGGGGCGCGCCCGCCCTGAAATGGCGCCGGCGGTCTGGTCCAATTGCTTGGAGCAGGCTTGCCTTCGCAGTGACCCCCGATTTCTTCCAGAGGTCCACTCGATCTGGCCGTCATCGCGCTCGGCAGCGCGAACGTACCATTGTCGCGCATCAACGATCTGTGCGTACGTGCATCGCCGGGTCCGTCTCGAACGCCTGCTTCCCCTTTGCGGCCCACAGCGCTCGTGCCCGTTTGCCTTGATCGCCCTTGAGCTTGTCGGCGATCCAGAGCAACGCTCCGAGAATGGTGGCGCGCTCGTCGCCGACTAGATCGACTACACCGGCTTTAACGATGAGGCCACCCAGTTCTATGAGGTGCCGCGTGCGCTTGCGGCGCTCGACCTGCCACGTGCGCATGTCATGTCGCGCCCTTTCGGCTTGATGCCGGTTGCGCGCCGCTCGGTTGCGTAGGAGCGCCGTCCGTGTTGCGGTCAGTTGTCGGTGCATTTTGCCGCGCCCGGCTTTGGAAGAACGCGGCCCCGCGCCTAGCCCATGCCTCCCTCTTTCCGGCCTCTTTGGTCTCGGCCAGCACGATCAGCGCGCCGGCGAGTTCGTTGGCGCTGAGCGCGTCAGCCCCCGTAGCGATGACGAGTTCACCGAGCTGCAGCACCTTGCGGCTCTTCAGGTCACGCGCCTTGTCCGTGAGTGCCTTCAATTCGGCATCGAAGTCCCGTGGTTTGCGCATTATCGTCTCCATCAGTGTCGATGGAGAAATGATAGCTTGGTACCCCGCACAATGCTGTAAGGTCATCAGGACGAGCTGAGACGGGATAGTCCCTCCCGAGAATTTTTCGAGGGAGGGCGCGCTTATACGTCGTGCCGACGTTCGCTTCGCTGTGTAGATGCTCTGGTCGCGATGGCGATCTATCATCTTCACGTCAAGGTCATTGGCCGGAAGGCCGGGAGCAGTGCGGTGGCGTCGGCGGCCTACCGCTCCGCCTCGCGGCTGCGCGACGAGCGGCTCGGCCGGGAGCAGGATTTTTCCGCCAAACGCGGCGTCGTGCATTCCGAGGTGATGCTGCCGGAGAATGCGCCGGAGGCGTGGAGCGATCGGGAGCGGCTTTGGAATGCGGTCGAAGCGTCCGAAGTCCGGAAAGATGCCCAGCTAGCCCGTGAGGTGGAGTTCGCCCTTCCGCGTGAGATGAGTGAGGCGCAAGGCATCGAGCTGGCCCGCGACTTCGTTCGGGGGGAGTTCGTCGGTCTCGGCATGATCGCCGACCTCAACGTGCACTGGGACAGGGCTGAGGACGGCATGCCGAAACCCCATGCCCATGTGATGCTGACCATGCGTGCGGTCGACGAGAACGGGTTCGGCCGGAAACTGCGGGACTGGAACCGCACCGAGATGGTCGAGCGCTGGCGCGAACGCTGGGCGGAGCTTGCCAACGAGCGGCTGGCCGAGCTCGACATCGATGCACGGATCGACCATCGCAGTCTGGAAGCCCAGGGTATCCGGCTTGAGCCGCAAAGCCAGATCGGCGCGCCGGCCAAGCGGATCGAGGCTCTAAGCATCGACGGCGGAGCGATCGAGGCCGACCGGGCTGAGATGCACCGCGAGATCGCGCGGAACAACGGCGCGCGGATCATCGCCGATTCCTCCCTCGGGCTGGACGCCATCACC
The DNA here is from genome assembly GCF_051168495.1 of Bradyrhizobium oligotrophicum. GTDB lineage: Bacteria > Pseudomonadota > Alphaproteobacteria > Rhizobiales > Xanthobacteraceae > Bradyrhizobium > Bradyrhizobium oligotrophicum_A. The sequence continues at coordinate 523,999 of NZ_JBNPVB010000001.1, read as the reverse complement.
CAGCAGCAATCGACCTTTACACGGCGCGACCTGGCCAAGTTCGCGCACCGGCACAGTGACGGGCTCGACCAGTTCAACGAGGTCATGGGCGCGCTACGGGGAGCGCCCGATCTGGTCGAACTCGGCAGGGACGCCCGCGGTGAGAATCGGTTCACCACCCGCGATATGATTGAGGCCGAACAGCGCCTGCACCGCGCGGCCAAACTGATGGCGGAACGGGAGCGCCATGAGGTGCGCGACGCGGACCGAGAGGCCGCTGTGGTGCGTGCGGAAGCACGCGGCCTGGTACTTTCGTCCGAGCAGGCCGAGGCGTTGGCGCATGTCACGAACGGACGCGATCTCAGCATCGTTCTCGGCCATGCCGGTACGGGAAAGAGCGCGATGCTGGGAGTGGCGCGGGAGGCGTGGGAAGCGGCAGGCTTCGAGGTCCGGGGCGTGGCGCTGTCCGGCATTGCGGCGGAAAACCTCGAAGGCGGATCGGGCATTGCGTCGCGCACGATCGCCAGCCTGGAGCATGGCTGGGAACAGGGCCGCGATCTGCTCAAATCGAGCGATGTGCTGGTGATCGACGAAGCCGGCATGGTTGGCACGCGGCAGCTCGAGCGCGTGCTGTCCCATGCGGCCGAGGCTGGAGCCAAGGTTGTCCTGGTCGGCGATCCGCAACAGCTGCAGGCCATCGAGGCGGGCGCGGCATTCCGGTCGATCCATGAGCATCACGGCGGCGCAGAAATCGGCGAGGTGCGCCGTCAGCGCCAGGACTGGCAGCGCGACGCCACGCGCGATCTGGCGACCGGCAAAGTGGGCCATGCGCTGGAAGCGTATCGTGCCAATGGCATGGTGCATGAGGCCCCAACCCGCGAGCAGGCGCGCGCGGATCTGATCGGACGCTGGGACCGCGACCGGCAGGTCTCACCGGACCGGAGCCGGATCATCCTCACCCACACCAACGACGAGGTGCGCGTCCTGAACGAGGCAGCGCGCGAGCGGATGCGGGCCGCCGGCGATCTGGGGCACGAGGTGCGTGTGACGGTCGAACGCGGCACGAAAACCGTCGCCAGTGGGGATCGCGTCATGTTCCTGCAGAACGAGCGCAGCCTTAGCGTCAAGAACGGCACGCTCGGGACCGTCGAGCTGGTCAGCACCCAATCCATGACCGTACAGACCGACGACGGCCGGTCCGTGCGCTTTGATCTGAAGGATTACAACCGGATAGACCACGGCTATGCCGCCACCATCCACAAGGCGCAGGGCATGACGGTTGACCGCGTCCATGTGCTTGCGACGCCGGGCATGGACGCCCACAGCAGCTATGTCGCCCTGTCGCGGCACCGCGACGGGGTGGACCTGCATTATGGCACTGACGATTTTGCCAACACGCATCGGCTCACCCGCGTCCTGTCGCGCGATCGCGCCAAGGACATGGCCTCGGATTACGACCGTGCCGATCCGGTCCAGAGCTACGCCGAGCGGCGCGGGATCACGTTCCGCGAACGCGTGGTCGAGATCGTGCGCAAGGTCGTGCCGGACGAGCTGCGCGGCATGTTCGACGGCCATCGCGTGCCTCGAGAGGCATCCGACCAGGACGGCGGACGGCGACCCCAGCGGGAAGCGCCGGAACGGGACGGCAGCCGCATCGCAGCCGACCGACGCGAAACCGAAGCGCCGGCAAGGGACGTGGCGCAAGACTCGGAGGCAGAAGCGCGTCGCGTCCGGACCCGGGCGCTAGTGCGCCATGCCCGCGCCGTGGATGCGATCTTCGCGGCGCAGGAGACGGGCGGCAGAGCGAGCCCTGAACAGGTGAGAGAGTTGCAGAACGCCCGCAAGGCCTTCGAGGAGGTGCGCCCCTTTGGCTTCCACGACGCTGAAACCGCCTATAAGAAGAACCCGGAGCTCGCCCGCGAAGCCGTGAGCGGGAGCCTCAACCGCGCCATCCGCGCGCTCCAGCTCGAGACCGAACTGCGCATCGCCCCTCACCGCCGCGCCGACCGCTTCGTGGAGGACTGGCAGAGGCTCGACCAAGCCAGCCTGCGCCAGTATCAGGCGGGCGATTTCTCCGGCTACAGGGCCACGCGCTCCGCGATGGGCGACATGGCAAGAAGCCTCGAACGCGATCCGCAACTGGAATCGCTCCTCGACAATCGCAAGCGGGAGCTCGGCATCGCGTTCGAATCAGGCCGCCGGCTCGGCCAGGAATTGGCCTTCGCCCATGGCATCGGCTTTGGAAGAGACCGAGGGCTCGAACGTTGACTCGGCCAATTTGCCGCCGTTGGGACGCCACGCCGCGACAAGTCGAAAATCCAATTGCACGCCCGGCAGATGCCTGCCCCTCTGCTCTCAGCAGCGGTCAGAAACAGCCAACAGGAGGCAGCGCGGCCATGCGCGAACCAGATCGTATCCTCCGTCTGAAAACCGTCCTCGCCAGGACCGGGCTGTCCCGATCCACCATCTACCGCAAGATCGCCGAGGGCACCTTCCCGGCTCAGCTCAAGATCAGCGCAAACGGGTCCGGCTGGCATGAATCCGATATCGGCCGGTGGATCAAAAATCCAGTCGGATGGCGTCCGAAAGGCGAGTTCAATGAAGTCCGATAAAGAGAAGAAGCTCGTTGTCGCCAGGGAGACGAAATTGCCGAAGACCAAGTGTCCGCCATTGCCCGATAACCGGCAAGCTGGCCGATGGAAGCCGTCGTTCCGTCAGCCAGTCAACCGTGTTCGAAAGCAGCTTGATCGACGCGATCCTGACCAATCATGAACGATTCGCTTAGCCGTTCAGCCGCGGCGGGTTGAGGCAATTGACTCGATCAGCTGGCAGACCGCCGTCTCATGGTTTCGGAGAGAGTTTGCCCACGTATCGGCTTTCCACGTCATCTGGCCCAAAGGCCCTCCGAACATGGTTGTCATGAACGGTATGACCTCGGCTGCCTGCGCGGTCCCACAGGCAACGTCGGATTGGCTGACCACCGTTAGGACGTGGCCCCGATAATCGATAGCAGTGACCGCCAAGACGCGATCATTGAGGGAATTCTCTTCGTGAGTTCGAGACTTGGACCTGCTTTTTCTCGGACCACCATCTCCGACATTGCCCCGACCCGGCATAGCAACGATCCCCGATTTCGCATCACCCCAGTTGCTTTCCTGGCGAGAGTGGGAAGCCTCGCGATTGTAGACCATCGTCTACAATCTAGCAATCGGAAATGAGATTCATAGTCCGTAGACCGATAGTCTACATTCTTCTCGATTTATCCCTATGGCGGATGAATCGGCAATTGTGGGGATAGTCGCTGCGAACGTGCGACGAGCGCGAAAAGCGTTGAATTGGTCTCAGGAGCAACTTGCTTTCGAGGCAGATCTTGATCGTACCTACATTTCCCAGGTCGAACGGGGAAAGCGGAATATGACCATCGTCGTCCTTGCGCGTCTAGCAACCGCACTGCATACGACTCCGGAACGCCTGATTGCAGCCGGGTCCCGAAGGGGCGTCGGTTAGCTGTGTGTACCCTTCACTTGTCCGCCCCATGAATTGGGCGCGACAGAACGACGATCGTCTCACTTTCGAGATCGGCCGCGCTCGAAGAATGGACATACGCCTATTCATCGCCGTTCGCCCGCAGCTGCACTCCAGATGGCTCGTCCAAATTTCAGCTCTGACCGAGACCTTGCATGCTCCTGTCTTACGCATCGTGATCTGGAGTAGAAGGATGGGAGATCGGAAATACCTAACCGTAGAGGAAGTCGCTGAGCGCTATCGCGGAGCAGTGAGCGTGGGGACGTTGCGGAATTGGCGAGTGACGCGCGTTGGCCCACCCTTCGTCAAAATCGGCAAAGCAGTTCTCTACCCCGTCGATCAGCTTGAGGCCTGGGACAAGCGCAATATGGTGTTGTGCCGTGACTCCGGAAGAGCGACCAGGACCGAGACTGATAAAGCGTGATGATCACGATTCGTCACACGTTACCGTCCCCATTCCCCGTCCCCACCTAAACGATTTTTCTCGAAATACACCCTTATAACAACCACATAGGCCCAGCACTGCCCTGGTGCACAACCACCCCTCCGGCGATCCGACGCCGTCGCAGGCCGACATCCGCATGACCAAAACCATCGTCGACATCGCCAGGCCGCTCGGCATCGCCGTCCACGATCACATCATCGTCGGCAAGAACGGACATACCAGCCTGAAGGGCTCCGGGCTGATGTGAGGCGACGTTCTGGCTTGCGTTCTCGCCGTCACGCCCACCGCCGCGCCATCGCGACGGACAGCACGACGATCGCAGCGGCGCCGAGCATGGTCGCGGACACCGGCTCGTGCAGCAGCACGCCCGCGAAAGCGAGGCCGAGAAAGGGCTGCAGCAACTGCAATTGGCCGACCGTCGCGGTGCCGCCGCGCGCCAGCCCACGGTACCAGAACGCGAAGCCGATGAACATGCTGAACACCGAGACATAAGCGAGCCCCAGCCAGGCCGCCACCGTGATCGCCCTCGCGGACGCCGGCCAGGTCAGCGCAGACAGCATCAGCATCGCCGGCGCCGACAGCAGCAGCGCCCATGAGATCACCTGCCAGCCGCCGAGCCGCCGCGTGAGCACGGCGCCTTCGGCGTAGCCGAGACCGCAGACGATCACGGCCGCGATCATCGCGAGGTCGCCGATCGGCGACGCCACACCATCCTGCGACAGGACAAAACCCGAGACGGACGCGGCGCCGACAGCAGCAAACAGCCAGAACAGCGGCCGCGGCCGCTCGCCGCCGCGCAACACGCCGAACAGCGCCGTCGACAGCGGCAGCAGGCCGATGAACACGATCGCATGCGCCGAGGTGACGTGCTGGAGCGCGAGTGCCGTGAGCAGCGGAAAGCCGACGACGACGCCGAGCGCCACGATCACCAGCGAGACCAGATCGCGCCGCCCCGGAAACGGCTGGCGCAGCAGCGCGAGGCAGAGCGCGGCCAGCACCGCAGCGAGGCTGGCGCGGGCACCGGTCAGGAACAGCGGCGCGAACCCGCTCACGGCGACCCGGGTGGCCGGCAGCGAGGCGCTGAAGATCACGACGGCGAACAGTCCGCTGCCCCATCCCGCGAGCGATGATCCCATGCCGGCCTCCCTGCATTCACGTGCAGGGCGTCGGTAGCCCGCGGGCGGCTTGCCGGGGCAGGTACAGATCAGTACACTTTCATCAAACTGTATGGCTAGAGGAAGCAGTACAAATGAGCGCGAACGACACGCTGCTGCCGGCGGCCCCGACACGGACCCGTGCGGTGATGGACGCCATCCGCACCCGCATCGCCAACCGCGCCCTCGGTCCCGGCGACCGGCTGCCCTCGATCCGCGGGCTCGCGGCAGCCATGAAGGTCTCGCCGTCGACGGTGGTGGAGGCCTATGACCGGCTGGCTGCCGAAGGCCTCATCAACGCGCGCCGCGGTTCGGGATTCTACGCCGCGGCCGCGGCCTCGCCGCCGATGGCGCTCACCGCCAACGAGCCGCGCGAGCGGGCCGTGGATCCGTTCTGGGTCTCGCGGCAATCGCTCGACGCGGAGCCCGGCACCTTGATGCCCGGCTGCGGCTGGCTGCCGGCGGACTGGATGCCGCAGGATGCGCTGCGTCGCGCCTTTCGCGGCCTCGCCCGCGGCGACGACCGCGTCCTGGCCGATTACGGCAGCGCGCATGGGTCCGGAGCATTGCGCCGGCTGCTGCTGACCCGCCTGAACGCGATCGGCATCGAGGCCGCGCCGGAGCAATTGCTGCTCACGGTGTCCGGCACCCAGGCGATCGACCTGATCTGCCGTTTCCTGCTGCGTCCGGGCGACACCGTGCTGGTCGACGATCCCTGCTACTTCAACTTTCTCGCGCTCTTGCGCGCGCATCGGGTCAAGGTGATCGGCGTGCCGATGACGCCCTCGGGACCCGACGTCGCGCGGTTCGAAGCCATTCTCGCCACCGAGCAGCCGCGCCTCTACATCACCAACTCGGCGCTGCAGAATCCGACCGGCGCGACGTTGTCGCCACAGACCGCGCACCGGCTGCTGAACGCTACGGCCCATGGTCTCATCATCGTCGAGGACGACATCTTTGCCGATTTCGAGCCCGAACCGTCGCCACGGCTGGCCGCGCTCGACGGCCTGTCCAACGTGATCCTGGTCGGAAGCTTTTCCAAGACGCTGTCGGCGTCGATGCGCTGCGGCTACATCGCGGCCCGGTCCGATTGGGTCGAGCACCTGGTCGACCTGCAAATCGCGACCGGCTTCGGCGGCCCCGGCCGCTCCGCAACGGAGGCGCTGACGCGCATCCTGTCGGGCGGCGTCTATCGCAAGCATGTCGAGGAATTGCGCGGACGGCTGGCACGCGCGCGGCGTCAGACCGCGGACAAGCTGCGCCGCATCGGGATCACGCCGTGGCTAATGCCGCGCGGCGGCGCCGCTCTGTGGTGTGCCCTGCCCGAAGGTCGTGACGCAGCCGACGTCGCGCGCAAGGCGCTGTCGGACGCGGTCGTGCTCGCGCCCGGAAATGTCTTCAGCGTCTCACAGACGGCCACGCACATGATGCGCTTCAACGTCGCGCATTGCGAGGATCCGCGCGTGATGGCCGCGCTGGAGCGCGCCCTCGACTGACCGGCGGCACGGCATGGCCGCGCCGCTTCATGCCCGGGCCGACCAGGACCGGATCAGTAGCAGTAGCGCGGATGGACGCGCACATAGGCGCCGTCGCCGCGCTGCAGGTAGCAGCCGTTGCGATAGGCGTAGTATCCGCCGCGGCGTCGCTCGCCGTCGGCAGCGATCGCGGCTCCCGTGCCGGCACCGATCGCCGCACCACGTCCGCCGCCGATCGCGCCACCCAGAATCGCGCCGCCGGCGCCACCGAGGATCGCGCCGCCGAGTGCATCCTGCGCGGCCGCCTGATGCAGCGGCGCGACAGCCGCCAGCGTCAGCAGCGCTGCGGCGCCAAGGCGGGCGGCAAAGGGAATTCTCGAGCGTCGGATCATGAACAGGCCTCCGTTCCGGGCCTTCGATCCCGCCCGGTCGGGCCGTTCTTGATGCAGATCAAGGCGCAGTCAAGGCAGGATAATCCCGGGATTACCCCGGGTCGACGTCATGCCGCTGCGCGATGATCCTGCGTCTGGTCCTCTATGATGCTGAGCAGATATTTCGGCTCGCCCTCGCCGATCGACACCGGCAGCCGGCGCACGACGATGTCGCGAGGACCGTTTCCGGGTGTGACGATGCGATGCGCGCGCGGCCGGTCGTCGCCGCGCCCTGCGAGCTGATCGCGTGCGGCCTCCTCGAGGATCGCGCCGGTGGGCTCGGAGAACAGCTCGGCCGGCGTGCGGCCGATGATCTCGGTGCGCGGCAGGCCGAACAGGATTTCGGTGGCGCGATTGACGAACACGTAGCGCAGCGAATGCGCATCCTTGGCCAGCACCGCCTGCGGAATGTTTTCGAGCAGCGCCGCGAGGAAATATTCCGCCCGCGCCAGGACCCGCTCGTTGCGCCGCTGCGCCGTGAAATCCTCATGCGTCGCGATCCAGCCGCCGCCCGCCATCGGGCGCTCCGAGATGCGGATGACGCGCCCGTCGGCGAGCTCGACCTCGACGATGTCGGCCCTGCCTTCCTTCATGCGCTGCCTGAGGGCGGCGAGGAAGTCCGACGGCTTCTCGCGCATCAGGCCGAGCTTGGCGCGGTGCGCGAGGATGTCGCGCACATGGGCGCCGGGTTTCGCGATCGAGGCCGGAACGCCGTAGAGCTCGCGGTACTGATCGTTGATCATCAGCACGTAGCCGAAACTGTCGAGCATGATCAGTCCCTGGGGCATGTTGGCGACCGCCGCGTCGAGCCGCTGCTGGCTGTCGAGCGCGCCCTGCTCCAGCCGCTCGTGCTCGCGCAGGATGTCGGCATGCTGGCGCTCGATCTCGACCTCGTGCTCCTCGAGCTCCAGAATACGGAACGCGCCGTCCTGGAACGTTTCCACCGCATGGGCGACCCGTCCGATCTCGTCGTGACGACGCGCATACGGGATTTTCAGCTTGATCCGTCCCGCAGCGATGCGGTCGGTCACGCGGGCGATTTCGAGCAGCGGCGTCAGCACGCCCCAGCGCAGCGCCAGCGCGACGGCGGCGATCAGCATCAGGATGAGCACGCCGAGCCCGCAGAGATAGAACGAGACCAGGCCGCGCGCGTCGATGGCCTCGCCGAGCTCCCGCATGCGGTCGGCGTAGAGTCGCGCCAGTTGCTCGATATCCTCGTTGAGCGCGGTCCGCGCCTCGCGGTTCTGGTCGTTGTCGCCGAGTTCGCGCGCCGCGGACGAGCCGACCGAGATCGTCCGCCGCGCCATCTCGGTACGAAACTCCATGAACTGATCGATGCGCTGCTTGAACGCGGCGAACTGCGCCGCGTCGTCGTCGGTCACGAGCGCCTGCCATTCCTCGACCACCTTGGCGAGCTGCTGGATCTTCGCCAGCTGCGCATCGGCGTAACGCCGCGCCACGTTGCGGTCCGGCGACATGTAGATGCCGCGCGACTCCATCACGACGGCGAAGATCAGCGCGTTGGTGCGCTCGATGTTGCGGGATACGGCAGCGAGCGTTTCGAGCCGCTGATAGAACAGGCGCTGCTCCTGGAGCGCCGAGAGCGCGCCCAGCGTCAACACCGTCACGAGCACGGCGAAGGCGGTGGCGACCGCCGAGATCTTGTCGTTGAGGCTGAACGACGGCAGCGACGTGGTGAACCTGCGCAACCGCGACGGCATGGCTCGCTCCCGACTCTGGAGACAACCAGCAGACGCAAAATCGGTAAACGACACGTTCAAAGCACGGCCGCAAGTCGCAACGAAGCGTTAACCCCGGTTTCGCATTCGTTAACGCCGGTGCCGGCTGCGCGAGGCGTGCCGGCTCACTGCCGCAGCATGATCAGGGGATTGGCGCTGTCGGGCACCAGCCGCCATTGCGCGTTGTCGTCGGCCTCGAACCGCCAGGTCTCGCCGCGGCCGGACATCAGCATCATCTGGCCGTGTTCGAGCCGCCACTGCGTCGGCGCGAAGGCCGCGATCGCGGCATCGCATTTGGGCTTTACGAACACCTGGAAATTGTCGTTGCCGGCGTCGGTGTTGGTCAGCACCAGCGTGCACACGGTGACGCCGTTGCCGCGCACCATGGCCCAATCGCCGATCATCTGGTCCATCGATTTGGCCAGCGACCGCGCCGCCGCCAGGTTCTGCAGGATGTAGACGCCCTCGCCCTGGCGCAGGCCCTCGAAGATGCCGGCCTCGACCTCGGTGAAGTCGATCACCGCCTCGCCGTTGGCGGCCTGCAGGCTGACGATGTCGAGCCCCTTCACGTTCCAGCCGGCGATGTCCTTGGTGAAGGGCAGCGCCGCCGCGCAGCCCGGCTCCAGATCGAGCTTCATGCCGCGCGGCGCGGCATCCGGCTTCAGGGTCACGACGCAGGTCTTGCTGCGCTCGGTGGTCGCGAGCTCCCACTGCCCGATCATCGCCTTCTTGAGGCCCGACGTGTCCTGCGCACCAACGGGCAGGCTCGTCGCGAAACACAGAAGCGCGATCAGCGGTGGGAGAGCTCTCGTCATCAGCGGCCTTTCACCGGCGTTTCCGGAACGGGCGTCAGCGGCGGCTTGCCGGCAAACCAGACCTTGAGGTTGTCGACCACCAGCTGATCCATCGCGTTGCGGGTTACGATGGCAGCCGAGCCGATGTGTGGCAGCAGCACGACATTGTCCATCGCCTTGAGCGCGTCCGGCACCGCCGGCTCCTTCTCGAACACGTCGAGGCCGGCGGCGAGGATGGTGCCCGACTTCAGCGCCTCGATCAGCGCCGGCTCGTCGATGACGGTGCCGCGGGCGACGTTGACGACGACGCCGCGCGGTCCGAGCGCCTTCAGCACCTCGGCATTGACGATCTTGTTGGTGCTGGCGCCGCCGGGCACGATCACGACCAGAGTATCGACGTCCTTGGCCATCTGCAGCAGGTCGGGATAGTGCTTGTTGGACACGCCATCGGCCGGCTTGCGCGAATGATAGACGACGGGCACCAGCGAGGCTTCGAGCCGGCGCGCGATCGCCTGGCCGATGCGGCCCATGCCGACCATGCCGACGGTGCGGTCGCGCAGCGAGCCGACGCTGAGCGGATAGGGCTTGTCGGACCACGCGCCGGAACGGACGAAGCGGTCGGCCTTGACGAACTCGCGGCAGGTCGCGATCAAGAGGCCCAACGCGACGTCGGCAACCTCCTCGGTCAGCACGTCCGGCGTGTTGGTGACGATGATGCCGTGCTGACCGGCATGGGCGGCGGCGATGTGGTCGTAGCCGACGCCGAAGCTCGCGATCATCTCCAGCTTCGGCAGCATCGCCATGATTGCGGCATCGGTCTTGACGGTGTGGAAGGTCACGGCGACGCCGCGAATCCGGCCCTTGACGTCGGCCGGCAGCGCTTCGAGATCGGCCTGCGTCGTCGCATGGTGCACGGTGAAACTGTCGGGAAACCCCTTCTCCAGGATCGGCCGCAATGGCCCATAGATCAGAACGTCGATCTTGTCAGAGGAAGTGGCCGCCATCAGTTGTCCTTTCCAAGAGCACTTTCGTGCCAGCGCCGCAAAACGAGGTGCGAAACTAGCGCCAGCACGCCATAGATGACAATCCCGGCGACCGACAGCAGCACCAATGCTGCGAACATGCGAGGTATGTTGAGACGATAGCCGGATTCCGCGATGCGATAGGCGAGACCCGAGCCCGCGCCGGCGCTGCCGGCGGCGATCTCGGCGACCACGGCGCCGATCAGCGACAGCCCGCCGGCGATGCGCAGGCCGCCGAGAATGTAGGGCAGCGCGGCCGGCAGCTTCAGATGGCGCAAGGTCTGCCAGCGCGACGCGCCGTAGAGCTGGAACAGCCCTGCGAGATTGCGGTCGACCGAATTGAGGCCGAGCGCCGTGTTGGACAGCACCGGAAAGAAGCCGACGATCCACGCGCAGGTCACCACCGCGGTCTGCTGCGGCAGATAGATCAGGAGCAGCGGCGCGATCGCGATCACGGGCGTGACCTGCAGCACGACAGCATAGGGAAACAAAGCCCATTCCAGCCATCGCGACTGGTTGAACAAGAGCGCCAGCGCGATGCCGCCGAGCGCAGCCGCAATGAAGCCTTCGAGCGTCGTGATCAGGGTCGTCAGCAGCGACTGCGCCAGGATGTCCCAATCGGCGATCAAGGTCTTCAGCACCAGCAGCGGACCCGGCAGCACATAGGGCTGGATGCCGTTGAGGCGCACCACCAGTTCCCACGCCGTCATCGCGGCGACGAAGACCACGGCCGGAAAGGCGAGGCTCGCCAGCCGCGCACTCGCGATCGCCAGACCTCGCTCGTGGCCGCCGCTCACAGCGCATGTACTCCGGTATAGGCCGGGGCCAGCGCATCTGACACGCGGCGGCAATAGCCGGCATAGGCCGGCGAGGCGCGGAACGCATCATCGCGCGGCGCGTCCGTCTCGATCCGGATCTCGGCGCTGAGCCGGCCGGGCCGCGCCGTCATCACCAGCACGCGCTGCGACAGATAGACCGACTCGAACACCGAATGGGTCACGAACACGACGGTCATGTTCAAGCTGCGCCACAGCGCCAGCAGATCGTCGTTGAGACGGAAGCGCGTGATCTCGTCGAGGGCTGCGAACGGCTCGTCCATCAGCAGGATGTCCGGCCGCGTCACCAGCGCCCGCGCCAGCGAGGCACGCATCTTCATGCCGCCGGACAATTCGCGCGGAAAGGCCTCCGCAAAATCGGCCAGGCCGACCTGCGCCAGCGCCGCATCGATCCTCAGCCGCGCCTCGCCAGAGGGCACATGCGAAAGCTTGAGCGGCAGACCGACATTGTCGCGCACGCTGGTCCAGGGCATCAAGGTCGGCTCCTGGAACACGAAGCCGATGCGGTGGCCGGGCCGCGCGTCCGTCGATGCCGCGGCAACCTCCACCACTCCGCTGCTGGGCGCAACGAGACCGGCGATCAGCCGCAGCGCCGTCGACTTGCCGCAGCCGGAGGGGCCGAGCAGCGAGACGAACGCGCCCCTCTCGATCGTAAGATCGATCGGCCCGAGCGCGGCAACGCCGGAGTCGTAGACCTTGGTGACGCCGCGCAGGCGCACCGCGGCGACTCCGGCACGGCTCTCGGACGAAGGGGGCGAACTCATCTGCTGATGGCGCCGATGCGATCCGTCCTAATTCTTCGGCCTGAGATCGAGGCCGACGCCCTTGTTGACGAAACGCGTGGTGAAGGATTTTCGGTAGTCGATCGTCGGCTTGACGACGCCGGCCCGCACCATCTTGTCGAAGAAGCTGGTGGTGCGCTCCTCGGTCATGGCGCCGATGCCCTTCTCCACGCTGTCGCCGGAATCGACGATGCCATATTCCTTCATCTTGGCGACCGAATAGGCCAGGAGGTCGTCGGTCATCTCCGGATTCATCTTCTTGATCAGCGCATTGCCGGCAGAGTTGTCGCCGTAGATGTAGGTGTACCAGCCGATGATCGAGGCGTCGACGAAGCGCTGCACCAGATCCGGCTTGCTCTCGATCAGGTCGCGCCGCGTCTCGATCAGGGTCGAGTAGGTGTTGAAGCCGTAATCGGCCAGCAGGATCACGCCGGGCTTGAAGCTGGCGGCGCGCTCGACGGCGAACGGCTCCGACGTCACATAGCCCTGCATCGCGCTCTGCGCGGTCGCGATGAACGGCTGCGGATTGAAGGTGTAGGGACGGACATTCTTCTCGGAGAAGCCGTATTCCGATTTCAGCCATTGATAGTAGCTGGAGATGCCTTCCTTGGAGACGAACAGGGTCAGCGGCTTCAGCTCCTCGAGCTTGGTGATCTTGGACTCCGGATGCGTTAGGAACACCTGCGGATCCTTCTGGAACATCGCCGCGATCGACACCACCGGCACGTTGTTGGCGACGGCGTCGAATGCCATCAGCGTGTTCGCCGCCATGAAGAACTCGATCTTGCCCGAGATCAGCAGCATGCGGTTGTTCTCGTTCGGGCCGCCAGGCACGATCGTCACGTCGAGGCCGTAACGCTTGTAGGTCCCGTCGGCGACGGCCTGGAAGAAACCGCCATGTTCGGCCTCGGCAACCCAATTGGTGCCGAACGAGACCTTGTCCAGGGTCTGGGCCTGCGCCGATCCGGCCACGGCGCCGAGAACCAGCCATGCCGCCATTAACGTTCGCGACAGAAGCGATTGCGCCATGTCTGGTCTCCCCCGGTGCTTTCTGGCTGAACATGTTAAGATCAATGGGCGATAACTACCCTGCCCGACGGACGAAGGAAACTGCCCGCGCGATGACCCTGCCACCCCGCGACTGGACCGAGTTGCATTGGCCCGCCCTGGAAACGTCCGACGCCGCCAGCTGGATCGCGGTGCTGCCGCTCGCGGCCACCGAGCAGCACGGGCCGCATCTGCCGCTCGGCACCGACGTCCATATCGCGGAGGCCTATCTCGCTTGCGTCCGCGCGCTGCTGCCGCCAGAGCTGCCGGTGACATTCCTGCCGGTGCAGCCGGTCGGCATCTCGACCGAGCATATCGACTATCCGGGCACGCTGACCCTCCCGACCGAAACCGCGCTGCAAAGCTGGCGCGCGCTCGGCGACAGCGTCGCGCGCGCCGGGATCAGGAAGCTCGTGATCGTCACCAGCCATGGCGGCAACAGCGCCGCGATGACCCTGGTTGCGCAGGACCTGCGCGCGGTCCATCGCATGCTGGTGGTGACGACGTCGTGGTCGCGCTTCGGCGCGCCCGACGGCCTGTTCTCCGCCGACGAGCTGCGCCACGGCATCCATGGCGGCGCCGTCGAGACCTCGATCATGCAGGCCCGTCATCCGCAGCTGGTGCGCAACGACGCCATTGCCGATTTCACATCCTCGGGCGCTGCGATGGAGACCGGCAACCGCGTGCTGTCGACGCAGCGGCCCGCACCGCTGGCGTGGCAGACGCAGGACCTGAACGCGAGCGGCGCGGTCGGCGACGCCACGCAGGCTTCGGCCGAGAAGGGCGACCGCGTGCTCGAGCACGGCGCTCGCGCATTCTGCGCGTTGCTGGAGGATGTCGATAACTTCGACGTGAACACGCTTCGCGCGGGCCCGCTCGCGAGCCGTTAGACCGGCATCAAGCGTCTGTATCGATTAACTAATTCCGATATCGCCCCGACCATCCTCGGGCGAATCGAACCGCTTTCGAAAAGGCTCCGTCCAATGGGGCAAGCGGCCGGGAACCTGCCGCCCCAACGCACACAGGAGCTTTCACCATGTCGATCAAGACCAGGATTGCCGCGGTCACGCTTGCCGCGCTCGCCGTGACCGGCAGCATCGCCGCGACGTCAACGCCTGCCGCTGCGGGCGGCTATCATCCTCACTGGGGCTGGGGCGTGGGAGCCGGGCTCGTCGGCGCCGCCGTCGTCGGCAGCGCGATCGCCGCCAACAACGACGCCTACTATTATGGCGACGGCTATCGCACTTGCCGCTGGGTGCCGCAATACGACATCTACGGCCGGTATCTCGGCCGCGTCCGGGCCTGCCGCTATTGATGCTGCGGCGCTCGCCCCGCCTAGCAACTCGGCCAAGCCCTTCGCTACTTCGCCTCACCCGTTCTGCCTCGGCCAGCGTCCCGCCCATGACGCAGGCCTCGAGTCCTGCCCCGACCCGCGTCTCCCCAACCCGCCCGGCCGCCCCCGGGCGGGTTGTCTGTTGCACAGAGGTCACACCCTCGGCCGAAGATGCCCAAACCCCGCAGCAAACTTGCTGTTGCAAATTAATTGCAATAGAAATCATCCACAAATCGCCGCTGCTGGTCCACAGTTTCGATCGAACATGGGCTACTTCGTAATCTTCTCGTGACTGTACGCGGACAATGAGATTCGGACTCCGTCCGCGCCGTTTTGCTTGCCTTGGGACTCTTCCGCCAATGATCCGCTCGAACTGCCCCCGAGAGATGATCCTCGCAGGCGCCATGATCGCCTCGCTCGGCCCGCTCGCCACGCCGGCTGCCGCCGCCGACCTGCCCGTCAAGGCGCGGATGGCGCAGACCGTGTTCGACTGGACTGGGCTCAATGTCGGCGTCCATGCCGGCTACACACGCGATCATGCCCGGGCGACCCTGACCGATCCGACCGGCGTGGCCAGCGCGGGCAGCCCGTTCAGCGGGCTCATCGGCGGCGTGCAGGCCGGCTACAATTGGGTCACCCGCTCCGGCCTGCTGCTCGGGCTCGAGGGCGATTTCGGCTTTCCGAACTATCTCACCTCCAACCACACCGTCGCGACGCTCGGCACGCCCGGCTCGAACGTGTCCGAACTGTGGGACTACGTCGCCACCGCGCGCGGCCGCGTCGGCTACGTCCAGGGTGATTGGCTGGTCTATGCCACCGGCGGCCTCGCCTGGACCGGCGGCCGCTTCATCAACACCGATGCGGCCGGCAACGATGAGAAGCGGCTGACCACCCGGCTCGGCTGGTCCGCCGGCGCCGGCATCGAACGCAGCTTTGCGCCGCATTGGAGCTGGCGCCTGGAATATCTCTACAGCCGTTTCGAGGACGGCGGCGTGCGCTTCTCCAACGGCGCCAGCTACACCTCCGCGCTGGATTTCCAGACCCTGCGCGTCGGACTCAACCGCAAGCTCGATTTCGCCGACGGCCCCGACCTCAAGCTCAAGAGCGATCCGTCCGATCCCGAGTCCGACCGCTGGGAGATCCACGGCCAGGCGACCGTGATCGGCCAGGGCTATCCTTCATTCCGCGCCCCGTATACCGGCGCCAACAGCCTCACCCCCGCGCGCCAGTTCCAGCAGACCTGGAGCAACAGCCTCTACATCAACGCGCGGCTGTGGGACGGCGGTGAGGTCTATTACAATCCGGAACTGCTGCAAGGCTTCGGGCTCAGCAACACCGTCGGCATCGGCGGCTTTTCCAACGGCGAGGCGCAGAAGTCGGACTTCCCCTACCCCCACTACAACACCTCGCGCCTGTTCCTGCGCCAGACCTTCGGCTTCGGCGGCGAGCAGGAGCAGTTCGGCAGCGGCCAGCTGCAGCTGTCCGGCAAGCAGGACATCTCGCGGCTGACCTTCCAGATCGGCAAGTTCGCCGTGCTCGACGTGTTCGACGGCAACGCCTACGCCAAGGACGCGCGCAAGGATTTCATGAACTGGTCGGTGTGGGCGCCCGGCGCCTTCGACTACGCGGCCGACAAGCTCGGCCTGACCTATGGCGCCACCGCCGAGCTGAACCAGAAGAGCTGGGCGCTGCGCGCCGGCTACTTCCTGATGGACGCCGTGTCGAATTCGAACAGTTTCGACATGAACGTGTTCCGGCGCGGCAGCTACGTCGTCGAGCTCGAGACGCGCTACCAGCTGTTCGGGCAGCCGGGCCATCTGCGCACGATCGGCTGGTTCAACAGCGTCTTCTCCGGCAGCTATCGCGAGACGCTCGACAATCTCGCGCTCAATCTCGACATCAGCCAGACCCGCCGCGGCCGCAGCAAATACGGCTATGTCGTCAGCTTCGACCAGGCGCTGTCGGACGAGCTCGGCCTGTTCGGCCGCTGGAGCTGGAACGACGGCAAGACCGAGATCATGGCGTTCACCGACATCGATTCCAGCCTGTCGCTCGGCGCTTCGATCAAGGGCACCCGCTGGGGCCGTCCCGACGACACCATCGGCCTTGCCGGCGTCAGCAACGGCCTGTCGAGCAACCACCGCGCCTTCCTCGCCGCCGGCGGCCTCGGCCCCTTGATCGGCGACGGCGCGCTGAACTACCGGCGCGAGAACATCATCGAGGCCTACTACGCCTATTCGATCAACAAATACCTGACCTTCACGGCCGACTATCAGTTCGTCAGCAACCCCGCCTACAACGCCGACCGCGGCCCGGTGTCGATCTTCTCGGGACGTTTGCACGGAGATTTCTGAGGGTGACGTCGCTGCTGCGTTAGCGCCTGCCGAGGCGAGTGCCGCGGGATAAAGCCAGATCCTCTCCACGGCCGTCATTGCGAGGAGCGAAGCGACGAAGCAATCCAGAGTGCCGCCCGCGCCCCTGGATTGCTTCGATGCGCTCGCAATGACGCTGTAGAGCCACAACGCCTCGTCAAAATCGCTGTCGTCCCCGCGAACGCGGGGACCCATACCGCGGAAGCTATCGAGGAACGTGACTGCCAGTTGCCCGCCTCATCAGGGCCGGTGGTTATGGGTCCCCGCGTTCGCGGGGACGACAGCGGAGGTCCAGGCGCGGCAAGTGCCCAATCTGACCGCCCACCCGCCCCCAACCATGCGCCCACCGCAACGCGGCATTGGGCGGTTGCCGTCCCCATATGCTAGGACCTGTCCCCATTCCCTGCCCATCCGGGCACCTCCACAGGTCTCAATGCTCTCCGTCGAACTCGCCATCATCGTCGTCCTCATTGTCGTCAACGGCCTGTTGTCGATGTCCGAACTCGCGATCGTCTCGTCGCGACCGGCCCGGCTGGCCATGCTGGCCGAAAAAGGCGTATCCGGCGCACGGCGGGCGCTGACGCTGGCCTCCGATCCCGGGCGCTTCCTGTCGACGGTCCAGATCGGCATCACCCTTGTCGGCGTGCTCTCCGGCGCCTTCTCGGGCGCCACGCTCGGCCAGCGCCTGGCGCAATGGCTGCTGGAACTCGGCCTGTCGAGCTCGGTCGCCGACATCGTCGGCGTCGGCCTCGTCGTCACCTCCATCACCTATGCGACGCTGATCGTCGGCGAACTGGTGCCGAAACAGCTCGCGCTGCGCGATCCCGAAGCCGTCGCCGTCCGCGTCGCGCCTGCCATGCAGGTGCTCGCCAAGGTGTCGCTGCCGCTGGTGGTGCTGCTCGATCTCTCCGGCAAGCTGATTCTCGCCCTGCTCGGCCGCTCCGGCGAGGGCGAGGAGAAGGTCTCCGAGGCGGAGATCCATCATCTCGTCCGCGAGGCCGAGACCGCCGGCGTGCTCGAACCCGGCGAGAAGGAGATGATCGCCGGCGTGATGCGGCTCGGCGACCGCCCCGTCGGCGCGATCATGACGCCTCGTCCCGAGGTCGACGTCGTCGATCTCAACGACGACCCCAAGGCCATCCGCGAGCTGCTGGCGAAAAGCCCGCATTCGCGCCTGCCGGTATCGGATGGCGAGCGCGACCGGCCGATCGGCGTGCTGCAGGCCAAGGACCTGCTGGCGGCGTACTTGCGCGACGAGATGCCGGACCTGCGCGGCCTGGTCCGCGAGGTACCGATCATTCCGTCCACCGTCGACGCGCGCGACGTGATCGCGATCCTCAAGGTCTCGCCGGTCCACATGGGACTGGTCCACGACGAATATGGCGCGTTCGAAGGCGTCGTGACCGCGGCCGATATCCTGGAATCGATCGTCGGCGCGTTCTCCTCCGAGGAAGGACCGCCGGAGCCCGCCTGCGTCCGCCGCGACGACGGCTCGCTGCTGGTGTCCGGGTGGATGCCGCTCGACGAGTTCGCCGATGTGCTGGCGATCGAGGTGCCGCCGCATCGCGGCTACCACACCGTCGCCGGCCTGGTGCTGCAGCACTTCGGCAGCGTGCCGGAGGTCGGCCAGAGCTTCGAGCTCGACGGCTGGCGCTTCGAGATCATCGACCTCGACGGCCGCCGCATCGACAAGATCCTGGCCACCAAGCTCGCGCCCGAGGGTGGCGAGCCGAATGTGGGATAGCTGAGCCCCCCGCTCTCACCGCACGAACGCTGCGCCCCCTCTCCCCGTTCTTCACGGGGAGAGGGTCGGGGTGAGGGGCAGCCGCACGGGCGATGCCTACTATTGGCGCCGGCCCATGAGTCCGATGGACCTGCGACGCAGCTCCGCTTGTGCCATGCCCCTCACCCGGATTGCTGCGCAATCCGACCTCTCCCCGCAAAGGGCGGGGAGAGGTGCACCGAGCCCGCCGCGCTCTGCGTGAACAAACAACTCATGGCCGATTCGCCCGTCGGGCAGAGTGCCGATCTCCCACATGCCGAACGACGGCAGATGGAGCACAAGGGCGACCTGCGCCGACCCCCTCATTTCCCCTGCGCGCTCAATGCCAAGCCCCGCTTCAAGATCCTCCGCGAAAAATAAACCGCTTCCGAAAATCATAAATCCCGTTCTATGCTGTCCCCGTTCCGGTCCTGATGAGGGGCGTACGCGTCGTCACGAACGTTGGGCCGGCAATGCGATGGACGGGATGGCGGCGCTGGACGAGCGTTGTCGTCACGGACGGCGAAATCGTGTGGTCCTGATCTCCCGACGCTGAGGTCCGCGGCAGCGTGCGTGATGCGCGCGTCGTCGCCACGGTGGCCAAAAAGCCCGGTGCACCGAGGAGAGCACGTATAAGCCGGTCAACTGTCGCGCAGGGAGGGCCGGGTCGTCCGGCTGACCTGTGGTTCCTGCCGCCTGCATTTTTCTCTCGCAGGCGGGCCACGGGCCTCAGTCGAGGTCCGGCCTTCCCTGCGCCCTCACATCTGCCGAGGGCCGACCATCTGGCATACCCCGGACATCCGATGTCGCGGGAACGTGAAGACGCGCCCCGCGTATCCTTTGATAGGCCGGAACGCGGCGCCGGACCCCGCCGCCGCTTGATATCAAACCATCATACAGGGCACCTAGGGTGCGAATTTGGCCGGCAGCCTGCCGGCTTGAACCCGCCCCGCGCGCCATGACAAGGAGGCCTCCGGAGCCATCGCCGATGGCTGCGGACGACGAGACGAGACACGCGGATGATGCTTCAGGACATCAGGACGACCGTGCTGCGCGACACCGTGCGCCCCAACATCTGGGACGTGGTGGCGCTGATCATCGTGGTCGGCGCGATGGTGCTGATCGTCTATGGCGGCGAGCAGACCACGCAGCCGCTGTCGGCGCTGGACAGTACGCCGGTGTCGCTCGATCCCGCCAACCTGCCGCTCTACGCGCTGCGCACCACCTTGCGCATGCTGCTCGCGATCGCCTGCTCGCTGGTCTTCACCTTCGTCTATGCCGCGCTGGCGGCCAAGAGCCGCCGCGCCGAGATCGTGCTGATCCCGCTGCTCGACATCCTGCAGTCGGTGCCGATCCTCGGCTTCCTGACCTTCACCGTCGTGTTCTTCATGAACCTGTTCCCGGGCAATGTGCTGGGCGCCGAGCTCGCCTGCGTGTTCGCGATCTTCACCAGCCAGGCCTGGAACATGACCTTCAGCATGTACCAGTCGATGCGCAACGTGCCGAAGGATCTGGAGGAGGCGACGCGCAGCTTCCACCTCTCCGGCTGGCAGCGCTTCTGGCGGCTCGACGTGCCCTATGCGATGCCCGGGCTGATCTGGAATGCGATGATGTCGATGTCCGGCGGCTGGTTCTTCGTCGTGGCGTCGGAGGCGATCACGGTCGGCAACACCACGGTGACGCTGCCGGGCATCGGCTCGTATGTGGCGCTCGCGATCCAGCAGCAGGATCTCGCGGCGATCGGGATCGCGCTGCTGACGATGCTGCTCGTGATCACCGCCTATGACCAGCTGCTGTTCCGCCCGATCGTGGCCTGGGCCGACAAATTCCGCTTCGAGCAGACCGCGTCCGGCGATCCGCCGGGCTCGTGGATGCTCGACCTGTTCCGGCACACCCGCGCACTGCGCAAACTGTCCGTGCTGTTCGCCGCCGTGAATCGCGCGTTCTCGAACCTGCGCTTGAACTGGCCGAAGGCCTGGAGCGGCCCGGTGCGCCACGCGCCGCCGTCGCAGCTCGTCGACGGGCTCTGGCTCGCGGTGGTCATCGTCGGCTGCTCCTATGCCGGCTGGAAGACCTATCTCTATCTCGCGGCGACGCTGGCGCCGGCCGACATCCTCAGCGCCATCGGCTACGGCCTGATCACGCTGGTGCGGGTCGCCGTGCTGATTGCGCTGGCCTCGCTGATCTGGGTCCCGGTCGGCGTCTGGATCGGGCTGCGGCCGAAGCTCGCAGAGCGGCTGCAGCCGCTGGCGCAGTTCCTCGCCGCCTTCCCGGCCAATCTCGCCTTCCCGGTGTTCGTGGTGCTGATCGTGCGCTATCGCCTCGACGCCAATGTCTGGCTGAGCCCGCTGATGATCCTGGGCACGCAGTGGTACATCCTGTTCAACGTCATCGCCGGCGCCAGCGCGTTCCCGACCGATCTGCGCGAGGCGGCTGCGAGCCTGCACCTGACCGGCTGGCGCTGGTGGTTCAAGGTCGTGCTGCCCGGCGTCTTCCCCTATTACATCACCGGCGCCATCACCGCCTCCGGAGGCTCGTGGAATGCCGCGATCGTCGCCGAGGTCGCGAGTTGGGGGGACACGCATCTGACGGCCTCGGGGCTCGGCGCCTACATCGCGGCGGCGACCGAACGCGGCGATTTTCCGCGCGTCGTGCTCGGCATCGCCGTGATGTGCATTCTCGTCACTCTGTTCAACCGGCTGCTGTGGCGGCCGCTCTACGCCTTCGGCGAACGCCGGCTGCGGCTCGGCTGACCGGGAGAATTTGTCATGCGCGACCAGGTCAAAGAGACATCGCTGATCGAGATCAAGGGCGTCAGCCGGCTGTTTCCGAAGGGCAGCGGCGAGGATCTCCTGGTGCTGGAGAAGGTCGACCTCACGATCCGTGCCGGCGAGATCGTCGGCCTGCTCGGCCGCTCCGGCTCGGGCAAGTCGACGCTGCTGCGCATCATCGCAGGACTCGTGTCGCCGTCCTCGGGCGAAGCCAGATATCGCGGCGAGGTGATCGCAGGTCCGCCTGTCGGCGTCGCGATGGTGTTCCAGTCGTTCGCGCTGTTTCCCTGGCTCACCGTGCTGCAGAACGTCGAGCTCGGCCTGGAGGCGCTCGGCATCGAGGCCGGCGAGCGGCGCAAACGCGCGCTGGCCGCGATCGACCTGATCGGCCTCGACGGCTTCGAATCGGCCTTTCCGAAGGAGCTGTCCGGCGGCATGCGCCAGCGCGTCGGCTTCGCCCGCGCGCTGGTCGTGCATCCCGATCTGCTGCTGATGGACGAGCCGTTCTCGGCGCTGGACGTGCTGACTGCCGAGACGCTCCGCACCGACCTCATCGACCTCTGGACGGATGGACGGCTGCCGATCAAGTCGGTGCTGATGGTGACGCACAACATCGAGGAGGCGGTGCTGATGTGCGACCGCGTCCTGGTGTTCTCTTCCAATCCCGGCCGCGTCGCCGCCGAGTTCAAAATCGACCTGCCGCATCCGCGCAACCGGCTCGACCCCGTCTTCCGCCAGCTCGTCGACAGCCTCTACGCCCGCATGACGCAGCGGCCCGAGCCGAAGCTGCCGAGCACCGCCAGCGCCGGCGTCGGCATGGTGCTCAATCACGTGTCGTCGAACTCGATCTCGGGCCTGATCGAGGCGCTCGCCGGCGAACCCTATAATGGCCATGCCGACCTGCCGGTACTGGCCGGACATCTCCAGCTCGAAGTCGACGAGATCTTTCCTCTCGCCGAGGCGCTGCAGCTATTGCGCTTCGCCCAGCTCAGCGAGGGCGATCTGACCCTGACCGAGGCCGGCCGCCGCTTCGCCGATCTCGAGACCGACGAGCGCAAGAAACTGTTCGCCCAGCACCTGATGGAGAACGTGCCGCTGATGGGCCTGATCCGCCGCGTGCTCGACGACCGCCCGTCGCATGCAGCACCCGCCACACGCTTCCGCATCGAGCTCGAGGACTACATGTCCGAGCACTATGCCGACGAGACCCTGCAGACCATCGTCTCCTGGGGCCGCTACGCCGAGCTCTTTGCCTATGACGAGCAGTCCGAGACCTTCAGCCTGGAAAACCCGCATTGAGGCGCAGGCCAACCCAACCCCCGCTGTCGTCCCCGGCAAGCCCGACGCCGCGCGAGCGGCATCGGGCGCCGACCCGGGACCCATACCGCGTGATCCATCTCGAGGCGGGCTGCGCGTTGAACCTTCAACGCAACAAGCAACCGCCTGTGGTTATGGATCCCCGCGTGCGCGGGGATGACGGCGAGTGTGGGGGCGCGACTTACAGCCTCACTGAGAACGGCGCAGCAATCTCACGCGGCCGCGAACGTATCCGGCCGCGCCATTGCCCAGGCGTCGCGAAAACGGACGTCATGGGTGCCGTCGAGCAGTTCGCCCGGGCGCAGCGACGGATAGAGTTTGGCGAAGGAGGACACCTCGGTGGTCGAGGTCCGCTGTGAGAAGTGGATGGGACGCAGGTCCTGCGGATGTTCGAGACCGGCCGCCGCGAGCAGCTCGGTCAGCGCATGCAGGGTGGCGTGGTGATAGTTGTAGACGCGGTCGATCTTGTGCGGAACGACCAGCGCGCGGGCCCGCGACGGGTCCTGCGTGGCCACGCCGGTCGGACAGCGGTCGGTGTGGCAGCTCAGCGACTGGATGCAACCGAGCGAGAACATGAAGCCGCGCGCCGAATTGCACCAGTCGGCGCCGATCGACATCGCGCGCGCCATGTCGAAGGCGGTGGCGATCTTGCCGGAGGCGCCGATCCTGATGCGGTCGCGGACGTTCATCCCGACCAGCGCATTGTGCACGAAATTGACGCCCTCGCGCATCGGCATGCCCAGATGGTCCATGAATTCGAGCGGCGCCGCCCCCGTGCCGCCCTCATTGCCGTCGACGACGATGAAGTCGGGATAGATGCCGGTCTCCAGCATCGCCTTGCAGATCGCCAGGAACTCCCAGGGATGGCCGATGCACAGCTTGAAGCCGGCCGGCTTGCCGCCCGACAGCCGCCGCATCTCGCCGATGAACTGCATCATCCCGATCGGCGTCGAGAACGCGCGGTGCGCCGCCGGCGAGATGCAGTCCTCACCCGTCGCCACACCGCGGATCTTGGAGATCTCCTCAGACACTTTGGCGGCCGGCAGCACGCCGCCATGGCCGGGCTTGGCGCCCTGGCTGATCTTGAGCTCGACCATCTTGATCTGTTCGGTGGCCGCGACCCGCGCGAACGCGTCGGGATCAAAGCTGCCATCGCGGTGGCGGCAGCCGAAATAGCCGGAGCCGATCTCCCAGATGATGTCGCCGCCCATCTCGGCGTGATAGGGACTGAAGCCGCCCTCGCCGGTGTCGTGGGCGAAGCCGCCACGCTTGGCGCCGCCGTTGAGCGCGCGCACCGCGTTCGGGCTCAGCGCGCCGAAGCTCATGGCCGAGATGTTGAACACCGAGGCCGAATACGGCTTGGCGCAATCGGGACCGCCGATCTGAATCCGGAACTTCTCCTCGGCGTGCGGCTTGGGCGACACCGAATGGTGCATCCACTCATAGCCCTCGCGATAGACGTCCTCCTGGGTGCCGAACGGGCGCTTGTCGAGCACCATCTTGGCGCGCTGGTACACGACGGCGCGGGTGTCACGCGAGAACGGCATGCCGTCCTTCTCGCTCTCGAAGAAATACTGCCGCATCTCGGGCCGGATCTCCTCGAGCAGGAAGCGCAGATGCGCGGAGATCGGATAGTTGCGCAGCACCGCATGGCTCTTCTGCACGAGATCGCGCACGCCGAGCAGGGTCAGCGCGCCGAAGATCAACAGCGGAATCAGGACGAGATCGAAGATCTTGCGATCGTAGATGCCGAGGATCAGCAGCAGCGCCGTCGCCGTGGCACAGATCGTCAGCACGATGAAGCGCGGCGAGAACGGGAGCAGCAGCGTATCCATGGGAGGCCTCGGGGTGGCTCGTGGAAGGTCTGGCGTCACGATACTACGCGCATCGCGAAGCAATCGTTACACAAGAGCGCGCAGTCGGCCATCGATCATATCACAACGTCGATAGCCCCGGGCTATGGACTGCGGCGCTGCGGTATCGATCCGCAGCGCCAGGCAGGCCTCCCGGCAGCACCCACGATCGCCAAGGGCGGCAGCCGTTTACCCCTCCGCAAACAGCCCCGAATGGGCCTCGCGCAACTGCCGCTTCAACAGTTTGCCGCTGGGGTTCTTCGGCAAGGCGTCGACGAACACGATCCGCTTCGGCGTCTTGAAGCTGGCGAGCCGGCTCGACGCCTGCGCCATCACCGCCTCCTCGGTCAGCTCGCAACCGGACTTGACCACGACCACGGCGACCACCGCCTCGACCCAGCGCGGGTGCGGCAGGCCGACGACGGCGACCTCCGAAACTTCGGGGATCAAATAGAGCGCCTCCTCGACCTCGCGGCTGGCGACGTTCTCGCCGCCGGTCTTGATCATGTCCTTCTTGCGGTCGACGATCGTGATGTAGCCCTCGTCATCGATGGTCGCGAGATCGCCGGAGTGAAACCAGTCGCCCTGGAAGGCCGCCGTGGTGCGCTGGTCGTCGTGGAAGTAACCGAGCATCAGATGCGGCGAGCGGTGCACGACCTCGCCGACCTGGCCCGGCGCGACATCGTTGAGGTCGTCGTCCACCACGCGGGTCTCGACGTTGAGCACGGCGCGGCCGCAGCTGCCCGGCTTGCGCAACTGATCCTCGGGTCCCAACATCGTCGCCAGCGGCGCGATCTCGGTCTGGCCGTACAGATTCCACAAGCGAACCTCGGGCAACCGCTGCGCCAGTTCGCGCAGCACCTCGACCGGCATGATGGAGGCGCCGTAATAGCCCTTGCGCAAAGTGGAGACGTCCGTGGTTTCGAACAGCGGCGAGCGCAGGATCGAGATCCACACCGTCGGCGGCGCAAAGAACGAAGTGATGCGATACTTCGCGATCAGCGGCAGCAGATTGTCCGGCGTCGGAAATGCCGTGATGATGTTGGTGGCGCCGACATAGATCGAGGGGCCGAAGAACACGTCGAGCTGCGCGCAATGATACAGCGGCAGCGCGTGCAGCGTGACATCATCGGCTGCGATGCCGGCATCGACCACGCAGCTGACATACTGCCAGATCACCGCGTCATGGGTCAGCATCGCGCCCTTCGGCAGCGACTCCGTGCCCGACGTGTAGACGATCTGCACGACGTCGCTGCCCGCAATCTCGACTGCCGGCACGGCCTCTGTCGAGGCCGCAAGCTCGGCGAAATCGATCATGTCGCTGTGCCGCTCGCTCGGACCTTCCGACGGCAGCCAGATCAGTTGCTCGACCGCGGGCGCCAGCGCCTTGGCGGCACGCGCCACGCCGGCGAAGCCGCTGTCGGTCGCGAGCAGCCGCGCGCCGGCATGCTTGAGGATGTAGGCGACCTCTTCGGGCTTGAGCATGAAGTTGATCGGCACCAGCACGGCGCCGAGCCGCGCCAGCGCGAAGCGCAGGGCAGCAAAGGCATGCGAATTGCGCGCAAGGATCGCGACGCGCTCGCCCTTGCCGACGCCGCGGGCGGCGAGTCCTGCGGCCAGACGATCGGCGATGGCGTTGAATTCGGCGTACGTCCAGCTGGTCTCGCCGCAGATCACGGCCGTCTTGTGCGGCGTCCGCGCCGCGCTCCGCCGCAAGAGATCCCCGAGCGTCTGCCGTCGTACGATGGAATCCATGCTCATCCCCTCCCTATTTGGCGTCGGACGTCTGACGGCCCGATCTTGGTGCCGAAAATCGCACGGCCGCTCGGACGCGTGCAAGGAGGATATTGCCAACGAAAAGAGCGCCCCGATTGCGTCGAGGCGCTCTTTCCAAAATGTCAAAACTGGAAGGCGGGACGCTCAGCGCTCCACGAACGCCTTCTCGATCACGAAATGGCCGGGCTCGTTGCCGCTGCCTTCGAGGAAGCCGCGCGACTCGAACATGGTCTTGAGCTCGTCCAGCATCGCCGGGCTGCCGCACATCATGATGCGGTCCTTGGCGATGTCGAGCGCGTGCTGGCCGAGATCGTTGAACAGCTGCTGCGACGTGATCAGGTCGGTGATGCGGCCGCGATTGCGGAACGGCTCGCGGGTGACGGTCGGATAATACTGCAGCTTGCCTTCGAGCAGCTCTCCGAACAGCTCGTCCTCACGGAGCTTGGCCACGACGCTCTCGCCATAGGCGAGTTCGGCGACCTGGCGGCAGCCATGGACCAGCACGATGCTCTCGAAGCGCTCGTAGACGTCGGGGTCCTTGATCAGGCTCGCGAACGGAGCCAGTCCCGTGCCGGTCGACAGCAGCAGCAGCCGGCTGCCCGGCAGCAGATTGTCGGGGATCAGCGTACCGGTCGCCTTGCGGCCGACCAGGATGGTGTCGCCTTCCTTGATCTTCTGCAGCCGCGACGTCAGCGGACCGTCCTGCACCTTGATGCTGAAGAACTCGAGTTCCTCCTCGTGATTGGCGCTCGCCATGCTGTAGGCGCGCAGCAGCGGGCGCCCCTCGACCTCGAGGCCGATCATCGCGAACTGGCCATTCTGGAAACGGAACCCCGCATCGCGGGTCGCCCGGAACGAGAACAAGGTGTCCGTCCAGTGGTGAACGGAAAGAACTTTCTCTTTATAGAACGCGCTCATGTCGTTTGTTTTTTCACGTGGGCTGAAGTTGGAAGAAACAAGTCGTGACGAGAGGGGCCGCAAAAACCCTATGGATCCGGCGATTTTCGGCGCCTGATGTACGTGAAAACAGCGAATAATCAACCCGCATGGATGCACCATTGATCGCGATCAAACGCATGCCGGCCGATGCGGTTTCGCTTCGATCGGCCATTCGTTCGTACACAAACGATATCGGTAATTTACTTGCCGACATCCTGACTTTCCAGCACTTTCGTTTCGCACATCCAGCCCAATCCTTGAGCAATGGTTAACCATCCGCACCTCCAGCTCGCCGCCGTCACCCGCTATTGCGCCGAACGGGGCATCGCCCTCGACGTCCGTGAGGACGGCTGGTTGCTGATCCTGGGCGATGCGCCCCGGCGTCATTTCATTTTCGGCTACGATTTCGGCCTCAACAGTGCGGTGGCGCACAGATTGGCCTGCGACAAGGCCGCCACCGCCAGCTTGCTGGCGGCTTCGGGAATTCCCGCTATCCCGCACGCGTTCGTTCTCGCGCCGGCGCTGACGGGGGCGCGTGAGCCGGACTGGCCGTCAATCCTGGAATTGCTCGAAAGCCATCCGAAGGGGCTGGTCGTAAAGCCCAATGAGGGGACGTCGGGCCGCGCAGTGACACGCGCGACGACCGCGGCTGAACTGAAGGGCTCGCTCACCCGAATTTTTGCGACCGGCGCGAGCGCCGCGATTGCGCCGCTCCTGCAGATCGCGGACGAAGTCCGGGTGATCCTGCTCGATGATGTGCCGCTGATCGTCTACCGCAAGCAGCGGCCCGTCGTGAGCGGAGATGGCGGCCATTCGCTGCGTGAGCTCGCGCTCGCGACAGTGCCGGTGCAACAGCATGCGCAACTGCTGCGGCGTCTGGCCGGCGAATTCGATGCGTCGACACTGGACGCCATCCTCCCGCGAGGCGCGCAGCGCCTGCTGAGCTGGCGGCACAATCTCGAATTCGGTGCGCAGCCCGTGCTGCTGACGGCCGGTGCGCTGCGCGAGGCCTGCACCGCGCTGGCCCGCGCGGCCGCGCGCGTCATCGGCATCCGCTATACGTCCATCGACGTCGTGCTGGTCGACGGGCACTGGCAGGTGCTCGAAATCAACTCCGGCGTGAAGATGGAGGTGCTCGGCCGGCATGCGCCGGAACTCGTCGAGACGGCCTGCTTTGCCGCTCTCGACAAGGTGTTCGCACATCATCCTTCGGGATGAGGGCAGCCCATCTGCATCGAACCGGGCAATAAGATTTCGCTGGCTTCGCTCAACACGAGGGAATAGTCTCCGATCCAAAATAAACAGTATACTGTCAATTGGGAGAACGTCCTTGCGCATCGCCGTGCTCGGCGGCGGCCCTGGCGGGCTGTATTTCGCCTATCTCTGGAAGAAGCGGCACCCGGCCGCCGTGGTCGACCTGTTCGAGCAGAACCCGGCCGGCGCGACCTGGGGCTTCGGCGTGGTCTTTTCCGACCAGGCGCTGGAATTCCTGCGCGCCGATGATCCCGACACCGTCGACGCGATCACGCCTGGTATGGAGAGCTGGCGCAACATCACGCTCAATCTGCGTGGCGAGAGCGTTGAGATCGACGGCGTCGGCTTCTCGGCGATCGGCCGGCTCGATTTGCTCAAGCTGTTGCAGGCCCGTGCCGAGAGCGTCGGCGTCGCGGCCCGCTACGGCACGACCGTCCAGTCGCTGGACCAGCTCGTGGGCTACGATCTCATCGTCGCCGCCGACGGGCTCAACTCGCTGGTGCGCCGCAGCTTCGAGGGCGACTTCGGCTACTCCGTCTCCTACTCCAGCAACAAATTCGCCTGGTACGGGACCTCAAAGACCTTTGCGACGCTGTCTCAGACCTTCGTCACGACCGACCGAGGCAGCTTCAATGCCCACCATTACCGCTATGCGCCGGACATGAGCACCTTCCTGGTGGAATGCGATCGCGCGACCTGGCAGGCCTACGGCTTCGCCGAGAGATCGGTCGACGAATCCCGGCGTATCTGTGAGCAGGTGTTCGCAGATGCGCTCGACGGTCATGCGCTGGTCTCGAACCGGTCGGTGTGGCGCAATTTCCCCTGGGTCTGGAACGAGCATTGGTGGCACCGGAACATGGTGCTGATCGGTGACGCGCTTCACACCGCGCATTTCTCGATCGGCTCGGGAACGCGGCTCGCGATCGAGGATGCGGTCGCGCTCGCCAAGGCGCTCGATGCGGAAGCCGATCTCTCCGACGGCCTCGCGCGCTACCAGGCCGAGCGGCAGCCGATCGTGAAGAAGCTGGTCAACGCGGCGCGCACCAGCGCCGGCTGGTACGAGAACTTTCCTGCCCACATGGCACTCGGGCTGATGGATTTCGCCTACAGCTACATCACCCGCTCGGGCCGCATCGATGACGACAGGCTGCGCGCCATGGCTCCGCAGTTCATGGCCCGCTACGCGGCGTCGCGCAATGGGGGAGAGCGGGCATGACGATGGAGATTGCGGACCACGTTCCTTTCGACAGCGCCGGCGCACGCGAAATCGGCTTTGCGATTCCCACGCGCTACAACGCCAGCCGGCTGTTGTTCGACAACCTCGCCAAGGGCAATGCGAACAAGCCCGCGCTGATCGGCCCGGCCGGCCAGCGCAGCTACGCCGAATTGTGCCGTGAGGCCTGCCGCTGGGGTAACGGCTTCACCGCGCTCGGGCTCACCCGCGGCGACCGCGTCCTGCTGTTCCTCGACGACACCCCGGCCTATCCGGCTGCGTTCTTCGGCGCGGTGCGTGCGGGCTTCGTGCCGCTCCTGATCAACACGCTGACGCCGCCGGACCTGCTGCAGTTCTATCTCGCCGATTCCGGCGCCAAGGTTGCGGTCGCGGATGCGGAATTCGCTGGACGGTTCGACGCGCAGGCTTGCGCGGCGACGGCGCTGCAGACGCTGATCGTCGTCAACGGTGAGCCGCCGGAGACCGCAGCGCCATCGACGGTTGCAGTCGATCCCTGGCTGCCGGGCTTCGCCGATCAGCTCGCGGAGGCCGATACCCACCGCAACGAGATGGCATTCTGGATGTACTCGTCCGGCTCGACCGGCCGCCCGAAGGGCATCGTCCATCTGCAGCACGACATGGCCTATAGCGAGCAGGCGTTCGCGAGGAACGTGCTGCGGCTGACCCCGGACGACATCTGCTTCTCGGTACCGAAGATCTTCTTCGCCTACGGCTTCGGCAACGCGATCACCTTTCCGTTCTCAGTGGGCGCGACGACCTTGCTGCTGCCGGGGCAGCCGAAGCCCGCGGCCATCTTCGATGCGATCAGCCGATTTCGTCCGACCGTGTTCTTCGGCCTGCCGACGCTCTACACCGCGCTCACCAAGGCCGACGGCGCGAAGGACGCGGATGTCTCGTCGCTGCGGCTGTCGGTTTCCGCGGCAGAGGTGCTCTCGGCCGAGGTCTTCAACGGCTGGAAGAGCCTGACGGGCCTGGAGATCGTCGAGGGTCTCGGCTCGACCGAAGTGCTGCACGTCTATCTCTCCAACCGCGAGGACCGGAAGAAGCTCGGTGCGGCCGGGCTGCGCGTGCCCGGCTACGAGCTCGCGCTGCGCGACAGCGACGGACGCGACGTCGGCACGGGCGAAGAAGGCATTCTCTGGGTTCGCGGCGATTCGAATACGCCGCTGTACTGGAACCGGCCGGACAAGACCGCGGAGACGATCCGCGACGGCGGCTGGATCTACACCGGCGACCGCTTCGTGCGCGATGCCGACGGTTTTCATTTCTTTCGCGGCCGCGCCGACGATCTGGTCAAGATCTCCGGACAATGGGTGTACCCGCTGGAAGTCGAGCTCTGTCTCGCCGAGCATCCGGACATCCGGGAATGCGCCGTATTCGCGCACGAGTTGCCGGACCGCCGCATGAGCCTGAAGGCGGTGGTGGTGACCAACGGCCGGTCCCACGACGAGCCCGCGATGACCAGGGCGTTGCAGGACTACATCAAAGCGAAGCTGCTGCCTTACAAATATCCGCGCGAGATCGTATTCATCGACGAGTTGCCGAAGACCGGCACCGGCAAGATCGACCGTCAGGCGGTGATGCGGCTATGAGCGAACGCTGTCCGCGACGCATCCACAGGCGCCTGCGATCAGCCGGTCTTGCCGAGATGCTCCAGCGCGTCTTCGGCGCGCAGCGGCACGCGCGACACTTCGTTGTTGAGATCGACCAGTTGCGACAGCAACGCCATCAGCATCTTGCGGTCGGCCGATTTCAGCGGCGCCAGCATCCGCGCCTGGGCCCGATCGACGACCGGCATGATGTTGCGCAACAGCACGGCGCCTGCCTTGGTCAGATAGAGCAGCTTGACGCGCTTGTCCTCGGCCGAAGGCTTGCGCTCGACATGGCCCTTCGCCTCGAGCCGCTCGATCACGCTGCCCAGCGTCGAACGGTCGAAGGCAATCACGGCCGACAGCCGCGTGGCGTCGATGCCCGGATGGGTCTGGATGGCGACCAGCGCGGCGTACTGCACCGGCGTCAGATCGAACTCCCGGCATTCCTCGACGAAGATGGAGACCGCGATCTGCTGCATGCGCCGGAACAGATAGCCGGGCTTGGTGTAGACCGCATCCATGGTGATGACAGGCGGCTTACTCG
Source organism: Bradyrhizobium oligotrophicum (assembly GCF_051168495.1). GTDB lineage: Bacteria > Pseudomonadota > Alphaproteobacteria > Rhizobiales > Xanthobacteraceae > Bradyrhizobium > Bradyrhizobium oligotrophicum_A. The sequence goes on along the minus strand of NZ_JBNPVB010000001.1, from coordinate 492,023 downwards.
GCATCGGGCTGACGCTCCGGTGCAGCATCCGCGAACGCCGGCATCGCCTTGGCGGCAGCTTCCGCCTGCAGCAGGCGCGGAAACGCCCCGACGTCGACGCCGAAGCGGCGCGCGTTGCCGAGCTGCGGAACCAGGCAGAGATCGGCGAGCGTGGGCGCCGCGCCGAAGCAGAACGGGCCCGGTTCATGCTTGACCAGCGCTTCGCAGGCAGCAAGTCCCTCCCGGTTGGCCCAGCCGGCCCAGGCCGTGACCTTGTCCTCGGGCAGGCCCAGCTCGCGCAGCCGCGCCAGCACCTTCAGGTTCTGCACCGGATGGGTATCGCAGGCGAGCACCTGCGCGAAGGCCCGGATCTGCGCACGGCGCAGAGGATCACTCGGCAGCAGCGGCGGTTCGGGATGGATCTCGTCGAGCCATTCGATGATGGCGAGCGACTGGATCAGCACGGCGCCGGTATCGTCCTCGAGGGCCGGAACGAGGCCTTGCGGATTGAGCGCGAGATAGGCGGGCGCACGCTGCTCGCCCCTGCGGAGGTGATGCGGCAGATGCACGACGGTGAGACCCTTGAGTTTCAGCGCGATCCTGACGCGATAGGACGCACTGCTGCGGAAATAGCCGTGCAGCTTCATTGGGTCACCCCTCCCGACATGACATCTCTGGTTGCAATTGACGGTAACGTATTTGACAGTATACTGTCAATCAATAACGACATCTGATCACGGGAGGGGCATATGGCCGCGACATCGACGCCGGAACGCGAGGCGTTCTACAGGAAGATCGACGGCGAGAACATGACCGCGCTGTGGACCGTGATGAGCGATCTCATCACGCCCGAGCCGAAGAGCGCCTGTCGGCCAAATCTCTGGCAATTCGCGGCGATCCGCGACTACATGGTGGAGGCCGGGCGGCTGATCACGGCCAAGGAAGCCGAACGTCGCGTGCTGATCCTGGAGAATCCGGGTCTGCGCGGCCAGTCCAAGGTCACGACCTCGCTCTATGCGGGCATCCAGATGGTGATCCCGGGCGACATTGCACCGGCGCACCGGCACAGCCAGTCGGCGCTGCGCTTCGTGCTCGAAGGCCAAGGCGCATTCACGACCGTCGACGGCGAGCGCACTTTGATGCAGCCCGGCGATTTCATCATCACGCCGTCAATGACCTGGCATGATCACGGCAACGAAACCTCCGAGCCGATGTTCTGGCTCGACGGCCTCGACATTCCCCTGGTGCAGTTCCTCGACGCTTCGTTCGCGCAAGGCTCGCAGGAAGATCAGCAGAAGGTCGCGCGCCCCACGGGCGACAGCTTCGCCCGCCACGGTCACAATCTGCTGCCCGTCGATGCCAAGCGTCGATCGAGGACCTCACCGATCTTCAACTATCCCTATGCCTACACGCGCGAGGCGCTGGAGAGCGCCAGGCGCAGCGAGGAATGGGATGCGTGCCATGGGCTGAAGTTGAAGTTCTCCAATCCGGAGACCGGCGACTTCGCGATGCCGACGATCGGCACCTTCATCCAGCTGCTGCCGAAGGGCTTCAAAACCGCGCGCTATCGCTCGACGGATGCGACGGTGTTCACGGCGATCGAAGGCAAGGGGCGCAGCCGCATCGGCGATCAGACCTTCGAATGGGGGCCGCGCGACCTGTTCGTCGTGCCGAGCTGGCAATGGGTCAGCCACGAGGCGGACGAGGATGCAGTGCTGTTCTCGTTCTCCGACCGTCCGGTGCAGGAGAAGCTCGACCTGTTCCGCGAGGATCGCGGCAATGCGTGAGGCGTTCAGCGCCAGTGCAGGAGGCGCGCTTCGAGCAGGCTGATCAACCGGCCGACCGCGAGGCCGAACAAAGAGAGCATCAGGATGCCGGCCATCAGCTGATCGGTCTGCATCAGATTGCCGGCCTGCAGCACGAAGGTGCCGATGCCGGTCTCGGCGCCGATCATTTCCGCCGAGACCACCAGCATCAGCGCCACCGAGGCGGTGATGCGAAAGCCGGCCAGAATCGACGGCAGCGCGCCAGGCCAGATCACCTTGCGCACGATGGTCGGGAACGGCACTTCGAAACTCTGCGCCATCCGGATCAGGTTGCGCGGCACCGCATCGACGCCGCTATAGACCGAGATCGTGGTCGAGAAGAACACGCCGAGCGCGATGGTCGCGATCTTCGGCTGCTCGCCGATGCCGAGCCAGAGAATGAGCAGCGGCAGCACGGCGATCTTCGGGATCGGAAACAGCGCCGAGACGAAGGTGATGCCGATGCTGCGCGCCACGCGCCACAGGCCGATGGCAAAACCGACGACAATGCCGGAGGCCGTGCCGAGCGCCCATCCCAAGAGGATGCGGAGCAGCGAGGCCGAGACGTGCTGCCATAGCGCACCGCTCGCTGCGAGTCGCGTGAGCGCGCTGACGATGCCAAGTGGCGTCGGCAGGAACAGGGGATTGACCAGCGCGAGACTGCCGATCAGTTGCCAAAGCCCGAGCGCCGCAGCGAGCGCGAGCAGACCCGCCCAGCGGCTCGCCGACGGCGTGAAGCCGCCGCCGCGGAAACGCACCGGCGTGGTCTCGGCTCCACCGACCGCGCGACGCGTGTCATTGGGCGCGCGATCAAGCATGCTGGACCTCGCGCTCGGCATCGATCGCCTCGGTCCGGATCAGCGCCCACAGCTCGTTCTGAAGATCCAGCAACTGAGCCCGCACCGCCGCCTCGCCGCGATCGCGCCGTCCGATCGGAACGCTCACGACCTTGCGGATACGGCCGGGGCGTCGCGACAGCACGACGATCCGGTCGGCGAGCCGCACCGCCTCTTCCAGATTGTGGGTGACATACACCGCGCCCATGCTGCCGTCGGCGAGCAGGTCGACGAAATCCTCCATCAGGAGTTCGCGGGTCTGCGAGTCGAGCGCCGACAGCGGCTCGTCCATCAGCAGCATCGCCGGCCGAACCACGAGTGCGCGCGCGATGCCGACGCGCTGGCGCATGCCGCCGGACAATTGCTTGGGATAGGCCGCCCGAAAGTCGGCAAGCCCGGTGCGCAGCAACGCATCGTCGACCGCCGCAGCCCGCTGCTGCGTGGACAACGACGTGTGGAGAAGCGGGAAGGCGACGTTGTCCGCAACGCTCGCCCAGGGCAGCAGCGCGAAATCCTGGAACACGAAGGTCAGGGGATTGAGGCTGCCCGGCGGCGGCGCGCCGCGGAGCAGCGCCCGCCCTGCCGTCGGCTGCAACAGTCCGCCGAGGATCGCCAGCAGCGTGCTCTTGCCACAGCCGGATGGGCCGACGACGGCAACGACCTCGCCGGCGCCGACCGTGAACGACACGTCATGGAGCACATCGAGTGTATCGAAGCGATGACTGATGGTCTCGGCGAGCAGGTCCATGTCAGACGATTCCGGTGCAATGCCGCTGGCCCGATCTTCTCCGGTCAATCGGGCTTCACATAGTCTTTCGCAATGATCGCGGCCGCATCATAGCCCGGGTCCGCGAAGCCCTGCGCCTGCAGCCATTTGATCTGGCTGTCGATGTTCTTGACGTCGAGCTTGCCGTCGGGATCGATATAGGCGCAATTGCCGACCACCTGCTCGACCGGCAGGTTGGTGTACTTGCCGATGATCTCGAGCAGCGGCTTCGTCTTGTCGTCGATGGCGGCATTGCCGTCCTTGACCGAGGCGAGCACGACGTCGTGATACTCGCGCTCGGCGCGCTGCAGGGATGCGAGCAGCTTCGTCACCACCGGTGCGTTGGCCAAGGTCTTGTGTCCGGCAAACACGCCGCTGACCTGCCACGGCGTCTCGTCGCCGACCCAGCCGAGGTGCTTGACGGCGCCTTCCTCCATCAGCTTGCGCGCGGCCGAGACCGGCATCAGCGCGGCATCGACGGTCTCGCCCTTGATCGCGGCGGCCATGTTCGCCATCGACTGCAGCGGGACGATCTTCACGTCAGCGAGCTTGAAGCCGTATTTGTCGGCGAGCAGCCCGAGCGAGTAGTGAAAGCTCGACCCGATTTGGGTCATCGCCACGCGCCTGCCGGCGATGTCCTTCGGAGTCTTCAGGCCGGCCTCATAGGCCTTGTTGCTGGCGAAGTAGCCGATCAGCGGATAGCCGGGACGGTCCCGGCTCATGCCCGCAATGATCTTCAAGGCACCTTTGCCGGCAAGATTGTAGAGCCCGGCGGTGAATGCGGTGACGCCGACGTCGACGTCACCGGTCGCGGTGGCCACGGCGATCGGTTGCGCCGCATCGAAGAACTTCAGCTCGACGTCGAGGCCGGCCTCACGGAAATAGCCCTTGTCGAGCGCGATGAATACCGGCGCGGACGACGACAACCTGAGAACCCCGATCCGCAGCTTCGCCTCGTCGGCCTGCGCGGCGCCGATCGATGCAAAGAACAAAAGGGCCGCCAAGACCAGGTTCACATACCGGAACATCAAGCTCTCCAAGATCCGGCGAGCCGAGGAACCGGCCCGACGGTCACCCGGACTTGTTGCAATATTTCGAGCCGGATGTCGCGGCAAATTTGCCCACAGCAGCGGTCCGAGAGGCCGGGAGCCTTGGGCGCAGCATCAACGGTGAAAAAGACGGAGGAATCCTCTCCATCGCACCCCCTGCAAAAACGCTGTTGCCGAGTCGGTTCGCGTCGCCTGCCGCGCGGTCACGAGGGGCGTTGGCGCGGACGCGCCAGCGTGCGTTAGCCTGTCTCCCGTTCGGGCGCGGCGGTCGATCGCCTCAGAAAGTCTTTACCTCCGGCTTCTCGCCGTTCGACAGGAAGGTCGCTTCGAAGTGCCCAAGCTCGCTGTCAGCGGAGCATTCGATGAGGGAGGGACCCTTGAATGGGTTTCCATACCTGCAACGTCCCTTGGCCGCTACGGTATTGATCTTCTTGCTCGGGTATTCTCCGATCATCACGAGGTCGACCGGCGCGACACGTTTGTCAGGTCCGACCCTCTTCTCCAGATCGCCACGGTTTGAAAACGTGATCACACCGCCATTGAGCAGGATGAAATAGAACCCGCTGCGCTGATCGTCGTAATCAGTATTGAGCAAACTACCTGTGCACTCCAGGCTGCGATCCTGGCCAGCGACGACCAGCTTCTGGCATGTCCCCTTCACGGTGGCCATGCCCGTCAGGCGGGAGTCCGCACGTCCTGAACCCGCCGACATCAAGAGCGCGCCAGCAACAAGCATCGTCGCAGTCAGCGTTGCCGACTTCATCGAAAGTCCTCCTTGTCAGACCGTCGGCGAGAACAATGACGCAACCTGAGGCGAGACAAAAGTTCTTTTTTTGTTCTCGTTTGATCTTTTCGTAAAATATGGGCGCGGAACGCTTCCGAGGCGTCAGGCGCGGAGGGCGTCGACCCATGACGCGAACGCCTGCGTCAGTTCCTCCATGACGGCCTGATCGTCCCTGCCGGACCGCGCCGGCACGTGGAAGGCATGATCGGCCTGTTCGACGCGATGCAGCGTCGCGCGCGGTCCGAGCCGCGTCACGACCGGTTCGAGCAGCGTCATCTCCGCAAGCTTGTCGCGCGTGCCCTGCAGGAACAGCATCGGCAGCTCGATCGCATCGAGATGGTCGGCGCGTGCCACGGACGGCTTTCCGGCGGGATGGAGCGGAAAACCGAAAAAGGCGAGCCCCGCCACACCCGGCAGCGGGGCTGCGCTTTGCGCCTGCGACGACATCCGCGCGCCGAACGATTTGCCGCCGGCGATCATGGGCAGTCCGGGACAGAGCCGTGCAGCTTCGGCGACGGCGGCCCGCACCGTGGCCTGCGCGAGCGCGGGTGGATCGGGCCGCCTGCTGCCCTTCTCCATGTAGGGAAACTGGAAGCGCAGCGTGGCGATGCCGCGCGCCGCGAGACTTTCAGCCGCCTGAATCATGAACGCGTGGGTCATGCCGGCCCCTGCCCCATGCGCGAACACGAAGCAGGCACGCGCCTGCGGCGGCGTAATCGACAACGCGGAGACGGTGCCCGCGCCATCGACCGGAATGGTGACGAAACACGACTGGGAAGCGGTCATCGCGTCAGCTTGCTGCCGCGCCCCCTGGAGGTCAACTCCGGCCGCAGCAGCAGCAAAGGGCAGCGATCCTCGCTGCCCTCCCCGCCAACTCCCGTCGTCGGCAAGTGACCGCGATCAGGCGGCCGTCCGGATCGTCTGCAGGAAATCGTCGACATTGCTTTTCAGCGACGCCGCCTGCTGCTGAAGCGCCGCGGCTGCAGCGAGCGCAGCTTCGGCTCCCGCATCCGTCTGCCCTGCCACCGAGCGCACATCGCCGATCTCCTGCGTCACCGCAGCCGTGCCGCTGGCGGCCTGCTCGACGTTACGGGCGATCTCACTGGTCGCAGCGCCCTGCTGCTCGACCGCAGCCGCGATGGCATTGGAGATTTCGGCGATCTCCTTCACCGTCGTGCCGAACTGCGCAATCGCCCCGACCGTCTCCTCAGTGGCGTTCTGGATGGCGGCGATCTGGCTCGAGATCTGCTCGGTCGCCTGCGCCGTCTGCGAGGCAAGGTTCTTCACCTCGCTGGCCACGATCGCAAAGCCTCTGCCGGCGTCGCCGGCACGCGCCGCCTCGATCGTCGCGTTGAGCGCCAGCAGGTTGGTCTGACTGGCGATCGCCTGGATCAGTTGCACGATGGTGCCGATCCGTTCGGCTGCGCTCGACAGGCCGTTGATCAGTTCGGAGGTCCGCTGGGTCTCATGCGTGGCCCGGTTCGACACCGATACCGAACGCTGCACCTGCCCGGAGATCTCGCGGATCGAGGCCGCCAGCTCCTGCGTCGCGGAGGCCACGGTCTGCACGTTCGCGGAGGTCTGCTCGGCGCGGCTGGCGACCGCTTCCGCAAGTCCGCGACCGCGCTCGGCGACGCGTGCAAGCTCCTTGGCGCTCTGCCCCATGTCGCTGGCGCGCCCACCGACGCCGGTGATCACGCCCTGCATGCCTTGCTCGAAGCGCCCGGCCAGATCGGCCATCATCCGCGCGCGCTCGGCTTCGACCACCTCGCGTTGCGCCGCGGCGTCCTGCTCCATGCGGCGGACGGTCAGCGCATTCTCGCGGAACACCTCGACCGCGCGGGCCATCCGCCCGATCTCGTCGCGCTGCTCGCCGCCGGGAATCGGCTGCTCCAGTTCGCCCGCCGCCAGCGACTGCATGCGGTCGGTCATGCCGCGGATCGGACCCGAGACGCTGGCGCCGATCAGCCAGGCCAGCACGGCGCCGAGCACGACCGCGCCCGCCGCCGTCACGACCACGGTCTGCCTGGTGTCCTCGACGGCCACGCCGGTTCTTGCGCCCTGCTCCGCACGCGCCGCGCCGAGCTGCTGATTGATGCGGCCGACTTCTGCGTCGATGGTCGCGCTGGCCTTGGTGAGCTCGGCCTGTTTGGCACGCAGCTCATCGGCGAACTTGATCACCTCCTCGAGCGCCGCGGCATCGGCCGTGAGCGCCTCCTTCAGCGCCACGACCAGCATCTTCAGCTTGGCCTCGCCGGTCGGAGCGATTTCGCTCTCGGTGGCGCCGACCACGGCTTGCGCATTGGCCAACGCATTCTTGGCATCCACCGCATCGGCGGTCGCCATCGTCGTGCCATAGCGCATCACCGAGACGCGGACGCCGTCGACCGCCGCAGCCAGACGCAACGGCTGGAACAGACGCTCCGTACCGGTTCGATTGGCGAGCGCGACCTGGATGCCGGCGACGTCGAGCCCGGCGGTGGCGCCATGCGCATCGGTCTTGGTCGTCGCCGCACGCAGCCGGTCGACCGCTTCAGCCGCTTGAGCAAACGAGGATCGGTAGCTGGCCAGGGCCGTGCGGACCGGCGCAATGCCCGCGCCGATGGCCGGCAGCTTGCCATAGCGCTGCTCGGCCTGATCAGCGAGGCGGCTGACGGTTTCGATGGCATTGGAGGCCAGGTCCTTGTCGCCGATATTCCAGGTGCGGATGAACTTCTCCACCGCACCGTTGGCGCCGAGCAACGCAGCGCGCACCTGCGACATGCCGGCATCGCCGGCTGCGCTCGTGACGAGTTCATCCACCGTGCCGCCGATGCGTCCGACCTGGACCATCGCAAAGCCGCCGAGCAGCACGAGGAAGGACAGGACCAGGGCGAAGCCGCCGAAAATGCGCGGCCGGACGCCGATCCACGAGAGCGAAGATGACAGTTTCACGGAAATCACCTGGACTTAGCGAGTGGACCGGATGGCGGCGATCAGCTCCTTGCCGAACCGCTTCTCGAATTCGGGATCGAGCGTCTTCACCGCATCGACGAAAGCCTGACGATCGATCCTGTCGACGACCTCCATTCCCGCGGCACGCAGCTCCTTCAGCTTGGCCTCGTCGACCTGCGCCTGCCAGGTCGCTTCGGCGCCGGCCTTGGCGGCCGCCATCAACGCATCCTGATCGGCGGGATCGAGCTGCTCGAACATCGCGCGATTGGCGACGAACGCGACCGGCGCGAAGAAATGACCGGACATCGTCAGGTACTTCTGGACCTCGAAGAAGCGGCTCGTCGAGATCGTGGTCAGCGGATTTTCCTCGCCGTCCAGTCGCCCGTCCTTCAACGCGCCGTAGACCAACGGGAAGTCCATCGGCACGACTTCGGCGCCCAGCGCCTTGAAGGCCAGCTTGTAGGTCTCATTGGGAATGACGCGGATCTTGAGACCCCTGATGTCCTCGGGCGTGCGAATCGGGTGCTTGGAATTGGTGAGATTGCGAAAGCCCTGCTTGCCGAGGGCCAGCAGCACCAGCCCCTTGTCGGCGAATTTGGCGGCGATTTGTTTGGCGATCGGACCCTGCATCACCGTCTTGGCATGCACCTCGTCGCGGAACAGGAACGGAATATCGAACACGCTCAGTTCGGTAACGACGGAGCTGACGACGCCGCCGGTCAGCACCGCGACATCCAGGGCCCCCGATCGGGTGGCTGTGAGGATGATGGGCTCGCCGCCGAGCGCGTTGCCCGACCGCCCGTCGACGATGAAGCGGCGACTTTCCGCGAGCTTCTCCCGGAACAGTTCGGGGCCGGCCGCCACCGATATCATCCGCGGCGTCGCCGCGCTCTGATGCGGCACAAGCAGTGCAGCCGCCGTCGCTACGGCGATCCCAAACTCTCGAATCGTCTTCCTCATCTTTCCACCGTTGTGTTCAGCACCCGCGAATACCTATCAGGGAATGGTAGGTAGGATATTAAGAGCGGCAGTTTTGTCCTATACGCGAATGGGACATTGCTGATCGCCATGCCAACGATAAAAGGCCCGCACGGTGGGGCGTGCGGGCCTTGCTACAAACTAACAAGTTCCGAGATTCGGAACTACCAACCAAGCCGTCCCGCGCTCAGGCTGCGGTCCGGATCGTCTGCAGGAAATCGTCGACATTGCTCTTCAACGACACGGCCTGCTGCTGCAGCGCTGCAGCGGCCGCGAGCGCGGCTTCCGCGCCGGCGTCGGTCTGCCCGGCAACGTTGCGCACGTCACCGATCTCCTGCGTCACCGCCGCCGTGCCGGTCGCGGCCTGCTCGACGTTGCGGGCGATCTCGCTGGTCGCGGCGCCCTGCTGCTCGACGGCGGCCGCGATCGCGTTGGAGATTTCGGAGATTTCCTTCACCGTCGTGCCGAACTGAGCGATGGCTCCCACCGTCTCCTCTGTCGCGTTCTGGATGGCGACGATCTGGCTCGAGATCTGTTCGGTCGCCTGCGCCGTCTGCGAGGCGAGACTCTTCACTTCGCTCGCCACGATCGCGAAGCCTCTGCCGGCCTCGCCGGCGCGCGCGGCCTCGATCGTCGCGTTCAGCGCCAGCAGATTGGTCTGACTCGCGATCGCCTGGATCAGCTGTACGATCGTTCCGATCCGCTCGGCGGCGGTGGACAGGCCATTGATCAATTCCGAGGTCCGCTGGGTTTCGTGCGTGGCCCGGTTGGACACCGAAACCGATCGCTGCACCTGTCCGGAGATCTCGCGGATCGAAGCTGCGAGCTCCTGGGTCGCGGACGCCACGGTCTGCACGTTCGCGGAAGTCTGCTCGGCGCGGCTCGCGACCGCCTCCGCCAGCCCGCGGCCGCGCTCGGCGATCTGCGCAAGCTCCTTGGCGCTCTGGCCCATATCGCTCGCCCGGCCGCCGACGCCCGAGATCACGCCCTGCATGCCCTGCTCGAATCGACCGGCCAGTTCGGCCATCATCTTGGCGCGTTCGGCTTCGGACGCCTCCCGCTGCGCCGCGGCCTCCTGCTCCATGCGGCGGACGGCAAGCGCGTTGTCGCGGAAGATCTCGACGGCGCGGGCCATCCGGCCGATTTCGTCGCGCCGCTCGCCGCCGGGAATCGTCTGCTCCAATTCGCCGGAGGCCAGCGATTGCATCCGGTCGGTCATGCTGCGGATCGGGCTCGATACGCTGGAGCCGATCAGCCAGGCCAGCACGGCGCCGAACAGCACCGCAACGGTCGCCGTGACGATCACCGTCTGCTTGGTGTCCTGAACCGTGACACCCGTCCTCGCGCCCTGCTCCGCACGGGCTGCGGCGAGTTGCTGATTGATGCGGCCGACGTCCGCGTCGATCGCCGCGCTGGCCTTGGTAAGCCCGGCCTGCTTGGCACGCAGGTCGCTGGAGAACTTGGTCACCTCCTCGAGCGCGGCCTCGTCGGCCGTCAGCGCGTCCTTCAAGGCCGCCATCAGCGCCTTCACCTTGGCGTCGTCGACGCCGGCGATTTCGGCCTCGCTGTCGGCGATCGCGAGCCGCGCATATTTGAACGTCAGCTTGGCATCGTCCGCATCGCCCGATGACAGCGAAGCGTTGTATCGCGCCACCGTGACACGGACCGCGTCGACGACGCTCGCGAGCCGCAGCGGGTTGAGCAGCGGCTCGGAGCCGGCCCGATTGGCCAGCGCGACCTGAATGCCGCCGACATTGAGACCCGCCGCGGCGCCGAGAGCCTCGGTCTTGGTCGTCGCCGCACGCAACCGGTCCACGGCATCGGCCGCTGCGGCGAACGAGGAGAGATACGCCGCTAGCGCGTTGCGGACCGAGCCGACACCTTCGCCAATCACCTGCAACTTGCCGGACTGCTTCTCGACCTGGTCAGTGAGCCGGCCGACCGCGTCGATCGCCTTGCCGGCCGTATCCTTGTCGCCGACATTGCCGGTGCGAATGAACTTCTCGACCGCTGCGTTGGCGCTGAGCAGAGCGGCACGCACCTGCGACATGCCGGCGTCGCCGGCTGCGCTGGTGACCAGTTCGTCCACGGTCTGGCCGATGCGCCCGACCTGGAGCACGGCGAAGCCACCGAGCAGCACGAGGAAGCTGAGGATCAGGGCGAAGCCGCCGAAGATCCGAGGGCGCAGGCCGATCCAAGACATCAACGAAGAATTTTTCATGGGACTCTGAGGCCGTTCAAGGAGTGGACCTGATGCTGGCGAGCAGCTCTTTGCCGAAGCGCTTCTCGAAATCGGGCTCGAGCGGCTTCAGCGCATCGACGAACGCCTTGCGGTCGAACGTCTCGGTGATGTCCATGCCCCCCTTGCGCAGCTGATCGACCTTCTCGGCATCGGCCTGCGCCTGCCAGGTGACCTCTGCCGCGGCCTTGGCCGCCGCGACCAGCGCCTCGCGGTCGGCCGCGTCGAGATGCTCGAACATCGCGCGATTGGCCACGAACGCGATCGGCGCGAAGAAATGTCCGGTCAGCGTCATATATTTCTGCACCTCGTCGAAGTGGTTGGCCGCGATCGTGGTGGGCGGATTTTCCTGGCCATCGAGACGCCCGTCCTTGAGCGCCGCATAGACCAGGGGAAAGTCCATCGGGATGACGTCGGCGCCGAGCGCCTTGAACGTCATCTGGTAGACCGGATTGGGGATCACGCGGATCTTCAATCCCCTGACGTCGTCCACGGTGCGGATCGGCCGCTTCGAGTTGGTGACGTTGCGGAAGCCCTGCTTGCCGAGCGCCAGCAGCACCAGCCCCTTGTCGGCAAATTTGGCGCCGATCGCAGCCGCCACGGGCCCCTGCGCGACGGCCTTGGCGTGGGCGGTGTCACGGAACAGGAACGGGATGTCGAACACGCCCAGCTCCGGCACCGCGGCGCTGGCGACGCCGCCGGACACCACCGCCACGTCGACCGCGCCGGACCGGGCCGCCGCCAGCACGGCGGCCTCACTGCCGAACGCATTGCCGGCGCGCTCGTCGATGATGATCCGCTTGCCGACCAGCGCCTGCAGCTTGACCCGAAGCTCGTCCGAGCCGACCTGCTGCGGGTTCTGGGGCTGGGAGATGAAGACCAGCGACATCATGCGCGGCGACGCTGCTGCCGCGGGAGACGCTCCGAGCAGCGCCGTCGCCATCAGTCCTGTAACGCAAGAGGCCCAAAGTCGTCTGCGCATGAAGCACCGAATTGTTATTCCCGGTGCATGATTACCATCGAAATGTGGTTAAGGTGTTAAAGGGCGTCATGCCGACTTCTCGCGTTTTGGTATCCCTAGGCCCGCTTCGGCGCTCCGCGCATCTCGCCCGACAGCAAGACCCTCTTCCCCGCCGCTGACGGAACGTTGGCCAGCAGCGCATTGGCGACATCCGCCGCCTCGATGGGCTTGTAGTTCGCCGGAATCAGGAAGCCGAAGATCTTGTTCAGCGTGTTGCCCCATTCCTCTCCCGACCGGCTCGGCTGTCCCAGCTCCGCCCGCGCGCCCACCAGCAGTGACGGCCGCGCGATCACGAGGCCCCCGAAGGGCAGCGCGGACAGATCATCTTCGAGCTCGCCCTTGACGCGGCTGTAGAAGATGCTCGACGCCGCGTCGGCGCCCATGGCGCTGACCAGGCCGACCCGCGTCGTGCCGCTCGCGAGCGCCGCCTTGGCGACGGCGAGGTTCGCATCATGGTCAATGGCGCGGAAGGCGGCCTGGCTGCCGGCGACCTTGATGGTCGTCCCGAGCGCCAGATACAGCTCGTCGGCACGCGGCAGCGGCGGCAGCGCGGCGAAGTCGACGACATGGGCGGTCAGCTTGGGTGAGGCGACCGGCGGCGCCCTGCGGCCGACGACGTGGACCTGATCGACGGCCGGGTCGGCCAGCAGGCCACGAAGAAGCTCGCGTCCGACGAGACCGGTGGCCCCGGCAATGATCACGGTGCGGTTCGTCATATCCGGTCCCCACGCAGCGCCTGCGGATCAAGATAGACATCATCCCGGCGAGACGGAAGGCGAGGACGATCCTCATTGTTCAGCCCGACGCCGCGGAAGGGCTCCCGCGGCGCATGATCGTTGTCCGTAAGGCGACCGGCGCCTCAGGCGCCCTTGCGCCGCTCCGCAGCCTTGGCCATGGCCGCGGCGAGCGCGCCGCCGCCGGAGGGCTTCTCCTCGCGCGTGGTCATGCTGCGCGCCGCCGGCGGCCGCGCGCTGGTGCGCTTCTCGCCCTTCGCGGGCAGCGGATCGGACAGCCGAAGCGTCAGCGAGATGCGGTTGCGCGGCACGTCGACGTCGAGCACCTTGACCTTCACGACCTGCCCCGGCTTCACCACCTCGCGCGGATCGTTGATGCGCTTCTCCGACATCGCCGAGATGTGGATCAGGCCATCCTGGTGCACGCCGATGTCGGCGAAGGCGCCGAACGCGGCGACGTTGGTGATGGTAGCCTCCAGGATCATGCCGGGCTTGAGATGGGTGATCTTCTCGACACCCTCCTGGAAGGTCGCGGTCTTGAACTCGGGACGTGGATCGCGGCCGGGCTTATCCAGCTCCTTGATGATGTCGGTGACGGTCGGCACGCCGAAGCGCTCGTCGGCGAACTTCGCCGGATTGAGCGTCTTCAAGGTCTTGCTGTCGCCGATCAGCACCTTGATGTCGCTCTTGGTCGTCTCGAGAATCTTCTTCACGACCGGATAGGCCTCGGGGTGCACGCCGGACGCGTCGAGCGGATTGTCACCGTCGCGGATGCGCAGGAAGCCGGCGCACTGCTCGAACGCCTTCGGACCCAGACGCGGCACTTCCTTGAGCTTGTCGCGGCTCGGGAACGGGCCGTTGGCATCGCGATGTGCGACGATGTTCTGCGCGAGGCTCTCGCCGATGCCGGACACGCGCGCCAGCAGCGGCGCCGAGGCGGTGTTGAGATCGACGCCGACCGCGTTCACGCAGTCCTCGACGGTGGCGTCGAGCGCGCGCGCAAGTTCGTACTGATTGAGATCGTGCTGATACTGGCCGACGCCGATTGAGGCCGGCGGCACCTTGACGAGTTCGCCGAGCGGATCCTGGAGGCGGCGGGCGATCGACACCGCGCCGCGGATCGAGACGTCGAGATTGGGGAATTCCTTGGCGGCGAACTCCGAGGCCGAATAGACCGACGCGCCCGCTTCCGACACGATCGCCTTGGTCAGCTTGAGATCCGGCTTCAGCTTGACCAGGTCGTTGACCAGCTTCTCGGTCTCGCGCGACGCCGTACCGTTGCCGATCGCCACCAGCTCGATGCGATGCTTGATGCAGAGCTGCGCCAAGGTCAGCATGCTCTCGTTCCACTGCCGCTGCGGCTCGTGCGGATAGATCGTGGCGTGATCGACGAACTTGCCGGTGCGGTCGATGACGGCGACCTTGACGCCGGTGCGGAACCCGGGATCGAGCCCGAGCGTGGCGCGGCCGCCGGCCGGCGCCGCCAGCAGCAGGTCACGCAGATTGGTGGCGAACACGCGCACCGCCTCCTTCTCCGCCTCCTGCCACAGCCGCATGCGGATATCGAGCGCCAGCGAGGTCTTGATGCGGGTGCGCCAAGCCCAGCGCACGGAGTCCGACAGGAACTGATCGGCGGGGCGGCCCTGCCGCGAGATCCCGAACGTCACCGCGATACGGTTCTCGTACAGCGACGGGTCCTTGGAATCCTCCGGCTCGCCATCGCCGAAATCGAGCTGCAGCACCTCTTCCTTCTCGCCGCGCAGCATCGCCAGGATGCGGTGCGACGGCAGCTTGGTGAACGGCTCGGCGAAATCGAAATAGTCGGCGAACTTGGCGCCCTCGGTCTTCTTGCCGTGCCGCACCGTCGACTTGACGGCGCCGCGGCCCCACATCTCCTCGCGCAGCGAGCCGACGAGGTCGGCGTGCTCGGCGAAGCGCTCGACCAGGATCGCGCGCGCGCCTTCCAGCGCGGCCTTGACGTCCTTGACCGGATTCTCGCCGTCCTTCTTGATGAACGCCTTCGCTTCGACCTCAGGTGCCTTCATCGGATCGCCGATGAGCATATCGGCGAGCGGCTCGAGCCCCGCTTCCTTGGCGATCTGCGCCTTGGTGCGGCGCTTCTCCTTGAACGGCAGATAGATGTCTTCGAGGCGTGCCTTGGTGTCGGCCGTTGCGAGCGCCAGCTCGATCTCCGGCGTCATCTTGCCCTGCGACTTGATGCTCTCGATGATCGCCGTGCGGCGCGCATCCATCTCGCGCAAATAGCGCAGCCGCTCCTCCAGATTACGCAACTGCGTGTCGTCCAGCATTCCCGTCGCTTCCTTGCGGTAGCGCGCGATGAACGGAACGGTCGCGCCGCCGTCGAGCAGGTCGATCGCGGCCTGGACCTGGGCATCCCTGACGGAGAGTTCAGCGGCGATGATGGACGCAAAATTCGGCACGGCGTTCTTCCGAGATTCGTGACGGGGGCTGATTGGATAGGAGTGCACGCGCGTCAGCGCAAGCGGCAGGCCGACGCTCTGTGGGCAACCGTGGCAAAAAAGACCGGTTGCGAATCACCCAAAACGCTGCCGCAAATGCGCCACGTCGTTGCGCCTGCGAACGGAATCGCGGATTCTGCAGCCCTGGGAGCGATTCGTGCAGGCCACCGCCGCGACATATCTCGACGATCTCAATCCGGAGCAGCGCCGCGCCGTCGAGCATGGCGGCTCTCTGGCCGCGCCGGGGCCGCCGCTGCTGATCATCGCCGGCGCCGGCTCGGGAAAGACCAACACCCTGGCGCATCGTGTGGCGCATCTGCTCGTCAACGGCGCCGACCCGCGGCGAATCCTGCTGATGACGTTCTCGCGCCGTGCAGCGAGCGAAATGAGCCGGCGGGTCGAGCGCATTGCGCGCAAGGTGCTGGCCGGCAAGGCCGAGGCGATCACCGCCGGGCTGACCTGGGCCGGAACGTTTCACGGGCTCGGCGCGCGGATGCTGCGCGACTATGCCGAACGCATCGGCCTCGATCCGGTGTTCACGATCCATGATCGCGAGGATTCCGCCGACCTGATGAACCTGGTGCGGCACGAGCGCGGCCTGTCTAATACACAGCGACGGTTCCCGACCAAAGGCACCTGCCTTGCGATCTACTCGCGCTGCGTCAATGCCGACATGCCGCTCGACGACGCGCTGGTGCGGCATTTTCCCTGGTGTGCGGAGTGGGCCGGCGAGCTGAAAGGCTTGTTTGCTGCCTATGTCGAGGCCAAGCAGGCCAATGCGGTGCTCGACTACGACGACCTCTTGCTCTACTGGGCACAGATGATGGCCGATGCAGCCATTGCGCAGGAGATCGGCGACCGTTTCGACCATGTGCTGGTCGACGAATATCAGGATACGAACCGGCTGCAGTCGCAGATCCTGCTCGGTTTGAAGCCGAACGGAACGGGACTGACCGTCGTCGGCGACGATGCGCAGTCGATCTACGCGTTCCGCGCCGCCACCGTGCGCAACATCCTGGAGTTTCCCGATCAGTTCAGCCCGCGCGCCGACATCGTCACGCTCGACCGCAACTACCGTTCGACGCAGCCGATCCTCTCCGCCGCCAACGGCGTGATCGGGCTGGCCCGCGAGCGCTTCACCAAGAATTTGTGGACGGATCGCGCAAGCTCCCGCAAGCCGCAGCTCGTCACCATCAGCGACGAGGCCGATCAGGCCCGCTACATCGTCGCGCAGGTGCTGGCCAAGCGCGAGGAAGGCATCGTGCTGAAACAGCAGGCCGTGCTGTTCCGCACCTCGTCGCACAGCGGGCCGCTGGAGATCGAGCTCACACGCCGCAACATTCCGTTCGTGAAGTTCGGCGGCTTGAAGTTCCTCGACGCCGCCCACGTCAAGGACGTGCTGGCCTGCTTGCGCTTCGTCGAAAATCCGCGCGACCGCATCGCCGGGTTTCGCGTGCTGCATCTGATTCCGGGCATCGGTCCGGCCTCCGCGCAGCGGCTGCTCGATGCCGTGAGCGACTGCGCCGATCCGATCGCGGATCTGTGCGCGCAGCCGGCGCCGGCACGTGCCGGCGACGACTGGACGGCGTTCGTGCGCACGCTGCAGCAACTGCGAGACTCGGACTGGCCGGCCGACATCGAGCGCATCAGGCAGTGGTATCAGCCGCATCTCGAGCGCGTCCACGAGGATGCCGAGGTGCGCAGCGCCGATCTGCTGCAATTGGAGCAGATCGCGAGCGGCTACCCCTCGCGCGAGCGATTCCTGACCGAGCTGATGCTCGACCCGCCGGACGCGACCTCCGATCAGTCCGGCGTGCCGCTGCTCGATGAGGACTATCTGATCCTCTCCACCATCCACTCGGCCAAGGGCATGGAGTGGAATTCGGTCCATGTGCTGAACGTCGTCGACGGATGCATGCCGTCCGATCTCGGCGCCGGCACCAGCGCCGAACTGGAAGAGGAGCGCCGGCTGCTCTATGTCGCGATGACCCGCGCCAAGGATGACCTGCACCTCTTGGTGCCGCAGCGCTTCTTCGTCCATGGCCAGCCGGTCCGCGGCGATCGTCATGTCTACGCCTCGCGCACCCGGTTCATTCCGGAGGCGCTGGTGCATTTGTTCGAGCGCGTGAGCTGGCCGCGCGCGCAGCCGGGCGCGGCATATGCGAGCCAGGGACCGCGCATCGATTTGGGTGCGCGCATGCGCGAGCGGTGGCGGTGAGCTAGCCACGCGGCATCCGGTGTCCATGACTGCGCCCTCTCCCCTTGTGGGAGAGGGCATCACCACTATCAGCGGCATATTCACTCGGGTGAGGGGTTCGTGCCGCAAATTCGGGCCTGAGTTCGTGGCAACCCCTCACCCGGCTTTCATGCTGCGCATGAAAGCCACCCTCTCCCACAAGGGGAGAGGGTGCACCGCCCGCGCGGCAAGAGCTTGGACTCGAACTCATCACAAGTCAGCCTTCGTCCCCTCCCACTGCTGACGAAACCACGCCCGCGTCTGGCGCGTCACCGCGACGTAGCCCTGCCCGCGATGCTTGATCTCGCCGTCGACGATTTCGTGCAGCTTGGGCAGCGCATGAAACGGCACGGCCGGATAGGCGTGGTGTTCGACGTGATAGGGCATGTTCCAGGCGAGCCAATGCACGACGCGTGTCGTGAACGTCGTGCGGGTGTTGTGGAAGGCGCTCTTGGTGTGGTCGCAGCCGACGTGCTCGGCATAGAGGTAGGGTCGCAGCACGAACTGGCCGAGCAGCAGCGGCAGCACCCAGACCCACAACAGGAGCGCGCTGTGCAGAACGAGTAAGCCGAGCAGCAGCACGGTGTAGCCGGCGACGTAACAACGCGCCTCGCGCACGATGGTGGCGCGGCGGCCAGCGGGAACCCACGGCACGGTCACTTCGCCCGTGACGGCATGCTTGAGCAGCAGCCGCAGCCGGCCGGCCACCTGGACGAGGCCCGAATAGGCGATCGCGAGCTGCGTTTCGGAGCGCGGCTTCGGGCCGACGATCAGTTCAGGGTCGCGCTCGGGATCCTGGGTGTGGCGATGATGCTCCCAATGGAACAGACAGTAGTACTCGTAAGGCAGCCCGATCAGGAAGCCGGAGATGGTGCCGACCACGACGTTGAGCGTGCGGCCGTCGAACGCGGTCTTGTGTGCAGTCTCGTGCACGGCCATGAACAGGAAGGCGACGAGCACGCCCTGAACCAGCACCAGGGGCAGCGCCCATGCGACGCCGTCAGCCGACACGATCAGCCCGATCAGCGTCCCCACGACGATGATCGCGCCGTAGTGCGCGAGCGCGCGCAACGCGCCCTGCGAAGTCGAGCGCCGGCACAGCGCCTGCAGCATCGCCGGCGTCAGCAGCTTGGGGCGGGGCGCGAATTCGTCGGTGGTCACATCGCTCATGACAGACTCGGCACTCAGCTCTTGAGGAGGGTTGAGACGTTGGCGTTGATGAAGTCGCGATCGGCCGGGATGCGGATCGGATTGCCGGCACGGTGGCCATGGATCGAAGGAATCGGCCGCAGTTGCGCGGAGCGGGCGTTGACCAGCTTGGGCAGCTCTCGCTCGTTGTCGCGCCAATCGAAGTAGCGATCGGTCTGCCCGGGCATCAGCAGCATGCGCGCGGTGATCGCGCCGAGCGCGCGGTCGAGATCGCCACCGAAGGCCGCGCAATTGCTGAGGTCGCCGCCCTGCCAGATCGCGATCTGCGTCAACAGATTGTTCGCATCGCGATGCGCGAAGGCGGTGTCCCAGACGCCGGCGAGATAATCCTCCTGTGTTGCAAAGCCCTGCTCGCGCCAGGCCGCGTCGCGATAGAACTCGTAGGACATCGCCCATCCCGCATAGATGCGGCCCATCGCGCGCAGGCCCGCTACCGGCTTTTCCACGAAGCGGCCGTCGCGGTACGCAGGATCGGCCGTCAGCGCCGCCTTCACGGCGTCGAGGAACACATGGTTGTAGGGCGAGCAGCGCGCGCTGCCGCACACCACCGCCGCGCGTTCGACCATGTCGGGATGACAGGCGGCCCAATGATAGGCCTGCATGCCGCCCATCGACCAGCCATAGACCAGCGCGAGCCTGGTGATGCCGAACTGCTGCTCCAGCAGCCGGCGCTGCACCGCAACCGCGTCGTGATAGCTGATCGCGGGGAACGCCCCATCATCGCGCGGCGTGTTGGACGGCGAGGACGACAGCCCATTGCCGAACAGGTTCGGAATGATGATGAAGTATCTGGCAGGATCGAGCGCGCCGCCGGGCCCGATCAGCCATTCGGTGTCATGGTGCTGCGCCCCGAACGAGGTCGGATAGAGGATGACGTTGTCCTTGGCCGCGTTCAGCGTGCCGTAGGTCTTGTAGGCCAGCCGCAACGACGGGAACGTCACGCCGGATTGCAGCAGAACATCGCCTGCCTCGAAGATCTGATAGTCGCTGCCTGCTGTCATGCGCGCTGCTTCCGGGGTTCTCGATGCGCCGAGCCTAGGGGATGCGCGGCCGGCCGACACGCCCATTTTTTGGCATGGCCTGATCGCGCGAGAGGCGCCGCCGGAGGCTCGGTGCGGATACGGGCATGAAGATGCAGTCTCGCGGCCGGTTTCGCCCGAGTCCTGCCGGATGGAACACCCTCGAAAAATTGAGGGCGCAGGGAATGCCGGGTGAAGGCCCCACCCATGGCCCGCCTGCGAAAGAAATGCAGGCGGCAGGTACCACAGGCAAAGCCGATCAACCGGCATTCCCTGCGCGATGGGCTTACGGCTGCTCCGTGCTCTCCCCGGTGTCCGGCTTGTGAGCCACCGTTTGCGACAATGCGCTTCGCGCATTGCGCAGACATCAGCGTCGGGATGCCAGGACCACACGGCTTGACCGTCCGCAACGGATCGTTCGTCGGCGCGACCTGCGTCACGCTGCGATCCACCACGGCCACCGCATCCCCGCCTCGCGTCTCGTGACGACCGCGCGTACGCCCCTCATCGATGAGGCGGGATGCGCGCAATAGAGCATAGTTTTCGGAAAAACGAAAGAGGAATTTTTCGAAGTCCCCCGCCCGGATGGATCTCGGTGTTTGTGCCCGTCCTCTCGCATCCGTCATGGCCGGGCTTGTCCCGGCCATCCACGTCGTTCGTTGGGCGTGGCTCGACGTGGATGCCCGGGACAAGCCCGGGCATGACGTGCCCCCAATTGAAAGCACGCCAGTGGCAACCGGGCCGAAACCCAGTGTTTCATCGAAGCCGCTTGCAATCCGGTTCCGGCCCTTCCAGCTGACGCACAGACGCCGTAAGACGGCCCGACGCAATGGAATGAGACATGACCACAGCAATCGAATTCGGCCTCGACACGTTCGGCGACGTCACGCGCGGCGCCGATGGCGCGGCGGCCACGCATGCCCAGGTGATCCGCGACGTGGTCGAGGAGGCCGTGCTGGCCGACCAGCTCGGGCTCGACTTCATCGGGCTCGGCGAGCACCACCGCGGCGATTTCGCGATCTCGGCGCCGGAGGTGGCGCTGGCGGCGATCGCCGCGCGCACCACCAGGATCAAGCTCGGCTCGGCGGTGACGGTGCTGAGCTCGGATGATCCGATCCGTGTGTTCCAGCGGTTTGCGACGCTGGACGCGGTCTCCAACGGCCGCGCCGAAGTGATCCTCGGCCGCGGCTCGTTCACCGAATCCTTTCCGCTGTTCGGCTTCGACCTCAAGGACTACGAGGCGCTGTTCGAGGAGAAGCTCGATCTGTTCGTCAGCCTGCTGCCGCAGCAGCCGCTCACCTGGCAGGGCAATCTGCGCCCGCCGCTGAAGGAGCAGTTGGTCTATCCGCCGGTCGAGCATGGGCGGCTGAAGGCCTGGATCGGCGTCGGCGGCAGCCCGGAGTCGGTGGTGCGCGCCGCGCATTACGAACTGCCCCTGATGCTCGCCATCATCGGCGGCGACCCGACGCGGTTTGCGCCCTATGTCGAGCTGTATCACCGCGCGATCAAGCAGTTCGGCCGCGAGGTGAAGCCGGTCGGCGTGCATTCGCCGGGCTACATCGCCGACACCGACGCGCAGGCGCGCGAGGAGCTGTGGCCGGACTACAAGACCATGCGCGACCGCATCGGCCGCGAACGCGGCTGGCCGCCGATGGGCCGCGACGAGTTCGTCCAGGAGGCCGATCACGGCTCGCTCTATGTCGGCTCGCCCGAGACCGTGGCCCAGAAGATCGCGGCGACGATCAAGGCGCTGGGCATCTCGCGGTTTCAGCTGAAATATTCCGCCGGGCCGCTGCCGCATGCCAAGCTGATGCGCAGCATCGAGCTGTATGGGCGGGTGGTGGTGCCGCGGGTACGGGAGTTGCTGGCGGCTGCGTCCTGATCATCGTTGCTTAACTGGCGCGTCGGTGAGCCTCGGTGATGCAGCACCCACAAATGTCGTCCCGGCCTCCGCGCCGGGACCCATACCGCGTGATCTCTCGATGACGCGCGGTGGCCGCGTCCTTCGCCCAACCACCAGTCGGGGCTATGGGTCCCGGGTCTACGCCCGGGACGACAGCGAGGGCTTGGACAGCGCAACGCTTACGACGCAGGCACACCCGGCAGCAGCAACTCCCGCTCTCCCGCCGCCACGCGCGCCAGCTCCGCCGCCGCGCGTGCCAGCACGCCGTCCCAGGCCATCGGCCTGTTCTGCCGGAACAGCCGCATGGTCGGATACCAGGGCGTGTCGGCGCGGTCGCGCAGCCAGCGCCAGTCGAGCGCGTAGGGCAACAGCATCCAGACGGGCCGGCCGAGCGCGCCGGAAAGATGCGCGACCGACGTATCGACGGAAATGACGAGGTCGAGCGCGGCGACGGCGGCGGCGGTCTCGGCAAAGTCCTTCAGCAGCGGCCCGAGATCGATGATGTCGCGACCGAGTTCGGCCATCACCGGCGCGTCGTCCGGCCGCGGCTCCTTCTGCAGCGAGTAAAGCTGCACGCCCGGCATCACCAGATGCGGCAGCACGTCCCTCGCGGCGAGCGAGCGCTGGCGGTCGCCCTTGTGCATGGGATTGCCGGCCCAGACCACACCGACCTTCACCTGCGGCGCACGGCCGAGCACGTTGCGCCAGGCTGCGACCTTGACCGGATCGGCAGCGAGATAGGGCACGTCGGCCGGGATCGTCTCCAGCGTGGTGCCGAAGATGTGCGGCAGGTCCATCAGCGGCAGTTGCAAGTCGAAACGCGGCAGCGGCTCGCCGCGCGCCACCACGGTGACGCCCTCCAGCCCCCGCAGCAGCGGCGCGATCGCCGGCTGCACCTGCAGCACGATGCTGCCGCCCATCGCCTTGACGCGCTCGACATAGCGCACGAACTGCAGCGCATCGCCGATGCCGTATTCGGCGAACAGGAGTAGCGTGCGCCCTGCGAGCGGCTCGCCCTGCCATTCCGGCGCATCGAAGCGCTGCATGCCCTGGCAAATATCCGGACAGTCGCGGCCCCAGCGATGCTCGGCAAAACCGCTCGCGAGATCGCCGCACATGAGCAGGAAATGCGCGTGGTTGTAGCGCGTGACCGCGTTGTCGGGCGCGAGCGCAACCGCCTGGCGCGAGGCGGCCAGCGCGGCGTCGATGTCGCCGGCATTGCGCAGCGCCACCGCGAGATTGGCATGGCCCTTGGCATAGGCCGGATCGGCGGCGACGGCGCGGCGATGCGCCGCGACGGACTCGCCGGTCTCGCCGCGCCTGTCGTGGATGATGCCGACATTGGTGTGCGCCGGGGCGTGATCGGGCTGCAGCGCCAGCGCGTGCTCGCAGGCGGCCATCGCCGCATCGAGCTGGCCGATGCCGCACAGGCAGGCGCCGAGATTGCTGAGCACCACGACGTCGGTGGGCGCGAGCACCGCGGCGCGGCGATAGGCCTCGACCGCGTCGGCCGGACGTCCGGCCTCGTGCAGCGCGTGGCCGAGCAGCCGGGCAGCGTCGGCATCGCCGGGCGTGAGATCGCAGGCGCGGCGGTAGTGGATGGCGGCATCGGCGAAAGCGCCCTGCCTGTAGAGCACGTCGCCGAGGCTCCTATGCAGGCCGGCATCGGCGGGACGGGTGGCCAGCGCGTGCAGATAGGCCGGTACGGCCGCCTCGTCCTTCGCCTGGTCGGCGAGCACATGCGCCAGCGCCCGCCAGGCCTCGGGATAGGCCGGATCCCATTCGAGCAGCGCGCGGTACGTCGCTTCGGCCTCCGCCAGGCGGCCCTGGCGGCTCAGCGCCAAAGCGAGATTCCAGCGCGCGCCGAGCAGCGCAGGATCGAGCGCCAGTGCCTGGCGATAGGCGGCCTCGGCCTCGGTGAAGCGCGACAGCTCCAGCAGCGCGCTGCCGAGCTTGCCGTGAATGGACGCGTCGAGCGGCCGCAACGCCGCGGCGCGCGCGAAGGCATCGGCGGCGCCGTCGCGCTCGCCTTTCACCGCCAGCGCGTCGCCGAGCGTCACATAGGCCGGCGCATGGTCGGGATCGCAGGCGAAGACACGCCCGAGCAGTTCCGCGCCCTCCGCCATGCGGCCGTCGGCAAAGGCGAGGACCGCCGACAGATGCAGCGCGGGCAGATGATCCGGGGCCGCCTGGAGGATGTCGCCGCACAGGACACGCGCCGGCTCGGGCCGCCCGGCCTTGTAGTGATCAGCCGCCTCGATCAGCAGCCTCTCGACAGAAACAGCCCCCATGACATCCCCACGTCTCGCACTCGGATGAAGGCTTCAACGTGCGGGACCGCCAAATCAGGCGAGAAGCGGGCAATGGCTTCGGACACGGCCGCGGGTCGAGTCCGGCTGCTACGAACCCGTCCGGCTCATGGCGACAGGCCGTCCGCGGCGAGAGACTCGCGCCGCTGCCTGAGCGGAAGGGACGAGCGCACGGTGATTCGGTCTGGATGAGCCCACGCGCACGGCGTTGCGGCAAATGGCGATCCCGGCATGACTCGAACATGCGACCTACGGTTTAGGAAACCGCCGCTCTATCCAGCTGAGCTACGGGACCGGAGCCTGCACCGGAGTGCACCTGCTTCGGCCGTCTCCATAGCAGACCCGGCCACCGACCGGAAGCCTCTCCGGTCATCGCCCGGACGGGGCCGATCGCCGTGGCACAACGCCGCGCGCGGCCGGTGCGCGGCCCAATTCGCGGCGGAACGTCCGCATACCAGGCCGCTCTCGAGCCCGGGGTCCGATCACAGCCCCGTTGGCGGGGGCGGTTTGGCTATCCCGGAGGCAGCCAAATGGGCTAAGAGAACGGCGCCGATGCGGAACCGGCCTCGGGATTGCCGTATTGGTCGTGCCTGAGCGCAGGCTCCGACGGGGGACGGCCGTCCTGCGGCCTGGGAGCGGCCAGGCCGCATGTGATTGACCACCATTTCAGCCGAGGGAAACAGTCAAGTCGATGCTCATTCGTTCGGTCATTTTCGGCGCACTCGCAGGTCTCCTCTCCATTGCCGCCGCCCGCGCGCAGGACACCCGTCATCTGTTGGAGTCCAAGGAGTCGCTCTACAACAACATCTATGTCTATGAGCAGGCGCCCTACCGCAGCATGACCTTCGGTCACAACCGGCGGATCTATACCGAGAGCGTCTACAATACCCGCGACGAGCTCGACCTGCCGGTCGACTACACCCGCTTCATGACCGCGAGCGTGATGTACGCCAAGGAGGTCCGCTCGATCCTGGAGATCGGCTTCGGCGGCGGCCGCACCGCCTGGTATCTGCATCGCTTCCTGCCCAAGGTGCAGGTGACGTCGGTCGAGCTCGATCCGACCGTGCTGGAGTTCGCCAAGAAATATTTCGGCATCAAGGAGGAACCGAACTTCCACGTCGCCAACCGCGACGGCCGGCTGTTCGTGCAGGAATCCAAGGAGCGCTACGACATCATCCTGATCGATGCCTATCGCGGCCCGTTCGTGCCGTTCCATCTGCTGACCAAGGAATTCTATCAGCTGCTCAAGGATCATCTCGCCGAGGGCGGCGTGGTGGCGCAGAACGTCGAGCCCTCGACCATGCTGTTCGATTCCGCTGTCAAGACCATCCACAGCGTGTTCCCGCAGGTCGACTTCTACAAGGCCGACGGCAACATCGTCATGGTCGCCTATCCCGGTGACGAGCGGAAGCCCGAGGATCTCGCCGGCATCGCCCAGCAGCGCGACAAGGAATTCGGCTTCCGCTACAAACTCGCCGACATGCTGGCGCAGCGCAAGCGCATCGACATCGACGACGGCCAGGTGATCGACGCCAAGGCCAAGGTGCTGACCGACGACTTCGCGCCGGTGGAGGCGCTCAAGACCATCGAGCGCCACAACAGGAAGCTGCCGTGAGCGCGCCGGTCTCCCGCGCCGGCATGCTGGCGATCTACATCTGCTCGTTCCTGGTCGGCTGCGTGCTGATGGGGTTCGAGATGCTCGGCAGCCGCTATCTCAATCCGTATTTCGGCAGCGGCATCGGCGCCTGGGCCAGCCTGATCTCGACCGTGCTGTGCGCGCTCGCGATCGGCTATTTCGCCGGCAGCGCCATCGTCGACCGCAGGCCTTCGACGCGCACCATCGGCACCATGATCCTGATCGCCGCCGCCTACATGGCGGTGGTGCCGGCGACGGCCGACACCGTGATGGCCGACATCCTCGACACGATCGGCGACGGTCCGATGGCGACGCTGATGGCCGCCACCGCGCTGTTGCTGGTGCCGTTGACGCTGCTCGGCACGTTCTCGCCGATCGCCGTCAGCCTGCTGACGCGCTCGGGCGACGATGCCGGCCGCGTCGCAGGCCTCGTCTACGGCGTCTCGACCATCGGCAACGTCGTCGGCACGCTGGTCACGACGTTCTCGCTGATCCCGACCATCGGCTCGCGCGCGATTACTTATTATTTTGCCGTGGTGCTGGCGGGCTGCGCCGGCATCCTGTTCATTCCCTTCAGCAAGAAGACCTCCTGACATTCATTCATGAAGAGCGTGCCGATGACCGAGTTCTGGCCTCGCCTCGCCGCCATGGCGGCGACCACGGTGCTGCTGCTGACATCGCCTGCGGCTGATGCGGCCGAGCCGCAGATCGAGCTGTGGGATGGCCAGCGCGCGATGACGCACATCGCCGATCTCTTGCGCTTCACGCCGCGGTCGATGGGCGAGCCGGGGCATCAGAAGACGATCGACTACATCAAGGCGTCGATGGCCAAGAGCGCGGCCGAGGCCGTGCTGACGCAGAGCTTCACCGCCAAGGGCGATGACGGCAAGACGATCCCGCTCACCAACATCATCGCCCGCTTCCAGGTACAGAACCCGCGGCGCGTGATCGTCGCCACCCATTACGACAGCATCGTCAAGGCCTATCGCGACGCCAAATCGCCGGAGGCGCCGATGCCCGGCGCCAACAATTCGGCCTCCGCCGTGGCACTGCTGCTGGAGACCGCGCGCGTGCTGTCGCTGTCGCCCAAGCCCGATATCGGCATCGACATCATCTTCTTCGACGGCGAAGAGGGCCCGAAATCGCTCGGCGCCGGCGACCCGACCTGGCGTCCCCTCGGCTCGCCGCATTTCGCGGCGAATCTGAAGGACTATTATCCGACCAGGAAGCCCGAGAAGGCGGTCGATTTCGACATGGTCTGCGACAAGGACCTCAGGCTGCAGCCGGAGCCGTCGTCACTGCATTCGGCGCTGCCGGAGGTGAAGAAGTTCTGGAGCATCGGCAGCCGCATCGCGCCACAGGCGTTCTCGCCGGAGCCGACGGCCTATCCGATCAGCGACGACCACACGGCGCTGCAGCAGGCCGGCATTCCGAGCTTCCTGGTCATCGACTTCGACTACGAGCCCTATTTCAACACCACGCAGGATACGATCGAACAGTGCTCGGCCCAGAGCCTGGAGACCGTCGGCCGCACCCTGCTGCGCTATCTCTATACGCCGTGAGCGAGCGGCGCTGGTTACGCTGCCCGCGACGCCGGCGCCTCGGCTGCATCCGATCCGGCGCGGGGCGCCCGCGACAACAGGCCGGGCACCAGCGCTTCGGCTGCCTCTGCGCCTGATATCACCACCGCTTCGACCCCTGCTCCGGCATTGCCGCCACCGGCGATGACGAGATTGCGCAGCGGCGCCTTGGCGCCCTTCAGCCGGCCCGACCGGGCCACGCCATAGATCGAGCCGGCACTGGCGAGGTCATAGCGGGCATAGGTCACCGGGCTCGCATCGGTGCGATAGACGATGTGCTGCGACAGGCCGGGAATGACGGTTTCGGCCGCGGCGACCATGGCGTCGCCGAGCGCCTGCTTGCGCGCCTCATAGTCCGGCGAGCGGCGCCACGCCTTCCAGTCGTCACCCCCCTCGCCCGCAAACCAGCCCTTGGCCTGCGCGTGGGAGACGAGGGTGATGATGGTCATCGTCGCATGCCCCTGCGGCGCCGCTGACGGATCGAGCTTGGACATCACGGCAAGGCCGATGCCCATCGGCGTGTCGAGATGGGTCGCCGGTGCGATGTCGGGCACGACATCAAGGCCGAGATGCACCGAGAAGCACGAATTCGCAGGCTCGATCGTGCTGGCCCGCGCCCGGAAGGCGGCCGGCAGATCGTCGGGCCGCAGCAGCTCGGTGAAGGTGCGGCCGAGATCGGCATTGGAGACGACGGCCTGCGCACGGATCGTGCGACCGTTGCCGAGCACGACACCGGTGGCGCGGCCGTCTTCGACCAGGATGCGCGCGACCTTGGATTTCAGCAGCACCTCGCCGCCGCGGGCGGTGATGGCGTCGGCCAGGACGTCGGCGAAGTGGCCGGAACCGCCGACGGGATAGAAGCCGCCCTTGAAATAATAACCGAAGATCGGGACCATCTGGGCGCAGCTCAGCCGGTCGCGGCCGTCGCCGAGATAGCCCGCCAGCGCATTGAGATAGGCGATCGCCTCGGGATCGGAGACATGCGCGGCGACCAGTTCATCGAAGGGACGGTTCATCCAGCGGAACGCCAGCGGATGCTGTTTCGGGAAGGCCAGCATCTCCTCGAGTGATTCGGGCATGCCGGGAATGCCGCTGCGGCCCCGGCCGGTCGCATACATGCTCTCGAAGATCGCGTGGATCGTATCGAACAGTTTTGCGAGGCCGTCGGCGCTTCCGGGAAACATCTCGCCGAGTTGGCGGACATAGGCACGCCAGTCCTCGGGCACGTCGATGCGGCGGCCGGCGAGCCGATAGGAATGGGTGACGCGCTTCCACTGCGCGCGATCGGCGACGCCGAGCCGGTGCAGCACGCTGTCGATCGGGCCGCCCGGCCAGACGCCGGAGAAATCATGCGGGCCGGCGTCGAAGCGATAGAGCACCGGCTTGTTATCGTGATGCGCCTTGCGCAGATAGCTGTGGCAGAAGCCGCCGGGCACGACGTGGTGATCGAACACCTTCACCTTCAGGCCGGCATCGGCCAGCAGCGCCGCCGCCGTGAGGCCGCCGATGCCGGCGCCGATCACCGCGACGTCGCAATCGGTCTCGGCCGCCGGCGTGAAGCTCGGCGCCGGCCAATGGTAGTCCTCGCGCGAGGCCCGCATCCGCTGCAGGGCCTGGCGGATGGCGAGGCGCGGACCGAAGATCGAGATCAGCGCGCCGGCCACGACGATCAGGGTCGTGATCCAGGACGCAACGCCGGCCCAGCGGCACAGGCCGAGCACGAGGAACAGGACGCCCCACAGCCCGGTCATCAGCATGTTGATCAGGTGGAACTGCGGCGTCGCGGCATTGTCGGCATAGCTCGCCCGCGAATAGTCCGCGGTCCACGGGCGGCCGGCGGCGAGCGACACCAGGCTGATTCCGCCGAGCGCCGCAAACGACAGCCACAGCGCATGGACCGCTGTCCAGCCGGGGGCGAGATCGTTGGCTATCGCCAGGACGACGAACAGCACGAGGCTGCCAAGTTCGAGAAGCGCGAGTTCGCCGCGATGGGCGCGCCAGAGATTGCCGGACAGCGACAGCGCCAGGGCGGACCATACCGCCCAGGCTGGCTGGTTCCAGCCGAGCAGGGCCCAAAATATAATGTATGGCAACAGCGCCAATTTTACGGTGAGGAATACTTTCATACCCGCCTCCTCCGCGCCATCGGCGCGCGCTCGATCTTGCCGTTGTCAAGATAAGCTAGCGGCAACGCCCCGGCCGGGTCAACACGAATCTTTCCACCGTCAAGATTAGTTTCATCAACCACCGCGGGATGGAAATGGTACCATGATGCTGCCCTCGGCATGCCCGCCACGGCCTATCGTTCGGCCGCCACAGCAGGCGAGATTCGCCCACGCCAAGGCCGTCAAAGCTGGCCCGACTGTGGCATTATGAACACGGAATCACGGCATGCGACGAAGAAAGCCGCAAATTGCGCAGCATAGGAGTCACACACCGCCGCAAAATGGCGACAATCTGCGGTCATCTGAGGCAGGCAGACGCTGAGGATTGCCGTTCGTGAACCGACCCAACCTGCCAGTATTGGCCTTCGCTGCAATCACCTGCTTGCCCGCCATGCAACCTCAACGCGCGCATGCCGAGTGGTGGAGCCGCTCCCCGACGGATTTCGAGGAATGCGCCGACGCGGCCGAGAAGTCGGCCACGAAGGAGGAGAAGACCGCGGCCCTGGCGCAATGCAACGCCAAATTTGCCGGGAGACGGAAGACGGGTGGCGGCTACGTCTACTACGACTTCATGCAGGACCGCAGCTTCGACATCGCAGGTCCCAACCCGACGCCCGAAGAACAGAAGTTCATCGACCAGCAGTACACTCAGTACCTCGAGCGGCAGCGCCACGCCAACATGAGCTCGGCGATGATGCCGCGGCCGCAGCCGCAGGGGCTGCAGTCGACCTCGCTCAGGGAGATGACGGCGCGTGCCGCGATCGAGCCGCCCCCCCCTGCGCCCGCGCCGCCGCCACCGCCGCGGCCGAGCAAGCCACCGGCCGCGCCGCAGGCCGGACTGACGCCCCCGCCGGGCGCCAGCGCCGAGGCACGCGCCCGCATCAAGGCGGCGCAATGCGCCCGAGACGGCTGGCGGCGCGATTCGTTCTCCTGCAACTTTCCGGTCCTGTCCGAGAAGCTCGACGAGCTGAAGCGGATGTTCACCGGTCCGAGCCAGACCTCAGCGGCGGCGAAGTCCCCCAAGCGCGCCGACGCGAAGAACTGACACGGACCGGGCGCACCGGCGCAAGCGGCGTACACCTGCCCGTTCATCCCGCCGTCATCTCCACCCTGCCATATCACGCAGCGACACGCGCGGCGGCTGCCGTCGCACCGATTCGTTGGCGCCGGTTCTGCCCGCCGCTTGTAACGCCCGATGCAAGCCCATAGCTTGACGCGTGTGGGGCGCACGGAGGCAGGCTATGGGTCTACTCGACATCCTCAACGGCATGCAGAACGGTCCGCACGGGCCCAGTCATCCGACCACGCAGAATAACGGCGGCATGTCGCCGTTGACGATGGCGATCCTCGCTCTGCTGGCGTGGAAGGCGGTGAAGCATTTCTCGCCGAACGGACAGCAGCCAAACGCGGCTCCCGCGCCCGTTCCGCCGCAACAGCCGACCAGCCCGCAAGGCGGACCGCTCGGCGGTGCGTTGGGTGGCGGCCTCGGGAACGTCATTGCCGGCGGACTTGGTGGGCTGCTTGCAGGCGGCGCGGCCGGCAGCGTGCTGTCCGGCGGACTTGGCGATCTGCTGCGCCGGTTCCAGGACAACGGCCATGGCGACACCGCGAGTTCCTGGGTGTCTCCCGGCGAGAACAAGCCGATCGCCCCGGGTGATCTCGCCAACGCGCTCGGCGCCGACCAGATCGATCAGCTCACTGCGCAGACCGGCCTGCCGCGTGACGAACTGCTGAATGGGCTGAGCCAGTACCTGCCGAAAGTGATCGATCAGCTGACGCCCGACGGGCGGCTGCCGACCGAGCATGAGATCGCCGGCCGGATCTGACGATCCTCGATGACTTGACGGGAAAGGACGACACGCGTGCTGCACATTCTGATCGTCGGGCTGGTTGCTGGTTTCCTCGCGCGCATGCTGTCGCCCGGGCCCAACAATCCCTCCGGTTTCATCCTGACCATCGTGCTCGGCATCGTCGGCGCGTTTCTCGCCACCGCTGTCGGGCAGGCCATCGGGCATTACAGTCCGAGCGAGGGCGCCGGCTACATCACCGCGACCATCGGCGCCATCGTCGTGCTGTTCGTGTGGAATCGGCTGGTCGCCAGCGGCACGATCCGCGACTTCAACCGGTAGCCCCGCCATCGCCAGCGAGGCGACGGCTTCGGTACGGCCCGAACGGCGTTCACGACAAGCAATCCAGACCAGATCCGCAAGGGCGGTCTGGGTTGCTTCGGCTCCGCCCGCGACCGGGCGGCCCGCTCAGCCCAGCAGATGCATCCCCGCATCCATGCGCACGACCTCGCCGGTCATTTGTCCCGATGCCGGGCTCGCCAGGAATGTCACCAGTTGCGCGATGTCCTCGGCCGACGACGCCGTCCGCAGCGGCACCCGGGCCACGATCGCATCGCGCACCTGCTTGGCGCCCGCCTCGCCGCGGCCCTTGGTGAACCAGGGCGTATCGATATAGCCGGGGCAGACCGTATTGACGCGGATCGACGGCGCGAGCGCGCGCGCCAACGACAAGGTCATCGTGTTCAGCGCGCCCTTGCTCGCGGCGTAGGCCACCGATGAGCCGATGCCGCTGATGCCGGCGACCGACGATACGTTGACCACGGCCGAGGCCCGGGCCGTCTGCTTGGCTGCGGCTTCGAGCAGCGGCCGCGCCGCGCGCACCATCTGGAACGGGCCGATGGTGTTGACCGCGAAGATGCGCTGAAAATCCTCGGCTGAGAGGTCGTCGAGTTCGGCATGCGGCACGTGTTTGGTGGTGCCGGCGTTGTTGACCAGCACGTCCAGCCTTCCCCAGGGCGCAGCCGCCGCCACGATCGCCTTGCAATCCTCGTCGCGCGACACGTCGCCCTGCACGACCACCACCTCGGCGCCTTCCTTGCGGCAGAGATCCGCGGTCTGCTCGGCGTCCGTCTTGCTGTTGGCGTAGTTGACGACGATGCGCATGCCGGCCTTGGCCAGCAGCAGCGCCGTCGCGGCCCCGAGGCCGGATGCCGAACCCGTCACGATCGCGCAAAGACCCTTGGTCGGCATTCGGTTTCTCCCCGTTCTCACCTATCAGCCTTCTTAGCCAAGTTCGGGCACAGTGCAAATCGCGCCAATCTCCGCAGTGCGGAAATCATCGCGCGTCCATGCGGCCGGCGGACGTGGCGTTGCGAGGCCCGCGCTTGTCATGACCTTCGCTTGCGCTCATCATGCCGCGCAAACGATCAGGGACGAGGAACGCCGTGGCGGACGCCGAGAACATCGTGGTTGCGACCGCGGAGAAAATCTTCGCCGATCTCGCCGACCCGCAGAGCATCAATCACGACAAGGACGGACGCTGGGCGGCGCCGCTGTGGCAGGCGCTGAGCGAAGCGGGCCTGCCGCTGGCCTGGGTCAGCGAGGAGTTCGGCGGCGCCGGCGCCGATCTCGCCGACGGCTTCGCCATCATCAACTCTGCCGGCCGCTTCGCCTTGCCAGTCCCGCTCGCCGAAACCTTGCTGGCCGGCTGGCTGCTGCAGCAGGGCGGCATCGCCTCGCCTGACGGCATCATGACGATCGCGCCTGCGGGTCCGAAGGACAGGATCACGCTGAATGCCGACGGCACGCTGTCGGGCCGCGCCCGCGGCGTGCCGTTCGCAAGGAGCGCAAGGCATATCGCCGTCGTCGCGCATGGCGGCGACGGTGTCTCGATCGCATTGGTCGATGCGAGCGCATTGCGCATCGATGCGGGCCTGTCGCTCGCCAACGATCCCAGCGACACCGTCAGCTTCGACAAGGTCGCGCCGGTGGCGATCGGGGCGGCGCCGACCGGCTTCGATCAGGACAGTTTGATGCTGATGGGCGGCGTCGTGCGCGGCCTGCAGATCGCGGGCGCGCTGGACCGGTTGCTCACGATCAGCGTCAACTATGCTGGCGAGCGCGTCGCCTTCGAGAAGCCGATCGGCAAATTCCAGGCGGTGCAGCACAATCTCGCCCGCCTCGCCGGCGAATGCGCGGCCGCCAGCGCCGCCGCGACCTCGGCCGCCGATGCGATCGCGCATGCCGGCGCGTTCGACGACGCCATCTTTCTGGAGGCCGCCTCGGCCAAGATCCGCTGCGCCGAAGCCGCCGAGAAGGGCGCTGCGATCGCACACCAGGTGCACGGCGCGATCGGCTTCACCACCGAGCACATCCTGCACCGTTTCTCGCTGCGGGCGCTCGCCTGGCGCGACGATTTCGGCTCCGAGAGCCATTGGGCCGTCGCACTGGGCAGGCGTGTCGCCGCGCGCGGCGCCGACGAGCTGTGGCCGCTGGTCGCCTCACGCTGAACCGAAACGAGAGGAATAGACCATGACCGCGCTCCGTTTCGATCCGATCCGCCTGCCGAGCGAATGCGAGGAGCTGCGCAAGGAGGTGCGCGCCTTCCTGGCCGAGGAGATCGCCGCCGGCACCTTCAACCCGTTCCAGCCGCTGCGCGAGGATGCCGATGCGCGCGAGTTCTCGCGCCGCGTCGGCGAACGCGGCTGGATCGGCATGACCTGGCCGAAGCAATATGGCGGCCATGAGCGCTCGTTCCTGGAGCGCTACGTGGTGACCGAGGAGATGCGCGTCGCCAACGCGCCCGTCAGGCGTTTCTTCGTCGCCGACCGCCAGAGCGGCCCGATCCTGCTGCGCTATGCGCCCGAACACATCAAGATCGACATCCTGCCGCGCATCTGCCGCGGCGAATTGTGCTTTGCCATCGGCATGAGCGAGCCGAACTCCGGCTCCGACCTGTTCGCCGCCAAGACGCGCGCGACCAGGACCGATGGCGGATGGCTGATCAACGGCTCGAAGATCTGGACGACGTCGGCTCACATGGCCGACTACATGATTGCGATCTTCCGGACGTCGCCGGCCACGAAGGAGAACCGGCGTCATGGCCTGACGCAGTTCCTGGTGAACATGACATCGCCGGGCATCAAGGTGAACCCGATCGGACAGATCACCGGCCAGAAGGAGTTCAACGAGGTCGTCTTCACCGACGCCTTCGTGCCGGACGATCATCAGCTCGGCGAGATCGACGGCGCCTGGAAGCAGGCGACCTCGGAGCTCGCCTATGAGCGCTCGGGACCGGAGCGCTTCCTGGAGACCTACTACGTACTGACCGAGCTGGTGCGCGCCGTCGGCCCCGATCCGGACACGCGCAGCGCCGAAGGCATCGGGCGGCTCGTCGCACAACTCCACGCGATGCGGCGGATGTCGGTGTCGGTCGCGGGCATGCTGCAGGCCGGCAAAGAGCCGGTGGTGGAGGCCTCGATCGTCAAGGACGTCGGCACGGTGTGGGAGCAGCAGCTGCCGCACCGCGTGCGCGACCTCGCCGCCTTCGTCGAGGAGGACGCGGGCAATCGCGAGACCTTGGAGAATCAGCTGGCCTTCGCGATCCGCACCGCGCCGAAGCTGACCATCCAGGGCGGCACCACCGAGGTGCTGCGCGGCATCATCGCGCGCGGGCTGGGGCTGCGGTGAAGATGCTTCTTACCTCTCCCCGCTTGCGGGGAGAGGTCGGATTGCATCGTCAGATGCAATCCGGGTGAGGGGGTACAGGTCTCACCACGCACACTCCCCGTGCGTCTGCCCCTCACCCCGACCCTCTCCCCGTAAGAACGGGGAGAGGGAGCAGACCGGCTCCTGCGCGACAGCTTCGACAGAAGCGTAGCGCGACATCATTGACGACGCTCACCGGAGACCCACATGACCCACTTCCCTGACATCGGCGTCGAGATCCATGGCCATGTCGGCCTGATCGAGATTCGCCGGCCGCCGCTCAACTTCTTCGACATTGCGCTGATCAACCAGATCGCCGATGCGCTCGAAGGCTTCGATCGCGACATCGAGATCCGCGCCTCGGTGCTGGCCGCGGAAGGCAAAGCGTTCTGCGCCGGCGCCAACTTCGGCGATCCGGCGCGGCAGGCGCAGGATGATGCGGAAGCAAAGGGCGATCCCGCCGACAGTCTCGGGGCGATCAATCATCTCTACATGCAGGCGGTCCGCATCTTCCGCTGCAGGAAGCCGGTGGTCGCGGCCGTACATGGCGCGGCGATCGGCGGCGGGCTGGGCCTTGCCGTGTCGGCCGATTTCCGCGTCACCTGCCCTGAGGCGCGCTTCTCTGCCAACTTCACCAAGCTCGGCTTCCACCCGGGCTTCGGGCTGACGGTGACGCTGCCGGAGCTGGTCGGCAAGAACAACGCCGAGCTGATGTTCTACACCAGCCGCCGCGTCACCGGCGAGGAGGCGCTCAGAATCGGCCTCGCCAATGCATGCGTGCCGCAGGACCAGGTGCGGGCAGCCGCCATGAAGCTGGCGTCGGAGATTGCGGAGTGCTCCCCGCTCGGCCTGCTCTCGACCCGCGCCACGATGCGCGCCGGCCTCGCCGACCGCGTGATGGCCGCGACCGAGCACGAACTCGCCGAACAGACGCGGCTGCGCGCCACGGAAGATTTCAAGGAAGGCGTCAAGGCGACCGAGGAGCGCCGCTTCGCGAACTTCAAGGGGCGATGATCTTCCAACTCGTCCTGCCACTAACTGGCGGCCGCGCCCTGCAAGGCAAAGGCAACGCCGCCGATCGTGAAAGTCTCGCCCGCAACCGCATAGCCACGGGCGCGCGCGGCGTCGCTGATCCGCGCGACGTCGACGACGTGGAAAGTTAGCCCACTCATGAGTTCGCGCTCTCCCGGCACCACCCGAACCCGCACGTTCGGCAGCGTCAGTTGAACGCCCTCTTCCGTCGTCACCGGCACAAGATCGAGAATGCGCCCCCAATGCGCCGCGAGCGATGCCGGCTCGGGGCTCTGCAGCACGACTTCGGTGAGGGTCGTCGTCACATCGCTGCGGATCGCGCGTGTCCAATCCGGCCCGGCCGGAGGATACGGCCCCAGCACGTCGTCGCTGCCATCGGTGTGATTGAGCTCGATGAAGGCGGCGCGGCAGTCGCGCGGATGCAGTTGCACGCCGTGATAGGGTGGATGATCGATGACATTGGCGGTGCGCACGCCGATTGCATTCGCTCTGGCAGCGCGGCCATCCGGATCGTCGCAGGAAAAGATCGCCATGTAGCCGCCACGGCCGCCGCTCTTGGCGAGAAAGCGGCCGGCCGGGGTGCCCTCGCGGGTCGGCGCGATCATTTCGAGCAGAATCGGCCCGACCGGCAGCAGCGCATTCTCCAGCCCATATTTGCCGACATGCGGGTCTCGGTAGCAGACCTCAAGGCCCATGATGGCGGCGATGTCCGACACGACGGGCTCGAGCCGCGGTGCAACCAGGCAGATCTGGCGCAGATGGAGATGAGACGCCGTTAGCTTCGTCAAGGGCTCAGATTCCTGAGATTGAGCTCGCGAGCGCCGTTATGAACCAAGTGATTTAACGGCCGCAATCGTGCTCTCAAAGTAGGCAAGCAACCCATCGTAAGTTAGGCAGGTCGATGTCGACGTCGTTTGGCCTACTGCAACATTCGCTGCTCGCCAATCAAAACGTCTTCTTTCGGTGACATCCATGAACGAGTCCCGACCACAGATTACCACGGACGCAAATGATGCGACTTCGAACCCAAAAGCATTCTGAAGCAACGGATTTGTTGCACCATCCTTGAGTGCCCACGCCCAGTCGATCAACTGGCCGAAACCGTGTTCCAATGACTTTGACCAGTCTCGCATCTGGGCGGTACCAGTCGGGCCGAACAAACTATTTGGTTCGCCGCCTTCAAACTCAACAAAAACCAGCCGTCGACTGGTCGAGTCGCCCACCACAAAGTCAGCGCGAAATGCCCCCAAAACTGCGAATTCGAACTTGTAGACATCAGCTCTCGGAACACCAGCGATCAACGATCCGAGTAAGCAGGTGAGGCTCGATGCCTTTTTCAAGTGGGCGACGACCGCTCTTTCCTTGAAAGTAGCATTCTTGTCGAGAAAGCGCCGAAACTCCGCACACTCCTTCTCAGCCTTGGCAAAATCCAAGCGGATCGGCTGCAATATCGAAGGCATCGGATCATCCGTTGGGGACGAAGATTGACTGGACGACGATCGTTCCGTCCTGCCCTCGCCTCCAGACAATCCGCGTGTCATCTACCCGAGTGACATAGAGGCCGTTCTCAGCCGAAAGCGTATTCGGATCACCTTCCCGCAACGATTTCAAAGCAGCCGAAATGACGTCCTGCGTGCCATGGGACGAGGAGTTTATGGTCACAGCGGAGTTAGCTGAAACGACAACTTTTCCTTCAGCCATTTCTCTCACCAAGTTGATGCGGCACCAGATGGGCGCATTGGGCATTCCATGAGCAACCAGCCGATTTTCTCGCGGCGAGCCGCCGCAGTACTGTTGCCAAAGCTATTCTCGCGCCCTCGCCGACACAAGAGGGGAGCAAGATTTGAACCCTCGGACCAGAGAGGTTCGACGAAACTACCTGCCCTGGAACGCCGGCGCGCGTTTCTCCACGAAAGCCTTCGCCGCCTCCTTGTGATCCTCGGTGTCGCTACAGCGCGAGTGGTGCACGGCTTCGGCATCGAAGCAGGCCTCCAGCGTCATCGTCTCGGCGTTGTTGATGTTGCGCTTGATGTAGCCGAGCGTGACGCTCGGCCCCTGCGCCAGCGACATGGCAAGCTCGCGTGTGGCGGATTCGACCTCGGCGTCGGGCACGACCTTCGTCACCATGCCCAGCGCGAGCGCCTCCTGCGCGGTCAGGATCGGCGAGGTCAGATAGAGCTCGCGCGCCTTGGCGCTGCCGAGCAGCTGGGTCAGGAAATAGGTGCCGCCGAAATCGCCTGACAACCCCACCTTGGCGAAGGCCGTCGTGATCTTGGCGGATGCGGCGGCGACGCGCAGGTCGCACGCCAGCGCGATCGACAGGCCGGCGCCGGCGGCCGCGCCGTCGATCTGCGCCACCACCGGCTTCTGCATCTGGTGCAACAGCCGCGACACCTCCATGCGCGCGCGCAAGGTCGACACCTTGGTCTCGAACGACGGCGCGGTCCTGGCTTCCGCCATCGCCTTGACGTCGCCGCCGACGCAGAACGTGCCGCCGGCGCCCTTGAGCAGCACGGCGCGCACCTCCGGGTCATCGGCGGCGCGCTGCGCCGCCTCGACCAGCCCCTTGGTCATGTCGCTGTTGAGCGCGTTGCGCCGCTCGGGGCGGTTCATGGCGATCGTGAGCAGGCCGGACTCGAGATGCTGCAGGACGGTGGTGTCGGTGGTCATGGCCGGTGCTCCTTTTGTCGTGATTGCGTCCGCGTCATTCCGGGGCGACGCGTCAGCGTCGAACCCGGAATCCGGAGATGATGGACTCATGTCGAGGTTCCGGGTTCAACGCTGCGCGTTGCCCCGGAACGACCGAGGTCGCGGATGCCTCCGTACCGCTGCCTGCATTGGCGCCCTTGCGGCCGTCACTTCTTCACCAGCGGGCAGCGCGACGCCTCCAGCGACTGGAACGCCTCGTTGCCCGATACTGTCGCAAGCAGCTTGTAGTCGTCGGACTTCGCCTTCGACTCTCCAGGCTTCTTGACCTCGAACAGATACATGTCGTGCACCATGCGGCCATCGTCGCGAATGCGGCCGCCGCGAGCGAACATGTCGTCGATGGGCGTCGCACGCATCAGCTTCATGACGGCGTCCGCATCGGTCGTGCCCGCGGCCTTGACGGCCGTCAGATAGTGCGTGACCGAGGAGTAGACGCCGGCCTGCGCCGAGGTCGGCACCCGCTTGGTGCGCGCCATGAAGCGTTTGGTGAAGGCGCGCGTGTCGTCGTTGAGATCCCAGTAGAACGCTTCGGCAACGAGCAGCCCCTGCGCGGTCTCCAGCCCGACACTGTCGATGTCCGAGACGAAGGCGAGCAGCGGCGACAGCTTCTGCCCGCCCTTGGTCAGACCGAATTCCGCCGCCTGCTTGATCGCGTTGATGGTGTCGCCGCCGGCATTGGCGAGGCCGATCACCTTGGCCTTGGAGGCCTGAGCCTGCAGCAGAAAGGACGAGAAGTCCGAGGTGTTGAGCGGATGACGCACGCTGCCCAGCACCCTGCCGCCGGATTTCACCACGACCGCGCTGGTGTCCTTTTCCAGGTCCTGGCCGAAGGCGTAGTCGGCCGTCAGAAAGAACCAGCTGTCGAGGCCGGACTTCACCGCCGCCAGCCCGGTGACGTTGGCCTGCGCGAAGGTGTCGAACACGTAGTGCACGGTGTACGGGCCGCAGGCCTCGTTGGAGAGACGGACCGAGCCCGGTCCGTTGAAGATGATGATCTTGTTGCGGGCCTTGGCGATCTCGCCGGCGGCCAGCGCCGTGGCCGAAGCCGCGACGTCCCAGATCATCTCGACACCCTGGTTGTCGAGCATGTCGCGGGCGATGTTGGCGGCGAGATCGGCCTTGTTGAGATGGTCGGCCGCGAGCACCTCGATCTTGCGTCCCAGCACCTCGCCGCCGAAATCCTCGACCGCCATCTTCGCAGCAGTCTCGCTGCCGGGCCCGGTGATGTCGGCATAGAGGCTCGACATGTCGAGGATGCCGCCGATCTTCAGCGGCGGCTTGCTCTGCGCATGCGCGGCGTCCGCAGACAGCGTCAGCGCTAGAGCCAGCATGAACAGCGACGCCGCCGCGCCGCAGACGGATCTGCTCATCGATATTTCTCCCTGCGGGCGAGCCGCTACATGGCGGGGCCTCGTTGATAGTTCGCATCATGACGCACGCGCAGGTCAGCGGCAAGCATGTAGCAAAGACATCGGAAGCCGCTGTTTTCCGCTCAGTGGAATGGAGAAAACATGCAATGATGCGTCATGGCGAATGCACGTATGATCCGCTGCAGAGCGCGGCGCCGATTCCAGGTCATGACGCTGATCGCGATCGGCGCGGCCGTGACGCCGTGCCGTGCCGCGCCCTGCATGTTCGCCGAACTCGGCGAGGGCCGCGTTACCGAGATCATCGATGCGCGCAGCGTCCGCCTCGGCGACGGGCGCGAGGTCCGGCTCGCGGGCATCGAGGCGCCGCCGCCGGAATTGTCGCCCGCTGCCGTCGAGACCCTCGGCGCCGTCCTGCGCGACCGCGACGTCGTGCTGCGCGGCGAGGACGACGGGCCCGACCGCTACGGCCGGCAGCGGGCCTTTGCCTTCGTCGCCGGTACCGAGCAGCCGGCGCAGAGCGAACTGCTCAGGCAGGGCGCCGTTCTCCGGGGAATCGATGTGCCGGACCGGGAGTGCGCCGTCAGCCTGGGTGCGGCGGAGGCCGAAGCGCGGGCCGAACGGCGCGGTCTCTGGAAGAGCGGGGCCGTCATAAAAAACGCGGAAAGTCCAGACGATATTTTGGCTGGCCTAGGGCAATTTACGGTTGTCGAAGGGAAGGTGTTGTCCGTACGACAGACAGGGACGACAACTTATTTGAACTTCGCTCGTAGCTGGACACGGGGCTTCGCTGTGATTATTCCAAAGCGTATGATGGCGGTATTGGAAGGTGCCGGTATCGACGTCAAATCACTTGCGAATCGGAAGGTTCGCGTGCGCGGTTGGATCGAGGCGCATGCGGGTCCGAGACTGGAACTGACGCGGACTGCGCAGATCGAGATTTTGAGCGGAAATGACCGCTAAGGTACGTGAGTAGCGACGTGAACCTGTCTGTTCGAAGGCGCATGGTGACGATGAACTGCGGTTCGCGGATCGCACCGGCCTTGTTGTGCCTGGGGCTGGCGCTGTCCGGCTGCAGCGACATGGGCAAGTTGCAGCAGGCGACGGCGCCGATGCCGACGCCGCGGCCGAAGCCGGCGATGGTGCAGTCGACGCCGGCCAGCGATCGCGAGCATGAACGAATTCTCGCAACCTATGGCGGGGCCTACGAGGACCCGCAGCTCGAAGGGCTGATCGGAAAGATCGTCGATCGGTTGGTGGCGGTCTCCGACCGTCCCGACCAGGGCTACAAGGTCACGATCCTGAACTCCGGTGCGGTCAACGCCTTCGCGCTGCCGACCGGGCAGCTCTACGTCACCCGCGGCCTGATCGCGCTGGCCAACGACACCTCGGAATTGTCCTCGGTGCTGAGCCACGAGATGGCTCACGTACTGGCGCGTCATGCGGCGATCCGCGAGGACCAGGCCCGCCAGGCCGCGGTGGTGACCCGCGTCGTGTCCGACATGGGCAACGATCCCGACCTGACGGCGCTGGCGCTGGCCAAGACCAAGCTGACGATGGCGAGCTTCTCGCGCACCCAGGAGTTCGAGGCGGACGGGATCGGCGTCGGCATCTCGGCCAAGGCCAAGTTCGACCCTTACGGTGCGGCGCGCTTCCTGGCGTCGATGGAGCGCAACGCCGAGCTGAAGGCCGGCAAGGTCGCGCTCGACCCGCGGGCGCAGGACTTCCTGTCGTCGCATCCGGCGACGCCGGAGCGGGTGCAGAACGCCGCGGCGATCGCCAAGCAATACATGTCGCCGGAGGCGAAGGAGCACGATCGCGAGACTTATCTCGCCGCGGTCGACAACATCGTCTACGGCGAGGACCCGAGCGAGGGCTTCGTCCGCGGCCGGCGCTTCCTGCATCCGAAGCTCGGCTTCACCTTCCAGGCGCCCGAGAGTTTCACGCTCGACAACACCGCGCAGGCCGTGATCGGCGTGCGCGAGGGCGGCGCCCAGGCAATGCGCTTCGACGTGGTCCGCGTGCCCGCCCAGCAGACGCTGGGCGACTATCTCAATTCCGGCTGGATGGAGAACGTCGACAAGTCCGCGACCGAGGAGATGACCATCAACGGCTTCCCGGCGGCGGCGACGACGGCGAGCGGCGATCCCTGGCAATTCAAGGTCTATGCGCTGCGGGTCGGGACCGACGTGTACCGCTTCATCTTCGCCTCCCGCCAGAAGACCACGGAGAGCGAGCGCAACGCGCGCGAGACCGTCAACTCGTTCCGCCGCCTCAGCCTGGAAGAGATCCAGTCGGCGCGGCCGCTGCGCATCAAGGTCATCACCGTGCAGCCGGGCGATACGGTCGAATCGCTGGCGCACCGCATGATCGGCGTCGACCGCCCGATCGAGCGCTTCCGCGTGCTGAACGGCCTGGATGCCCGCGCCCAGGTCAGGGTGCGTGACCGGGTGAAGATCGTGGTGGAGTGAGCGGCGGGGCGGTGGCCCTGCTCGCAGTAGCTCTTCTCTCCCCAACCCCGCCAGATGCGTGTGAGGCCACGCGCCGCACTTGGTGTCGTCCCCGCGAAGGCGAGGACCCATAACCAATCTCGATGGACACGCTGGAGCGGCGTTCTTGACGCCAGATCGCACCAGGGCCGAGTCCAACAGGACGCGAGGCGAGAACCACCGAAAGCACAAGCAAAAAGCCCGACCTCGCGGCCGGGCTTTTGGAAGAAGCAACTAATTCGAAAACGCGCTAAAGATCGATCAGGCCGCTTCATCTGCCACGGCGGTGTCGTCGCCGTCGATGTCATCCGCCTCGCCTTCGGCATCACCCTCGGCGACCGCGTCGGCTTCGGTTTTGGCACCGCGGCGCGGGCTCTTGGCGAGCTGCGTCTCGATCTCCTTGACGGCCTCGGTCTCGGTCGAGTGCTGCACGACGGCGATCTCGCGCGACAGGCGATCGAGCGCCGCTTCGTAGAGCTGGCGTTCGCTGTAGGACTGCTCCGGCTGCGACTCCGAGCGGTAGAGATCGCGCACGACCTCGGCGATCGCGACGATATCGCCCGAATTGATCTTGGCTTCGTATTCCTGGGCGCGGCGCGACCACATCGTGCGCTTGACGCGGGCACGACCCTTGAGCGTCTCCAGCGCCTTCTTGACCAGCGTCGGGTCCGACAGCTTGCGCATGCCGACATTGGCGACCTTGGCGGTCGGCACGCGCAGCGTCATCTTGTCCTTGATGAAATTGATGACGAACAGCTCGAGCTTGGCGCCCGCGATCTCCTGCTCCTCGATGGCCAGGATCTGGCCGACGCCGTGAGCCGGATAGACGACGAATTCGTTGGTCTTGAAGCCCTGGCGCTGGGTCGGCAGCTTCTTTTCCTCGACGCGCGGCGCGGGGGCAGCGGGAGCCGCCGGCTTGGCGACGGGAGCTGCAGCAGCCGGCATGGCCGTCTTGGTGGCCTTGGGCGCCACTGCCGCCTTGGCAGTCACGGTCTTCGCAACAGAGTCCTTGCCAACCGAGTCCTTTGCAAGAGTGGTCTTTGCGGCGGATGCTTTCGCGGCAGTCTTGGCAGTCTTTTCAGGCATTGCGCTTCTTTTGTTCTTGGTGGACTTGGCAGCCGAGGCCTTTGCGGCAGCCCGAATCTCCTTTACAGGAGCGCGAGCACGGCCCTTGGAAACGCTGCGGCTCGCCGCGGCGGCTTTTTTTGTACTCTTGGAAGCACTCTTTTTACGCGTTTTCTGTGACACAGCCTGCGCGCGGAACTGCCACGCCCCTGTTTGATGTTGCGGGAACCTAAAAGGGCGGCCAACAAAATAGACGCATGGCCGGGTTCGGCTCTGAGAATGTGCCATATATAGCACATTTCCCGCAAAAATCAATGATTTAGAGGCCTCCCGGTCGGTATTGTGACGGATCCGCGAAGTTAGGGTTAAGTGAAGCGTCCCAGAAGCGAACACTTCCGCAGCGTTCGCTTCCGCACCGCAAGATGTGTCCTAGGCCGTTGTTTCCGCGCAACGATTCCGATCAGCCGACGCGTTGCGGCCAGTCCGCCGGCGCTGCTCCGGCGCCGGTACCTGCGTGGCGCCTCAGTCTCCGGCGCCGGGCTTCGACGAAAAATATTTCTCGAATTTTCCGTTCTCGCCGTCGTGCGCCTTGGCGTCGCCGGGCGGATCTTTCTTCTGGGTGATGTTGGGCCAGGACTTGGCGTATTCGGCGTTGACGCCGAGCCACTTCTCGAGCCCCGGCTCGGTATCGGGCTTGATCGCGTCGGCCGGGCATTCGGGCTCGCACACGCCGCAATCGATGCATTCGTCCGGATGAATGACGAGCATGTTGTCGCCCTCGTAGAAGCAGTCTACCGGGCAGACCTCAACGCAGTCGGTATATTTGCATTTAATGCAGTTTTCGGTGACGACGTAAGTCATCCAGCGCTCCGGAACGGATCAACAATTCGGCAGGCCTGCACTAGCGCAGGACGTGATGTGCCGCAAGTGAAGCAGGGTGAAGAACAGGGCAGGAGTTGCGCCCGCGCAACCCATCATGTCCGC
The DNA here is from genome assembly GCF_051168495.1 of Bradyrhizobium oligotrophicum. GTDB lineage: Bacteria > Pseudomonadota > Alphaproteobacteria > Rhizobiales > Xanthobacteraceae > Bradyrhizobium > Bradyrhizobium oligotrophicum_A. The sequence goes on along the minus strand of NZ_JBNPVB010000001.1, from coordinate 447,220 downwards.
CCCTCGCCATCAAGATCATCATACAGTCCACGCGCCGAGGCAGCGTCGCCGCGCCGCGCGGCAAACCCCGTCACCTTGAGCACGCGGACGCTGCGGTCGAGCGCGATGGTCAGGACGTCGCCCGTCTTCACGCCGTGTCCGGGCGAGGTCTCGCGCACGCCGTTGACACGGACGTGGCCGGACGACACCAGCGCCGCAGCGCTGGTGCGGGCTTTGACCAGCCGCGCGTGCCACAGCCATTTGTCGAGACGCTGTCGCTCTGACGGGGCTTCGGACGTCGGCGCAGTCCTTCCAAACCGATTCTGCAATCAGTCTTTGCGGTTGTTCGCGGCGAGCTGCTCCTTCAGCGCAGCGAGCTTGGCGAAGGGAGAGTTCGGGTCGACCGGTCGGTCGCGATCACGGCCACCGCCACCGCTCGACGCATAGGGCCGCAGCGCCGGACCGCCGTCGCGCTTGTCGCGGCCGCCCTTGCCGAAGTCACGGCCGCCGCGTCCCTCGCGGTCGCCGCCGAACTTGCCCTTGTTGCGATCGCGATTCTGGTCGCGCCCCTTGCCGTCCTGATCGCGGCGCGGTCCACGATCCTCGCGCGCCGGCGCAGCCGCGGCGGCAGCCTCGCCGCCTTCCCGCGGCGGGCCCTTGCGGAAATCCTTGCCGAACTCCTTGACCCGGTCGCGACGGCCATGGCCGCGATGGTGACGCTCGCGCCCCTCGCCCTCGGCCGGTGCGGTACCAGCCGCCGCCGCTTCGCCGCCACCCGCGGCCTGCCCGCGCTCGTGCTGCGGACGCTGGTGCCGATTGCGCTGATGGTGCTCGTGGCGGGGACGGCGCTCCTCCGACCGTCCGCCGGGCCGCCAGACTTCGACCAGGACGGGCTCGCCAGCCGGCGCAGAGTCGGCCGCGGCAACGGGCTCGGCCGCAGCGACCGGCTCGCCTGCGTCAGCAGGCGATGCCGTAACGGCCTCGGACTGCGGTATGTCGGACTGCAGCATCTCGGCCGCGACGGTTTCGGACGCCGTTTCGTTGACCGTCTCGACGCTGGAAGTCTCGACGCTCGACGTCTCGCCGTCGGAAGTTTCGGCGACCGCGGCTTCCGCCTCGACGGCTTCGACCGCAGGCGCTGCATCGGCCGGCGTCGGGGTGACGAATTCGACGGTCGGCAGCGAGGACAATGCCGAGATCGGCGCCGGCTCGGCGGCTGGCTCCGGAACGACATCCGGCGCCGCGACGATCTGCTCGGTGACCGGCGCAACGGCCGCTTCCGCCACGGTCGGCGCCTGCTCGCTCGCGCTGGAATCGGCCGTGCTGGCATCGGTCATGCTGGCATCGGCCGGAACCGCTTCGGCGGACGCCGCTTCAGGAGCGGAGGCCTCCGCCGGCTTCTCCACGACCTTGGGCGGCAGCGGCGCGCGCTTCTCCATGCGGTAGCCGAGGGCGCGCAGGATCGAGGCGAAATCCTCGCCGGCCGAGCCGGTGAGTGAGGTCATCGCCTGCGTCACCACGAAGCCACGGCCGTCGAAGGCGCCGGCCGGCTTCTCGCCCTGCGCGTTTTCGCGCCAGGCCAGAGCGGGACGAATCAGATCAGCAAGCCGCTCCAGGATGTCGACGCGGACTGCGCGCTCGCCCGCCTGCTTGTAGCCGAGCACGCGATAGGCGTCGCGCGGCAGCGCCTTGTCGACCGGGAACGAGGTGCGCCCGGAGCTCGCCAGATGCTGCGCGCCGGTCAGCGCCGACATGTCGACATTGCCCTGCTTCTCCGCCCACAACAGCGCCGCCAGGGCGCGCGCGGCGGGCTTGAGCAGCGCCGGAACGTAGATGTGATAGGCGCCGAAGCGCACGCCATATTTCCTCAGCACGGCCCGCGAAGGCTGGTCGAGATCCTTCATCTCGGCCGCGATCCTGGTGCGCTCGATGACGCCGAGCGCCTCGACCAGCTGGAAGGCGATGCCGCGCGCGATGCCGGTGATGTCCTCGGCCTTGGACAGTTCGAACAGCGGGCCGAGCAATTTCTCGATATGCGTCTTCAGCCACAGATCGAGCCGCGCCTGGACCTTGTCCCGCGCGGCCCCGGTGAGGCGCTCGTCGGCAATGATGCGCAGTCGCGGATGCAGGGCGTCGTCCGCCGCGACCAGCTTGGCCACGGCGTCGCCGGTCCAGCGGATGGTGCCGTCGGCCGTGAGCACGATGTGCTCGTCCGGCGCATTGGACAGCTTCTCGGCACGCGCCTCTATCTCGCCGGCCAATGCCTTCTGGGCAGCAGCCTGCAAGGCCTTGGCCTCGGAGCCGGCTTCGGCGGCGTCGGGCGCAAAGGTGAATCCATCGAGGCGGCCGATCGCGTGCCCTTCAACGATCACTTCGCCGGTCTTGCCGATTTCCGTATTCAAAACACTGTTCTCCCGCAGGCGCCGCATCAATACACTGGTACGACGATCAACGAAACGCTCCGTGAGCCGTTCATGAAGGGCGTCTGACAATTTATTTTCAAGTTCGCGGGCAATCCCCTGCCAATGATCGGGGTCCCGCAGCCAATCCGGCCGGTTGGCGACGAAGGTCCAGGTGCGAATTTGGGCAATTCGCCCCGACAGCGTGTCGATATCGCCATCGACGCGGTCGGCCTGATCGACCTGGGCGGCGTACCAGGCATCGGGAATGCGTCCCTTCTGCATCAGGAAGCCGAACAGGGTGGTCACCAGCTCCGCATGCGCGGCCGGCGACAGCCGGCGATAGTCGGGAATCTGGCAGGTTTCCCATAGACGCTCGACCGCGGCAGCGCCATGCGCCATATCGCGGACCTCGGCGTCGCGGGCGGCGTGGTCGAGCACGCGCAGATCCTCCGCGGCCGGCGCGCGCGTCAGTGCCTCATGCCCCGGCGCGAGCGCCAGCGACACCTGCAGCGCGCTCAGCGAGGAGAAATCCAGCTTCGAATTGCGCCATTGCAGCACCTTCACTGTATCGAAGGTGTGGTTCTGCAGCGCGTTGACGAGTTCGGGCTCGAACGGCGCACAACGCCCGGTGGTGCCGAAGGTGCCGTTGCGTGTGGCACGCCCGGCGCGGCCTGCAATCTGGGCAAATTCCGACGGCGTCAGCCGGCGGAATTGATAGCCGTCATATTTGCGGTCGGAGGCAAAAGCGACATGGTCGACGTCGAGATTGAGGCCCATGCCGATGGCATCGGTGGCAACGAGATAGTCGACGTCGCCGTTCTGGAACATCGCAACCTGGGCGTTGCGGGTGCGCGGCGACAGCGAGCCCAGCACGACGGCTGCTCCGCCATGCTGGCGGCGGATCAATTCCGCGATCGCATAGACCTCGTCGGCGGAGAAGGCGACGATCGCAGTCCGGCGCGGCTGTCGCGTGATCTTGCGGTCGCCGGCGAATTCGAGCTGCGAGAGCCGCGGCCGCGTCACCGTGGAGACGCCCGGCAGCAGCCGTTCGATGATGGGGCGCATCGTCGCAGCCCCCAGCAGCAGCGTCTCGTCGCGGCCACGCCGGTTGAGAATGCGATCGGTGAAGACGTGCCCGCGTTCCAGATCGGCAGCGATCTGGATCTCGTCGACGGCGAGGAACGAGACGTCGATATCCCGCGGCATCGCCTCGACGGTCGAGACCCAGTAGCGCGGGTTCTTCGGCTTGATCTTCTCCTCGCCGGTGATTAGCGCCACGGCCTCACTGCCGACGCGATCGACGATCTTGTTATAGACCTCGCGCGCGAGCAGCCGCAGCGGCAGACCGATGATGCCGGAGGAATGCGCGAGCATGCGCTCGATCGCAAGATGGGTCTTGCCGGTGTTGGTGGGACCGAGCACGGCAGTGACGCCGCTTCCAGGAGCACGGTCGGACATGCGCTCGAAAGGCGAGCCAGCCGAAGAAGACGAAAAAGCCATTCGTTAAATTTGGGTCTCGAAGCCGGCGTTGAAGGCGCGCCGTTCAAGCGCGATGAATGCGGAGTTCTCGGTTTTCAAGGAGGCTGCGATCCCCACTCCTGTCTCACATTGTGACGCATATGGTGACGCAGCTTAAGCTTCGGAACGCCTTGAGAACGAATCGCGAAGGAATCGCTGACTCTGTCGTCCTTCCGGCTTCGTTCACCGCAACATCTCGCGCCCTGCAATAAGGCCGGCACTAGATCAAGTTTTGCCGGGCTCGACAAGCAACGCTTTTGCGATGGAACCGGCGCGTTCTCTGCTGGTCCGGAGTCGAATCAGAATCGGCACAGAGTCAAACGGATTCATGCGAGCTCCTGGCAAAGGCTGCCGGGAGCGACATGCACGAGGCCTGCAGCGAGGTAATTGCCGCGCGCTATTGCGTCTTGGCGACGTGCGGCGTCGGCTGCGTGATGAAGGAGGTCGCCTCCAGCATCGCGGTGCCGAACGAGGTCGGGATCACGACCCGGAAAGGCACCAGGACGCGCGTGCCCGCGATCGGCACGAAGAAGATTTCCATGTTGCGGGCCTGCGCCAGGTATTTCACGACCGGCCGGTCCGGGATGTAGCCCGCGACCGGCGTGAAGTAGACCGCGCACACCAGCGCCGGGCCGCGATAGCCCTTCTCCGCCTTGACGTTCTCCATGCGCTTGTAGTCGAGCTTGAGCTCGTAGCGCATGCGGCCGTCGAACACCGGCGCGGCGCCGCGGCACGACTCCGGCGACAGCAATTCGCCATTGCCGGGCACGCGCAGCAGCGAGGCCGTCATCGGATCGAGCACGCCGCGCTTGTGCGCGTCCGTCACCGGAATGCGATCGGGATCGACCGGCGGTGCCGGCTCGATGGTGGAATCCTTGACGTTGCCATTCAGCAGATTGATGCGGATCTGCTCGGACTTCTTTCCGGCGGTGGTGGAGGCCTGGTAGCTCTGGCCGACCAGCGCGCCATTGACGACACGGCCCTGCACCGAACCGTTGCCCGAACCTTGCGAGAAGCTCTTCAGCAGGCCGGCGGTGCCGCCCTGGGCCGACGCGCCATACTGATCGTCACCGATCTCGACCGCCCAGGTGCCCTTGCCGATGGGAATGCCGGCCAGCGACGCCTCGTATTGCGCGTCGAGCCGGGCCTGGGCCTGAGCGGTCTGCACCAGCAGCACCAGGCAAAGGGCCGAGGCGGCCGCGATCAGGCGCCGGGAGGAGAGAAGGGAAGACGAAATGTTGGTCACGTGAGGGATGATCCTGCCGATCCGCCTGCCTCAGCACCGGACCGATCCGGCGCGCCGTCCTTGCTACTTAAGCCAAAAACGCCTTCGAACAACGCGAACCGTCCGTCAATGTCGGTTTGTCCAGCACTTTGCGCCTGGACGGCACCTGAACGACCATTATCAGCCCCGCCCGGAGTCACGCACAAATCTCCGGCACCCCGCCAAGCACGCCGTCTGTCCGGCACTGGGGATCGTTCACGGGTTACCATCATCCATCTCGCCCGAATACGCCGTTTATATGGTCTAAGCGGGGGGCTATACCCTTGATTATACGCCCGCTTTTACGCCCATCGGCCGCTCGGACACCATGCGGAGGCAGTATCGGCCGCGCAACGGCGCCGGTCACCGGCTTTGGCGCCCCGGCACACCAGCGATTTGCTGCGGCCTTCAAAACCTTGACGAAAAGCCGCATCCCCCCTATAGGACCGCATCTCCCAGAGACGAGCTGGACGAGTTTTGGACCCCCGCGGCCCACCGACACGGCCCACCAACACACAGGTGGACGAAGGGTGCGGGGATGAGAGAGGATTTATTGCCATGTCGCGGCGCTGTGAACTGACGGCCAAGGGCCCCCAGGTTGGCCACAAGGTGAGCCATTCGAACATCAAGACCAAGCGGCGCTTCCTGCCGAACCTGTGCAACGTGACCTTCATCTCGGATGCACTCGGCCGCAACGTGCGCCTGCGCGTCTCGACCAACGCGATCAAGAGCGTCGACCACAATGGCGGCCTCGACGCCTATCTGCGCAAGGCCAACGCCGCGGTGCTGTCGCCGCGCGCCCTCGAGTTGAAGCGCGCCATCGAGAAGAAGGCGGCGGACACAGCGCCGGCCGCCAAGGCGAGCTGAGCGTCTTGCGCTGAAGCTGTGCGCATCGCGCGCAGCTTTCGGCGACGTGAGCTAACGGAACGGCCGGGTCGCAGGACCCGGCCGTTTTCGTTTGGCGAAACGTCATCGTCTCCAGCCGTGCCGCAGCCTTCCGCGCGCCCATCGAACGGCATGATCTGGCGGCAGCTCTCCGCAGTGTCCGGCCCGCGCCGTCGCTCACCATCCTGGTCAATCTGCAGCTTCAACCGCAACCAAGGTGAAATCCCATGCGCTTTGGTTCTCTTCTCCGGCGATGCCGCAGCGCGCAGCCAAGCGAGCCGTATTCTCGTCACAGCGAAGGCGCCGTACAAAATTCCGGAGTGATAGAAGGTCATCGACGGCAGCGCTCGCGCGGTGCGTTCAAGCTCCGCACGAATTCGAGCCGACATCCATCGGCATCATGCGGAGCCGGCCCCGAGCGGCGAAAGTCTACTCCCCAATCCCAACCGGATGCTCTACACTCGCTCTGGTAGCATTATCCCGGACATTCCTTTGCCATGAAGAATATTGTCATCTGTTGCGACGGCACCGGTAACGAGATCAGCGAAAACATCTCGAATGTCCTCAAGCTCTATCGCTGTCTGCGCAAGACTGACAAGACCACGCCGCATCAGGCCGTCTTCTATGATCCTGGCGTCGGCACGCTGACGCAGCCCGACAGCTGGCATCGCTTCAAGGCGAACTTCAATCTCGTGCTCGGGCTCGCGACCGGCTACGGCCTCGACGACAACGTCATCAACGCCTACTGCTTTCTCGCCACGCACTATCAGGACGGCGACCGCATCTTCCTGTTCGGCTTCTCGCGCGGCGCCTATACCGTGCGCGTCCTGGCAGGCCTGATCCACAAGGTCGGACTGATCTCCCCCGAGCAGGTCAATCTCGCAGGCTCCGGCGTCATCGCTTACAAGAAATACTCCTCCGACAATCCGCAGGCCGGGCGAGGCGTCACCCACGAGGTCGAGAGCACCGAGGAGGAGGGACCGGTCCCGGAAAGCCGCGACGATCAGGCCGCGCAGTTCGCGCGCATCACCTCGACGCGCTGGCCGACGATCCATTTCGTCGGCGTGTGGGACACGGTGGCGAGCGTGATCGTGCCGCGGACCGACCGCCTGTTCGCGCTGCCGAGCCTCGAAGAGCTCGCCTTCACGATCCAGAATCCGAGCGTGAGGATCTTCCGCCAGGCCGCGGCGATGGACGAGCGGCGCTGCATGTTTCGGCTCAAGCCCTGGAACATGCCGCAGATGTTCACGCCGAACCGCTTCAACAAGGCGCAGGCAAGGCCGCAGGACGCCAAGCAGGTGTGGTTCGCAGGCGTGCATTGCGACGTCGGCGGCGGCTATCCCGAGGCGCAGTCGGCGGCCTCCAAATATCCGCTGCTGTGGATGATCGACGAAGCGGTCGAGGCCGGGCTCGCGGTCAACCCACGAACAGTGAATCAACTCGGCTGGGGCATCCAGCGCAAGAACAGCCCGTTCAAATATGTTCCGCCGGGCATCCAAGGGCCCCTGCACAACTCGATGACGCCAGCCTGGCGGCTGCTCGAATGGCTGCCCAAGAGCGCGACGTACAAGGAATGGCCGGAACGCAAGGCGCATTTCGGGTTCTACATTCCCGATTGCGAGCCGCGGTTCATTCCCGACGGCGCCTTCATCCACGAAAGCGTGCTGATGCGGATCGCGGAATCCACGGACTACCGGCCGGTCAATCTGCCGGCTTCGTATGAGCGAGTACCGTTGCCGGTGAAGCCGAAGGCGGAATAGCGAAGGACGGAATTGCGCGCGGAGAGCAGCGAAACCGCACCGCCCCGAACCGCTTTGCAGCAGATTTCAGATCATCTTCAGATGAATCACGCCGTCAGTGAGTTCGCCGCGCGCGAACAGCTCACGGGCACGCTGCTCGAACGCCGTCCGATTTCGCTGCAGATAGGCGAGCGCCTGATTGCGGGTGCAGAAGCTGGTTTCGAGATGACAGACCTGCCGCGTGGAACCGATCGCGAGTGCGAACGCGATCGTCTTTCCTCCGTCGCCTGAATCATCCTTTGCGATACGAACGTTTGGCGCGGTGGATGGGGCCACGTCAGCCTCCTCGGCAAGACGGTGAATCTGTACGCTAAACGCGGATCTCAAGTGCAAACGCAGAGAATGACGACGGGCGACACCGCCGCCGGGTCACGCTATCGCGCCACCTTCTTCCGCCGCCTGGGGGTCGGTGCGGGCGGCGCAAGGCGGTCGGCCTCTGCATCCTCGGCCTCCTTGGCGAGCCTCAGCGCGCGCAGCCGCTCCATGTTCTTGCGGACCGCGGCCGCGCGCTGATCCGCGTCCACCATCGCCTTGGCGCCCTCTTCCTGGGCGACCTGCCGGCGCTGCGCGCGGGCGATGCTTTCAGCCGAAGGCGCCGACGCTCTCTTCACTGCCATTGACCGATCCCCGTGCAAAGCATCACATGATTAAAGCACCAAGCCACGCGAGCACGAATCCGCTCGCGTACCGGGCCAGTCGAGTACCAAGTCAGTCGAGTACCAAGTCAGTGCAGAAACGCGAGCAGCCCGCCCAATCATCAGATCGAGCGGGCAGTCCAGCCATTTCAGTACATCCGTGAAATGGCCCAATGCGATTGTATCAAGCTGATCAGATCAGCGAGAGATTTTCTGCGCTGGTCTTGCCGCGCATCTTGTCGGTCTTGACGTCGTAATTGACCTTCTGACCTTCGGCCAGGCCACCCAGACCAGCACGCTCGACGGCGCTGATGTGAACGAACACGTCAGTTCCGCCGTCCTGCGGCTGAATGAAGCCAAAGCCCTTCTGGCCATTGAACCACTTAACGGTACCCTGCGGCATGTCTTTCTCCAAAGCAATCATCGCGCGACCATCACGCGATCTCATTCAACTAAGACTGAGCGATGACTTTGGGAAATAGCCCGCGGGCACATTCAGAAAGGCACAGCGGCTAATCGAACAACCGCAAGGTAGAGACTTTTCGCGAAAATACAAGGCCGAGGGGGAATTTGTTTTGCCGGGCGAGCCTCGCGACCAACACGCTGGCGTTCCCCGCCGCCACGTCCTATCTTGGCCGGACCATCGGTAAAGGCCCGGCCATCGATGGCTGAGAGACATGTCGCGCTCCCGCCTTCCCGCGAAGGAGATCACGATGTCTCAAGCGCGCAGCTCATTCCACTGAAGCCGCCCCGCTCGTGACACGCAGCGCCGCGTGAGCGCCGCACGATCGACTTCGCCCGTATGATTTCATCGATCGAGATGAAGAATAGGAGGAAGCTTTTGCAGGTTCTTGTTCGTGACAACGACGTCGAGAAGGCGTTGCGCATCCTGAAACGGAAGATGCAGCGTGAGGGTGTCTTCCGCGAGATGAAGCGCCGCCGATCCTATGAGAAGCCGTCGGAACGCAAGACCCGCGAAAAATCCGACGCCATCCGCCGCCACCGCAAGGTCGCGCGCAAGCAGGCCATCCGCGAAGGTCTGCTGCCCGCGCCCGTCAAGAAGGTGCTGCCGCCGCGGTCCCGCGCCGGGTTGCCGGCGACGTCCGCCGGCGCCGCGAGTGCTGCTCCCGCGCGCACGGCGAGTTCGATCCAGGACCGCTGATCGTTCACGGCACCACGTCGTGCCACGCAACTACGCCACCTCATGGCGTCGTCCGGGCACGGCCGCGAGCAACTCGCGCGTATAGGCGTGCTCCGGATTGGCGAACAGGGCGGCGGTCGGCTTGAGCTCGACGATCTCGCCCCTCTGCATCACGGCGATGCGATCGCAGATCTGCGCGGCGACGCGCAGATCATGCGTGATGAACAGCATCGACAGGCCGAGCCCCGCCTTCAGGTCTTCCAGCAGGCGCAGCACCTGCGCCTGCACGGAGACGTCGAGCGCCGACACCGCCTCGTCGGCGACGATGATTTCGGGATCCAGCGCCAGCGCGCGGGCAATGCCGATGCGCTGGCGTTGACCGCCCGAGAATTCATGCGGGTAGCGGCCGATGGCCCCCGCATCGAGCCCGACCAGACCCAACAATTCCTGCGCGCGCTTCAGCGCGGCCTCGAGCGGCGTGCCGCGCGCGACCATGCCGTCGGCGATGATGCGACCGACCTTGCGGCGCGGATTGAGCGAGGCGAACGGATCCTGGAAGATCATCTGGATGCGATGGCGTTGCGCGCGTAGTGCGCGGCCCTCCAGCGCCGTGAGATCGACGTCGCCGATCCGCACCGTGCCGCGATCGGCCTCGATCAGCCGCATCACGAGCCGCGCCACCGACGATTTGCCCGAGCCGGATTCGCCGACGAGGCCGAGCGTCTCGCCTTGATGGATCGCGAAATTCACCGCATGCGCAGCGCGCGTCTCGCGCTTCGGACGGAACCAGCCGGTCGGCGTCACATAGGTCTTGTCGAGGCCGATCACCTCGACCGCCCTTGGTGCATCCTCGCGCGTCGCGCGCGGCGGCGGATCGAAGGACGGCACCGCGGCAAGCAGCGCCTTGGTGTAGTCGTGCTGCGGGTTACCGAGCACGGTCGCCGCCGTGCCCTCCTCCACCACCTTGCCGTGACGCAACACCACGACCTGATCGGCGATATCGGCGACGACGCCGAAATCATGGGTGATGAACATCACCGCCATGTTGTGGCTGGCCTGCAGGTTGCGGATCAGCTTGAGGATCTGCGCCTGCGTGGTGACGTCGAGCGCCGTGGTCGGCTCGTCGGCGACGAGCACGGCCGGCTCGAGCGCGAGCGCCATCGCGATCATCGCACGTTGGCGCTGGCCGCCGGAGAGCTGATGCGGATAGGCGCGGATGATGCGTTCGGGATCCGGCAGTCCGACCTCGCGCACCAGCGCCAGCGCCTTGGCGCGGCGCTCCCTGGGCGTCAGCAGATCGTGCGCCTCGAACACCTCCATCAGCTGATCGCCGATGCGCATCAGCGGATTGAGCGCGGTCATCGGCTCCTGGAACACCATCGCGATGCGCCGCCCGCGCAAATCGCGCCAGCCGTCCTCGTCGACGGTGAGCAGGTCGCGGCCCTCGAAACGAATTTCGCCGCCTTCGACCTTCACCGTGTCGGGCAGCAGCCCGAGCAGCGCATGTGCGCACATCGACTTGCCCGAGCCGGACTCGCCGACCACGCAGACGATCTTGCCGGCCGTGAGATCGAACGACACGCCATCGACCGCATGCGCGCGCTCGCCGCTCTGGGGCAAGGCGATGCGCAGGTTCTTGATCGCGACCACAGGATCAGACATTGCTAACCACCGCCGGCACCGTAGGGTCGGCAAAGGCGCGCCGATGCTGCGCCTTGTTTGCACTGCTCGCTGCCGCACCGTGCCCACCATCAGCAAACGAGAACGACAATCGGTGGGCACGGCGCGTTGCGCCTTTGCCCACCATACGAGACCCTTGATCAGCCATTCTCACCTGCCCTCGCGCGACAGGCGCGGATTGAGGGCGTCGTTCAATCCCTCGCCGATCAGATTGAGGCCGAGCACCGACAGCAGGATGGCAACGCCGGGAAACACCGTGATCCACCACGCCTGGCGGATGACCGTGCGGCCGGCGCCGACCATGTAGCCCCAGGAGATCAGATTGGGATCGCCGAGGCCGAGAAACGACAGCGAGGACTCCAAGAGGATCGCGGTCGCGACCATCAGCGAGGCCAGCACGATCACCGGCGACAGCGCATTGGGCAGGATCTCGCGCCAGATGATCCATGAATTGCTCTGGCCGGTCACGATCGCCGCCTGGACATATTCGCGGGTGCGCAAGGACAGCACCTCGCCGCGCACCAGACGCGCCACCGGCGGCCAGCTGACGAGGCCGATGGCGGCGACGATCGAATAGATCGAGGGCTGCAGGATCGCGACCAGCACGATCGCGAGCGCAAAGCTCGGAATGGTCTGGAAGAACTCGGTGAAGCGCATCAGGGCGTCGTCGACACGGCCGCCGAAATAGCCGGCGATGGCGCCGAGCGGCACGCCCACGACCAGCGCCATGAGCGTCGAGACCAGGCCGACCAGCAGCGAGACGCGCGCGCCGAAAATCAGGCCCGCGAGCACGTCACGGCCGAGCGCGTCGGTGCCGAGCGGAACCTTTGCCAAGGTGAAGGGCGGCACGAACGGCCGCTGCACCATGCGCCAGGGCGAATTGGGGAAGTACAAAGGCCCGGCGACGGCGATCAGGATTGCCAGGACGAGAATGACGAGCCCGATGATTCCGCTGGGGCTGCGCAGCATGGTGCGCCAGAACTGCTTCATGACGCGAACTCGATGCGCGGGTCGACCAGGCGGTAGACGAGGTCGGTGACGAGATTGAAGATCAGCACCATCGCCGAGGACACCACGAACACGCCGAGCAACAGGTTGTAGTCGCGCTGGATCAGCGCGTCATACATCAGCCGGCCGATGCCCGGCCAGGCGAACACCGTCTCGGTCAGCACCGCGCCGCCGACCAGCGTGCCGGCGTGGACGCCCGCGAGCGTCACCACCGGCAGCAGCGCATTGCGCAGCACGTGGCGGCGCAGGATGACACCGTCACGCAAGCCCTTGGCGCGGGCGGTCTTGACAAAGTCGAGCCGCTTGACCTCGAGCATCGAGGCGCGGGTCATGCGGGTGTAGGTGGCCATGAAGAACAGCCCGAGCGTGGCCGCCGGCATCACCAGATGCGCGCCGACGTCGAGCGCGTGGCGCAGGCCCGTATAGCCGGCGCCGACCGTCTCGTAGCCGAAGCTCGGCAGCCAATCGACCCAGACGGAGAACAGCAGGATCGCGATCAGCGCGATCCAGAACAGCGGCGTCGCATAGAACACCAGCGCGAGCACGGTAATGGCCGTATCGAGGAAGGTGCCGGCGAAGCGCGCCGCCAACGCGCCGAACAGCACGCCGAGCGCGAGCGAGATCGCGAATGCGGACAGCGTCAGCAGCAGGGTCGCGGGCAGCCGCTCGCCGATCAGCTTGGCGACCGGCGCCTGCTGGCGAAACGAGAAGCCGAGATCGAGCGTGGCGATGCCCTTGACGTAGATGAGAAGCTGCTCCGGCAGGGGCCGGTCGAGGCCGAACTTCTCGCGCAATTGCGCGACGAACATCTCATCGGAGGCGCCGGCTTCGCCGGCCATGACGACGGCGGGATCGCCCGGCGCCAGCCGGATCAGGAAGAAGTTCAGCACGATGATGGCGAGAAGGACGATGACGCCCTTCGCGACGCGCTGGGCGATGAAGGAGAGCATAGAGGGCCCGTGATGGTCAGCTCAAGAAGCAGGTGGAGCACCTGGGGCACAGCGCACACCGCTGCGGACACAGGGCTATCGTTTATCATCGGATTTTTGCGCTCGTCTGCCTCAACGTCGTCATGGCCGGGCGTGTCCCGGCCATCCACGTCGTCCGGCATGCTGAGAACCACGTGGATGCCCGGGACAAGCCCGGGCATGACGGAGTAACGAACTTCAGGATCAGACGTCGCAACAGCCCAGCACCTCAATCATTTGTCGAGCCAGGCGTCGCGGAAGCCGTCGTTGACGCCGACGCCGGTCGTGATCAGGTTCTTGACCTTGCATTTGGTGATGGTCGGGAACTGCAGCTCGAGCAGCCAGGCCACGGGGACATCCTCGACCAGGATCTTCTGCACCTTGTCATAGGCCGCCTTGCGCTGGGCGTCGGTCGGCGCGGTCGCGCCTTCGGCGAACAGCTTGTCGACCTCCGGGTTGGAGTACCCCTCGACGTTGTTGAACAGCTGGCCCTTGGCGATCGCCGAGGTCAGGTAGTTGCGGGAGACGCCGAGCGCGGGATCGCCATACTGGTAGACGTAGGTGAACGCGAGGTCGTAGTCCCAGTCCATGATCTTCTGGTTGCCGCCGGGCACATCGGTCGCGATCGTCTCGATCGTCATGCCGACATCCTGCAGGTTCTGCTTCACCGCCTCGCCCCAGCGCTGCCAGGTCTCGCCATAGGCCAGCGGCAGCATGCGGATCTTCTCGCCCTTGTAGCCGGCCTCCTTGAGCAGCGCCTTGGCCTTGGCCGGATCATACGGATATTTCGGCACGTCGTCGGTGTAGAACTTGATGGTCGAGGCCGACGGGCCGGTCGCGACCTTGCCGAGGCCGTTCCAGATCACGTCCTTGGCGAAGTCGCGATCGATCGCGTACATGATCGCCTGCCGGACCTTCTTGTTGGCCAGGACCGGATTGCGGTTGTTGAGCCACATAAACGACAGCGGCGAGAAGAATTCCCAGCCGGCGCCGGTGACGCAGGCGCCCGGCAGCTTCGAGACGCGCGGCACGTCGAAATTCTCGATCGAGCCGCCCGGCAGCACGTCGACCTTGCCGGTCTCGAAGGCGACGGCGCGCGCCGCCGCGTCCGGAATGATCTGCCAGTAGACCTCGTCGAGATAGGGCTTGCCCTTCTCATGGTAGTTCGGATTTTTCACCATGCGGATGAACGAGCCCTTCTGCCACTCCTTGAACATGAAGGGGCCGGTGCCGATGGGCGCGTTGTTGTTCGGATTGGTCTTGTAGTCGGTGCCCTCGTAGAGATGCTTCGGCACCATCGGCAGCGAGCCGACCTCGAAGATGCCGAGGAAGGGGCCGAACGGCTCCTTCAGGGTGAACACCACCGTGAGATCATCGGGCGCCTCGACCTTCTCGACCATCACGAGATTGTTGCGGGCGCGCGCATGCGTCTGCTTCAGCATCTCGATCGAGAACAGCACGTCGGCCGAGGTGAACGGCTTGCCGTCATGCCAGGTCACGCCCTTCTTCAGCTTGAAGGTGTAGACCTTGGCGTCCGGGCTGATGGTCCAGCTCTCGGCCAGGCCGGGCAGCGGCTCGAGCTTCGGGCTGTAGCGCAGCAGGCCTTCGAAGATGTTGCCCGATACCATCTGGGTCGGGCCGTTCTGCACCATCGCCAGCATCAGGCCGGGCGGCTCGGGCTGGATCACCGCATTGACGACCCCGCCCATCTTCGGCTCCTCGGCTTGCGCCGCAGACAGGCCGCACCCGACGAGAATACCCAGCAACACCCGTTTCAACATGATGAACTTCCCAAAATGTGAGTGCCGACCGCAATGCATCTAGCGCGCCAACGCGCACGCCATCGCCATGCGGCCTCTGACGTGACGCTTGCTCTGGGCGCATGGATTGTTGGATCACCCCACGCGCAGCGTCATGAAAACGGGCTCCGATTGTCGCACTGACGACGCGTTGGAAACGCCATCAGGACCTGTATCGGCCGTGCATTGCGCCGCAGCCGATGATCGTCGCAGGTCGAGCCCCCTTAAGGCGAAGGCTCACATGGTCGCGATTGCCGTCGCAAGCTGAAAGAGACGACAAGCACCGCCCAAAATATGGACAGTGTCGTCATTGCCGCATGCGAGCGATCGCGCCGGCGACGATCTGCATGATCACGCCGATGATCCAGCCGACCATGATCAGCGAGGTCCAGAGGATATGCGGATCGTCGCGGAGAATGATGATGCTGACGGAAAAGAACGCGGTGAGCGTGGCGAGAAAGGTTCCGACGGCACTCAGAAACTCGGCCGTATCGATCTTGTTCGTCCCCTGCGCGTCGTGATCGGGCGGATGAAACGGAAGCTGCGGCGTGTCGATGCCGAGGTAGAATCCCAACGCGCCGGACAACATCATCGCGACCAGGAAGCCCTGGGTGGTCAGCAACGGCACGCTGGAGCCGACATGGGCTCCGACGAAGACGCCGCAGGCCGCGCCGGCCAAGGCGAGCCCCGAGCGTTCGAGAATATGGGCAAACTTCCGGACGCGAAACCGCATGACCTGCCCCCGAAGTCGGATCCGCCACACCGTGCGGCGGATTTGGCACCCGGGTCCTCTAACGGCAAGACCGTCACCCGGGCGTCAAATCCGAAGCTCCACTCGCACGAAAATTTTAGCTAGTTTTCCGCGGCGCCTGCATCCGCTGACCTTGTCCGGGCCAGCGAATGTCGGCGAGCGGAATATTAGGTCGCCTTGTTAGGCAGCCTTGTTAAGCAGCCTTGGTCATGCCGACATTGAGATGGCGCAACCTCGGCAGCACCTCCTGCTTCAACAGGCGCAACGAGTTGTGCCAGGCTTCCGGCTTGTGCTTGTAGTCGAAGCCGAACACGCAGAGCGTTCCGAAGCCGCCGACCTCGTGCCAGATCTTCTCGATCTTCTCGGTCACCGTGGCCGGCGAGCCGATGATCCAGTTGCGCTTGGCGCAATAGTCCACGGTGACGTCGGAGTCCGGCACGTCGGGAGCATGCTTCAGATAGTCCTTGAAGCCGAAATGGCCGAGCAGGGGCAGGAAGTATTCGCCCATCATCCGCCCCATCATGTCGCCGGAAGACAGACGCCAGGCTTCCTCGTCGGTGTCGGCAACGAACACCTCGCGTACCAGCCGCCAATCGTTGCGATTGGGCGTGCGGCCGGACTTGGCGGCGCCGGCCTCGACCGAGTCCCAGTGCGACGACACATAGGCCGGGTTGAGGTTGAGGCTCATCGGAATGAAGCCGCGCTCCCCGGCGAGCTTCAGCGTGTCGGAGTTCTTCGACAGCCCGGCGACGCCGATCGGCGGATGCGGCGCCTGGATCGGCTTGAGGTGCGGCTTGAGGAAATCGAACATCACTTCCGGCTTGGTCACCGTCCAGTATTTGCCCTTATGGGTGAACGGCGCCGGCTCGCTCCACAGCCGCAGGATGATCTCCAGCGCCTCGCGCGTCATCTCGCGGTTCTGGCCGCTCATGCCGTCGACGTTGAACATCGCCCAGTCGCTCGGCAGGCCGGATGCGGCAATGCCGAAATTGAGCCGGCCTTCGGACAGATGATCGAGCATCGCGACGCGGTTGGCGAGTTCGGCCGGATGATGATAGGGCAGCAGGAAGCCGCCGGGCCCCAGGCGGATGTTCCTGGTTTCGCGAAAGGCCTGCGCGAGCAGCAGATCGGGTGACGGGTGCGGTTCCCAGGGCGCGGTGTGATGCTCGCCGATCCAGGCTTCCTGATAACCGAGCTCATCGAGCCAGCGCAGGACCTGCAGGTCCCAATCGTGGCCCTCCTTCAATCCGCACTCCGGCGGATGCGAGGGCATCGTGAAATATCCGATCTCCATGGCGCTTTCCTCTCGCTGTTATTGTTTTCCATTGCGCTGCACGCATCGTTGCGCGCCACCAAGCATAGCACGCGATGCGCGCATGATCATCGCCCAGCCGCGCATGACTAACAACGTCATGGACGGGCCTGCGCGGCCGTGGGCTTACTTGACGTCCGCGGAGGAGGATGCAGGCTTGGTGCGAAAACGATCCAGCACGTCCGCGGGAATCACGGCGGCCCGAGGCGCCGCGCCTTGCTGCATCGACGTAAAGGGCGAAGATGGCGTCGTCGCGGCCGGACTCGGCGGGCCTCCCACGATGCGCGTGGCAACGTTCTCGCGCAGCAGCTCACGCGTCTCGGGATACCACATCGAGCTCGGCTCAGCCTGGTTGGCGCGGACTGCGAAGTCGCGGCTGAGGCCGAACTTCTGAAGTCGGCTCTCCTCCAGTTCGATCGCGGCGCGGCGATCGGCGGCCCTCAGCCCGCGATAAAACGGTTGATGGAAACCTAGTCGCGCATTCCACATGATCGCCCGATCGGTGCCGCCAAGGAAGACGATCGTGCAGGCCGAGAGGCAGTTCTGCTCGACCAGCGTGGACAGTCCCCGCGCCTTGATGAGGTCCGACATGCGCTGCGCCTCGCGGATCCGGCCGCCCTGCGAATTGAGGCGTACCGTCTTCACGTCGGGCATCGCATCGAGCAGGTCCGCCATCTCTCGGGCGACGCCAAACTTGATGCCGCCGGCAAATTCCAGCATCTCGCCATAGGCCAGCACCTGGAATCGATGCGGACCCATGCGCTGGTCGCCCGTTGCGACGTCCTCGATTTCGGCGATCTGCGGCAGGCCGTAGCTGACGAAATTCCAGAGCCCTGCGCCAATGGCGAGCACGACCATCCCTTTGGCGACGACGTCCCAGCCGCGTCCCCCGGACGCGCGATAGGCCTTCGCCGATCGCCAGATGCCGACGTTCTGCCAGAGCATCAGCAGCGCCAGGGTGAGCCAAATCGCCAGGGCCCCAATCAGCCCGGCGACCGGGCGGCCATCGAGTTCGCCATCGAACAGCAAGGCGCCCGCGGCGGCGATCGCGAAACCGGCGAGACACCCGAGCAGCATCCCGTTGACCCAGTACGACAGCGGCAGCGACAACTGGCCACGCCAATGCCGCATGATGTAGCTCTGCCGCAGGGGGCCCGTCGCCGGCGCCATGACGCCGGTCACCGCCGTCATCGGCAGGCGATCCCGTCCGACGCGAACCACGCGCGTGCCGGCAAAGCGATCGTACCACGTCTCCGTCCGCACATAGACCTGCCGCAAAGCGGCCAGACCCACGATCAGAGGCGGACAAAGGACGGCGACCGCCATCCCGACCAGGAGATTCTCAGGAAGCGCGGTGACCGCCGTGAAGGACTGCGCCAGTGCCCAGACGATCACCGGAGCGAAGATCAGCAGCAGCATCGCATAGCGTCGCCGGGCGGCGCGCGCGGACGGCGGACCGGCCCCGTTGTCCGAGACCAGCCGGATGCGGCAGATCCGGCGGCCCGGGGTCCCGCGCCGGCCATCGAGCATGAAGCGCCAGCCGAGCAGCAGGGGCAGCAGAACGATCCCGAGCGACAGCCCCTTGACCGGCACGCCGTCCGCATCGAGCATGCTGTCGACATGAATTTCCTTGGTGATCGCCCCATCCTTGGTGACCCGCGCCACGCGCAGGATCCTTGCCGACGGCAATCCGAACAGGTGCTGCTGGCAGTCGAGGATCACGTTGGGATTGAACTGCGGCGGGATCGCCACGCCATCCGGCACGGCCTCGCGCTTGCTGCAGGTCGTCGCGTAGATGCCGTCGGCAAACTGCACCCTGCCATGGGTCAGCGGGAACAGAACGATCGCGGCGGCCTGCAGGAGGATCGCGACCAGCAGCGCATCGATGAACAGCGCCGCTGCCCGACGCCACACGCCAGCGCGCTCGAATTCGTCCTGGAGACTCGGGTTCGACACGTTACGCCGAAGGACTGCTGAGAGTTGCGCCGGACAGTGCGGTTGTGCAGGTCGCTATGTATTACCTGGACTCGAGGATCGTTACAAGATGTTGCAGGTCGGCCGGACAGGATCCGGAAAGCAACTACTCGCTTTCCGAAATGATCGTGTCGCAAAGGATGATGCGATCACGCGATGCGATCCGAAGCAGCGCGTCGTGACCTAGCGTGCGCCGAACGTCGTCTTGCCGAACAGCTCCTTCTGCGTCGACGGCTGCGAGCGCCAATATTGCGGAGGCACGGAGACCTGGCCGCCGAGTTCGGCCGCGGCATGCCAGCCCCAGCGCGGATCGTAGAGCATGCCGCGGGCGAGCGCGACCATGTCGGCCTTCCCTGAGGCGACGATCTCCTCGGCTTGCCGCGCCTCGGTGATGAGACCGACCGCCATGGTGGGAAGTCCCGTCGCCTGCTTGACGGCTTCCGCGAACGGCACCTGATAGCCGGGGCCGAGCGTGATCTTCTGCAACGGCGAGACGCCGCCCGACGACACGTCGATCCAATCCACGCCGCGGCGTTTCAACTCCTGCGCAAAGGCAATGGTCTGGTCGAGATCCCAGCCGCCGTCGACCCAGTCGGTCGCCGAGACACGCATACCGACCGGCTTGTCGGCCGGGAATGCGCCGCGAACGGCATCGAACACTTCGAGCGGAAACCGCATGCGGTTCTCCAGCGAGCCGCCATAGGCGTCGCTGCGCTGGTTGGCGATCGGCGACAGGAATTGATGCAGCAGATAGCCATGCGCGCCGTGAAGCTCGATCGCGTCGATGCCGAGGCGGTCGGCGCGTTGCGCTGCGGAAACGAACGCGGCGCGGATGCGGGCCAGGCCCGCGGCATCGAGCGCCTCGGGCGCCAGCTCGCCATCCTTGTGCGCAATGGCCGACGGGGCGACCGTCTGCCACCCGCCCTCGGCCAGGGGAATCTGCTGGCCGCCATCCCACGGTTTGTGACTCGATCCCTTACGTCCGGCGTGGGCGAGTTGCATCGCGACCGCCGTGTGCGAATGTTTGCGCACCGACGCCAGGATCGGCTTCAGCGCCGCTTCGGTCGCGTCGTCCCACAGCCCGAGACAGCCGGGCGTGATGCGGCCGATCGGCTCCACATGGGTCGCCTCGATACAGACCATCGCCGCGCCCGACAGCGCCAGCATGTTGATGTGCGTGAAATGCCAGTCGGTGGCGACGCCCTCCTCGGCCGAGTACTGGCACATCGGCGACACCATGATGCGGTTGGCCAGCGCGAGATTGCGCAGCTTGATCGGACTGAACAGGGCGCTCATGGCTGAATTCCAGGCTGGGCGGTTGATGGCGATGGTCTGACGGCCGCAAGTGTCGGCGATGGAGAAGCCGCGGTCAACGCGGCGACATGGCGACGGCAGGCCTCATTCCAGCAATGTGAACTGCAGCAGCAGGGTCCGCTGGATCATCGAGAAATTGTCGTCGGACACCAGGGTCAGCACCGTCTCGCCCTCGGGCGTGACATGCGCATCGATGCCTTCGAGATTGTCGATCTCCTGGCCGAGATCGGCGGCGAAGATCGCCGGACCATCGACCAGCGCGCCCGGCGCGATCTGCGCAAGCTTCAGCCGGCGGATTCGAATGCCGACCCCGCTGAACAGGGAGAACTTGCGTTCGAGCACCAGCAGATCGCCTGATGGCAGCAGCACGGCATCGCTGACGTCGAAATCGTTGCTGCGGACGATGCTGAACTGTCCCGCCGCTGGTCCGCCGATCAGGAAGCCCAGCAGATTGCCGTTCGCATCCAGACCGCGCTCGGACAGCGCGATCAGGGTGCCGGCAAGTGGCAGGCCCTTCGGCACCGCCACAAGCGCTTCCAGTCCCTTGTTGTAGGGCAGCCGCTTGGCGGCCGGCGGCAGCGGCACGATCTCGCTGCGCGCGCCGGTTCCGCCCTTGGCGAAGTCGTAGCGCAAGATCTGGTTGACGCGCTCGAGGCCGACAAACACGATGTCGCCGTCGCGCGCGAGCGACTCGGAATCGTACCAGCCGCGATCGGTGATGGGCCGGCCGTCCGGGCCAAGCAGCGGCGCCGCTTCGACATCGGCGAGTCCTGCAATCTCGCTGCCGGAATAGGCGATGCGGCCGGTGAACCAGCCGCCCTTGTCGCTGATCGCGAGGAAGCGTTCGCCCTTGGCATCGAGCCGGATGCCGGACAGGCCGCCGAAGCCGGGAAAGGACGAGGTCAGCGCCACGCCGCTGCGATATTGCAGCATCCCGAAGCGCAGATGCGTCCGATCGCGGAGGTCGAACGAGGGTAACGGTCGCGCCCTGACCTCGATCTCGACCGCCGATGTGGCGGAGTGCCCGTCAATGGTGACGCGCCTGCGGACGGGCGTCGGCGCAAGCTGCGCACGCGCCGTCCTAGCCCCAGCGAATGCCGACACTCCGCCGAGGGTCAGCGCGAAAAAGCGCCTGCGGTCGGCGATCGCCTGCAGCGACATCGTCAGCGAAGCCCCCTCCCCCACCTCCTCCGGGCGGAGGAGGGCACGGCCGATGGCCACTTACGAATGCAGCCTGCGCTTCTGTCCGGGCGCAGGCTGCGGCGCCGCGTGGGTCTCCGTGAACAATTCGGCGAGTTTCTCCGTGATGGCGCCGCCAAGCTCCTCGGCGTCGACGATCGTCACGGCGCGGCGGTAGTAGCGCGTGACGTCGTGGCCGATGCCGATCGCGATCAGCTCGACCGGCGAGCGGGTCTCGATCTCCTCGATGATGTGGCGCAGATGGCGCTCGAGATAGTTGCCCGGATTGACCGACAGCGTGGAGTCGTCGACCGGCGCGCCGTCCGAGATCATCATCAGGATCTTGCGCTGCTCGGGCCGGCCGAGCAGGCGCTTGTGCGCCCAGTCCAGCGCCTCGCCGTCGATGTTCTCCTTCAGGAGCCCCTCGCGCATCATCAGCCCGAGATTTTTCCGCGCACGACGCCAGGGCGCATCGGCCGCCTTGTAGATGATGTGGCGGAGATCGTTGAGGCGGCCGGGATTGGCCGGCTTGCCGGCGGCGAGCCACGCCTCGCGCGACTGCCCGCCCTTCCAGGCCCGCGTCGTGAAGCCGAGGATCTCGACCTTGACGCCGCAACGTTCCAAGGTGCGCGCGAGAATGTCGGCGCAGGTCGCAGCCACCGTGATCGGCCGTCCGCGCATCGAGCCGGAATTGTCGAGCAGCAGCGTGACGACGGTGTCGCGGAAGGTCGCCTCCTTCTCACGCATGAACGACAGCGGCTGGTAGGGATCGATGACGACGCGCGACAGCCGCGCCGGATCGAGGATGCCCTCTTCGAGATCGAACTCCCAGGCGCGATTCTGCTGCGCCATCAGCCGGCGCTGCAGCCGGTTGGCGAGCCGCGCCACGATGCCTTGCAGATGCGCGAGCTGCTTGTCGAGATAGGAGCGCAGCCGCTCCAGCTCGTCATGGTCGCAGAGGTCCTCGGCCGCGATGATCTCGTCGAATTTCGGCGCGAAGGCGTGATATTCCGGCCCGCGTGGCTCGTTGGCGCCACCGCGGTTCGGACGCGTCGCCTCGCCCGGCGTCTCGTCGTCGCCGAGTTCGCCGTCGTCGAGCGTATCGGACGCCGAGGCCTGCGCCGCCTCCATTGCGCTCTCGGACATCTCGTCCGAGGTCGTCTGCGCCTGGTCGGCGCTCATCTCCTGAGCGGCGTCGGAATCGGGCGAGCCTTCGGCGCCGGACTGGTCGTTGTCGCCGTCGCGGTTGTCGTCGTTGTCCTCGTCCTCTTCCGTGTCGGCGTTGCGCTCGTCGCCGAGATCGAGCGCCGACAGCAAATCGTGCACGAGATCGCCGAACTTGGCCTGGTCCTCGGTGAAGCGGTTGAGCTCATCGAGCCGCTGCCCGATCCTGTCCTCGAGGAACGGACGCCAGAGATCGACCACCTTGCGCGCCGCATTCGGCGGCGCCATGCCGGTGAGGCGCTCGCGGACCATCATCGCCAGCGCATCCGACAGCGGCGCGTCGGCGCGGTCGGTGATCTCGTCATACTTGCCGCGGTGGAAGTGATCGTCGAGCATCGCCGTGAGATTCTTGGCGACGCCGGCCATGCGCTTGGCGCCGATCGCCTCGACGCGGGCCTGCTCGACCGCCTCGAACACGCCGCGCGCCTGCGGGTTGCCCGGCATCAGCTTGCGGTGAATCTTCGGGTCGTGACAGGCGATCTTGAGCGCGATGGAGTCGGCATGGCCGCGCACCACGGCCGCGTCACGCTTGGTCATCTTGCGCGCCGGCTCCGGCAGCCGCGCCTTGCCCGGTGCAAGGCCCGGCCGTTCGGCGGCGAAGGAGACTTCGAGCTCAGGGGCCCTGGCAATGGCGCGCAGGCACCCCGTGACCGACCTCTTGAAGGGCTCGGTCGGCGCTTCCTTCACTCCAGGACGGGGCTTGTTGCTCGGTGTGGTCATCTGATCCCTGCGGCTATCGTCCCGGCGAACGCCGGACGCTCAACCACCGGCGTTCATTTGTTCGCACTCGCGGCCCCGGCGCGAGGCCGGGACGGCGCGGGTGTCAGCTCAGCGCCACGTTGATGGAGGATTCCGGCAGCTCCGCATTGAAGCAGCGCTGATAGAACTCCGCGACCAGGGGACGCTCGAGCTCATCGCACTTGTTGAGGAACGTCACGCGGAAGGCGAAGCCGATGTCGCCGAAGATCTCGGCGTTCTCGGCCCAGGTGATCACCGTGCGCGGGCTCATCACCGTCGACAGATCGCCATTGGCGAAGGCGTTGCGCGTGAGGTCGGCGAGCCGCACCATCTTGTTGACGGTGTCACGGCCCTGCGCGTTCTGGTAATGCTTGGCCTTCGCCAGCACGATCTCGACCTCCTCGTCATGGGCGAGGTAGTTCAGCGTCGTGACGATCGACCAGCGGTCCATCTGGCCCTGGTTGATCTGCTGGGTGCCGTGATAGAGGCCCGAGGTGTCGCCGAGACCGATGGTGTTGGCGGTCGCGAACAGGCGGAACGACGGGTGCGGCTTGATGACCTTGTTCTGGTCGAGCAAGGTCAGCCGACCCGAGACCTCCAGCACGCGCTGGATCACGAACATCACGTCCGGGCGGCCGGCGTCGTATTCGTCGAACACCAGCGCGACGTTGTGCTGCAGCGCCCAGGGCAGGATGCCGTCACGGAACTCGGTGACCTGCTTGCCGTCCTTGACCACGATCGCGTCCTTGCCGACGAGGTCGATACGGCTGATGTGGCTGTCGAGGTTGACGCGCACGCAGGGCCAGTTGAGGCGGGCCGCGACCTGCTCGATATGGGTCGACTTGCCGGTGCCATGGTAACCGGTCACCATCACGCGACGGTTCTTGGCGAAGCCGGCCAGGATCGCAAGGGTGGTGGCGCGGTCGAAGCGGTAGTCGGCGTCGACTTCTGGGACATGAGGGTCGGTTGCGGAAAAGGCCGGCACCTCAAGGTCGCTGTCGATCCCGAACACCTGACGCACCGACACCTTCATGTCGGGCACACCGGTGATCTCCTGCGCATTGGTCGTAGCGGCGGTCGTCATTCATCCTCCGAGGTTCCGGGCATTCCCGAAACCAGATTTCACGTGTGGCTGCGGTTGAAGGGTGGCTGCGGTTGAAGGGCTTACCGCCAGCCTAGCAGAGAGCTCGCGCGGGCAGAAGCCTAAGCCTTGATCAAAGTTCCGTCGTTATATCATCGAGATAGGCCTGGGTGGCCGTTTTCGAAAGGCTGCCCTGCGGAAAGCGCCACCTTTTCGCCCCACCCGGTCTTCCGCGGTCCAAGTGGCACTCGGGGCCGGGGTTCCTACTTATCGACAAGCTCGTCACTCCCCCTCTTCACCAGCAGGACCCAAGTGACCCATCTGCTCGACCCCCTCATCGCCTTCGTCTCGGATCATGCGGGACTGGCCTATCTCACCTTGTTCATGGCGGCGCTGCTGGAGGCCGTCCCGATCGTGGGCTCGGTGGTTCCGGGCACGACCATCATCCTGGCGCTGAGCGCGCTGATCCCGGGCGGCGAATTGACGCTGCCATGGATGCTCGCGGCGGCGATCCTCGGCGCGGTCCTGGGCGACGGCACGGCCTTCTGGGTCGGCCATCGCCAGCAGCGCGAGATCCTGACGGCCTGGCCGTTCTCGAACTATCCGCGCCTGGTGGCGCAGAGCGAAGCCTTCTTCCACCGCTTCGGCACGCTCGCGATCTTCTTCGCCAGGTTCGTGGCGCCGATCCGCGCCGTGGTCCCGATCACGGCGGGCGCGCTCGACATCCCGCCCGCCCGGTTCTACGCCGTGAACATTCCTGCCATCGTGCTGTGGGCCTGCGCCCACGTGCTGCCGGGCGTATTCGCGGTGCAGTTGCTGCATCGCTACGGCGGCATCCCGCACCACAGCCACATCGCCAAGTCGACCTGGATCCTTGCGGCGGTTGCGGGCACGATCGTGGTCTGGCTGGCGCTGCACCTGTGGCGGAAGCGGCGCGAAGCCCAGCTCACGACCAGCCCGGCGGATTGAGACCGCTAGAGCGAGTCCAGCATGGCGCCGCGGCCGGGCGAGGGTCCGGTATAGCGCGCGCGCGGCCGGATCAGGCGGCCGAACTGCAGCTGTTCGCAGGCATGGGCGATCCAGCCGACGCAGCGCGACATCGCAAACAGCGCCAGCTCGCTGCCGGCAGGCAGCCGCAGGCTGTGCACCAGCACGGCCAGCGCGTAGTCGATGTTGACGAACTCGCCGGTCGCCTCCGCGATCCGCTCGGGCACCTCGCGGGTGAATTTACGCGGCGCGCCGGCCCGCGTCAGCGCCTCCAGCAGCGAGACCGCGCGCGGGTCGCCGCGCCTGTAGATGCCATGACCGAAGCCGGCGAAACGCTCGCCGAGCGCCACCCGCTCGCGGATCAGCGGCGCGACGTCGCGGTCGATCAGCGTCTTCACCAATTGCGAGGCGAGCACGCCGGCGCCGCCATGCTGCGGTCCTTTCAGCGCCGCCAGTCCGGCGATGACGGCGTCATAGAGGCTGAGACCGGTCGAGGCCGCGCAGCGGACGGTGAAGGTCGACGCATTCAGCTCGTGGTCGGCCAGCAGCACCAGGGTGCGGCGGATCAGATCCGGCGCATGCTTGTGGTCCGGCGCCCAGGCCTTGGCGACCTGGATGTGAAGCGGCTCCGTCGACGGCGCGGTGTTCAGCATGGTCGCGACGACGAGGCGGATGATGCGCGCGCCGACCAGCGCGCGACCATCCGGCGCGCGGTTGAAGGCGGCGGGATCGGCATTCGCCGCCAACGCCAGCACGGCGATGGCGCGATCGATCGGTGCCGCGCGGCGCGCCGCCTCGGCGATCAGGCGCATCTCGTCCGAGACACGCGGAAGATTGTCGGGCGCGAACGGGTCGATGGCGGTCACGTCCCACAACAGGGTTGCGGCGTGTTCCAGCGCATCCTGCTCGGCCAGATCGACGCAGTTGACACCGCGATAGATCGGACCGGCTTCCGTGATCGTCGACACCGCGGAATCGAACACCGGCAGCTCGGCGTCGAAGCTGCGGAAGGGGCGCGGCTCCGGCGACGTCACCCGCCGCTCCTTCAAGGTCCTGATGTCCTCGGCCCGATAGCGATGGCTGCGCGAATCCGGCGCCGGCTCGGAGCGGATCAGGCCGCGACTGACATAGGCATAGAGAGTGGCAGGCGAGATCGCCAGCTCGGCGGACGCTTCACGGGCGGAAAGGTAAAGGCCGCTGTCTTTTTTCATATTGATCAGCCTAATCAAGATTGATCAATCTGTCGAGCGGGCGGATCTTGCCGGCGTGACTATTCACGCAGGAGATCAAGCCATGACCATTCACCTCGGCAAGACCCCCGTCGGCCTCGATGGCATCGCCGCGGCCGAGACCGTGCTCAGCCATGTCGACGGCCAGCAGGGCGAGCTCATCATCGCCGGCGCAAGGGTGGCCGATCTCGCCTCGATCGGCTTCGAGGGCGTGACGGCCCGGCTATGGAGCGCGGCGACGAAGCGCGCCGTCAGCGAAGCCGACGTCCGCGCCAGGCTGGGCCTTGCTCGTCAGCGCGCCTTTGCCCGGCTGCCCGAACTGCTCGCCGCGACCGCCGGCCTGTCGATCATCGACGGCTTCCGCGCCGCCGTCGCGGCCCTGCGGCCCGAGGCCGGGCTCGACGACGAGGCCACCATCGTCGGCGCCTGCCCGGTGATCGCCGGCGCACTGGTCCAGCGCGCCCGCGGGGCACAGCCGGTCGCGCCCGACCCTGCTGCCAGCCACGCCGCCGACACTTTGCGCATGGTGCGCGGCGGCACGCCCGACAGCGGCGAGGTCGCCGCCCTCGACACCTATCTCGTGACGGTCAGCGACCACGGCATGAACGCCTCGACCTTTGCCGCACGCGTCGTCGCCTCGACCCAGGCCGACCTGTTCGCATCCATCACCGCCGGCTATTGCGCCCTGACCGGCCCGCTGCACGGCGGCGCGCCGGAGCCGGTGCTGGAGATGCTGAATGCGATCGGCACACGCGACAATATCAAGCCCTGGGTGGATGCGGCGCTCGGCCGCGGCGAGCGGCTGATGGGCTTCGGTCATCGCATCTACCGGGTGCGCGATCCGCGCGCCGACGTGCTGAGGAGTGCGATCGAGCGGCTGGCGGGCAGCGGCGCCGATCTGCCGTTCGCGAGCGAGGTGGAAGCCTATATTCGCGACGCGCTGCGGCAGAAGAATCCGGAGCGGGTGCTCGACACCAATGTCGAGTTCTTCACCGCCATCCTGCTCGATGCGCTGAAGATTCCGCGCCAGGCGTTCACGCCGATCTTCGCGGTGGCGCGTGCCGCGGGCTGGACTGCGCATGCACGGGAGCAGCAGCGCACGGGACGTTTGATCCGGCCGAGTTCGGCCTATATCGGACCGAAGCCCTGACCTTTATTAACGAGCGGTGCGGCAGCCTCACAAGCTGCCGCGCGTCAGCCCTTCACCACCGTCTTCAGGTAGTTGTAGGCCTTGATGATCTCGATCAGGCGATCCTCGGTGGAGCGGTCGCCGCCATTGGCGTCGGGATGATGCTGCTTCACCAGCGCCTTGTATTTGGCCTTCACATCTTCCAGCGTGACGTCGGGGCCGAGGCCCATCACCTGCAGCGCCTTGCGCTCGGCGTTGAAGACCTTGCGCGTCTCGGCCTTCGGCGCCGCCTGCGGATTCGGGCGCCAGCTGCCGCGACCATTGATCTCGGCGAACACGCTGAACGGATCCGAGGCGTCACCGAGCTCGCCCTCGGGCGTGCCGGCGCCGCGCTTGGCTGACGTATTCGCGCCCATCTTCCAGGTCGGACGATGTCCGGTCAGCGCATCCTTCTGATAGCGCGCGACCGCCTCGGCGTTCATGCCCGAGAAGAAATTATAGGACTGGTTGTACTCGCGCACGTGGTCGAGGCAGAAGTGCCAATATTCACGCGCGTTCTCGCGTCCCTTGGGCGCGCGGTGCGAGCCCCGGTTGGTGCAGTCCGGCCATTGGCAGGGCTGGACCTCTTCGCGCACCGGCTGCCGCGCAGCCTGCTTCTTGGGCTTGATGCGGATGGAGTCGAAGAATTTGGAGGAATCGATCGGCATGGCGGACTTTGACTACGCAACGCCGAAAGCTTCAAGTCTTGACATTCCGAATACCTCGGGCGGGGACCGCCGATTGACGAAAAATAATTTGATGCGTATTTCCAGAGACCATGCGAACACGAGATGCTATCATCGAAAAGTTGCGCGAAGCTTTCTCGCCGGAAAGCCTCGATGTGCAGGACGAATCACATCTGCATGAAGGCCACATGGGTCATCAGCCGAGCGGCGAGACCCATTTCCGCGTCTATATCGTGTCGCAGGCCTTCACCGGCAAGAGCCGGATCGATCGCCATCGCCTGATCAACGCCGCATTGTCGGCGGAACTTGCGGGCTCGGTGCATGCGCTGGCGCTGCATGCGAAGGCGCCGGGCGAATCCTGACCCCGAGCAGCCTGATACTCGAGCAGTCTATACTCAGGCAGCCCATACTCAAGCAGCCTGATACCAATTAGAACGCCGTGCCCGCACGGCGCGGCCTCGTCTCCTCGATCTCGCCGCGCGGCACCGGCACGATACGGAGTGCGGTGATGCGGTTGCGTTCCCGGCGCAGCACGCGAAAGCGGAAGCCGTGGAACGTGAAGCTCTGGCCACGCTCCGGGATCGAGCGCGCCTCGTGGATCACGAGCCCCGCGACCGTCGTTGCCTCCTCATCAGGCAGCGTCCAGTCCATCGCACGATTGAGATCGCGGATCGGCACCGAGCCATCGACGACGACCGATCCATCCGGCTGCACGCGCACGCCGGCGACCTGCACGTCCTGCTCGTCGGAAATGTCGCCGACGATTTCCTCCAGGATGTCTTCGAGCGTGACGATGCCTTCGACCTCGCCATACTCGTCGACGACGAGCGCGAAATGCGTCTTGCGGCGGCGGAACGCCTTGAGCTGCTCCGACACCGAACGCATCTCGGGAACGAACCACGGCGGCAATGCCAGCGATGCGACGTCGATATGCGTCACATCGCCCTCGGCGGCGCGGATGGCGCGCAGCAGATCCTTCGCATGCAGCACGCCGATGATGTTCTCCGGCGTACCGCGCCACAGCGGGATGCGCGTGTACTCCGAGGCCAGCACCTCGCGCACCAGGTCCTCCTGCGGCAGGTCCGCGTTCACCATCACCATTTCGGTGCGGTGGATCATGACGTCGGAGACCTGCAGCTCGCTCAGGTCGAGCAGGCCACCCAGCATGTCGCGATCGAGCTTCTCGACCTTGCCTTCATGGTGCAGGAGATCGACGGCGCCGCGCAGCCGCTCGGTCGGCGACAGGATCGGCTGGTTGGCACCGACCTTGAAGCCGATCAGCCGCATCAAAAAGCGCACGATCGCTTCGATGACCGCGAGAACCGGACCGAGCACGATCACGGTCCCCCGCATCGGCCGCGCCACCGCGAGCGAGACCCGATCCGGCGCGTTGATCGCGATCGTCTTCGGCAGCACTTCGGCAAAGATCACGACCAGCGCGGTCATGACGCCGGTCGCATAGAGCACGCCGACCTCGCCGAACCAGGCCGTGAAAATCCCGGTCGCCAGCGCAGACGCACCGATATTGGCGATGTTGTTGCCGAGCAGCAGCGCGCCGATCAGCCGCTCGCGCATGTCGAACAGGCTCGACACCACGTCGGCCTCGCGATTGCCCTGCTTGGACAACCGCAACATGCTGGCGCGGGAGGCGCCGGTCAGGGCGGTCTCGCTCAGCGCAAAGAACGCGGAGGCAGCGAGACAGGCGATGACGACGGTGAGTGTGATCCAGTCCATGATGCCGATGTCGCTCTCGATGGAAGCCGCCGATGATGCGCTGGCACCGCTCAACACGGCGTAAAGGCCGAGATCAGCCGCGGCCTCGCAATTTGGCGTGCAGGAAGTCGCGCACCCGCGACGGATCGACGTCGTTGGCGATCACGGCGCGGCCGATGGCTTCCATCAGGATGAAGGTGAGTTTGCCGCGCTTGACCTTCTTGTCCTGCGCCATCAGGGCCAAAAGCCGGTCGGCGTCGCCGATGCCTTCCTGAGCGAAGCCGGCGATGTCCTGCAGATGGGTCGGCAGACCAACCGCGGCAAGGTGACGCTCGATCCGCGTGACGTCGTCGGGCGGCAGCATGCCGAGCTCGGCGGAGAACTGCGCCGCCAGCACCATGCCGACCGCGACGCCCTCGCCGTGGAACAGCCGGTCGGAGAAGCCGGTGATGGCCTCCAGCGCGTGGCCGAAGGTGTGGCCGAGATTGAGCAGCGCCCGGTCGCCGGTCTCGCGCTCGTCGCGGGCGACGACCGCCGCTTTGGCGCGGCAGGAGGTCGCCACCGCGTGCTCGCGGGCCGCTCCTCCCTTGACGATGTCGGCGTGGTTGGCCTCCAGCCAGCTGAAGAAGCTGGCATCGCCGAGCAGGCCGTATTTGGCGACCTCGGCATAGCCGGCGCGGAACTGGCGCGGCGACAGCGTGTCGAGCACCGCGGTGTCGGCGATCACCAGCACCGGCTGGTGGAAGGCGCCGAGCAGGTTCTTGCCCTGCGGCGAGTTGATGCCCGTCTTGCCGCCGACGGAGGAATCGACCTGCGCCAGCAGCGAGGTCGGCACCTGCACGAAATCGACGCCGCGGCGCAGGATGGCGGCCGCAAAGCCGGCGAGATCGCCGACCACGCCGCCACCGAGCGCGATCACCAGATCGTTGCGCTCGATCTTCGCCGCGATCAGCGCCTCGCTGACCTTCTGCAGGCCGGCATAGGTCTTGGAGACCTCGCCTTCCTCGACCACGATCGCCGAGGTCGGGATTCCCGCCTCGGCCAGGATTGCCTCGGCCGGCTTCAGCCAGTGCGCGGCCACGGTGTGATCGGTGACGATGGCCGTGCGCACGCCGGGACGCAGTGCCGCGATGCGCTGGCCGAGCGAGGCCAATACGCCGCGGCCGATGACGATGTCATAGGCGCGCTCGCCCAGCGCAACGTCGACGATGATGGGATCGGAATGCTTCAGTGGTGCCGTCATCGGAACGCGCCCATCGCCTGCGGGGGATCTGGTTGAATGGGATCGGCCGGCGGGTCAGACTGCGGCGGCTCCGCCTGCGGCGAAGGGAAGAACGTCCGCAGCGCCTCCATGCAGTCCTCGACGACCCGGTCGTGCGGCACGTCGCGCGAGCAGATCGTCAGGTCCGCGAGCTGATAGACCGGCTCGCGCTCGGCGATCAGGCGCGCCACCGTGCCTTCGGGATCGGCGGTCTGCAGCAGCGGCCGATCGGCCCGGCGCCGGACCCGGCGCATGATCACGTCGGCATCGGCCTTCAGCCACACCGACACCGCCTTGTCGTGGATGCGCCGCCGCGTCTCCTCGCGCATGAAGGCCCCGCCGCCGGTCGCCAGCACCGCTGGGCCGCTTTCGAGCAGGCGGGCGATCACCCGGGCCTCGCCGTTGCGGAAGTAGTCCTCGCCGCGGGATTCGAAGATTTCCGGTATGGTCATGCCGGCTGCGGTCTCGATCTCGGTGTCCGCATCGACGAAAGGCAGCCGCAGCCGGGCGGCGAGCCGCCGGCCCACGGTCGACTTGCCGACACCCATCATCCCGACCAGCACGATCAGCCGCTTGCCGAGGCCTGCGAGAATCGCGGCCTCCGGCGCGGCCGGGCTGGGTGCGGGTTGCGTCATATCCGTCATCTCCAGGTTTCTAACCCAGGCCCTGCTGCTTTCAAAGGCATCCCGTTCCACGACGCGCAACTGCGGCTGCCTGACCCACGAGGCGGACGTGCGGGACGGACTCTCAGCCGGACTTGCCAGCCGGGTGCGAACATGTTGGATGAAACCGTTCCCTCCCTGGTGGCCTGCGCGAGCCTGATGCCCAGCCTGTTCCGCTTCCTGACCGCAATCGCCGTCATCGTCGGCGTGGTCTATGGCGCGATCTACGCGCTGGCCAATTTCGTCACCCCGAAACAGCGGGAGATGACGGTGTCGATCCCGCCCGACAGGTTCCAGAAGAAGTGATCGGCGTCGCTGCGGCGTACCGAAAAGCCACAGGGCATTGATTAAGATTTTTGCGATTGTCTGAAGCGGCCCGGTGCCGCGATATCGGCCAGATTTGCGGCCACCGCTCGATGCACCGGCGCGACTTCCTCGAACTGATTCGATCGCCTCGGACGCAGCGGATTTCACGACATGAAGGTCAAGGCCTCCGACGCCCGGCTGATGAGCCTGTTCCTGGACATGATGGCCGCCGAACAGGGCGCCGGCCAGAACACGCTGGATGCCTATCGCCGCGACCTCTCCGATCTCTCCGAGTTTCTCGGCGGCAAGGCCAGCGGCCTGGCCACTGCCGACACCCAGGCGCTGCGTGAATATCTCGCCGATCTCGACACCAGGGGCTTCAAGTCCTCCAGCGTGGCGCGGCGGCTGTCGGCGATGCGGCACCTGTTTCGCTTCCTGCTGAGCGAGCGCATCCGCAGCGACGATCCCGCCGCGATCCTGTCCGGCCCGAAGCGCGGCCGTCCCTTGCCCAAGGTGCTGTCGATCGCCGACGTCGACCGCATGCTGACGCGCGCCAAGGACCTGACGGAGACGGCCGACGCCTCGCCGGCGCAGCGGCTGCGCGCGCTGCGGTTGTACTGCCTGCTGGAGGTGCTCTACGCGACGGGCTTGCGCGTCTCCGAGCTGGTGGCGCTGCCGCGCACGGCGGCGCGCAACGACGCCCGGATGATCGTGGTGCGCGGCAAGGGCAACAAGGAGCGGCTGGTGCCGCTCAACCAGGCCTCGCGCCAGGCGATGGCGGATTATCTCGCCGCGCTGGATGTGCAGAAGCCGGAGAAGAAGGCCAGCGCCACCTTCGGCAAATGGCTGTTTCCGTCGTTCGGCGAGAGCGGTCATCTGACCCGGCAGCACTTCGCCCGCGACCTCAAGGAGCTCGCGGCGGCGAGCGGCCTGCCAGCCCGGCTCGTCTCGCCCCACGTGCTGCGGCACGCCTTTGCAAGTCACCTGCTGCACAATGGCGCCGACCTGCGCATCGTCCAGACCCTGCTCGGCCACACCGACATCTCGACCACCCAGATCTACACCCATGTGGTCGAGGAGCGCCTCAAGAGCCTGGTGCGCGACCTGCATCCCCTGGCCGAGACCTGAACCCGCCTCGCCGGCACACCGTCTCGAAACCAAATCCCCCGGCGCGACGCCCCGCCCGCTTGACTTCGTGCCCGTCTGCCCCGAAAGAGCGCCATCCTGTCCGCAATCCAGGCGTGATGTCTGGAGGCCGGACACCGATCCCACCCCACGCTCCTGAAGCGCTTCATCTTCAGGTCCGAAGGCCGAACCGATCTCGTTACCCAGCGCTCTTCCTTCAGCTTCCCCATGCCGGATCCCATGCGCAGCTACCTCGATTTCGAAAAGCCCGTTGCCGAACTCGATTCCAAGGTCGACGAACTCCGGGCGATGGCCGCCTCCGGCACCGATATCGGCGAGGAGGTCGGCCGGATCGAGGAGAAGGCCGGGCAGGCGCTGGCCGATCTCTACGCCAATCTGTCGCCATGGCAGAAGACCATGGTCGCGCGCCATCCGCAGCGGCCGCACTTCACCGACTTCGTCAACGGGCTGATCACCGAGTTCACGCCGCTCGCCGGCGACCGCAAGTTCGGCGAGGACGCCGCCCTGGTCGGCGGCTTCGGCCGCTTCCGCGGCGAGCCGATCTGCGTGATGGGCCAGGAAAAGGGCGCCACCACCGAGTCCCGCCTGAAGCACAATTTCGGCATGGCCCGCCCCGAGGGCTACCGCAAGGCGGTCCGGCTGATGGAAATGGCCGAACGCTTCGGCATCCCCGTGCTGTCGCTGGTCGATTCCGCAGGCGCCTATCCGGGCATCGGCGCCGAGGAGCGCGGCCAGGCCGAGGCGATCGCCCGCTCGACCGATGCCTGCCTGGCGCTCGGTGTGCCGAACGTTGCGATCATCACCGGCGAGGGCATGTCGGGCGGCGCCATCGCGCTGACCACCGCCAACCGCGTGCTGATGCTGGAGCACGCGATCTACAGCGTGATCTCGCCGGAAGCGGCGTCTTCGATCCTCTGGCGCGACGGCACCAAGGCCCAGGAAGCCGCCACCAGCATGAAGATCACCGCCCAGGACATGCTCCGCTTCGGCGTGGTCGACACCATCCTCAAGGAGCCGGTCGGCGGCGCCCACCGCGATCCCGCCGCCATGATCGCGGCGACCGGCGAGGCCATCGCCCAGGCGCTCGACGAGCTGAAGGAGCTCGACGGCGCCGCCATTCGCAAGCAGCGCCGGCAGAAATTCATCGATATCGGCCGCAAGCTCGGCTGAACCGCCGGAGGGCGCCGCGCGGCTCGCGGTTTTGTGAGTCTTTCCAGCCGTTTGGCCGCATTTCGGCCCCGCCGGCGGGGTCTGCTGTTTAGGACTTGTTGACCAAGGCGGCCGGGGGGCCGTGGCAGCTCCGCACCGCGGGTTGCGGCGCTCGGGGCCAAAGGCTACAGTTTTAATGAATGGTTTGACGGCATGACGCAGGGTCGGCCCGTGTTTTTTCCAGCTTTCGGGCCGATCTGGTGAGATGAGACTGGGGTGTTGCGGCATGCCGGGTTTGCGGGGAGCTTTGCTTTGATCAACCGCGCTTTCGTCCGGGTTCTCATGACCTCGGCCGCATTGGCCGCCGGTGCGCTGCTGACCGGTTGCAACAGCGATCAGGTCGCGCTCGCCACCAGCGCCAAGGCCAACCAGCCCGTTCCGCCCAAGCTCGTGGCGGCCATCGCCGAGAAGGACATGGACACGCAGTCGCCAATCCTGGTGCGCGTGTTCAAGCAGGAAGCCGAGCTCGAGGTCTGGAAGCAGGACCGCTCCGGCAAGTTCGCGCTGCTGAAGACCTATCCGATCTGCCGCTGGTCGGGCGATCTCGGACCGAAGGTGCGCGAGGGCGACCGCCAGGCGCCGGAGGGCTTCTACTCGATCAATCCGAGCCAGATGAACCCGCAATCGGCCTATTATCTCTCCTTCAATACCGGCTATCCCAACGCGTTCGACAAGGCGCTGGGCCGCACCGGCTCGCAGCTGATGGTGCATGGCGACTGCTCCTCGCGCGGCTGCTTCGCGATGACCGACGAGCAGATCGCCGAGATCTATGCGCTCGGACGCGAGTCGTTCTTCGGTGGCCAGCGCGCCTTCCAGTTCCAGGCGTTCCCCTTCAAGATGACGCCCGTGAACATGGCGCGTCACCGCAACAATCCGAACATGCCGTTCTGGCGCATGATCAAGGAAGGCTACGACCAGTTCGAGGTCACTCGCCAGGAGCCGAAGGTCGATTTCTGCGAGAAGAAATACGTCTTCAACGCCCAGAAGCCGCCGGGCGCGACGCATGATCCGGTGTTCGACGCATCGGCCAAGTGCCCGGCCTATGTGGTGCCCGACGACATCACCGCCGCGGTGCGCGACAAGCAGCGATCCGACGAGGCCGAATACGCCAAGCTCGTCGCCAAGGGCACGCCGGTCGCCAAGCTCAACACCGGCATCGACGGCGGCATGAATCCGATCTTCGCCAGCCGCGTCCCGGGCGCCTCCACCGGCCTGTCCGATGCCGGCGAAGCGCCGGGCCTGTCGCTCGCCAACTTCTCGCCGGCGCCGGGCACGATCCCGGGTCATGTCAACCCGCCGCGGGCGCTCTCAGCCGACGAAATCGCGGCGGCCCCAGCCAGTGCGGCTCCGGCGCCCGCCGCAGCATCACCGCCCCGCGTGGCTGCGGTGTCTGCCCCGGAGAAGGCGAGCTTCATCTCGAGCCTCGCCCGCAAGGTCGGCGTCGGCGCCACCGCGTCGGCCGACGCCACGGCCACGGCGAAGCCCGACGGCAGGACCGCGGAGGCCAAGCCGGCAGAGACAAGGCCCGCGCCGAAGCCGGTCGCCGCCACCAAGCCCGCCGAGACCAGGCAGGCCGCCGCACGGCCGCCATTCAAGTCCGCCAGCGACGCCCCGGCGACCACGGCCTCGGCCCCCGTCCAGACCCAGGCCGCGCTGGTCTCCGGCGCCGCCCCGGTGCTGCAGTCGAACTCGTTCGACAGCCGGTTCGCCGGGTTCAAGTAGGACCCCATCCACGGCGCGAAGCGTTCTTGCGCGCCGTACGCTCGGTGCCCCCCTCCCCTGGAGGGGGAGGGTCGCCTCGCGGGGAGCAAAGCGACACGTGAGGCGGGGTGGGGTGATCTCTCCATCAGCACCATCGCCCGCGGCTTCACCCCACCCCGCTCGCCCGCTGCGCGGGCGATCGACCCTCCCCCTCCAGGGGAGGGTGGGCGGGGAGCTCGTGGCAATATGATCATCAACGATCTCGAGCCGCATATCGGGATGTGCATCTGCAGTCTCGCGGCGCCCCTGGCGTCCGAGTGATGCATCGATCTCACCCTCTCGAAGCGAGGGTGCAGGGAAGGCCAGGCCTCGACTGAGGCCCGTGGCCCGCCTGCGGAAAAAATGCAGGCGGCAGGTACCACAGGTCCAGCCGGACGACCCGGCCCTCCCTGCGCGACGGCTTTACGGCTGCTTCGCGTTCTCCCCGGTGCGCCGGGCTTTCTGGTCACCGTCACCCGCGCGGCGCCATCAGCGCCATCGCAGGCTTGATACTGGCATCGGAGTATCAGGACCACGCGACTTGACCGTGCGCATCGGGATCGTTCGTCGGTGCGAAACACACTGCGACCCGATACGCCCATCACATCCCGCACTCCACGCTTCGTGACGACCGCGCAGCGCCCCTCGTCGATGAGGCGGGACGAAGGGAGAAAACCATATAATTCCGAAAAAGCGAAGCGCAATATTTTCGCCGGCGGGACTGGACAACCCAAATCAGCTTGAATGCGCTGGCGAAATCAGTTTTTCCGCGCACGACGTTTCTCATCGTGGCGAGGCATGGACACGCCCGCCGCGGTGAGGCGCGGGACCCGAGTCGCCCGACGGGCACGCCCTTGATGCGCGGCCGCATCGGCGAGACGATGTCGGCATGAGGTCCTCGATCGACAGTTCGAAACGCTGCGGCGATTGCACGCTGTGCTGCAAGGTCATGGAGATCGAGCAGCTCGCGAAACCCGCGCATGCCTGGTGCCCGCATTGCCGACCCCGGCAAGGCTGCACGATCTATCAGGATCGCCACGCCGAATGCCGGGATTTCAGCTGCCTGTGGCTGGTGAACGATCGGCTCGACGCGGACTGGCAGCCGAGCAAGGCGAAGTTCGTGCTGACGATGTCGGAGGACGGCATCGAGGTGCGCTGTGATCCCGGCTATCCCGACGCATGGCGCCGCGCGCCCTACCAGGCCGAGATCCGCGAATGGGCGATCTCCGGCGAGCAGCACGACGTCACCGTCATCGTCATCACCGGCCGCCGCGTGATCCTGATCACGCCCGAGCGCGACTTCGATCTCGGCGAGCTCGGCCCCGACGACCGTATCGTGCGCGAGCTCGAGGGCACGCGTGTCGTCGATGCACGCGTCGTCAAAGTCAATCCGCCCATCGAACCCTGACGTGCAATGCGCCGCCGCCGCGCCCCGGCTGCCGGGTTGACCGCAGGGATATCATGCAATACTAAAAGTTACATGAGATCCAACAGCCAGCTGTCCGGCATCCTGCACGTCCTGCTCCACATGGCGGAGCACGACGGTCCGGTCACGTCCGAGGCCCTCGCATCGATGATGCAGACCAATCCGGTCGTGATCCGCAGAATCATGGCCGGCCTCCGCGACAGCGGCCATGTGCGCTCCGAGAAAGGCCATGGCGGCGGATGGACGCTCGCCCGCGATCTGGCGACCGTCACCCTGCGCGACGTCTACGATTCACTCGGGCGGCCATCGCTGTTCGCCATCGCCAATCGAACCGAGAATCCGGATTGCCTTGTCGAGCAGGCCGTCAACGCAGCGCTCGACACCTCCCTGCAGGCTGCAGAGACGCTGCTGTTGTCCCGCCTCGGCGCCATCACGCTGGCGGCCCTCAGCGCTGATTTCCACGCTCGTCTCGAACGACGAAAGCGGCCTCGCAAAGGAGACGTTTGTCATGACGGCTGACATCGCTGACGGCGCGCAACAATTCATGCGCGCGTTTTCCGATCCCGAATTCGTCGCGCGCTACACCGATGGACCACGGCGCTTCGTCCCGGGCCTGGATGGGCTGCATCGGATGACGGCCATCCTGCTGGCCGAACGGGCACCCGAGCATGCGCGGGTGCTGGTGCTGGGCGCGGGCGGAGGGCTCGAACTGAGCGCATTGGCCGACGCCCAGCCATCCTGGACATTCGTCGGCGTCGATCCGGCGCCGCAGATGCTGCAACTCGCGGAACGCACGCTCGGCGAGCGGATGAGCCGGGTCGAACTGATCGAAGGCACCATCGACGATGCGCCCGCCGGCCCGTTCGACGCAGCGACCTGCCTGCTGACGCTCCACTTCCTTCGGGCTCCAGAGCGCTTGAGGACGGTGCGCGCCGTGCACGACCGGCTCCACCCGGGAGCGCCTTTCGTCGTTGCCCATGGCTGCCTGCCCAGGGAGCAGATCGAGAGGGACCTATGGCTGGATCGTTATGTAGCCTATGCCGTCGTGTCCGGGGCTGATCCTGCGCAGGCCAACGCGATGCGCACGGCAGTCGAGAGCAGCGTCAACATGCTCAGTCCCGATGAGGACAGAACCCTTCTGCGTGATGGCGGCTTTCGGGACAGCAGCCCGTTCTTCGCCGCGCTGACGTGGCATGGCTGGATCGGTCACGCCTGAGCGAGAGCCTTGCGTGACGTCGCGCACGGAGCGCGCGCCCGGCATCTGCGACAACGGCGCCGTCACCCGAGGCGAGGTGACGCAACAAGGAGCAGAGCAATGGGCTTTTGGGACAGCGTGACCGATGCCGTCAGTTCGGTCGTGGATGACGTCAAGGATGTGGCCAGCGACGTGGCTGGTGCGGTGGGCGGCGCCGCGGGCGCCGTGGTCGACACGGTGGAGCACGTGGCCGGCGATGCGGTGCACGCCGTGGGCAGCGTGGTGCATGGGATCGGCGCCCTCGGTGGCGAGGCCATTCACACCGTCGGTGGCGTCCTGGGCGCGATCGAGCACGGTGCCGAGGCGATCGGCGGCGGCCTGCTGCATACGGTCGGAGACGTGGCGTCGACCGTGGTCAATGTCGGCGGTGACGTGCTCAACACCGGCATCCACGTCGTCAGCGACGTCGCGTCGGGTGTCGGCCATCTCGTGCATGGTGACCTCGACGGCGTCGTCAACGACGTCAAGCACATCGGTAGTGACATCGTCGACGGCGGACTGCACGTCGCGGGCGACGTGGCGCATGGCGCGCTCGATGTCGCCGGTGATGCCGCCCACGCCGCCGTCGGCCTCGGCGAGGCTGGACTGGAGGCGGCCGGTGCCGTCGGCCAAGGTGCACTCGACATGGCCGGCACGATCGTCGGCACCGCGGCCGATGTCGGCACCGATGCGCTGGATGCCGCAGGCGCGGTCATCAAGGGCGGCTTCGATGCCGGCGTGGCGATCGCCGATGGCGCGATCGGCGTCGTCACCGACACCGCCTCCGCCGCCGGCCACCTGATCGGCGGGCCGATCGGCGAGGCGATCTCCGGTGTCGCGCACGGCGTCGATGCGGTCGGCACCGGCATCGTCGACGGCGTCGGTCATTTCGTCGGCGAGGGCGCCAGCGGGCTGATGGAGACGGCGGGCGACATGACCCAGACCATCGGGCACCAGGTCGCGGCGATCGGCCACGATCTCGGCGCGCTGGTGAACGATCTCAGCCATGGCGATCTCGGCGCTGCGATCGGCGACATCTTCAAGCTGGCGCAGGACGGCCTGCGGAGCGACGGCAGCATCCAGATCGCCCATGCAGGGCCGGACGGCGGCAGCCATGGCGGGTTCTGGGACTCGATCGCGCAGGCGATCCACCAGGCCGGCGACAACGGCCAGGGCAACGTCGCATCGGGCCTCGGTTTCGATACCCCGCTGCATGGCGAGGGCTCGTCGCACAACCCGATCATGGTCGACAATTTCGGCGACCACGGCCTCGGCGATCACGGCGGCAATACCGGCATCGTTCCGCCGGCCTTCGAGCACGGCCCGGTCAGCCACGACGCGCCGCATGCCGACTACAGCCACGTCGTCGCCCAGATGGACGACTCGCATCACTTCGCGATGCACGGCTAAGGTGGCCGACACGAAAAACCCGCGGTGCAGGTCACCGCGGGTTGTTCATCGTCCGGATGTTATGGCGAGACGCCGGACCTCATCGCACGGTGGCGGACTGCACGATCGCGGGCGGCGTGACCGAGACCTGGGCGCGATCCTGCGGCAGACGATCGTTCATCGCCGACAATGCGCACAGCGCGAGCGAGCCCCAGACGGCCGCACTGAAATACAGCGACATCCAGGCGATCTCCTCCTTCCAATGATCGAACTCGTGGGTGACGATCCAGCGCGTCGCCGAGTCACGCAGGCCGTCGAGCGGATGCAGCAGCGGCGTGCCGGCCGCGTGTTCGATCCGCCAGCGCTTCACATACATCGGCACGTCGACCACGATCAGGAAGGCGAGATAGCAGGCGATGCCGACGAGGCCAGCGAGCAGCAGCCAGCGCACCAGGCCGTCGAACTCCGGCAGCAGCCGGCCGAGCCCTATGCCGACGAACAGGAAGGCCACCGCCCACAGCGAGTTCTCGATCGCGTTGTACAGGAAGTTCCTGGTCACCACGGCGTACCAGGAGCAGATCTCGGCGACCACGATCAGCGGCACGATGATGCGGGCCATGTTGACCGCCGTCTCGGCATCGGCGATCGCGCCGAGCTGCGCCAGGATGATGGCCCATTGCGCCGCGAAGGCGATCTCGGCGATGGTCGCGACGCTGCGGCCGACGAAGATGCTCGACAGCCAGCTGTCGACCAGGCAGATGCGCTGCACGTCGGCGCGCGGCAGCACCGAGCGGAAGGCGCAGCCGAACACATAGGCCGCCGACAGCATCAGCATCGATCCGGTGTCGGAGGATTGGCCGAGCGTGCCGCTGCTGCCGCCGTTGAGCTGCCGGTACAGGATGAACCAGAACACGATGTTGGCGAGGCTGACCAGGGTCAGCATCGCCCACCACAGGCTGACCGGGTTCGACAAGGCTCGCGACTGCGCACGCATCCGGCACTCCAAATTTCATGTGAATGACATTCGAGCGTATTAATTCCGTCACGCAACGGCAACCCGTTGCGGGCACGGAGGGTGACAAAAGGCCG
Source organism: Bradyrhizobium oligotrophicum (assembly GCF_051168495.1). GTDB lineage: Bacteria > Pseudomonadota > Alphaproteobacteria > Rhizobiales > Xanthobacteraceae > Bradyrhizobium > Bradyrhizobium oligotrophicum_A. The sequence continues at coordinate 405,324 of NZ_JBNPVB010000001.1, read as the reverse complement.
TGTCCCCGCCAGCGAGCCATGACGGCCGGGGCGACACGGAACTTCCGTCCCGCCGCGCCGTTCATGACGCGATTGCGGCGTCCCGCCACGCCTCGTCCCCTGCAGCGTGGAGCCTCGCATGGCCGCCGCCTGCCACCAGCAACGTTGCTGCTCACCGTCACCACTGTCACCGCAGGCCTGATGGGCCTGGCGCTATTTTGCCGGAGGCGGCTGGCTCGCCGACCATAGGCAGGCAGTATGTCGTCACCGTCGATGGCGGCCACGGCTCGTTCGGCACCAGGCTCGGCGACTACGTCCGCGCCTATGCGCTGCCGGGCAACGTCGCGAGCCGGTAGATCGGTAGCGCGGCTTGCGATACGCGCGGTATTCGCCGTTCGCCGTTGGGACTTTCGTCACGCTGTTTTCGGTTCTGTGAACGCATCCCCCGGCCCGGGCAGACGCATTAATCTGGAGATCGTCCGACCTCGTGCATCACGACTCCGGGCGCAACTTCGGCGCGGATGGACGCTTCGGCTATCGCGACGGTAGCGGGGGCGGCATCGCAGCGCGCGGCTCGCCCGAAAGAGAGGTCTGGTTTGATGTTGACGATCCTGTCCTGCCTGCCTGCAGATCACGATCTGCGCATCGTCGCCGCTGCGCTGCTGGTGTGCGTGCTCGGCTCGCTGCTGGCGATGCGGCTGCTGGCGCGGGTCCGCCGCAACACCGGCCTGCGCCGCTTCCATCTGCTGTTTCTGACCGGGCTCGTCGCCGGCGGCACGGTCTGGACCACGCACTTCGCCGCCATCCTCGGCTATGAGGCGCCGGGACAACGTTCGTTCGAACCGGGCATGACGTTCATCTCCCTCGGCCTTGCGGTCGTGTTCGCGTGGCTCGGCTTCTTCATCACGACACGGACGCAACGCGGCCTGCAGATCGAAGCCGGCGGCGCGGTGTTCGGCTTCGGCATCGCCGCCATGCACTACACCGGCATGAGTGCGCTCAATCTCCAGGGCGTGCTGACCTGGAACATGCCGCTGGTATGGCTGTCGGTCGCCCTTGCCGTGGGCTTCGGAGCTCTCGCCGCCAACCGCATCGCGCGTCCGGTGACGCGCTTCTGCCAATATGCCGGTTCGCTCGCGATGGTGCTCGCGATCTTCAGCCTGCATTTCACCGGCATGGTCGCGCTGACCTTGGCGCCGATGGCGGGCCCTGCCGCAGCGGCGCCGTCGCTGTCGGACAGCGTCATGCTGGTCGCAGTCGTCACCGGCATCGGCCTGATCATGGCGATGGCGGCCTCCGCCTATGCGATCGACCTGCAGGCGACGCAGGAAGCGGTCGAGGGCTATCGGCAGCTGGCACTGCAGGATCCGCTCACCGGCCTGCCCAACCGCAACGGTCTCGGCCAGCGGCTGGCGCCACTGACGTCCGGCGACGGCGACGAGGCTGCGCAGCTCGCCGTGCTGGCCATCGACCTCGACGGCTTCAAGGACATCAACGACGCGCACGGCCGGTGTGCCGGCGATGCCGTGCTGACGACGATCTCGGAACGGATTTGCGCCACGCTGCAGCCCGATGAATTCCTGGCGCGGATCGGCGGCAACGAAATCGTGGCCGTCAAGAGCAGGATCTTCGCGCGCACCGAGGTGACGGCCTTCGCCGAGCGCATGCGCGCGCTGGTGCTCAGCCCGGTCGAGTGGGAGGAGCGCAGTTTCTCGGTCGGCTGCAGCATCGGCATCGCGCTCTATCCCGATCACGGCCTCACCGCCGACGAACTCTGCACCCGGGCCGATCTGGCGATGGATCGCGCCAAGCGTCTCGGCCAGGACAGGATCTGCAGCTACGAGACGTCGATGGACGAGACCAGCCGGCGCCGCGCCGAACTCGCGATCGACCTCAAGCACGCATTGGCGCGCGACGAGTTCGAGCTGCACTACCAGGTGCAGAACGACACGCAGAGCGGCGACATCATCGGCTTCGAGGCGCTGCTGCGCTGGAACCATCCGGTGAAGGGCCGCGTGCCGCCGAACGATTTCATCCCGCTGGCCGAGCAGACCGGCGTGATCGTCGACATCGGCGACTGGGTGCTGCGCACCGCCTGCACCACCGCGGCAAGCTGGAGCAAACCGTTCAAGGTGTCCGTCAACGTCGCGCCGATGCAGCTCAACCACGATCTGCCGCGGCGCGTCTCCGAGGTGCTGCGCGAGACCGGATTGGCGCCCGAGCGACTCGAGATCGAGCTGACCGAGACCGGCATCATCGCCGACCGCCAGCATGCGCTGCAGGTCGTGCTGGCGCTGAAGGCACAGGGCGTCACCGTGGCGATGGACGATTTCGGCACCGGCTATTCGTCGCTGTCGACCCTGCAGGTGTTTCCCTTCGACAAGATCAAGATCGACAAGAGCTTCATCCAGTCGGTCGAGACCAGCGTGCACGCCGCCGCCATCGTCAAGGCGACCCTGCTGCTCGGACGCAGCCTCAACATTCCCGTATTGGCCGAGGGCGTCGAGACCGAACAGCACCTCGCCTTCCTGCGCAAGGAAGGCTGCACCAGCGTGCAGGGCTATCTGTTCGGCAAGCCGATGCCGCAGGAGGCGACCAGCCGGTTGATCCGCGACGCGCCGGAGGCCAAGACGCCTGCACCGAACAAGGCGACTGCGCCGGGCAAGCCGACCAACAAGGCGGCAGCCGCGTGACGCGCCGAGCGATCAGAATGTCCTGATGATCTTGAAATCCAGCCCGTCGGCGGCGGCGAGATGTATCGCCATGTCGGCGCGGCCCTGGCGGATCGTCACGTCGCCGCGCGCACCGGAATAGACGAGGTTGCGGCCGGCGGCGGCAAGCGGGCGCAGCGCCAGCGAGCCGGCGCGCTCTGCGGCGGCCTTCAGGAAGCTCAGGCCCTCATGGTTCGACTGCCCGACCGAGCCGACCGGCGGCGCGTCCGCGCCGAACATCGCAGCATAGCGGCTCATGAAGTCGTCGTTGGCGGCGGAGCCGATGCAGTTGAAATAGCCCGAGGCCGAGTACAGGTTCTCGGTATTGTCGGCGCCGATGCCGAGCAGCACGGTCTCGTCCATCGCGCCGGCGAGTCGCAGGGTGGTCGCGGCAAGACCCGATTCGCCGAACGCCCGGTTGAAGATGATGCCGTCGGTGCCGATCAGCGAGATCAGCACGACGTCCGGCCGGGCGGCGCGGATGCGCGCCAGATGCGCCTCGTGATCGTCACAGCCCACGGGGACGAATTCCTCACCGACGACCTGGCCGCCGGCCTCGGTGATGTAGGTCTTGGTCGAACGGTGCGCCTGCCACGGCCAGACATAGTCGCTGCCGATCAGGTACCAGCGCCGGGCGCGCTTGTTGTCCGACAGCCAGTGAATGGCGGGCCGGGTCTGGCTGTGCGGCGTCTCGCCGATCGCCATCACGCCGGGCGTGCGCTCGCCGCCTTCATAGACCGGGGTGTAGACATACGGGATGCGGCCGCGTGTCAGCCGGCGCAGCGCCAGCCTGACCGCGCTGATATGGGAGCCCGCCAGGACGTCGATGTCGTCGAAGGCGAGCGCATCCCGCGCGCGGGCGACGACGTCCTCGACCGGCCCGCCCGAATCATAGAACGACAATTCGATCTCGCGGCCGAGAATGCCGCCGCGGCGGTTGATCTCGGCCACCGCGAGCAGCGCGCTGTTGGCCGCGGCCGGGCCCCAGATGCCGGGCGAGCCGGAGAAGGTGAGGAAGTTGCCGATGCGCAGCTTGCTGCGCGCGCCCCGCCGCTCGGCGCGATCGGGATCGAAGGCTGACGGGAACGGGGTGACGCCCCGACTCGGCGGGCTCCGCAACAGCAGCGATGGCGGCAGGCCGAAGCGTCCGGCCGTGACGAATCCTGTCGAGAGCACACCCACTCCTTGGCCGCACCCGGGGTTGACCCACTGTGGGCCGGCGGTCACCCGCCGTCAAAATCGGCATGGGGCCGGCAAATATCCTATTCGAAAATATTGAATGTTCAAGAATTGGGATGCATATAGATCGGGCAGCAACTGCCGGACAATCATTCAATTCGGGACCCGCAAGCGAAGTTCATCGTGGCCAAACCGCACCATCCCAACACCCCCCTCACCGAACATCTCGCCTATCTGCTCGCGCAGGCCAACCGGGAGATCAACCGGCAGTTGGAGACGCGCCTGAGCACGGAGGGCGTGCCCGTCGAGCAATGGCGCATCCTCAAAGTGCTGTCCGACGGCGAGGGGCATTCGATGGGCGATCTCGCCGACGCGGTGCTCTTGAACCATCCGACCCTGACCAAGATGATCGACCGCATGGTGTCGGACTCGCTGGTCTACCGCCGCCAGGATGCCCACGACCGCCGCAAGGTGCTGATGTTCATCAGCGACCGCGGCAAGGCGCTGTGCAAGCGGCTGAACTCGCTGGCGGCCAGCCAGGAGGCGCACATCCTGGAGAACTACGGCGACAAGGCCACCGGCGAGCTGAAGCGGCTGCTGGAAAACCTGATCGACGCCGCCAGTTGAGCGGCAACCTGCCGTAGACGGCGGCGATCACGACCGATCGATGGTGTGGATGGTCGCGACGCGGAGACTCTGCGGCGCAGGCGCCCGCATCGGTGCGGCGCGCGCCGAGCTGTTGGTGAGCTCGGCTCGATGGCGCCTCGACAAGCCGGGCTCGATCGGTCAAGCGAGATTGGACCTCCGGAATTCTCGATGAGGACGAGGGTGGCAGGCCGACCGAGCCGTGCTGCCTCCGCATGCGAATTCGCGCCTCCCGCCATGCCCACCATCTCGATGCCAAGGGAGCGGTGCAGCCAGCATCCAGAGGATGCGATCTCTCAATTATAATCTTGAGATTGTGAACTGGCCGACAACCGGCCAAGACGTAAGAGTTGATACTGCTCACACAGCCGATCCAATCGGGCCGGTTCGTCACGAGCTGCTTCGACCCACTTCGATACGAACTGATTTCACAAGGGCTGCGGTCACGGGCTGATCGACGGCCCCTCCTTTTCGTCCGCCGCGGAGCTGACGCGATGACTCCTGATGAGATCAAACAGGCGCTGACGGCGTGTGTCGTCGGCAAGACGTTCACGGGGCCGGACACGCTGTTCGGATCCGCGACGCTGCAGGCGGTGTTCGATGCGTCGCTGCCGGACGGCCGGCTGGTGATCGGCGAGGCCATGCTGGCGGAGAGCAGCGATTCGGTGAGCATCACCGGGGTCGGACAGGGTCCGTTCGCCACGATGGCGGTCACGGCAACCTTCACCCCGAGCGGCGACGACGACGTCGCGGTGGTCGTGACCGGCCGCAGCACCGGCGGTTGGGACTTCGCGTCGGCGTTTCCGAGCCTGAAGGATTCTCCGCTCGGCAGTCTCATCGTGCCGCGCGGCGCAAGCCTGGTGCTGACAACGATCCCGCCTGACGGCGCGACTGGCGCGCTCGTGTTCGACGGCGCGGTCAATGTGGCGGGCGGGCTGTCCCAGGTGGCGAAGCTGGTCGGATCCGTTGCCAGCCTCACCTTCGGCGGGCCGATCACCTACGCGTCCGGCACGCCGGCCTTTGTGCTGAAGGCGCCAGTGGCCGCGCCGTTCACGCTCGGCCCGCTGCACCAGCTCGGCTTCACCGCGCTGCTGACGGCGGGCAGCGCCGCCGCGACGATCGCGCTCGAGACCACGATCGCGATCGATCTCGCCGGCGGCCAGGTGACGCTGCCTGCGTCCCTGAACGTCACCGGGAATGGCCCGGTCGATCTGGTGATCACTGCACCCAGCGCCTCCGCGGTGTCGATCGAGAATCTGCTGCCGTGGGCGCTCGGCGGCAATCTGCACGCGCTGCTGCCGCCGCCGGACCAGTTCGACCCGACCGGCGCGCTGACGCTTCAAAGCCTCGCCTTCACCATCGACCCGACCGTGCCGAAACTCAACGAGGCGACGTTCGAGCTCGCGACCGGCAAGACCTGGAACTTCGACAGCAAGGTCGCGGTGAGCGGCATCGGGATGACGCTCAAGGTGGACGCCAGCTCCGGGCAGCCGCAGCCATCGGGTACGATCGACGGCGTCATTGCGATCGGCAATCAAGGCAACATCTGCACGCTCGACGCCAGCGCCGCGCTGCCGGACGGCACCTTCAGCGGCAGCCTCGATGCCGCGAGCAGGACGCCCAACGTCGCAGCGCTGGCCGGCTATTTCATCGGCGATGCCGGCCTGCCGGAGATCGACCTCAGCGCCCTCGCCTTCTCGGCCACGCCGAAGACCCGCACTTACTCCCTCTCCGCCTCCTTCACCTCGACCTGGAGCCTGCAGATCGGCGCGCACGGCCTTGCGATCACCGGCGCCTCCATCCAGCTCGGCAACGACGGCGACGGCATCACCGGCCAGGTCCAGGGCACGCTGGTGCTCGACAGCAACAATCAGTTCGAGGCGACCTATACGCTGCCGGGCAGCTTCTCGATCTCGGCGCAGATCCCCACGATCGCGCTCTCGACCGTGGTCGCAGCCTTGTGCAAGCCACTCGACGTCTCGCCGCACGGCTTCGATTTTACGCTGACCGACAGCTCCGTGCTGCTGCAGAAGACCAAGGACGAGTTCAAGCTGCTGCTCGGCACCCAGCTGGCATCCTATGGCAGCGCCGCCTTCGTCGTGCAGGACAATGCCGGCTGGGGCTATGCCTTCGGCATCGACCTCGCGCTCGGCAAGCTCGACCAGCTGCCGGCGCTGTCGGTGCTGAAGCTGATCGACGATGCCTTCGGCCTGACCGAGATCCTGCTGATCGTCGGCAGCGTCACCGACAGCGGCTTCTCGTTTCCGGCGTTGTCGGAATTCGACAACCCCGCGATCAAGTCCAAGGCGATCACCTCGCCGGCCTGGACCAGCGGCGTCGTGGCCGGCCTCAACATCTACGCCCTGATGAACCCGGCCGAGAGCAAGGCGCTGGGCGCGCTGTGCAAGCTCGTCGACTTCTCCGGCACCTTCGCGGCGACGCTGTGGGTGCCGACCGACCCATCGACCAGCCAGCTCAGCGTCGCGCTGGCGGGCAGCATCAATTCCAACATGGCGCTCGCCGGCGCCAAGCTCGTGGCCAAGCTCAATGCCGGCAATCTCACGCTCGGCCTGCAGGCGACGATCCCGACCACGATCGCCGAGCAGAAGCTCACCTTCACGGTCGAAGCCGACTTCGAGGCGAACGGCTTGTTCATCTCCGGCAGCACGCCCGACAGCATCACCTTCGTGGTGGTGAGCCTGGGCGCACTGGCGATCGAGCTCGGCGTCGACGACGAGGGCATTCCCAGCATCGGCGTCGCCGGCAGCATCAAGGTCGCGGATTTCGACAGCTCGATCGCGATCTTCTTCAACTCGCAGAATCCAGCCCAGAGCCTGCTGGCGGGATCGATCAGCGACGTCGATCTGCTCGAGGTCATCGAGCCGATCGCCGGCCTCGCCCGTCAGAGCGTGCCGCCGCAGGTCCAGGATCTGCTCAAGCTGTTCGCGCTCAAGGGCACCGCGCGGTTTTCCATCGACGGCGCGTTGTCGTCGGCGCTGAAGGACCGCGACGGCGCGGCGCTGATCAAGGCGTTTGCCGAGGCCAATCCGCCGGTCATCCTCAATTCAGACCCGCGCAACATCTCGATCCTGAGCGGCGGCTCGGAGACAAGCTGGTCGCTCACCGACCTCGCGTCGCTGACGCACTACCATCTCGCCAAGTCCGGCGACACCATCACCGTGACCAGGGAAGCCCAGGTGAAGTTCGTGCCGCAGACCACGCAGATCGGCAATCTGCCACCGGTCGCGATGGGCTATGCGATGTCCGGCGAACTTGATGTCTACGGCATCACCGGCATCGTCGACATCGACATCGAGCCGAAGACCGGCCTCAGCATCGAGGCCAGCCTGTCGCCGATCAAGCTTGCCGGCGGCAAGCTGCTGTCGGTCACCGACGATCGCGACGCCGGCAAGGGGCCGTTCCTGTCGCTGTGCAGCTACACGAAGAACGGCAGGCCGCCGCACGCGGTCGCCCACGGCAAGATCGATCTGCTCGGCCTCGTCGGCGCCTCCGTCGACATCACCATCTCGCCGAGCGGAGCGGCATTCGAGCTGGCCTCCAACGCGCCCGTCTACAGCTACGACATCAAGGGCGCGATCACGGGGCCGACCACCATGAATGCCGGCGGCACTGCGTCGGTGGGCCTGAACCGCATGCTCAATCTCGGGCCGCTCGGCAGCGTCACGATCGACACCCATGTCGGCGGCAGCATCACGGCGGCGCTGAACGGCAGCGATGCCAGTGCGGGATTCTCCGGCAACTTCACCTTCCAGTCGCAGGGCTTCAGCGTGGGTCCGGTCAAGCTCGACATCGACGGCGCGTCGCTGAAAAATCTCGCCGAGACCGTCGCGGCCGCCGCCTCGACCGCGATCACCAACTGGCTCACCGCCAATCTCGATCCGAGCCGGTGGCTGAACTGGGTCAACAGCGCCGTCATCCCGTCGGTGAAGCAGAATGCCCAGCAGGTCGGCGCGGTTCTTGGCGGTGTGTTCAAGCAGGGCGCCGACAACATCGCCAGCGAGACGCGCAATGTGCTGAACTATCCCGCCGATGCCACCGCCACCGCGCTGCATGCCGCCAATGTCGGCGCCGACGACGCGATCCGCGCGATGACTCAGGCAGGCTATCTCGCAAAGGACGCCGTCAGCGCGGTGGAGAGCATCTTCAAGGGCGTCCACATCGACATCGGCCTGCATCTCGATACGCCTGGCGGCCCGCATGTGGACACCGCGACGCCGCCGCATGGCGACACCGCGCCCCATGCCGATACGCCGGCAGGCCCGCATGTCGACGCCCATGGCGATACCTCGCATTTCGGCATCCATGTCGACACCGGCCACGGTGATTCGGCGGTGCCGCCGCATGTCGACACCCGTCCGCATATCGATACGCCGGCAGGGCCGCATACCGATGGTGCGGTGCCACCGCACGGCGATGTCGGCCATGTCGATGTCCGAACGTGAGCGCGGAGATTCCATCATGCATCGCCAGTCCATGATCAGCGGCCGGGGAGACTGACCATGGGCGTCGAGCTGCGGCCGTTCGGGGTGGCGTGCAACCTCGCCTGCACCTACTGCTATCAGAACCCTCTGCGTGAAGCCGGCAATCTGCGCCAAAGCTATGACATGGCGAAGATGAAGGCCGCCCTCGATCGCGAGGGATCGCGCTTCATCCTGTTCGGCGGTGAGCCGCTGCTGATGAAGCTCGCCGATCTCGAGGAGCTGTTGGCCTATGGCCACGCGCGCCATGGCGGCAGCGGCGTCCAGACCAACGGCGTCCTCATCAATGACGCGCATGTCGCGCTGTTCAAGCGCTACAACGTGCAGGTCGGCATCTCGATCGACGGCCCAGACGAACTCAACGATGCCCGCGCCGACCGCAAGCGCGCGGGCACCCGCCACAGCACCGCGGCGGTGCAGGCGGCGATCGAGCGGTTGTGCCGCGAGCACCAGCCGCCGGGGCTGATCGTCACGCTGCATCGCGGCAACGCCTCCGCCGCGATGCTGCCGCGCATGTTCGACTGGATGCGCGAACTCGATGCGGCCGGCGTGCGCAGCGCGCGGCTGCATCTGCTCGAGGTCGACGACGCCACCACCCGCGACACGCTGGCGCTGTCCGTGCGCGAGAATGTCGCGGCGATCCTGGGCTTTGCGCGGCTGCAGGACGAACTGAAGGGTCTTCGCTTCGATCTGATCGAGGAGATGAAGCGGTTGCTGTCCGGCGACGAGCGCGGCGTCTCCTGCGTGTGGCGCGCCTGCGATCCGCTGGCGACGGCGGCGGTGCGCGGCATCGAAGGCAATGGCCAGTCGAGCAATTGCGGCCGCACCAACAAGGATGGCGTCGATTACCTCAAGGCGGACAGCAGCGGCTATGAGCGCAGCATCGCGCTCTATCACACGCCGCAAGCCTATGGCGGCTGCCACGGCTGCCGATTCTTCCTGATGTGCAAAGGCCAGTGCCCGGGCACCGCGATCGGCGGCGACTGGCGCAACAGGACCGAGCATTGCGCGATCTGGATGGCGCTGTTCGCCACGATCGAGAATCAGCTGATCCGTGCCGGCGAGACGCCGCTGTCGATCCACCCGCTGCGCGAACAGCGCGAGATCGCGGCGCTGTCGCGCTGGGGCACGCAGACCCGCGTGGAGGTTCGAGCATGAATGCGCTCCCAGCGCGCGCCGACGGCGTGCCGCTCGGCTTCCGGCTGTCGCCGTTCTGCCGCACCGCCTGGGTCAGCGACGCCGCGCGCGCCCAGTGGCAACCGAAGCTCGCGGCCATCGAGACTTCGCTGGAGGATCTCGCCGTGCTCGCGGCCCGCGATGCCCCTGCGGGCCTCACCGCCGCCGTGCGCCCCTGCTCGCTCGATCGGCTGCGCGACCTCGCAGCGCACCACGCCGTGGGTCTCACGACCCGGCCGATCAATCCGGCTCTGATCCCGCACGCCACCGCCCGCGGCCTCTCCGGCCGGATGCTGGTGCAACTCCGCCCGGCCTGCAGCCCGCAGCAGGGCGAGGTCGACGGCGGCATGCGCGACCCCTGCTGCGGCCATCCCGCCGCCGGCTGGAGCAGCCCCGACCCGATTTGGCAGACTGCAACCGCAACACCGACCGACTGTGCCGCCTCGCACACCCTTCACATTCCCTGCACGCCGCTCGCCAACCCGCTGCTCGCCCCGCTCGGCCTGATGCTCTCGCTGCGCTGGCCGTGCTGCTTCGGCTGCCCCACGGCAGCCGCCGACGCGCGCGCGCTGATCGCGCTCGGCAGCGCCCACGGCCATGCCGACACCATGGCCCTGCTGGAGCACATTCTGTCCTGGCCGATGAGCTGGACCGCTCTGCACGGGATTGCCGAGATCAAGACCCCGGTGTTCCGTCTCGTTCGCGACACCGTTGCGACCGGCGAGTTGCTGCGCGTCGACCATGATGGCGGCGCGATGCCCGACCATGCCGCACGGGGCCTGGGCCATCCCTTCCGCACCCGCGCCGGGAGCCGGGCATGAGCACGAACATCGACTGGCGCCGTATCGCCGCGCCGCAGGCCGACGGCTACGACACCGATATCGTGGTGGCCCTGGCCAGCTCCGGCCCGTCGCTGCTGCGGCCGATGCCCTGGCAGCGGCGGGCCCCCGACGGCGCACCGACGTTGTTCGGCGGCAGGGTCGCCATCCGCAACCGCGCCGAGCCGGGTCTGGCCCCGCCGCGCTACGCTCCGGCTGCGCCCGATCATCCGCATCTCGCCATCGCCGAAGCGTTGCTCGACGCCTGGCCCGAAGCGGCGGCGCAGGTGCCGCGGCTGCTCGACACGATCGAGGTCTACACCGACACCAGCATGCCACCGGACATCTGGCTGCGCGTGCCCGGCTCCTCCAGCCATTCGCTGGAAGCTGAGTTCGGCACCATCATGGTCACGATCGACAGCCCGATCGCGCTGGCCCAGGCCATCGTCCACGAGATGGCTCATCACAAGCTGCGCGCGCTCGGGGTCTCGTTGGAGCAGGCGCAGCGGCTGATCACCAACGACCCCGCCGCGCTCTATCGCAGCCCGATCATCACCACCCGCAGGCGGCCGATGACCGCGGTGCTGCACGCGCAATATTCGTTCATCCACGTCACCGCACTCGACGTCGCCATCCACGATGCGACCGCCACGCCCGCGGATCAGAAGCGCCTCGCCCTGTTCCTGCTCGCCCGCAACGTCCCCCGCATGGAAGCCGGGTTCGAGGAAATCAGGGCGCACGTGCAGACCGACGCGAACGGCGCGGTCTTCATCGACGCCTTCATGACCTGGTCGAGCCAGGTCCTGACCCGCGCCCGCGCCATCCTCGAGGTCAACGGCTTCGGCACGCCGGCCCTGTGACCGACCAACAACGAGATCCGACTGACGGATCGAACAACAGGGCGGCCTCAGCGCGGCGCTGCCCACCTGCGGCAAATGTGCCCTTGAGACCGGCAACGCCGGGATGGACGCAAGACGAATCCTCCCTCATCCTGCCAGTTGATGATCGCGACGAACGGGCCCGAGAGCCTGCGCGCGATCGGCGGCCGCATCGGCCGGACGAGGACACGACACAGGGAGGACAGGCCATGCGGATTCCTATGGGCATTCATCTGCTCGATCGCGGCATCGGCAGCGACTATCCGACATTCGCCAGCACGGCTGACATCCGCGCCTTCGAGCAGACGCCGTACAACGAGCGCATCGCCGCACAGAGCACCTATGAGGCGCTCAAGTGCGGCGCCTCGGCCAATCCGGATGCGCCGGCGATCCAGTTTCTTCCCAACGCCGACCCGGCCGACACGCCGGTCGTGATCTCCTATCGCGACTTCGTCGCGCGGGTGACGCAGGCCGCCAACATGTTTCATGCGCTCGGCATAGGCCCCGGCGACGTCGTCAGCTTCATGCTGCCGCTGGTGCCCGACGCCTTCGTCACGCTGTTCGGCGCCGAGGCCGCGGGGATCGCCAACCCGGTGAATCCGCTGCTGGAGCCGCACCAGATCGCCGAGATTCTGGATGCTGCCAAGACCAAAGTGCTGGTGACGCTCGGCCCCCTGCCCGGCACCGACATCTGGCAGAAGGTCGAGAAGGTGCGCGGCCGCCTGAAACACCTCACGGCGATCGTGCAGGTACATGGTGGCGGCGACCCGGGCAACGGCATCCACGCCTTCAACGACCTGATCGGGCCGCAGCCGAGCGATCATCTCGTCAGCGGCCGGCAGATCAAGGCCGGCGACACCGCCGCCTATTTCCACACCGGCGGCACCACCGGCACGCCGAAGCTGGTGCGTCACAGTCATGGCAACCAAGTCTATCAGGCCTGGGCGATCAACCTGGTGCTGAAGGCCAAGCCCGGCGGCACCTTGCTGTTCGGCATGCCGCTGTTCCATGTCGGGGGATCGCTGACCCAGGCGCTGCAGACGCTCTCCGCCGGGGGTTCGCTCGTGGTGCTGTCGGGCGCCGGCTGGCGCAATCCGAATGCGGTGCGCAACATCTGGGGCCTGGTCGAACGCTTCAAGCCGGAGACGCTGTCGAGCGTGCCGACGGTGCTGGCGGCGACGCTCGCGGTGCCCCGCGGCAACGCCGACATTTCCAGCCTGCGCTACGCCGCCGGCGGCGGCTCCGCGATTCCGGTCGCGGTGGGCCAGGCGATCATGGACAAGCTGAAGCTGCCGGTGGTCGAGGTCTACGGCATGACGGAGACGGCGAGCGTCCACACCATGGCCTATCCGGACCAGCCGATCCGGCTCGGCTCGGTCGGCCTGCCCGTGCCTTACGCGAAAGTGCGCATCGTCAAGCTCGATGCCGACGGGCGCTACGAGCGCGACTGCGCGGCGGATGAGATCGGCGTCGTCATCATGGCCGGGCCCGGCGTGTTCTCAGGCTATCTCGACGACGCCCACAACAAGGGCGCCTTCATCGACGGCCACTGGGTCAATTCCGGCGACCTCGGCCGGCTCGACGCCGACGGCTTCCTCTGGATCACCGGCCGCGCCAAGGACCTCGTGATCCGCGGCGGCCACAACATCGATCCGGCGCCGATCGAGGAGATCCTGTTCCAGCATCCGGCGGTCGGCTTCGCCGCGGTGGTCGGCCAGCCCGACGCCTATGCCGGCGAGCTGCCGATCGGCTACGTCCAGCTCAAGCCGGGCGCTGCCGTGCAGCCGGGCGAACTCGAGGACTGGGTGCGCGCGCGCACCCCCGAGCGCGCCGCGGTGCCGGTGCAGATCATTCCAATCGACCCGATGCCGGTGACCGGTGTCGGCAAGGTGTTCAAGCCGCAATTGCGCTGGGACGCGGCGACGCGCGTGTTCACCAAGGTGCTGTCACAGCTCACCGACCGCGGCATCGATTGCAGCGTCAAGGTCGGCGCCCACGGCAGCCATGGCAGCCTCGCCACGGTGACCCTGCGCAACGTGCCGGCGGAACAACGCGAGGCGATCGAGAACGAAGTGCACACGCTGCTGGCGCCGTTCGTGATCCGGCATGAGGTGGTGATGGGGTGAGGCCTGCCCGGCGTTGATCGCGGCGGTCGCGTTCTGACATCATGGCGACGGGATTTGCTCCGCTCGGCTCCACGCAGATGAACGAAACCGACATCACCATCGCGGTCGAAGATGCCAGGCAGCCTGGCGTGGCGGCCCTCATGGCGGAGGCCGACGGCTATCTGCAGACGCTTTACCCTGCCCAAAAGCGACACCCTGTCGACGCCAACGCCCTTGCGCCGCCCGGCGTTGTCTTCCTCGCGGCGCGTCGCGACGGATCGCTGCTCGGCTCGGTCGCTCTTCGGCCGATTGCTCCGGGACATGCAGAGATCAAGCGGCTGTTCGTGCGCGAAACGGCACGCGGATGTGGGCTCGGACGCAAGCTGGTCACGGCTCTGGAAGACGAAGCCCGAACTCGCGGGATCGACCGCGTCAGTCTCGAAGTCGGCATCAGACAGCCGCAAGCGATGGAGCTCTATCGCAGCTCCGGCTATCAGGATTGCGGGCCTTTTGGCCAATACAGAGCCGATCCGCTCAGCCTCTTCATGACGAAACGGCTGCGGCTTGATCTCGCGATTGAACAATCGGTGTGAATGCCGAATGGCACTAAGCTACCGAAGGGTTGCGAGCAGCCCATCCCCCTTGTCTCGGCTGGCCTTCTGAACTAGGCCTTAACCATCAGACCAGCCGACAATGCTGGCCGGGGATCGAAGGGGAGGCGATCCGCACGCGTAGCGCCGTGCCCGCATTCCCTTGACCTGCTTTCGAGTTCACGCGTGACGGACCCATGCCCATGACCGACCTTCCTGTCCTCATCGCCGGCGGCGGCATCGGCGGTCTCGCAACCGCACTCACCCTGCAGCAGATCGGCGTGCCCTGCATCGTCTATGAGAGCGTGCGCGAGATGCGGCCGCTCGGGGTCGGCATCAATCTGCAGCCCAATGCGGTGCGCGAGCTCTACGATCTCGGCATCGGGCCTGATGATCTCGACCAGGTCGGCGTGCCCGCGCAGGAATGGGCGCTCGTCGGCTTGAACGGCAACGACATCTACTCCGAGTCGCGCGGGCTGCTTGCCGGCTACAACTGGCCGCAATATGCCGTGCATCGCGGCAAGCTGCACATGCTGCTGTACAGCCGGCTGGTGCAGCGCGCGGGCGCACAGACCGTGCGGCTCGGCAGCCGCGTGAGCGGCTATCAGAAGAACGCCGACGGCAGCGTGACGGCGCGCGTCGAGCATGCCGATGGCTCGCGGTCAGAGCAGCGCGGCCGGCTGCTGATCGGCGCCGACGGCATTCATTCGGCGATCCGCGCCCAGATGCACCCGGCGCAGCCGCCGATCCATTGGGGCGGCGCGGTGATGTGGCGCGGTGTCACCCGGGCGAAGCCGATGCGCACCGGCTCGTCGTTCGTCGGCCTCGGCACCCATCGCCACCGCGTCGTGGTGTATCCGATCTCGCATCCCGACCCGAAGACGGGGCTGGCGCTGATCAACTGGATCGCCGAAGTGACGATGGACAACACCGAGGGCTGGAAGCAGACCGGCTGGTTCCGGCAGGTGCCTGTCAGCGAATTCGCGCATCATTTTGCCGGCTGGACCTATGACTGGCTCGACGTGCCCGCACTGATTGCGGGTGCCGACGGCGCCTATGAGAACCCGATGATCGACCGCGATCCGGTGCCGACCTGGGTCGACGGCCCGGTGGCGCTGATGGGCGACGCCGCGCATGCGATGTATCCGACCGGCAGCAACGGCGCGAGTCAGGCCATCGTTGACGCCCGCGTGCTCGGCACCATGCTGCTGGCCCACGGCGTGACGCCGGCCGCGCTCGCGGCCTATGACGACAAGCTGTGCGGCCCGATCTCGCAGGTCATCCTGCGCAACCGCGGCGCCGGCCCGTTCGGCCTCCTCAACATGGTCGACGAACGCTGCGGCGGCACGTTCACCGATATCGACGACGTCATCCCGCCGGCCGAGCGCGACGCCTTCATGGCCGGCTACAAGAAGGCCGCTGGCTTTGCGATCGAGCAGCTCAACGCGGCGCCGCGGACGATTGCGGAAGGGGCGCGCGTCGACAGCCTGGCCACGATCTGAGCCGCTTCCGTCAGCGGCGTGATCTGAAGCGGTGCATACGAGCCAGTCGCCGAAACGGCAGCCAGAGACCGCGATGATTCGACGATGGGGCCGACTTTCCCTGGTCTTCGCGTCCCTGATCCTGTCGGATCAGTCCGGGGTTGCCGCCGACTGCAGCAACAGGCGGGCAACCTCACAGCTGGTCGGGCCAATGATCATGGCCGGCTTCTTCGGGACCAAGGCATCGGATCCTGGATTTCATCAGGTCCTGGCCGATTTGGAAGAGGGGCTGATCGGCGGGGTCGTCATCCTCGGCCGCAATGTCGAAACGCGAGATGATCTCATCGCGATGATCGACCGGATCCGATCCTGCAAATGCGCGGCTCCTCCCTTCATCGCCATCGACGATGAAGGCGGCACCGTCGAGCGCCTCGGCCCCAACATTGGCCTTGCGGCAACGCCTTCGGCCGCGGAGATCGCCCACGGCTCGGTTCCGGCGGCGCGCGCGGCTTATGCAGCTCTTGCCGAGAAGCTCGCGGCGCTGCACATCAACGTGAACCTCGCGCCGGTGGTCGACCTCAACACCAACCCGTCGAACCCGATCATCGGACAGCGGCAACGCAGCTATGGCAGCGACGCTGCCACCGTCGTCCGCTATGCGGCGGCCTTCATCCAGGCGCACCGCCAGCAGGGCGTCCTGACGGTGCTCAAGCATTTTCCGGGGCATGGATCGTCGACCGCCGACAGCCACGCCGGCATTGCCGACGTCACCACCACTTGGTCATCAGCCGAGTTGAAGCCTTACAGGCGCCTGATCCGGCGAGGGCTGGCCGAGGCGGTCATGGTCGGACATCTCGCCAACGCCCGGCGATGGGGCGATGTCGCAACCCAGAGCGGCGCGCATGCGGTCGATCGTCTGCTGCGCCACGACCTCCACTATGACGGCGTGGTCATGACGGATGACCTCGCCATGAAGGCCATCCTCGACGCGAAGTCGCCGGCCGCCGCCGCCATCGATGCGGTCAAGGCCGGGGTCGACATCATCATGTTCACGAAATTCAGCGACGAGGACCAGACCTCCGATGTCGGCCGTGAGATCAACGGCGCGCTGACCGCGGCCGTCTGCTCCGGCGAACTCGAGACCGCCGCGCTGCAGCGCTCCGCCGCGCGCATTCGAAAATGGAGATTAGGCTGGGCGCAGCACGGCCGCAAACATTCCCAGCGCCACGCCAACGCCGTTGGGCGTAGAACCGGCTTCCCATATTCGCAAGCGGACCTGAAGTAGCACGCTGGAGTCTGTAGCTATGGATCCCGGCGTTCGCCGGGAGGACATTGGAAGGTTTGCCCGGATCGTGCCGAACTCACAGGGTCGTCCCCGCGAACGCGGTGACCCATAACCACCGGCCAATTTGAATGAGCACACTGGAGCTACCAGTGTGCCTCACTATGTCGCCCTGTGGTTATGGGTCCCTGCGTTCGCAGGGACGACAGTGATGATTTGGCGGACAGCTCGACCAACAGTGTCATTGCGAGCGTAGCGACTTGTCCACCTAAGCTCGGAGAGCGCAGGCCAGAGCAATCCAGAGTCCCGATGGGATTCTGGATTGCTTCGCTTACGCTCGCAATGACGACGGAGAGACGACCCGGCCCGCGCTTACGCGTACCTGCCGTGGCAGTGCTTGTACTTCTTGCCGGAGCCGCAGGGGCAGTCCTCGTTGCGGCCGATCTTGCCCCAGGTGGTGGGGTCGTTCGGGTTGCGCGCCTCGGCCGGGACCGGGGCGGCGGCCGAGGACGGCGCCAGGGAGACGTTGGCATACGCCAGTTCGTCCTCGCCGGTGGTCGGGTCGGCATGGTGCGCCTGCATCGGCGGCAGCGTGGGCTGCTGCTCCTCCGGCGGCACGATCTCGACCCGCATCAGCTGCGCGGTGACCGCTTCGCGCAGATGCGCGATCATCGCCTCGAACAGCGTGAACGCTTCCGACTTGTACTCCTGCAGCGGATCGCGCTGGCCATAACCACGCAGGCCGATGACCTGGCGCAGATGGTCGAGCATGATCAGGTGCTCGCGCCAGAGGTGGTCGAGCGTCTGCAGCAGGATCGTCTTCTCGACGTAGCGCATCACGTCCGGGCCCCATTGCGCGACCTTGGCGGCCATGCGCTCGTCGGCGTGGGTCTCGATGCGCTTGAGCAGCTCCTCGTCGGCGATGCCCTCTTCCTTGGCCCAGTCGTCGACAGGCAGTTCGACGTCGAGCACGCGCTTCAGCTCTTCCTTCAGGCCGGCCACGTCCCACTGCTCGGCATAGGCATGCTCCGGAACGTGCTTGGCGACGAGGTCGTCGATGAAGGCATGGCGCATGTCGGTGATGGTCTCGACCACGCTCTCGTCCTGCATCAGCTCGACGCGCTGGTCGAAGATCACCTTGCGCTGGTCGTTCTGGACGTTGTCGAACTTCAAGAGGTTCTTGCGGATGTCGAAGTTGCGCGCCTCGACCTTCTGCTGTGCCTTCTCCAGCGCCTTGTTGATCCAGGGATGGATGATGGCCTCGCCTTCCTTGAGGCCGAGCCGGGTCAGCATGCTGTCGAGCCGGTCGGAGCCGAAGATGCGCATCAGGTCGTCTTCCAGCGACAGGAAGAACTTCGAGCGGCCAGGATCGCCCTGGCGGCCGGAGCGGCCGCGCAGCTGGTTGTCGATGCGGCGGGATTCGTGGCGCTCCGAGCCGATGATGTAGAGGCCGCCGGGCTTGGTCACGGTCTTGGCCGGACGCGAGCCCTTGGCGGGCTCGATCTCGACCGTCTCCTCGGCCTTCAGCACGATCTCGCGGAAGCTGGCGATCTCGGCCTTGAGCTGCTCGATCTTGGCGGCCTTCTCGGCCTCGTCGGTGATGCTGGCCGTCTCCTGCTGCAGACGCATGTCCAGCGAGCCGCCGAGCTTGATGTCGGTACCGCGTCCCGCCATGTTGGTCGCGATCGTGATCGCGCCGGGCACGCCGGCCTCGGCCACGATATAGGCTTCCTGCTCGTGGAAGCGCGCGTTCAGGACCGCGAACAGCTTGGCCGGCTTGCCGGCGCGGGCCGCCGCATAGAGCTTGTCGAGCGCCCGCTCGCTGCCGAAATCGATCTGCTTGTAGCCGTGCTGCTTGAGATAGGCGGCGAGCACTTCCGACTTCTCGATCGAGGCGGTGCCGACCAGCACCGGCTGCAGCCGCGAGTTGGCGCGCTCGATCTCGGCCAGGATCGCGGCGTATTTCTCCTGCTGGGTGCGGTAGACCTCGTCGTCCTCGTCGAGACGCGCCACCGGCAGGTTGGTCGGGATCTCCAGCACCTCGAGCTTGTAGATGTCGAACAGCTCGTCGGCCTCGGTCGCGGCCGTGCCGGTCATGCCGGCGAGCTTGGAATACATGCGGAAGTAGTTCTGGAAGGTGATCGAGGCCAGGGTCTGGTTCTCGGGCTGCACCGGCTGGTGCTCCTTGGCCTCGAGCGCCTGGTGCAGGCCTTCCGAATAGCGCCGGCCCGGCATCATGCGGCCGGTGAACTCGTCGATGATGACGACCTCGCCGTCGCGGACGATGTAGTCCTTGTCGCGGGTGAACAGCGTGTGGGCGCGCAGCGCCTGGTTGATGTGGTGCACGACGGAGACGTTCTCGACGTCGTACAGCGATTCGCCCTTGAGCTGGCCGGCGTCGCGCAGCAGGGTCTCGATCTTCTCCATGCCGGCTTCGGTCAACGTGACCGTGCGCTGCTTCTCGTCGACATCGTAGTCGGACTTGTCGAGCTGCGGCACGAAGGTGTCGATGGTGTTGTAGAAGTCGGAGCGGTCGTCGAGCGGCCCGGAGATGATCAGCGGCGTGCGCGCCTCGTCGATCAGGATGGAGTCGACCTCGTCGACGATCGCGAAGTAGTGCCCGCGCTGGACCATGTCCTCCAGCCGGTACTTCATGTTGTCGCGCAGATAGTCGAAGCCGTATTCGTTGTTGGTGCCGTAGGTGATGTCACAGGCATAGGCCTGCTTGCGCTCGGCGTCGTCGAGGCCGTGGACGATGACGCCGGTGGTCAGACCGAGGAAGCCGTAGATCTGGCTCATCCAGCCGGCGTCGCGACGGGCGAGGTAATCGTTCACCGTCACGACATGGACGCCCTTGCCGGCCAGCGCGTTGAGGTAGACCGCGAGGGTCGCCACCAGGGTCTTGCCTTCGCCGGTCTTCATCTCGGCGATGTCGCCCTCGTGCAGCACCATGCCGCCGATCAGCTGGACGTCGAAATGGCGCTGGCCGAGGGTGCGCTTGGAGGCCTCGCGGACGGTGGCGAAGGCCGGCACCAGAATGTCGTCGAGCGTCTTGCCGTCGGCGAGCTGCGTCCTGAACTCCGCGGTGCGCGCCTTCAGCGCCTCGTCCGACAGCTTGGCAAGCTCCGGCTCCAGCGCATTGATGGCGTTGACACGGGCCTGGTAGCCCTTGACACGACGGTCGTTGGCGGAGCCGAAAAGCTTACGGGCGAGCGCGCCGATCATTGCTGAAATCCTGCCTCTGTAGGTCTGCGTTGCAGCCGTAACTCATGGTTTGGGTTTGCTGTTCCCGGCATGATGCACCGCAGCACCCGCGCCAGGCTCGAACGTCGGCGCCATCGGGCGGCCGTCAGATGAGTGGGAGACGAGCAAACCAGGGTCAACGGCCAAAAACGCAGCAAAATAAGCGCTATCGCCCTTGAAGCGATCGGGCAGAGATATGGCTGGGGGGGAACGTTGTCAACGGCGCCCGGCGCCGCGACGGCGCCCGCGAACATGGCCCCGATTTCACGAAATTGACAGACTTTTCGCGTTGCCAAGGCACGGCGATTGGGCGAGTGTCGCCGCCGCCCCAAAGGCCTCGCCCCCTGGAGCCCCCTTCTTCAAGACAAGGATTTTCCATGACCACGTCGTTCCCGGTTACGAAAACCGGCCTGCGCTTCGGACTTGCCACCGCTCTTGCCGGCAGTCTCGCGTTGTCCCTGCTCGTCAGCCCGGTGCGCGCGGCCGACGATGCCAACCCGGTGCTGGCCAAGGTGAACGGGGCCGAGATCCGCAAGAGCGACGTCGCGCTCGCCGAGGAGGAACTCGGGCCGAGCCTTGCGCAGATGGATCCGGCGACCAAGGACGAGAACGTGCTGTCGTTCCTGATCGACATGAAGCTCGTGTCCAAGGCGGCCGAGGACAAGAAGGTCGCCGACAGCGAGGACTTCAAGAAGCGCCTCGCCTTCACCCGTAGCCGCCTGCTGATGGACAGCCTGCTCGCCAGCGAGGGCAAGGCCGCGACCACGCCGGACGCGATGAAGAAGGTCTATGAGGAGGCCTCCAAGCAGATCGGCGGCGAGCAGGAGGTGCATGCGCGCCACATCCTGGTCGAGACCGAGGACGAGGCCAAGGCCGTCAAGGCCGAGCTCGCCAAGGGCGCCGATTTCGCCGAGCTCGCCAAGAAGAAGTCCAAGGACCCCGGCGCCTCCGACGGCGGCGACCTCGGCTTCTTCACCAAGGAGCAGATGGTGCCGGAATTCGCCAACGTCGCCTTCGCGCTGGAGCCGGGCAAGATTTCCGATCCGGTCAAGACCCAGTTCGGCTGGCACGTCATCAAGGTCGAAGAGAAGCGCAGCCGCAAGCCGCCGGAGTTCGACCAGGTCAAGGGCCAGATCGAGACCTACGTCACCCGCAAGGCCCAGGCCGACTACGTCGGCAAGCTGCGCGAGGCCGCCAAGATCGAGCGCCTGGACAAGCCGGCTGCCACCGACGCTGCCAAGCCGGCCGACGCGAAGCCGGCCGAGCCGGCGAAGAAGTAAGCGGTTCGCTTCTAACGCGACGTCGTCGGCTCGAAACAGAGTTGTCAGACAGCCGTGACCGTCGCGTCACAAAGGGTGTCGTCCCGGCCTCCGCGCCGGGACCCATACCGCGTGATGTGTGGAATGGGCACGCGGCCAATACCGCGGATCACGACTAAATCCTGTGGTTATGGATCCCCGCGTTCGCGGGGATGACACTGTGGGTGTTGCAAGCCTCTCCCGTATCATTGACCGAGATGATACAGAGCGCTTCCCGCTCATCCCTGCCGGAAGCTTCTCGATGTCCTCAGCCGTCTCCCCGCTCGCCCCGACCGAAATCCCCGACATGCCCGCCGTTGCGGGCGTCAAGCTGGCGACCGCGGCGGCCGGCATCCGCTACAAGAACCGCACCGACGTGCTGCTGGCGCTGCTCGATCCCGGCACCACGGTGGCCGGCGTGTTCACGCTGTCGAAATGCCCATCGGCCCCGGTCGAATGGTGCCGGGCGAAGCTCAAGGGCGGCAAGGCCCGCGCGCTGGTGGTCAATTCCGGCAACGCCAACGCGTTCACCGGCAAGACCGGCAAGCAGTCGACGGCGCTGACGGCATCGATCGCGGCCAAGGCAGTCGGCTGCAAGCAGGACGAGATCTTCCTCGCCTCGACCGGCGTCATCGGCGAGCCGCTCGACGCCACCAAGTTCGACGGCGTGCTGGAGGGCCTCGCCGGCACCGCGGCGCCCGAGGACTGGATGGGCGCGGCGCGCGCCATCATGACCACCGACACCTTCCCGAAGGTCGCGACCGCCACCGTCAAGCTCGGCAAGGCCAAGGTGACGATCAACGGCATGGCCAAGGGCGCCGGCATGATCGCGCCCGACATGGCGACGATGCTGTCCTTCATCTTCACCGACGCGCCGATCACGGCCCCTGCCCTGCAGGCGCTGCTCAAGGCCGGCGTCGAGGACACGTTCAACGCGGTGACGATCGACGGCGACACCTCGACCTCCGACACGCTGCTCGCCTTCGCCACCGGCGCCGCCGCGGCCAAGGGTGCGCCGAAGATCAGCCGCGCCGGCGATCCCCGTGCGAAAGCCTTCGTCAAGGCGTTCAACGCCGTCCTGGCCGACCTCGCCGAGCAGGTCGCGCGCGACGGCGAGGGCGCTCGCAAGCTGGTCGAGATCATCGTCGAGGGCGCCAAGAACAAGCCGTCCGCCCGCAGAATCGCGATGTCGATCGCCAACTCGCCGCTGGTGAAGACCGCGATCGCCGGCGAGGACGCCAATTGGGGCCGCGTCGTCATGGCCGTGGGCAAGGCCGGCGAGCCGGCCGACCGCGACAAGCTCTCGATCTCCTTCAACGGCATCCGCGTGGCGTCGAAGGGCGCGCGCGATCCGTCCTATGACGAGAAGGAGGTCTCGGAGGCGATGAAGGCGCAGACCATCCAGATCAAGGTCGCACTCGGCCTCGGCAAGGGCCGCGACCGCGTGCTGACCTGCGACCTGACCAAGGAATATGTCGCGATCAACGGCGACTACAGGTCCTAAACGTTGCCGCATCCGGATTGAGACCCCGGTCGGCGCCGTTGCGCTCTCCGGGGATACTGGTTCCGCTTAGCTCGCGATGCGGGCGTCCGCGACCGCCTTCTTGAACAGCGCGTTCATCGCATCCGCAATGCCCTGGGTCGGCGACACCTCGAAGTAGAACCCGTCCGAGGCACAGGCCTGCATCTTCTGCGCGATCTCGCTGTTCGGCGACGGACCGAACGGGCCCTTGTTGAAGGGGTCGATCCAGGTCATGTACCAGCTGTTGGTCGGCAGTTGCAGATAGGTGGTGTAGAGCACGGCGATCTTGATGCCGCGGTTCTTCAACGCGGTGCAGAGTGCCGGATTGATCGGCGACTGGCAGCGGTTGCCGCTGGCCTTGGCCTTCAGGCAGGCGGCATTGCTCTCGTCGGCGACGCCGTCCGAGACGAAGAACAGATATTTCAGCGGCGAGCCCGACGTGCCGTCGCCCGGGGTCGAGATATCGTTGTTGATCGCGGGAAAGACGGTGGTGAACGGCGTGTCCTTGTCGGCCGTATAGGAATCGTTGTTGCCGTAGACCCCCATCAGGTCGATGTTGCCGGCGGCGCTCTTGGCGCTGGACAGGCTCGAAGACAGCGAAAACAGCGCACGCAGGCCGATCGTCTTCGACGCCGCGCCGAAATCGTAGATCGCCATCCGGAACTGGCTGGAATAGGTCTGCATCTGCTGCGCCGTGTCCATCAGTTGCTGGGTGGCGCTGCGCAGCACGTCGATCCGCGTGGTGACGCCGAGCGTCTTGGCGAGATTGTAGTAGTTGTTGGAATCGTTGTAGTCGTGGCAGGCGAAGGCACACTTGTCGGAGGTCGCGTTGATCATCCTGGTCACGTCGGCCGGCGTCGCCGCGACGCCCATCGACGGCGAATTGTCGAGCAACAGATAGAAGTCGATGTATTTCGGCATCGAGGCCTTCGCCGTCGATGAGCCCTGCAGCGACATGGTCTTGAAGCCGACGATGCTCATGAACATCGTCGGCACGGTGGCCGAGAACGATACCGTGGCGGTCACGACGGAGCCCGACTTTTTCACCTCGGGCGTGATGCTGTTCAGCGTATAGCCCGTGGTGCCGGACATGTTGCCGTTGAAGATCTTCCTGGCGTCGTCATTTCCGGCGGGGATGACGCCGTCGGTCGTCATCGAGCCCGCCGCGATGAAGGCCGGCGAGGTCCTCGACACGGCGCCGACCGAGGCGGCGTCCACCGCCGACTGCAGCTTGGCGCGCATCTGGTTGGTGCGGCTGTAATCGATGCCGCAGCCGACCGCCGTGATCAGCGGGACGCAGACGATGGCGAACGTCACCGCGACGTTGCCGCTGACGTCGCGACGCAGGCGGGCGAGCAGACCAAAAAGAATGCGCATGAAATATGCCTAGAGAACCATGAGGGTGTCACGGCGGACACCCGTGAAAATACGTCCAGGCCCATTAAGGTTGGCTTATTTCCATCGTGGAATCAGGGCTCGAAACAGCCTAGGTTAAGAATCCCTCAACAGGCGCGTCCGGCTGTTTCGGTTCGATCGAGCGGACAGCGCACATTCCAGGCTCGACCGACCGGATCATGCCCGACTTGAAACTTACCCTCGTGGTCGCCTGCGCGCTCGTCGACGCCGATAATCGCGTGCTGCTGGCGCAGCGGCCGCCCGGCAAGACGCTTGCGGGGCTCTGGGAATTTCCCGGCGGCAAGCTCGAGCCGGGCGAACGCCCGGAAGCCAGCCTGATCCGCGAACTCGACGAGGAACTCGGCATCACCGTGCGCGAGGCTTGTCTCGCGCCGCTAACCTTCGCCAGCCACGCCTATGAGACGTTCCATCTGCTGATGCCGCTGTACATCTGCCGGCGCTGGGAGGGACTGGCCACGGCACGCGAGGGTCAGCAACTGGCCTGGGTGCGGCCCAACAAACTGCGCGACTATCCGATGCCGCCCGCGGACATTCCGCTGCTGCCGCACCTGATCGATCTACTGATGTGAGGCGCGCCGCGCCCGGCGATGACGAGTTTCGCTACTCGTCGTTCCCCATGCTTGGGCTGCGCTTCACCGCCGCCTCCAGGCTCACCGTCGCGGACCCCGGCTTCAGCGGCTTCTGCTGGCTGTCATGCGGGGCCCAGCCGGACATCCAGATGATGTCGAAGGTGGCGCGGATGCGGCCGTCGGGATCGGCAAAGCGCTCGGCATAGATCGCGGCCATGCGCAGCAAGGTGGCGCGGCGCAGCGGCATGCGGCGGCGTTCGACCAGACTGTTGGTCGCGCCCATGCGGCGGAGATCCTGCATCAGGGCGAACGCACTGGCATAGCGCACCACGACGCGGTCGACGTCGGCGACGGGCAGCGCAAAGCCGGCCCGCTGCAGCAGCCCGCCGACATCGCGCAGATCGGCGAACGGCGCGACGCGCGGCGACACGCCGCCCTCGATTTCGGCCTCGGCGGCCGCGAAGCTCTGCCGCAGCTCGGTCAGCGTGTCGCCGCCGATCATGGCTGCGAGCAGCAGGCCATCGGGGCGCAGGGCGCGGCGGATTTGCACCAGCAGTCCAGGCAGATCGTTGACGAACTGGAACGCCAGCGCCGACAGCGCCAGTTCGAGCGACTGCGGCGCCAGCGGCAGCGTTTCGTCCCCCGTGTCGGGCGCAGCGATAGGCGCGAGCTGCGAGAGGCGTCCCGCGAGATACGGCTGCAAGCCCGTGCCCGGCGTCCAGACGTCGGCCGCCTGCGTGAAGGACCGGTTCACGGCGGCGAGGCGATCCGCAAGATCCTCGGCCACGCGGTCCAGCAGGAACGTCTCCGGCGCAATTGCAGCCCGCCGCTGCCGGCGCGCAAGCAGGTTTCGATCGAACACAATGGGCGCAGAAGCGGGCTGAGTCATGCGGGGCTGGTTACGACGATCCTCGCGGCCGGGCAATGCGCCGCTTGAGCCGTGCTGGCTGCGGCGGTAGCCTCGACGGATGTACGTCACGTTTGCCCCCATCAGCGTCGGACGACTCCGTGCAGCCGCCAGCGCGCTGCATGGCGGCCTTGCTCATATGGCCAAGCTCGCGCTCGACATCGCGCTGCCGACCCTTTGCATCGCCTGCCGGGAGCCGGTCGACGGCGAGGGCGTCTGCGCAGCCTGCTGGGGCAAATTGTCGTTCATCGAGCGGCCCTACTGCCCGAAGCTCGGCATCCCCTTCGTCTACGATCCCGGTCCCGAGCTGCTGTCGATGGAGGCGATCGCGGCGCCCCCGGCCTATGCCAAGGCGCGCGCCGCGGTGCGCTATGACGAGGTCGCGCAGACCCTGGTGCATCAGCTGAAATATCAGGACCGCACCGATCTGGCGCCGATCATGGGCCGCTGGATGGCGCGCGCCGGCCGCGAGCTGCTGGCCGATGCCGACCTGCTGGTGCCGGTGCCGCTGCATTGGCGGCGCGGCTTTTCCCGCCGCTACAACCAGTCCGGCGCGCTGGCGCGGGTGGTCGCGCGCGCGAGCGGCGTCAGGCTGCAGGGCGACGCGCTGCGCCGCGTGCGCGCCACCGAGCAGCAAATCGGCCTGTCGCGCTCCCAGCGTGCCAGCAATGTGCAGGGCGCATTCCAGGTATCGGCGGACCGCCTGCACGATGTGCAGGGGCGCCGCGTCGTGATCGTCGACGATGTCCTGACCACCGGCGCCACGGTGGATGCCTGCGCCCGCGCTCTGCTGCGCGCCAAGGCGACCGAGGTCCGCGTGCTGGTCTTCGCCCGGGTTGTCGATGCGCCCCGCGCTCCCATATAATCTGACAATTCCGTAACAGCTGAGCGCGACATGACCACTGCTGCGATCGAAATCTACACCCGGCCCGGATGCGGCTACTGCACGGCCGCGAAATCGCTCCTGACCCGCAAGAACGTCCCCTTCACCGAGCACGACGCGGGCAAGGATCCGACGGTCCGGCAAAAGATGTATGATCGTGTCGGCCCGGGCTCGACCTTTCCGCAAATCTTCATCGGCCAGACCCATATCGGCGGCTGCGACGATCTCTATGCGCTCGATCGCGAGGGCAGGCTCGACGCCATGCTGACGGGAGACAAACTGGCCGAAGACAAGGCGACATCATGAGCAACGACCGCAGCTTTACCGCCGCCATGGTGCAGATGCGGACCGCGCTGCTGCCCGAGCCGAGCCTCGAGCAGGGCACCAGGCTGATCCGGGAAGCGGTCGCGCAGGGCGCGCAATACGTCCAGACGCCGGAAGTGAGCAACATGATGCAGCTCAACCGCACGGCGCTGTTCGAGCAGCTCAAGAGCGAGGAGGACGATCCCTCGCTCAGGGCCTACCGCGCGCTGGCCAAGGAGCTGAATATCCATCTGCACATCGGGTCACTGGCGCTGCGCTTCTCCGCAGAGAAGGCGGTGAACCGCTCGTTCCTGATCGGGCCCGACGGCCAGGTGCTGGCGAGCTACGACAAGATCCACATGTTCGACATCGACCTGCCGGGCGGCGAGAGCTATCGCGAATCCGCCAACTATCAGCCCGGCGAGACGGCCGTGATCTCGGACCTGCCCTGGGGCCGGCTCGGGCTGACGATCTGCTACGACGTGCGCTTTCCGGCGTTGTACCGTGCGCTGGCCGAAAGCGGCGCCTCCTTCATCAGCGTGCCCTCCGCCTTCACCCGCAAGACCGGCGAGGCGCATTGGCACACGTTACTGCGCGCCCGTGCCATCGAGACCGGCTGCTTCGTGTTCGCAGCCGCCCAGTGCGGGCTGCACGAGAACAAGCGCGAGACCTTCGGTCATTCGCTGATCATCGACCCCTGGGGCGAGATTCTCGCCGAGGGCGGCGTCGAGCCCGGCGTGATCCTGGCGCGCATCGATCCGGCGCGGGTCGAGAGCGTGCGCCAGACCATTCCCTCGCTGCAGCACGGCCGCCGGTTCGGCCTCGCCGATCCCAACGCGGGTCCGGATTATCTGCACCTGGTGCGGGGTTCGGCATGATCCGCTACGCGCTGCGCTGCGAGCGTGATCACACCTTCGAAAGCTGGTTTCAGAGCTCGTCGGCCTACGACCAGCAGGTGAAGCGAAAGCTGGTGGAATGCCCGACCTGCGGCTCGACCAAGGTCGAAAAGGCGATCATGGCACCGCGCATCGTCAGCAAGAAGGGCCGCGATGTCGCGCCGGCGGCTGCCGTGCCTGCGTCCGCGCCGCCGACGCAGGAGGTGATCCCGCCGGGATCGACGTCGCTCATGATGGCGCAGGAGCGCGAGCTGCGCGCCAAGCTCAAGGAGCTGCGCGACCACATCGTCAAGAACGCCGACGACGTCGGCGAGCGCTTTCCGACCGAAGCGCGCAAGATGCATTACGGCGAGACCGAACACCGGCCGATCTATGGCGAGGCCTCGCTCGACGAGGCCCGCGAACTGATCGATGAAGGCATCGAGGTCGCCCCGATCCCGGTGCTGCCGGACGACCGGAATTGAGGGTTAGAGCCGGCCAGTTCCGCAGCGCTCGCGCGCGAACCAAGCGCAACTCTCGATGACTCTGCGTCATTGCGAGCGAAGCGACGCAATCCAGCAGCCAAGCGAACACTCCGGATTGCTTCGCTCGCAGTGACGGAGGAAGAGCTCAGCCTCTCTCCTCCTTCCGTCGTCTGAGCAACACATCCGTCAGAGCGACATTGATGTCCCCTCTCTCCTCCTCCTGGCAACTCTGGGCTCTCCTGTCCGCGCTGTTCGCGGCGCTGACCGCGATCTTCGCCAAGGTGGGCGTCGAGGGCATCAACTCCGATCTCGCCACCCTCATCCGTACAACGATCGTGCTGGTGACGCTGGCCATGATCCTGTTTGCGACGGGGCAGCTCACGAGCCCCGGACCGATCTCGCCACGAAGCTGGGTGTTCCTGACGCTGTCGGCGCTCGGCACCGGCGCCTCCTGGCTGTGCTACTTTCGCGCGCTCAAGCTCGGACCGGCGACATTGGTCGCGCCGATCGACAAGCTCAGCGTCGTCCTGGTGGCGCTGTTCGGCGTCGTGTTTCTCGGCGAACGGCCCTCGCCGCAGGGCTGGATCGGCATCGCCCTGATCGCCGGCGGCGCCGTGCTGATCGCGATCAAGGGCTGATCACACTGCGATCAGCAGCGCCACGCCGGCGACGATCAGCACGATGCCGCAGACCTCGCGCAGCGACACCGGCTGCTTGAACGAATAGTACGAGACGCCCTGCGCGAACAGCACCTCGACCAGCGCCAGGGTGCGGACGTTGGCCGCCGCGGTCAACGCAAACGCCAGGAACCAGAACTGCGAGGCGAAGGCGCCGACGAAGCCGGCCATCATGGACGGTCGCCATAGCGACAGGATGCCGCGCAAGACGTCCGGAGCGCGCGCCAGCAGATAGACGGTGAGGATGGCCGTCTGCACGAACAGCCCCCAGACCAGCGTGGTGGACGCGGCGGTGACGAAAGATACGCCGTCGACAGTGATGATGGCGCCGCGGAAGCCGACGGCCGACAGCGCGAACGCGGCCGCTGCGACGAGCCCCATGACGGTCGGCTTCAACTCGGCAAAGCTCTTTTCGCCGCCGGGCCTGAGCGCGGTGATGACGACGCCGATGGTGGCGATCAGGATGGCGATCACCTTCGGCACCGACAGCGGATCGCCAAGGAAGATGAAGCCGAAGATCGCGGTCTGGATCGCTTCCGTTTTCAGATAGGCCGTCGTGACCACGAAGGAGCGGTCGGTCATCGCCAGCAGCATCAAACCGGTGGCAATGATCTGGCTGAGCGCGCCGAGCAGCAGCCACGGCCAGAACGCGGCCGAGGGCCATGGCAGGCGATCGCCGGTGGCCAGCAACACCGCGGTCAGGAACACGAGCGAGAACGGAAACCCGAACAGGAAGCGGATGTTGGTCGCGCCCCAGGTGCCGAGCTTCGCCGTCAGCGACCGCTGCATCGCATTGCGCGCGACCTGACCGGCCGCGGCCACCAGCGTGAAGGGAATCCAGAGCGAGGCGATGGAAAACATGCGGGGCACGGTGCGGCTGTGAGGGCCGGCCACCGTGACCATCGCGGCGCGCCGGGTCAACCGTGCAGGCGGAGATTCAGCCGCATGTCAGGATTGCAGATCGCGGCAGACCGGTCGGCGCATTTCCAAGGCTTGTGGTACACTCTCGCCGCACAACCGGTGTCGTCCCTGCGAACGCAGGGACCCATAACCACCGGCTTCAGTTGGGTTGGACAATCCATCCAAGCGATGGCGCGGCTATGTATTATGTCTACATTCTCGCAAGCGGCCGTCACGGCACCTTGTATATCGGCGTGACCAACTCGTTGCAGACACGGCTCGAGCAGCATCGCAAAGGCGAAGGCTCGCAGTTCGTCAAGAAGTACGCGGTCTTTCGCCTCGTCTACGTCGAACCCCATGCTGTCGCCGAAGAGGCGATCACCCGCGAGAAACAACTGAAGCGCTGGAAGCGCGACTGGAAGATCGAGTTGATCGAGCGCGACAATCTCGAATGGCGAGATCTCAGCGATCTGATCTCCTAGCGTGCCCCAAACTCCTCCCTGGGGTTATGGGTCCCTGCGTTCGCAGGGACGACACCGGTTGTGGAGCAACATGCGGACTGGGCCGGCGACACCGAAAGCGAAGCTCGCGCAAGAAACAAAGCTGTCGTCCCGGGCAAGCCCGGTGACGCGAAGCGTCAGCGGGCGCAGACCCGGGACCCATACCGCGTGATCTGTCTTGAGGCGGGATGAACATTGAACTTGTCGCGCCAGGGAAAGCCCGCTAGCGACCAATCTCCCAGCGTGCCCCAAACCCCTCCCTGGGGTTATGGGTCCCTGCGTTCGCAGGGACGACACTATTGGTGGAGCAACATCCGGGCTGACCAGAATAAATCTGGCCTCACACCATCTGTTCCGCGACCATCATGTAGTTCACGTCCATGTCGGTCGACAGGCTCCAGCGGTCGGCGAACGGGCTGTAGACGACACCGCTCTGCTCGGTGATGACGAGGCGGTTGTCGAGCAGGTACTTCGTCAGTTCGTCAGGAGTGACGAACTTGCTCCATTCATGGGTGCCACGCGGCAGCCAGCGCAGCACGTATTCGGCGCCGACGATGGCGAGCGCAAAACTCTTCCAATTGCGGTTCAGGGTCGAGACCACCATCATCCCGCCCGGCTTCAGCACCGCGGCGCAGCGACCGAGAAAGGCGCCGACGTCGGTGACGTGCTCGACGACCTCCATCGCCAATACGATGTCGAAGCGCTCGCGCGGGTCCATCTCCTCGATCGTGGTGCAGCGATAGTCGATCGACAGATGGCCCTTTTCGGCATGCAGCCTGGCGGCGGCGATGTTGCTGGCCGAGGGATCGACGCCGACGACCTGCGCGCCCAGCCGCGTGAACGGCTCGCACAGCAGGCCGGCGCCGCAACCGATGTCGAGCATGCGCAGCCCCGCCAGGCAATTGAGGCTCTTGGCGTTGCGCTCGAACTTCCGGCAGGCGGCGTCGCGGATGTAGGTCAGGCGCAGCGGGTTGATCTTGTGCAAGGGCGCCATCTTGCCCTTGGGATCCCACCAGGTCTCTGACAGCTTCGAGAACTTGGCGATCTCGGCCGGATCGACCGTGGAGCCCGGAGAACCAGGGGTGCTGCGAGAATCCTGAGGCATTGTCATTGCTGAATACTCAAATGATCGAATCTAGCGCACAGTGATGGCGTTACGAAACGC
Organism: Bradyrhizobium oligotrophicum; assembly: GCF_051168495.1. Lineage (GTDB taxonomy): Bacteria > Pseudomonadota > Alphaproteobacteria > Rhizobiales > Xanthobacteraceae > Bradyrhizobium > Bradyrhizobium oligotrophicum_A. Next base: position 373,238 of record NZ_JBNPVB010000001.1, on the reverse strand, counting down.
CAACGGCTCCGCGATCGTCGGGATCTTCTCGTGACCTTCGCCTACACCCTTGATGGTGACGTCACCGTAATTGAGAAGCCGTCCCATGATGGTCTGGTTGACGTCCACGCTCTCGACCTTGTCGAGGGCCATCTCGAAGGTACGGCGCCGGATGAAGCCGGTTTTGTGAACGACCCGGCGATTGGTGACGTCGGTCTCGGTGGTGAGACGGTGGAACCAGGCGCGGACCGTCCAATACAACGCCACCAGGGCCATGACGGCCGCCGTTGCCAGGCACAGCATCACGAGGTTGTCGTTCAAGGTCATGCGGGAGAGAACGAGCAGGCCGAACACGACGATCCAGGCCCCGATCGCCGGCAGATAAAAAATCCAATGCGCATTGGTCGAATACAGCACCTTCTCGCCGGGTTGCAGGATTTCGTCGATATAACGCGCCATACCAATCCTCTACCCCACTCCATCACCACAAGGAACCGGCTTGCCCGAAGCCGCGGCGCTATGTATACGCGCGTTTCGGCTGGCGCGCCTCCGGTTTCCGCGCGGGCCGGTCAACTTATCCTCCTGATGGGAATGAGCGCGTCGTCATGGGTCGCCTCGTGCTGAAATTCGGCGGCACATCCGTCGCCAACATCGACCGCATCCGCAACGTCGCGCGCCACGTCAAGCGCGAGGTCGATGCCGGTCACGAGGTCGCCGTCGTGGTGTCGGCGATGTCCGGCAAGACGAACGAGCTGGTGGCCTGGTGCACCGAAGCATCAGCCATGCATGACGCTCGCGAATACGACGCTGTGGTCGCCTCCGGCGAGCAGGTCACATCGGGCCTGCTTGCGATCGTGCTGCAGGGCATGGGTATCCAGGCACGCTCCTGGCAGGGATGGCAGATCCCGATTCTGACCAGCGACGCGCATGCCTCGGCCCGCATCGTCGACATCGACGGCTCCGAACTGATCCGGCGCTTCCAGGAGCGCAAGGAAGTGGCGGTCATCGCCGGTTTCCAGGGCATCAATGCCGAGACCGGCCGAATCACCACGCTCGGCCGCGGCGGCTCGGATACATCGGCGGTGGCGATCGCCGCCGCCATCAAGGCGGACCGCTGCGACATCTATACCGACGTCGACGGCGTCTACACCACCGACCCGCGGGTCGTGCCGAAGGCCAAGCGGCTCGACAAGATCGCCTTCGAGGACATGCTGGAGCTGGCCTCCCAGGGCGCCAAGGTCCTGCAGGTTCGCTCGGTGGAACTCGGCATGGTGCACAACATGCCGATCTTCGTGCGCTCCAGCTTCGACAAGCCCGAGGATATCGACCCGCACGCCAACCAGCCGCCCGGGACGCTGATCTGCAGCGAGGAACAAATCATGGAAAATCACGTCGTGACCGGCATCGCCTTCTCCAAGGACGAGGCCCAGATCTCGGTGCGCCAGATCGAAGACAAGCCGGGGGTCGCTGCCTCGATCTTCGGGCCGCTGGCGGACGCCAACATCAATGTCGACATGATCGTCCAGAACGTCTCCGAGGACGGCAAGACCACCGATCTCACCTTCACGGTGCCGGCGACCGACTACAATCGGGCGCGCGAAACCATCACGGCGGCCAAGGACAAAATCGGCTACCAGCGCCTGGACACCGCCACCGACGTCGCCAAGGTGTCGGTGATCGGCTCCGGCATGCGCAGCCATGCCGGCGTGGCCGCCAAGGGCTTTACGGCCCTGGCCGCCCGCAACATCAATATTCGCGCGATCACGACCTCCGAGATCAAATTCTCGGTGCTGATCGACGCCGCCTATACCGAACTGGCCGTCCGCACGCTGCATACGCTCTACGGATTGGACCAAGCCTAGAAAAATCTCCCCCCGCCGAGGCCCGATGTCCCGTTTTGCAACAGCAGGACATCGCGCCGACGCGCGCGAAAGCCGTTGACGCCGTCCCCCGTGGCAGGCGTTTTGCTTGGCAAAACAAGCCCTAATTCGCTATACGCCTCGCAGGATGGCTGCCGCGAAGTGTGCTCCAGTGATGATTGTCCTGATTCGGGCCGGCACCCCCAGCGTGCTGTGGTGACGAATCAAGAAAGCTGATCGATTTCGCGAGTTTACCGCCAGTTTCGGCCACGCGCCGGGGCTGGACCCAGGAAGGGGGATTGTGCCACATGCGAAGCACGTCGGGAGGCCCCCGCGTCTTGCTCAGACGGCTTCGCGAGACCATGGCGGAGCAGGTCTCGGCACAGGAGCGGCTCGACAAGATCGTGGTCCTGATCGCGGCCAACATGGTCGCGGAGGTCTGTTCGGTCTATGTGCTGCGCGTCGACAATACGCTGGAGCTCTATGCCACCGAAGGTCTGAACCGCGACGCTGTCCATATTACGGTGATGAGCGCGCATGAGGGTCTGGTCGGCCTCGTCGCCAGCGAAGCCACCCCGCTCAACCTGAGCGACGCACACAGCCACCCCGCCTTCTCCTACCGTCCGGAAACGGGCGAAGAAATCTACCATTCCTTCCTCGGCGTGCCGATCCTGCGCGCCGGCAACACGCTCGGCGTGCTGGTGGTGCAGAACCGCGCCAAGCGCACCTATGTCGAGGAAGAGGTCGAGGCGCTGCAGACCACCGCGATGGTGCTCGCCGAGATGATCGCCTCGGGAGAGCTCGCAGCCCTGGCCCAGCCCGGCGCCGAGCCGGCGGTCCGCCATTCGGTGCACAAGACCGGCGCGGTGCTGTCGGACGGCATCGCGCTCGGCCATGTCGTGCTCCACGAGCCGCGCGTCGTCGTCAACAACTACATCGCCGAGGATCTGCCGAAGGAGATCAAGCGGCTCGACGCCGCGCTGGTCAAGCTGCGCGCCGATCTCGACCGCATGCTGGAGCGCGGCGACGTCGCCGACGGCGGCGAGCATCGCGAGGTGCTCGAAGCCTACCGCATGTTCGCCAACGACCAGGGCTGGTCGCACAAGCTGCACGAGGCGGTGGCGACCGGCCTCACCGCGGAGGCCGCCGTCGAGCGCGTGCAGTCCGACACCCGCGCCCGCATGCTGCGCTCGACCGATCCTTACCTGCGCGAGCGCCTGCACGACCTCGAAGACCTCGGCTACCGGCTGCTGCGCCAGCTGGTCGGCCAGGACCACGCGCCGAGCCGCGAGCATCTGCCCGACAACGCCATCCTGATCGCGCGCGCGATGGGTCCGGCGGCGCTGCTCGACTACGACCGCAAGCGGCTGCGCGGCCTCGTGCTCGAGGAGGGCACGGCCAATTCTCACGTCGCGATCGTGGCCCGCGCGCTCGGCATTCCCGCGGTCGGCGAGGTGCCGAACGCGCCCGGCATCGCCGATCCTGGCGACGCCATCATCGTCGACGGCACCTCCGGCTCGATCTATGTGCGGCCGTCGGCCGAGATCGAATCCGCCTATGCCGAGCGGGTGCGCTTCCGCGCCCGCCGCCAGGCGCAATACAGCGAGCTGCGCAGCAAGCCCTGCGTCACCAAGGACGGCCAGCCGGTCGAGCTGATGATCAATGCCGGCCTGGTGATCGACCTGCCGCACATCGAGGACACCGGCAGCGCCGGCATCGGCCTGTTCCGCACCGAGCTGCAGTTCATGGTCTCCGCCAGCCTGCCGCGCTCCAGCGACCAGCTCGCGCTGTACCGCTCGGTGCTCGATGCCGCCGGCAACAAGCCGGTCACGTTCCGGACGCTCGACATCGGCGGCGACAAGGCGCTGCCCTACATGGAGACCGTGATCGAGGAGAATCCCGCGCTCGGCTGGCGCGCGATCCGCCTCGGGCTGGATCGTCCCGGCCTGCTGCGCGGCCAGATCCGGGCGCTGCTGCGCGCCGGCGGCGGCCGCTCGCTGCGCATCATGTTCCCGATGATTTCGGAGGTCGCCGAATTCGACACCGCCAAGGCGATCGTCGAGCGCGAGCTGACCTATCTGCGCCAGCACGGCCACACGCTGCCGGAACGCGTCGACGTCGGCACCATGCTGGAGGTGCCGGCGCTGCTCTACCAGCTCGACGAGCTGCTTTCGAAAGTGGATTTCATCTCGGTCGGCTCGAACGACCTGTTCCAGTTCCTGTTCGCGGTCGACCGCGGCAATGCCAAGGTGTCCGAGCGCTTCGACACGCTGTCGACCCCGATTCTCCGGGCGCTGCAGGAGATCGTGCGCAAGGCCAAGGCGGCCAAGCGCTCGGTGTCGCTGTGCGGCGAGATGGCGTCCAAGCCGATCGGCGCGCTGGCGCTGATCGCGCTCGGCTACCGCTCGCTGTCGCTCTCGGCCACCGCGCACGGCCCGGTGAAGGCGATGATCCTGGAGCTCGACGCCGCCAAGGCCGAGGCGAAGATGGCCGAATGGCTGGCGGCGCCGGCCGGCAGTTTCTCGATGCGGCAGAAGCTGACCGAGTTCGCCGAGAGCGAAGGCCTGGCGCTGTAGCGGGCCCGTCGCGCCTGCCCGCCGAGCCCTTGTCCTGAAATTCGCACGCCCTGAGATCGCCCGATGTCGTCGCTTCCCGAAGCCAAACTGGATGTTCTGCTGGCACATCACGCCGCGCTGGAGGCGGAGTTGCTCGGCCAGGTCAATTCCGAGCGCTACGTGCAGATCACCCGCGAATTGGCCGAGCTCAATCCGCTGATCGAGGCCGTGAAGGCCTATCGCGCCGGCGTGAAGGAACTCGCCGACACCGAGGCATTGATCGCGGATCCCGAGACCGATGCGGAGATGCGCGCGATGGCCGAGACCGAGCGCGACGAGCTGATCGCGCGCCGCGGCGAGCTGGAGCAGAAGATCCGCGTCGCGCTGCTGCCCAAGGATGCGATGGACGACCGCAACGTCGTGCTGGAAATCCGCGCCGGCACCGGCGGCGACGAGGCCTCGCTGTTCGCCGGCGACCTGTTCCGGATGTATGAGCGCTTCGCCGCCCTGCAGGGCTGGAAGGTCGAGGTGATCTCGGCGTCCGAAGGCACCGTCGGCGGCTACAAGGAAATCATCGCCGAGGTGCAGGGCCGCGGCGCCTTCGCCAAGCTGAAATTCGAATCCGGCGTGCACCGGGTGCAGCGCGTTCCCGACACCGAGACGCAAGGGCGCATTCATACGTCCGCCGCCACGGTCGCGGTGCTGCCCGAGGTCGAGGACGTCGACGTCGACATCAAGCAGGACGATTTGCGGATCGAGACCATGCGGGCGCAGGGCGCCGGCGGCCAGCACGTCAACAAGACCGAATCGGCGATCCGCATCACCCATATCCCGACCGGGATCGTCGTGATGATGCAGGACAGCCGCTCGCAGCATAAGAACCGCGCCTCGGCGATGAACATCCTGCGCTCGCGCATCTACGACGCCGAGCAGCAGAAGCTGGACGCGGCGCGCTCCGCCGAGCGCAAGGAGAAGGTCGGATCGGGCGACCGCTCGGAGCGCATCCGCACCTACAATTTCCCGCAAGGGCGCGTCACCGACCACCGCATCAATCTGACGCTCTACAAGCTGCCCCAGGTGATCGCCGGCGAGGCGCTCGGCGAACTGATCGACGCGCTGACGACGGAGCACCAGGCGGCGCAACTCGCGGCCCAAGGTGCGGCGGCGTGATGAACCTGCGCACATTGCGCGAGGCGATGCGGCGCAGCCGCGACACCCGCGGTGTCGTCCCGGCGAACGCCGGGACCCAAAACCACAGACATCCGTGGTTTTCACGAACGGTCACTCCGACCGCCCGTCCCGCGCTTCCACGGCGTATGGATCCCCGCTTTCGCGGGGATGACCCGTGGAGAGAGTCTGCGCGATGACGGAGATCATCGCCGGCGTGACCATCGACACGGCACGCCGCATGGTGGCAGCGCGTTTTGCCGCCGAAGGTCTCGACTCGCCCGAGCTCGACGCGCGGCTCTTGGTCGGTCACGCGCTGCAGCTCGACCTGACCGGCCTCGTGATGCATGGCGGACGCGCGCTCTCGGCTTCGGACGCCGCGCGGTTGGAGACGCTGGTGCAGCGCCGGCTCGCCGGCGAGCCGGTCGCCCGCATCCTCGGAGCCAAGGAGTTCTGGGGCCTGGAGCTGCAGTTGTCCGCCGACACGCTGGTGCCGCGGCCGGACACCGAGACGGTGGTCGAGCTGGCGCTGCAGCATCTCGCGGCCGTCGGCGACCTGAAACGCAGCCTGCGCATCGCCGATCTCGGCACCGGCTCGGGGGCCATCCTGCTCGCCCTGCTGTCCGAGCTGCCGCAGGCCTCCGGCATCGGCACCGACATCAGCATCGTCGCGCTGCGGACTGCGCGGGACAATGCGCGCGACCTCGGGCTCGGCGACCGCGCCGGCTTCGTCGCCTGCTCCTATGCGACCGCGCTCGCGGCCTCGTTCGACCTGATCGTGTCGAACCCGCCCTACATCCCCGCGGCGGACATCGCGCGCCTCGCAGCCGAGGTGCGCGACCACGACCCGCTCCGCGCCCTCGATGGCGGCCCTGACGGGCTCGACGCCTATCGCACGCTGATCCCGCAGGCCGCAGCCCTGCTGCAGCCCGGCGCGGCACTCATCCTGGAGGTGGGTCTCGGCCAGAGCGGCGACGTCGCCGCGCTGATGACGCAGGCTGGCCTGATGGCCGATTCGGTGGTGATCAGGGCCGATCTGGCCGGTATTCCGAGGGCCGTGATGGCCCTAAAAAAGCGCCGGTAAAGGCCGGCAGACCCAGAAAAAGCTCTTGGAATATCCTCCGGGAGCGACTACGTTCCATCCATAGCATCGGCGCAGGCCCCGCTGAGCGGTATTCACGGAATACCGCGGCGGAGAGATGCCAGAGAGCCGCGCCGGGCGATTGGTTCCAGAACGCAGATCTGTTGAGCGCGAGAGCCGGATGGCTGCGCGGCCCGCGACTGCAAAGCGAACGAAAGCCTGACTTTGCACTTGACGTCTTACGCTAAGCAAACTGAGTCGGTCGTGGCGCATGTCGCCCGGGCTGGCTGAATGACGTGGTTCGCTGGCCGAAAGGGCCGGTGGGTGGGGAACGCGTTTTGAACGCGCTTTTGTCGAGAAAATCGGCTGTCGAACATATCGACATGGGTCGGGCCGGCGTGGGTCGGAACCGCCATGGATCGGAGCCGACATGGATCGGAGCCGACATGGATCGGACAATGGGCCATCAGGCCGCGCGCAATGCGCCCGGGCCAAACGACGGTATTTCAATACGGCATCGGTAGTCCCACGGCAATCAGTGCTCTGACAATCAGTGCTCCTCACGCAGGGTTGGAATAAAGGCAGGACATGAGAAACGGTCAAAATAACAAGCGGATGCGCAACCGTAACAGCGGTAACAACAACAATAATAACCGGCGCGGCCAGAACCCGCTGACCAGGGTGTTCGAGTCCAACGGGCCGGACATCAAGATCCGCGGCACCGCCTCCCATGTGGCCGAGAAATATGTCCAGCTTGCCCGCGACGCCCGCTCCTCGGGCGACCCCGTGGCCGCTGAGAACTACTATCAGCATGCCGAGCATTATTTCCGCCTGATCGCCGCTGCCCAGGAACAGTTCCGTCAGAACCAGCCGCAGCCGCGCAACACCGATGACCTGACCGTCGACGACCTCGACGACGAGGGCGAGAGCTTCTCGAATTTCGGCCAGGAGCCCGGTTTCGTTCCGGCCCAGCCACAGCCGCAGCCTCAGCCGTTCATGCGCGACCGCGAAGGCGGCCAGCGCGAGCGTGGCGACAACCAGCCTTATCAGCGCGAGCAGCAACAACCGCGCGAGCACCGCGAAGCTCGAGAGCATCGCGAGCCGCGTGAACACCGCGAACCTCGTGAGCAGCGCGAACCTCGTGAGCAGCGCGAACCGCGTGAGCACCGCGAGCGGGAGCCGCGCGAACATCGCGAGCGTCCGCAGCCGGTGCAGTATCAGCCGCAGCCGCAACCGCAGCCGGTCATCGCCGACAGCAGCGTGGATCGCCTGCCCTCCTTCATCACCGGTCCGCAGCCGCAGATCGCCAATGCGCCCGCCGCCTTCGAGGGCGCGGCCGAGCGCTATCCGCGCCGCCGCCGCCGTCCGCACGGTCCGCGTCCGGAAGCCGCGGCTGCCGCCCCGGCGCCGAGCGAGGACATCAATCCCGGCGAGTAGCCGGTACCATCCCGGTTAGCGAAACGGGCGGGCAATCATGCCCGCCCGTTTTCGTTTCGTCCTGTTCTCGTCCGCGGGTGTAGGATCAATCATCCGAGGCGCTCTCAGCGCCGAAACGCGAACCTTGAGCCGACGGTGCCGGCGCCAGCACCGGCTCGAGCCGTGGGATCAGCCTGATGCGCTCGCGACGCGCGGGGATCACGCGGTAGACCTGCTTGGTCGCCTCGACGATGTGGACGCCTGCGAAGGGCAGCGACAGCGCCGCGCCGACGCGCTCCCAGGCCATCGCCGATTTCAGGAACCAGCCGCCCACCGGGGGCATGAACAGCGCCTCCCCCCAGGCGCTCGGCGTGAACCAGGTCTGCCGCAGGAGCTGCGTGATCTGCGAGCGCGAATAGGGCCGGCCATGGCCGAACGGGGTGTTGTCGGTCCGCGTCCAGACGCCGCGCCGGTTCGGAATGACGATGATCATGCGCCCCGCCGGCGCCAGCACGCGCCAGACTTCACGCAGCAGCCCGGCCGGATCGTCCGACATTTCGAGCGCATGGACGACCAGGATCCGATCGACCGCCGAATCCGGCAGCGGCAGCGAGAACTCGTCCACCAGCGAGGCCAGTGTCGGCCGCGCCGTCGGCCATTTCAACACCCCCTGCGCGGCCGGCATGAAGGCGATGCAACGTTCCGAATCTTCACGGAACAGGCCGAGATAGGGCGTCGGATATCCGATGCCGAGCACGCGCTGCCCGGTCGCGCTCGGCCAGCGCGCACGGATGCCGCGGTTGATCAGGAGCCGCGCGACGATCCCGAGGCGACCCGAATAGAAATTCCGCAGATCAATCACGTCCATGACGTCAACCTACCATGCGGACACGGCCCACCGCGCGCCCAATATAGCGTTGCGCCTGCAGCGTTAACGCCATATCTCTGCGCGAGGGGTCGCCCGCAACGCTGCGTCCGCGCCCGGCCCTTTCGACTTTCCGACATCGCGAGCAGCACGACCGCGCCTCGCCAGGCACCGCCGACGGAGACATCATGGCCGCCGACATCCGCGTCTTCACCTGCCTGTCCGACAATTTCGGCTACCTGATCCATGATCCCGCCACCGGCGCCACCGCGTCGATCGATGCGCCGGAGGCCGGTCCGATCGTGCGGCAGCTCGAGGCTGCGGGATGGACCCTCACCGACATCCTGATCACCCATCATCACCACGATCATGTCGGCGCGGTCGCCGAGCTGAAGCAGAAATATGGCTGCCGCGTCGTAGCGCCGCACGACAAGACGGCGGCGATCGCCAATGTCGACCTGCGCGTGGCCCATGGCGACGTGGTCAAGATCGGCGAGTTGCTCGCCCGCGTGCTGGAGACGCCCGGTCACACGCTCGACCACGTGTCCTACGTGTTCGATGCCGACAAGGCCGTGTTCGCCGCCGACACGCTGTTCTCGATCGGCTGCGGCCGGGTGTTCGAAGGCAGCTACCCGATGATGTGGGATTCGCTGCTGAAGCTGCGCGCGCTGCCGGACGATTTCAGGCTGTATTGCGGCCACGAATACACCGCATCGAACGTCAAGTTCGCGCTGATGGTCGATCCGGACAATGACGCGCTGAAGGCGCGGGCCACCGAGGTGACGCGGCTGCGGGCCGCCAACCAGCCGACCATTCCGGTGCTGCTCGGCGATGAGAAGATGGCCAACGTGTTCCTGCGCGCCGACGATCCCGCCGTCGCGGCCCGGCTGCGCATGAAGGGCGCAAGCGCGGAAGAGGTGTTCGGCGAGCTGCGCGAGCGCAAGAACAAGTCTTGAAGGGCGGAGCACGACGATGACCGCGCTCTCCGCCGCCGACATCATCGCGCGTCTCGGGCTGCAGCCGCATCCGGAGGGCGGACATTTTCGCGAGACCTTTCGCGATCCGGCCGTCGATGCCTCCGGACGCGCCGCATCGACGCTGATCTATTTCCTGCTCGCTCGAGGTGAACGCTCGCATTGGCACAGGGTCGATGCGGTCGAGACCTGGCACTACTATGCCGGTGCGCCGCTGGTCCTGCGGATCGCCGGGACGGGCCAGACGCCGCAGACGACGACGCTCGGCATCGACCTCGCGGCCGGCCAGCAGCCTCAGGCGGTGGTCCCCGCCCATGCCTGGCAGGCCGCCGAGAGCACCGGCGACTGGACCCTTGTCGGCTGCACGGTCGCGCCCGGATTCAGGTTCGAGGGATTCGAACTGGCGCCCGTGGGCTGGGAGCCGGGAGCCTAGCCGCCTGCGCCGGCGACCTTGACGCCGGCCGGCTCGGCGAAGCGCTGACGCTCCTTGGCGAGAAAGCCGAAGATCGCATCGGCCGGCATCGGCTGGGCGAAGTAGTAGCCCTGGATGTAGTCGGCGCCCACGCGGCGCAGGCTGTCGAGCTGTTCCTTGGTCTCGACGCCCTCGACGACGCAGGCAATCTCCATGTCGGCGCACAGGCCGGTCAACGACTTGATGATCTTGTGGCTGATCGGGTTCACATTGATGTCGCGCACGAAGCTGCGGTCGACCTTGAGCTTGTCCAGCGGCAGCCGGTGGACATGGCTGAGCGACGAATAGCCGGTGCCGAAATCATCCAGCGAGATGCCGCAGCCGATCGCCTTCAACGTCGAGATCGACTGCTCGGCGCGGGCGAAATCGAAGGTGACGGCGGTCTCGGTGATCTCGAACTCGATGCGGCGAGGCGGAACGCCGCTGCCCTGGATGATGGGAATCAGCGGCAGGATGCCTTCCGGCGCGCAGATGTCGTGCGCCGAGAGATTGAACGACATCCGGATGTCGTCCGGCCAGGTCCGTGCCGCCGCCAGCGCCTTCACCAGGAGGACGCGGGTGAGGCTGCGGATGACGCCGATCCGCTCGGCGGCCGGGATGAAACTGGCCGGCGACACCAGGCCGAGCCTGGGGCTGTGCCAGCGCGCCAGGACCTCGAAGCCGGTGGTGCGCGCATTCGCGGCAGCCATGATCGGCTGGAACACCAGCTCCATCTCGGCCTCGAAGTCCGCCGTGCGCAACAGATGCTCGATCACGCCGCGGCTGCGGATCTCCGCTTCCAGCTCCGTCGAGAAGATGATGACCTGGCCGCGCGCGTGGCGCTTGGCGTGATAGAGCGCGTAGTCGGCGCATTCATAGAGCGCATCCGCCGCCGTGGCCGAACGCGGATAGAGCGCGAAACCGGTCGAACACGACAGACCGGTATGCGTCGTGTCGAACTGATACGGCAGCTTGATGAAATCGGTGATCTCGCGCCCGAGCGTGAGGAGATCGTCATCGCTCGGAGCGCCGAAGACGATCAGACCGAACTCATCGCCGCCGAGGCGCGCCAGATGCACCTGGGAGCCACGGCTCTCGCAGACATCACGGATCCGGCGCGCGGCTTCCATCAGGACGCGGTCGCCGACGGTGTGTCCATAGGTGTCGTTGATGGGCTTGAAGCCGTCGAGATCGATGATGCCGACGGCCAGCCGCGTGCCGTCGCGCTCGGCATCGGCGAAGGCCTGCGTGAGCTCGGAGAAGAACCGGCGGCGGTTGGGAAGATCGGTCAGCGAATCCAGATTCGCGAGCCGGAGGTTCTCGTCCGAGAGCGCCTGGGTCGCGGCCTGCTCGGCCAGCAGCGACTTGCGGCTGGCGACGAGCGCCGCGAAGTCGCGATAGTAGATGAACAGCACCGTGACCATGGCGCCGGAGACGAGCAGCTGATTGACCGCGATCGCACGCAGTGCAGGGACGCCCGTGGACACGAAGAAGATCACGTAGGGAACGATCACCACCAGGGTGACGATCAGGGCCGCGGACCGCAGATGCATCAGGCAGAAGATGATGCCGATGACCGTGACCGCCATGTAGAACGCGACCTGCCCCTTGGCGAAGGGATCGCCATAGGGAAACAGCGCGAACGACCACACGACGAACAGCGCGCCGATCGGTCCGGCGATCCGGTTGGTGAGGCGCAGATTCTGCAGCGCTTCTTCACTGCTGGGGTCGACGTCTCGCTGCCGCAACCACCACAGCATGCGCAGGCCGGTGATCGTCGACAGCAGCGCCGGCACGGCCATCGTCAGCCATGTCGGCGCCAGCGGCAGGAACGTGTAGGTGAGCGCAAGGCTGTTGGTGATCAGAATGAAATAGAGCAGCGGCACCTGCTTGGAGAAGGCCTTGAATTGCGCGCGCGTCAGTTCGGGATTGTCGGCGGGAACGCGAAACAACCCTCCCGCGCGAGAAATGTAACGTCTCACGTCCGGCATCCGCCGCCCCGTTGTCAGCACCAATTCGGAGGAATTCTCGCCCAGCCCGGGTAAAGGCCAAGTTAGGTGCATATGGCGCCGAGCCCAAATCGGCGGTTGCAGACGACCGGCAGGCGAACATTTTCGCCTCGTGGTTAAGTGCGCATCAAGGATAACAGGGGAACTCCTCCAGCGGCGGCGTCGGCCCGCGCGCCGCCGACCCCCGGGCCCGATCGGGTCAGCGGCGACGCGCCAGGAACATGTCCTTGGCCGCAACCAGGCCGCCGCCGGCGATCAGCAGCGCGGCGAGCGCGATGGCGGCACTGGGTCGGGCATAACCGGCGAGAATCAGGAAGGCGGTCGACAGCAGCGGCGTCGCATAGGACGCCGCACCGAGCACGCGAATGTCGCCGCGCTTCATGCCGATGTCCCAGGCATAGAACGCAGCGCCCACCGGACCGATACCCAGCGCGGCGACCGCGAGCCATTGGATCGCGTCCTCCGGCCAGATCGTCGGCTCGATCGCGGCATGAGCCACGCCGGCCAGCAGGGCCGTCGCCAGACAGAAGCCGGCGACGGCATCCGTGGGCACCGCCTTCAGCCGGCGCGAGAGCACCGAATAGATCGCCCACACGAACGCCGCGACGAAGGCGGCGGCAAGTCCCGGCAATTGGCTCGCGGCAAAGCTGGCGCCATTGCCGACGAACAGCAGCGCCGTGCCGATGAGCCCGAGCGCGGCCCCGATGACGTGATGGGTCGCGAGGCGCTCGCCGGGCAGGAAGGCCGAGAACAGCACGATCAGTAGCGGCCAGAGATAGTTCAACAGCCCGGCTTCCGCCGGCGGCGCGAAGCGCAGCGCCAGGAAATACAGTGCGTGATAGCCGAACAGGCCGCCGACCCCGACCACCCAGGCAACGGCCGGCTGGCGCAGGGCGCGCATGGCCTCGGGCCGGCCGATCCAGGTCAGCATGCCGACGAAGCCGCCGACTGCAAACGTCATCGCGGCAAGCTGGAAGGCCGGGATCTTGCCGTTCGCCACCGTCAACAAAGCAAGCAGCGACCACATCATGATCGCAATGAGGCCGATCAGGGTCGCAGTTCGCTGGGACATCAGGCGGCAGGCTCCGTGGCGGCCGGCTCATCGGCCATTCACGCCTGCGCCCGCGTCGGGCAATTCCAAAGACGTGAATGCCCGCGGCAAACGCGGGCACTGCGTTGTCTTAACCGCACACCACACCCGGTGGCAACGCCGCCGGCGGATCACGCCATGTACTGGCCGCCGTTGACGGACAGGGTCGAGCCGGTGATGGCCCCCGCCTCGTCGGCCGCAAGAAACACGACGGTGCGCGCGATTTCCTCGGGCTCGCCGAGGCGGCCGACGGGGATGAGCGGCAGGATGGACTTCTCGAGCACATCCTTCGGCACCGCCTGCACCATTTCGGTGTTGATGTAACCCGGGCAGATCGCGTTGACGGTGATGCCGGCCTTCGCAGTCTCGAGCGCCAGCGCCTTGGTGAAGCCGATGTCGCCCGCCTTCGCCGCGGAGTAGTTGACCTGACCGAACTGGCCCTTCTGACCATTGATGGAGGAGATGTTGATGATGCGGCCGAACTTGCGCGCGCGCATGCCCTCGATGACCGGACGGGTCATGTTGAACAGCGAGCCGAGATTGGTGTTGATGACCGCGCTCCACTGCTCGAGCGTCATCTTGTGGAAGGCGCCGTCGCGGGTGATGCCGGCATTGTTGATCAGCACGTCGATCGGGCCGAGGTCGCCTTCGACCTTCTTGATCCCCTCGGCACAGGCCTCGAACGAGCTGACGTCCCATTTGTAGACGGGAATGTCGGTCTCGCTCTTGAACTTCTCCGCCGCGGCATCGTTGCCGCCATAATTCGCCGCGACCTTGTATCCCGCCGCCTTCAGCGCCTTGCTGATCGCAGCGCCGATCCCGCGCGTTCCGCCCGTCACCAATGCCACACGTGCCATGTCGAATCCTTCCCTGGATGACCGTCGCACGACGACAATTTGTGGATGCCGACGTGCATACCCATTGTTTTTTGGTTCACGTCCGTCGTTGCGGCAATCACGTCGCCGCCGAGACGTCCATGTTCGTTCAACTACTTTTTTAACGATCGATTATGCGATGTGTTTGACGGACATCAAGAACAAAACGCCCGGCGAAATCGCCGGGCGTTGGTCTTTAGTTGAACCGGACGCGATTGCGAAGGCCGAATGGTTCGCAGTCGGTGCCGTCTTTTTAGTCGCGTGCGACGCACAGCGCGATGCCCATGCCGCCGCCGATGCACAGCGTGGCAAGACCTTTCTTGGCGTCGCGCTTCTGCATCTCGTGCAGCAGCGTGACCAGCACGCGCGCACCCGACGCACCGATCGGATGGCCGATGGCGATGGCGCCGCCGTTGACGTTGACCTTGGCCGGATCCCAGCCGAGATCCTTGTTGACGGCGCAGGCCTGCGCCGCGAACGCCTCGTTGGCTTCGATCAGATCGAGGTCGGCGATATTCCAGCCCGCCTTCTTCAGTGCGGTGCGCGAGGCCGGGATCGGGCCGGTGCCCATGATCTTCGGATCGACGCCGGCCTGGCCCCAGGACACGATCCGCGCCAGCGGCGTCTTGCCTTCCTTGGCCGCCTGCTTGGCGGTCATCAGCACCACGGCCGCGGCGCCGTCATTGATGCCCGACGCGTTGCCGGCCGTCACCGTGCCGTCCTTCTCGAACGCGGCACGCAGCTTGGCCATGGCCTCGATCGTCGCGCCGTGACGCGGATATTCGTCAGTGTCGACGACGGTGTCGCCCTTGCGGCTCTTGACCGTGACCGGCGCGATCTCGTCCTTGAACTTGCCGGACTTCTGCGCGGCCTCGGCCTTGTTCTGCGAGGCGACCGCGAACTCATCCTGCTGCGCGCGCGTGATCTGATATTGCTTCGCAACGTTCTCGGCGGTGTTGCCCATGTGATAGCCGTTGAAGGCGTCCCACAGGCCATCCTTGATCATCGTATCGACCAGGTCGAGCGAGCCCATCTTGACGCCGGCGCGCAGATATTGCGCGTGCGCGGCCATGCTCATCGACTCCTGGCCGCCGGCGACCACGATGTCGGAGTCGCCGTTGACGAGCGCCTGATAGCCCAGGGCCACCGAACGGAGGCCGGAGCCGCACAGCTGATTGATGCCCCAGGCCGGAGTTTCCACCGACAGGCCGGCCGCGATCGAGGCCTGGCGCGCCGGGTTCTGGCCCTGCGCCGCGGTCAGGATCTGGCCCATGATGACCTCGGAGACGCGGCCCGGCTCGACGCCGGCGCGTTCCAGCGCGGTCTTGATGGCGATCGCGCCCAGCTCGTGAGCCGGAACGCTGGCAAAGGCACCGTTGAAGCTTCCAACCGGGGTGCGGGCGGCGCTGACGATGACGACATCGTCTGACATGGGCATCTCCTGAGGTTCTTGATCTTGGGCGTGGATCTTTTGCGTGGATCTTTTGCGTGGATCTTGGGCGTGAAGCGAGGGCTTGAGATCTTGCGAGAATTTTTAAACGAAAGCGAAAAATTCCGTTCACGGTCGTGCCGGCCGTCCGCAAGCCCCGGATTGGCAAGTGCGCAACCTTCGCCCGTCATCCTGTTAACGTCGTTGCGACATGTCAATTGCCGCCATGCGCAATCCCTGTTGCGGCGCACTCAAATTGGCGCGCATGGCCGTTTCGTGAGCAAGATTTCTGCTGCGGGATTAACCGTTCCGCACAAAACCGTAGCCGAACTCGCTCGAAAGTGATTACGTTATTGCATTGCGCAGCTCGTTTGCTCTGCGGCAGCGTCGCAGGGTTCCCTATTCTCGGTTTGCATGTGTGAGCTCCATGGCGAAATCTGATCAACCCACGACCATCAAGAAATACGCGAACCGGCGGCTCTACAATACCGGGACGAGTACATACGTGACGCTGGAAGACCTGGCCTCGATGGTTAAGAACGGCGAGGATTTCCTGGTCTACGACGCCAAGACTGGCGACGACATCACCCGGTCGGTGCTCGCGCAGATCATCTTCGAGCAGGAGAACAAGGCCGGCCAGAACCTGCTCCCGACCACTTTCCTCCGCCAGCTGATCCGCTTTTACGGCGACAGCATGCAGATGGTGGTGCCGAAGTACCTGGAACAGTCGATCGATACGCTGACCCGCGAGCAGGAGAAATTCCGCAAGCAGATCGCCGACACGTTCAGCGGGACGCCGTTCGCGCCACTGGAGGAGCAGGTGCGCCGCAACATGGAGCTGTTCCAGCAGACCTTCTCGATGTTCAAGCCGTTCGCGCCGGCCGCGCGCACCGAGGAGAAGGCTGCGGAGCCAGCTGCCGCCGTCGACGACAACATCGACGATCTGCGCCGTCAGATGCGGGACATGCAGGACCGGCTCGACCGCCTGTCGGAGCCGAAGAAGGACGAGCAGCAAGGCTGAGACCCGCCGTGGGGACCCTTTCCGGAGAAGGCCGGCGGCATCAGCTCGCCGCCGGCATTTCTTTCCTGCTGTGTCCGATCCACGGCCGCTCGACCGAGGCGAGGCCGATCACCCGGCCCTGGATGTAGTCGCAGCCCCAATCGCGCAGCAGCGCAACCGATGCCTCGTCCTGCACCCATTCCGCCACGGTCTTGATCCGCAACCGGCGCGCCAGCTCGACCAGCGTCTGCACGAAGGCGCGGTCATCGGCCGAGCGCACGAGATTCTGCACGAAGGCGCCGTCGATCTTGACGATATCGACGCCGAGTTTGCGCAGGTTGCGGAACGAGGTGTGGCCGGCGCCGAAATCGTCGATCGCGATCCGGCTGCCCAGATCCTTTAGCCGCGTCACGAAGCCACGGAGATCGTCGATGTCCTGGATTTCGACCGTCTCGGTGATCTCGACGATCAGCCGCTCGGCAACCCCGGAATGGGCGCGCATCATGGATTCCATCGAGGCCCACCAGTCCGGATCCATCGTCGTTTCCGGCGAGATGTTGAGGCTCAGGGTCACGCCCGGCGTGCTCGCCAGTTCGGCAACGACCAATTCCAGAACGCGGTGATCGACCAGCCGGATCAGGCCGAGACGCTCGGCGACCGGCACGACATCCGGCGCCAGCAGGGCACGGCCGTCATCCTGCCCCATCCGCACCAGGCATTCGTAGAAGGCCGGCGCGAGGGTGTGGGCATTCACCACCGGTTCGAACGCCGTGACGATGCGTCGCTCGTTGAGCGCGGTGACGATCTCGTCGGTGACGCGGATGTTGACCTTGCGCTGCGCTTCACGCTCGACGTTCGGCCGCCAGGTCGAGAATGAACCGATGCGCCGCCGCTTGGCGGCATCGAGCGTCTCGTGGGCGCGATTGACCGCCTCCTCGACCGAACGGGCATGGCGCGGCACGCTGACCGCCCCGACCGTCGCGGTGACGGCGACCGGCCCGGACTTGGTCGGCACCACCTCTTCGCGAACGGCAGCGAGGAAGCGTTCGGCCGCAATCGTCATGTCGTCCATCGTGCAATTCTTCAGGATCAGCCCGAACTTGTTGCCCGAGAATCGCCCGAGCGCGTCGCCGCCGCGCAGTCGCGCCCTTATGCGCTGCGCGATCTCCAGCACCACGCCATCGGCAACGTCGAAGCCGAACGCATCGTTGATGCGCGCGAGATGGTCGATGCCAATCAGCATGAAGGCGCAGGAGAAGCGGAAGCGCTGCGATTCCTCGATCACCTCGGCGAGCGTGGCCAACAAATGCGTGCGGTTCAATTCGCCGGTCAGCGGGTCGTGACGCGACAGCTTGAGCAGCTGCTCCTCGCGGGCGTGGCGCTCATTATTGATTCGCACGATGCCCTGGGCCCGCGACGGCCGTCCATCGGGGCCGACGAACCAGCAACCGGTCTCCTCGACCCAGATCAGCGGCGCACCGGCATGGGTTCGCACGCCATATTCGATCCGGTAGGGCGTGCCGCCGGCGCCGTGCAGCGGCGCGGCCTGACACATCACCTCGGAGCGGACGCCGCGATCCGGCTCGATGAGCTTGCCGAATTCGGTGCCGTTGCAGAGCTGCGGCAGCGGCACGTCGGCAAATACGGCACCGACGTGATCGCTCCAGACAATCACGTCGCTCGCCAGATCCCAGACGAAGGCGGCTTGGCCCAGGGATGCGAGGATCATCGAGGTCTGCGGCAAATCGGATGTCAAGATCGCCTCGTTCTGGAACAAGCCGGTGCGGCCCGGCGTCGATTTCAAGGACAGCCGCCACCCACCCACGCGAGCGGCGACAGCAGACTTCGCGAATCAGACTACGCATCTCTGGTTAACGGAGAGCATGAAGCGACGACGGACGCGTGTCGGGACGAGCATCAACCATCTTTCCACCGGATAGGCACCCAGGGGCCCGGCGCGGCATTGCCCTTGCGAGTTGGAATGGCGAAAGGCTCCGGTGTGCCATAATGTGACAATTGCGCCGGGTGTGGTGGGACGATGTTAACGATCGAACAGGACGAGAGCGGTCCCGACGGGGGCGAGGAGAGGTCCCACGCCGTCGTGCGGCTGCCGGACGGCACGGCCTACGACCGGCGCGCGCGCGTCGTTCCTGCCCGTCCCGACGCCGGGTTCGTGACCCATCTGATCGCCACCGCCGAGCAGCTGCCGCAGACCCGCACGCTCCGGCGCGCCGCGCCGGCAGACGTCCACAGCGCCTATGCGGCGCGGCTTCAGCCGTCCACGACGTCCGGAGAACGCACCCGGCAAGTGGTGTGATCCAACGTTCGCCGGGGCGCGTCAGGCTTTCGGGATGTCGGCTTTATGGGGCTCTTGAGCGCTCGGGCCGGCCGGCTCGGGCTCTTCCGCCGCCGGGGTCGTGAGCTTCGGCTCGGCAGGAGCCGGCGCCTCGACAGGAGCAGGCCGGGGCACCGAACGATCGAGCAGCACGGATTCGGCGACCGAGGCCGCGGCCGGAACGGCGTCGGCGGGCTCTTCGACGAGCGGAGCGGGTGCGGCGGGCGCAACCGGCTCCTCGACCTCCGCCTTGGCCGGCTCTTCGATCGGTTCAGGCTCGAGATGAGTGATCGGCTCTTCGGCGGGAGCGGGAGCGGGCGCCGCAACGACCGCGCGGGCGCGACGCTTGGTGCGCAGCGCGATGCCGCTGAAGAAATCGACCATCGCCAACAGGGTCAGCAGCAGGAAGGTCGAGTTCCCGAATTTCGGCCACATCACGAATTCGGCCGCAGCGCCGCCGAACACCAGCAGCGACAGCAGGTGATCGGTCAGGTACTTGCCGTTCGGCTTGGCTGCCTTGATGACCTCGAGCAGCAGCAGCAACACGCCGAGCGCCAGCAGCATGTCGCCGAGCGAGACCGTCCAGACCTCGCCGGACGGAAGCTGAAGGCGCAGCAGCGTCTCGCTGAACGCGACCCCCGGCATCAGGAAGACGATCATGTTGTAGATCGCCAGGGGGATCAGCAGCAGCGGGAAACCGACCATGGACATCGGTCATAGCCTTGGGTGGCGCAGGCGGCTGCCCGGCGCGAAGACAATTGGTCCGAAGATGCGTCGGCGAGATGGGATCACGCAGCACCCCGATCACGTACGACGCATGCGCGTCGGTCCCGGCGAATCAATTCGCGCAGGACCGATTTCAACCCCATCGATGGCCGAATTCGGGCGGCTTGGAAAGCGGCCTTTTCGAAAGCTGCCTGGAGGACGATCAGGCGTCCTTCTTCTTCAGGACCTGGCGGCCCTTGTACATGCCGGTCTTCAGGTCCAGGTGGTGCGGACGACGCAGCTCGCCGGAGTCCTTGTCCTCGACATAGGTCGGCTTCTTGATGGCGTCAGCCGAACGGCGCATGCCGCGGCGCGACGGCGAAGTTTTTCTTCTGGGGACGGCCATATCGGTATCCTCTAGGGGTATTTCGGAAGGCATCGTCCACAAAGGGAGGCGGCTGCAGCCATGCAGCTGGCGAGCCCGGATGCCGATCAAGGCCGCGCTTATAGAGGAAGGGGTCTGGTATGGCTAGGCCTCTCGGAGGCATTTTGGCCAAAATTTGCGCCTGCCAGGGCGCCCGTGGCACGATCCTCAACGTCGCTCTCCCCAGCAGGTCTGCAGGCCGCTGGACTGCGCCCGCACCATGTAGGTGGCGGACAGCCGGCGAACGCCGGGACCCGGACTGCGGGCGCTGCGCCGGACGGGGTTCGGCAGGATCGAGGCCATCAGCGCCGCCTCGCGTGGACCCAAGCCGGCCGCCGAGCGGTTGAAAGCGTAATTCGCACCCGCCTCGACCCCGAACTGGCCGGAGGGGCCGAGCTCGGCGATGTTGAGATAGATCTCCAGAATGCGACGCTTGCTCAGCACGAGGTCGATCCACAGCGCCAGCGGCAGTTCCAGCGCCTTGCGGACATAGCTGCGGCCCGGCCACAGGAACAGGTTCTTGGCGACCTGCTGGGTGATGGTCGAGCCGCCGCGCGCGACATCGCCATCCTCGGCATCATCCATGACCTCGCGCAGCGCGCCCCAGTCGATGCCATGATGGCTGCAGAACTTGGCATCCTCGGCCGCAACCACCGAACGAAGGAGATAGGGCGACATCGCCGCGAGGTCGATCCAGCGCCGCTCGACCGGACGGCCGGTGACCGTCCGCCACAGCATCAGGGCCGAGCCCGGGTGACCCACGGCATAGAACGGCGTCAGCGCGTAGGGCACGAGCAGCACCAGCACCACGATCAGCAGGATGAGTCTGACGGTACGCAAAGGCAGGCGTCGCTCGGGTTGGACGGCCACGGGGGCGGACGATTGGCCGGGATTATCCGACATCTCCATGAGGTTTCCTGCTTTTTTCCGCGATTGCGGCCGAAAGCCGCCGCCGTCCCCGCAATTGACGAAGTCGCCGCCATCAACGATTGTCCGGCGAATTTCGCCCCCTGGAGCTCTTCTTAAATGACTGCGACGGCCCTCACCGACTTCACCCATCGCCTGGACAAGACCGCGGAAGAGACCGAAGCCCTGCTCGGCGAGCTCCTGTCCGACGCGCCGATGGCCGACGAGATTGCCCGGCCGAAACGGCTGATCGAGTCGATGCGCTATTCCAGCCTCGGCGGCGGCAAGCGGCTGCGGCCATTCCTGGTGGTCGAGAGCGCCGCCGTGTTCGGCGTGCCCCGCCGCGGCGCGCTGATGGCGGGCGCGGCGCTGGAATGCATCCACTGCTACTCCCTCATCCATGACGACCTGCCGGCGATGGACAATTCGGATCTCCGCCGCGGACGTCCGACGCTGCACAAGGCCTATGACGACGCCACCGCGATCCTCGCCGGCGACGCGCTGCTGACCATCGCCTTCGACATCATCACCCGCGACGAGATCCATCCCGACGCCGGCGTCCGCCTGGCGTTGACCCGGGCGCTCGCCCGCTGCGCCGGTGTTGGCGGCATGGCCGGCGGCCAGATCCTCGATCTCGCCGGCGAGGGCCGGTTCGGCGACCGCGACCCGGTCGACGTCGCCCGGGTGCAGCAGATGAAGACCGGCGCCCTGCTCCGCTTCGGCTGCATCGCCGGCGCCCTGCTCGGCCAGGCCTCGGCCGCCGAGTACCAGGCGCTGGACGATTACGGCCGCGCGCTCGGCGAAGCGTTCCAGATCGCCGACGACCTGCTCGACGTCGAGGGCGATGCCGCGACGCTCGGCAAGCCGGCCGGCGCCGACGCCGAGCTCGGCAAGACCACCTTCGTCACCCAGCTCGGCATCGAAGGCGCCAGGCAGCGCGTGCGCGACCTGCTCGCCCGGGGAGACGCCGCGCTGTCGATCTTCGGCGCCAAGGGCGACGTGCTGCGCGCCGCCGCGCATTTCGTCGCCGAGCGCAAGAGCTGAGGCGAGGCGTTGGCCGGACTCCATCCCGACGATCCGGACCTCGCCCGTTTCGCAAGGCTGCCGGCTGCGCTGCGCGTTATCTATGCGCGGCCGCGCACCTTCGTCTCGCTGGGGATCGCGATCGTCGCGTTCTTCCTGCTGCCGCCGGCGCTGCGGCTGATCACGCGGCTCCTGATCAGCTGGGACATCTTCACCGCGATCTACCTCGTTCTGGTCGCGCTGATGATGCTCAGATGCGAGCATCATCACATTCGCCGCGACGCCATCAAGCAGGACGACGGCCGCTTCGTGATCCTGCTGGTGACCGCGCTCGGCGCCTTCGCCAGCATCGCCGCGATCGTGCTCGAACTCGGCGCCTCCAAGCGCGACGCCCCGGCGCTGACGCTGGCGCTGCTCACCGTCTCGCTGTCCTGGGCCGCGGTGCATACGACCTTCGCGCTGCACTACGCCCATGACTACTACCGCGGCGCCAAGCCGGGAGGCCTGCAATTCCCGAGCGGCGACAAGGACGAGCACGCCGACTACTGGGACTTCGTCTACTTCTCCTTCATCATCGGCATGACCGCCCAGGTCTCCGACGTCGGCATCACCGACAAGGTCATCCGCCGCACCGCGACCGTCCACGGCATCATCTCGTTCATCTACAACACCGCGCTCGTCGCCCTGATGGTCAACATCGCCGCTAGCGCGATCTCGTCCTGATCAGTTGCACACCTCGGAGTTGGCGTTGACGCCCGGGCCGCCGCCGCCGCGATATTCGAGGCGGCAGCCGGGCCTGACGGCGCGGCACAGATAGGCGTCGCAATAGATCTGGCCCGACGACGGCTTGGGACGGGCCTGCGCCTGCGGCTTCGGAGGGGCGATGCTGGGCGCCATTCCGATGCCGGCACCGACGCCGCCACCGCCAACACCGATCCCGACGCCCACGCCGGGAGCCGGCAACGGCATGCCGGGCTCGGGAGCCGCGCGGGCACGGCGGCGAGACGGCGCGTCCTCGTCGTCGCGGCCGTCTCGCTTGGCCACCGGCTTCTTCTCGCGCCGCTTCTCGCATTCATTGTCGTCGTTCACGAACGCGCCCTCGGCACAGACGATGCGGGTGCAGCGGTCGCCGTCCGACTTGTAGCCGTGCTGGCAGACCAGCGGGCAGACCCGCGCCTGCTTGAGCTTGATCGCAGCAAGCGCATCGGCGGACGCGGCCTGGGTGTCGAGCCGGGTGCCGGCATAGCGGTTGAACTGCGACAGCGAGCGGCGCGAGGCCGAGCCCCAATCGCCGTCGGCATCCTCGGTGAGGCAACCGACGCGGCGCAGCTCGAGCTGCACCGATTTGGCGAGGTCGGCGGGCTGCGACGGCGGGGTGAGCGAGGCGACCTGCGGCCCCTGCGGCGGGGCTGCGGCCACCGGCGCGCCCGGCGAGGTCGCCGCGCGCGGATTGTCGACGGCCGCGAGCTGCTGCTCCTGGCGCTTCTTCTCGGCGTCGGCCGCCTGCTGCTGCGCCAGCTGATTGGCCTTTTCAGCCGCCAGACGCGCCTGCTCGGCCGCCTTGGCTTCGGCCTCCGCCTTGGCGAGGGTGTCCTTGCGCGCGCCCTCCGCGGCAAGCCGTGCCCGCTCGGCCTCGGTCGCGCGCGCCTTCTCGGCCGCCGCGGCGCGATTCTCCTCGGCACTGAGCTTTTCGAGCTGCAGCTTGGCCAGGCTCGCATAGAAGCCGTCGGGATACTGCGCCAGGAAGGCGTTCAGCGCGCCCTTGTTGCCGACCTGCATCGCGAGCTCGTAGTCGCGCCGCATGTCGGCCTGAGGGTTCGCCGCGGGGGCCGCCGGCATCTGCGTCACGACGCGCGGCACGCCGGGCACCAGCGGCACGTCCTCGCCGCCCAGCGAACCATAGACGAACGGCTCCTGGCGGTTGCCGGTCGATTTCAGCACCTCGTCGCGCACGAAGCCGAACGCCTTGCGGACGTCGAGGCCGGGGGTCGCGATGTGCCGCGACAGCGCCAGGGTGAACGGCGAGTTCTTGCCGTCGCCGTCCTGCGCGGTGGAGCCGGCCTTGGCGGAATAGGCGACCAGGGTGTTGGGGCTGGTCGGTTCGACCTTGGCGAGGCCGCGGCCGAGGCTGCGGGTCGCCACCGTCCGCTGCATGCTGCGGGTAAAGGGATTGTCGCGGCAGGCATCGAGAATGACCAGCCGCAGCTTCTTGGCCGGCTCGACGGCGACCAGAATGCGGTCGAGCGACAGCGTCTCGTCATAGACGTCGGTGTCGCGCTCGAGCCGGGCATCGATCGGGATCAGGTAATTGGAGCCTTCGACCTCCATGCCGTGGCCGGCATAATAGACCACGGCGATGTCGGCATCGCGGGCGGCGTCGGCGAAATCGCGCAGCGCCCGACGGGTCTCCCGCGCGGTCAGGTCACGCCGGTAGTCGACGACGTCGAAGCCGGCATTCTTGAAGGTCGCGGTCATGACTGCCCCGTCATTGGCGGGGTTCGTCAGCGGCGGCACGTTCTGGTAGGCGGAGTTGCCGATGACCAGCGCCACCCGCTTCTCAGCGAGCGCAGGGTGGCCCGCCAGCAGCAGCGCTGCCGCCAGAATGAAACCGCCCAATCGAACTGACCACGACATCGAAACTACCCCATAGCCTTGGAGACCTGCAGCCTTGGAGACCTGCTGGCTCTGCGTATCAGATCGCGGGCCCTTCGCCTTGTGATCGGAATCACGCAGCCTTCATTCCCGAACGATCCCGCTTCGGCCACTATATTTATGTCGACGAAGCATCTGCCGCAGTTCATGGCTTGCCAAGCTCGGTTTTGCATCGAAAATGCGATCCTTGTTTGTCCGGGGTTCCCAGGGAGAGTTGGCCGTGAGCACAGATCGTTCGACCGTCGAAGCCGTCGTCCAGGGCTATTTCGACGCGCTCTACGAGGGCGATGCCGACAAGCTCGGGGCCGTGTTCCACCCCAGCGCCGACCTGCGCTGGGTCGAGAACGGCGAACTCAAGATCCTGACCGTGCCGGATTGGCTCGCCTGGGTGCGCAAGCGGCCCTCGGCGAAGGGCGAGGGCAAGCCGCGCGAGGATTTCATCGTCACCATCGACCGCTCGGACGACAAGACCGCCTTCATCAAGGTCCGCTGCCAGCTGCCGCCGCGCTATTTCACCGATTATCTCGTCGCGATGAGGCTCAAAGACGGCTGGCAGATCGTCTCCAAATCCTACCGCTACGACCTGCGGGACTGAGTCCGGCGCGTCGACGCCGGCAAGCCCCGATGGAAGCCCAATTTCAGATATTCCTGATCCTGCTGGCCGTGCTGGCGGGAACCGCCCTGATCGCGCGGCGGACCAACCTCGCGCCGGCGATCCTCCTGATGCTGGCCGGCATCGCGCTGGCCTTCGTGCCGACCATGCCCGCGTTCGCGCTGCCGCCGGAGCTCGTGCTGCTCATGGTGCTGCCGCCGCTGATCTACTCCTCCAGCGTCGCGATGAGTTGGCGGGAGTTCAAGCGCAATCTGCGGCCGATCGTGTTTCTGGCAGTCGGCTGCGTGCTGTTCACTGCCGCGATGGTGGCCATCGCCACTCACGTCCTGCTCGGCCTGCCCTGGAGCATCGGCTTTCTGCTCGGCGCCATCGTGGCACCGCCCGACGTGGTGGCGCCGCTCGCCATCGCCCGCCGCCTGCATCTGCCGCGCCGGGTCATGGTGATCCTCGAGGGCGAGGGCCTCGCCAATGACGCGACCGCGCTGATCCTCTATCGCTTCGCAGTCGCGGCGATCACCACCGGCGCTTTCTCGCTGCCGGTCGCGGCCGGCGAATTCGTGGCGATCGTGGTCGGCGAGATCGCCTTCGGCATCGGCGTCGGCTGGCTGATGCTGCGCGCCCGTCACTATTCGCGCGATCCGCAGGTCGAGATCACCCTGTCGGTGCTGACGCCCTATCTCGCATTCTGGATCCCCGAGCATGTCGGCGGCTCCGGCGTGATCGCGACGGTGGCCTGCGGCCTCTACATGAGCTGGAACGGACCGCTGTGGATCTCCTCGGCGACCCGCCTGCAGGGCGTCTTCTTCTGGGACCTCATGATCTATCTGATCGAGGGCATGCTGTTCCTGCTGACCGGCCTCCAGATGCGGCTGATCTACGAGAAGTCGAAGGTCTTTCCGCTCGGTGAGATCATCATCGCGACCGTGCTGGTGGTCGCCATCGTGGCGATCGCGCGCTTCGCCTGGACCTTTCCGGCGACGATCCTGCCGCGCCTCTTGAGCAGTTCGCTGCGCGCCCGCGATCCGCTGCCACCATGGCGGCAGACCTTCATCATCGGCTTCACCGGCGTGCGCGGCACGGTCTCGCTCGCCACCGCGCTGGCGCTGCCGCTGACGCTCTCGACCGGCGAGGCGTTTCCCTATCGCGACCAGATCCTGTTCATCGCCTTCGGCGTGATCTTCTTCACCCTGATCGGTCTCGGCCTGACGCTGCCGCTCGTCGTGCGCTGGCTCGGGGTCGGAAACCAGGGCCGTGCCGAACATCAGGTCGAGCACGAGCAGGAGATCGCGGCGCGGCGCGAGGCGCTCGACAGCGCCTTGCAGTCGCTGGAGATGATGACGAGCGATCGCGAACTCTCCGACGAGGTGGTACGGCTGCTGCGGGCCCGCCACGAGGTGCGCACCAACCAGCTGCCGGAGGGTCTCAGGCCCGACGACAACGACGCCTCCGCGCTCGGCATCGAGCTGACCCGCGAACTGATCACGGTGGAACGCAAATTCATCCACGTGATGCTGCGCGACGGCAAGATCACCGACGAGACCCGCCGCCGCATCGAGCGCGATCTCGATCTGGAGGAAGCGAGCCTCGCCAACAGGGAATATGGCGAAGTGCCCCTGTAGGGTGACCGTTGGCAGGAGTGAGTTGGGAGTCTGCCTCTCCACATTCAGTGTCGTCCCGGCGCACGCCGGGATCCATAACCACCGGCCGTCATGGCGACGAAGGCTGGCAGCTCCAGCGTGCCTCACATTCCCTCCTGGGATCATGCAGGGCTATCGCATATGGCCAATCTGAGTTTTTCGCGAAACCGTCTCCACATCGTCATGCCCGGGCTCCGTCCCGCCTGCGGGGCCGTAGCCCCTTCGGCGCGGCGAAGGCCCGGGCATCCACGTCGTTCCCAGCATGCCGGGCGACGTGGATGGCCGGGACGAGCCCGGCCATGACGGCGTGGAAACAGACGAGCGCACACTTCGATCGTCAAATGCGATAGCCCTGCGGGAGTTAGGGTCCTGGGTCGGCGCGACGCCAACGCATGCGCGTTGGCATCGCTTGCCGGGGACGACAGCTGAATTCGTGGCAAGCGTTCTCATCCTCGCGCCCGCATCTCGCGTCCGAGCATTGATCCCGATGTCGCCCTCTCTCATCGGAGGGCGCAGGGAAGGCCGAGCCTCGGCTGAGGCCCGTGGCCCGCCTGCGGAAAAAAATGCAGGCGGCAGGAACCAC
Source organism: Bradyrhizobium oligotrophicum (assembly GCF_051168495.1). GTDB lineage: Bacteria > Pseudomonadota > Alphaproteobacteria > Rhizobiales > Xanthobacteraceae > Bradyrhizobium > Bradyrhizobium oligotrophicum_A. The sequence goes on along the minus strand of NZ_JBNPVB010000001.1, from coordinate 345,610 downwards.
AGGTTCAGCCGGACAAGACCCGGCCCTCCCTGCGCGATGGTTTTAACAGCTGCTTCGCACTCTCCCCGGGGACCGGGCTTTCTTGCCCCCGTCACCAGCGGATCATCACCGCCAGCTTGGCATCAGCATCGGGATGTCAGGACCATGCGACTTGACCGTCCGCGCCATGACGTTCGTCCGCGAGCCCAAGGGCCCACTGCGCCACGTCGCGTCCACCGCATCCCGCCTCCACGTTCGTGACGACCGCGAAGCGCCCCTCGTGAGCGAGGCGGGACGGGCGGAAAGATCGATCTGATTTGCCCGACGACACAAGGCTGATGAGATGCGACATGGTAACGCGACGGGCAAAATCGGGACGTCGCGCCGAACGGTTCGAGCCGCTTGATGCAGGGATCTCGGTTTATGCTAACACCATGGCATGATCCGGAACGATATCGAGACACGGTCTTTGAGGGCGTATTGCCTGAGCGATGACGAGCGCAAGGCCATCGGGCGCGGCTTGCAGGAGATGCGCGAACGGAAGTTTGCCGACGAGGCCGCGGTCTCTGCCGTATTCGACCGCTACCGCGCCGCGACGCCATTGCCTCCGCACAAGTGAAGCCTCTGCCTCTCATTCCGGAACAGGCAACGACGTAATCTGAATCTAAAGCGAAGGCGCCGACGGATCTAGGTGCGTCAGGGCTGGACTTGCCCCGGCTCTCACCTCACCGCTCGATCATCCAGCGCGTCACCGCCTGGTGGTAGTTCATCGGGCCGGGCACGGTCTTGTAGGTCTTCAAATAGCGGAAGCCGGCCTTTTGCAGCGCGCGGTTGGGGGCGATGTTGTAGGCGTGCGGCTCGCAGAACAGCTGCTTGAGCCGCAGCCGCTCGAAATAGAAATCGATGCTGCGGCGGACGTATTCGGTGCCGAGGCCGCGGCCGCGCAGCTCCGGCTCGGTGACGTGCAGGTGCATGTGGGCGCGATTGCCGAACACGATGCGGTCGCAACTGGAGAAGCCGATCGGCCGGCCGTCGAGCCGCCAGGTCACCAGCAGCGCCGCGCGCTCGGCCAGCGGCGTCGCGTAGAGCGTCTCGAACAGCCCGGCCCACACCGGTTTGGTCGGCATTCGGGTCGGATCGATGCCCATCAGATCGAGCTGCTCGATGCTCGACGAATAGAAGTAGTCGATGACAACAGCGGTCTCGGCGAGTTCCATTTCACTGACGTCGAGTTTCATCGAGGCGTCCTCTTCAGCAGGCCTCAAGGTGCCGATCATGCAGGCAGCAGTGGGGCGCCAGGAGACGGATCGTGTGGTCACGATGGCGGTAGATGTCGCAACCGCGGCGCGTCGCCGGACAATTCCAGAATGAGTAGTATCACACAAGCAGCTATGAGTTGCAGAAAGCCCGTCTGTTCTCGCCGAGCGGAGTCGGCTCGATGACACATGTTGCGGCTGGGGCGCTGCTCACCTCTCCGTTCGGGAGAGATCGAATTGCGTCGACGATGCGATCGGGGTGAGGGGGTGCTGGTCTCACGACACACACCACCCTCGCGGCTGCCCTCACCCCGGCCCTCTCAGCGCGAGCTCGTCGCGGCGGCCGTGAAGAACGGACGAGGGAGCGCGCTGTCATTCCAAGGGCAGATCGAGTCCGATTTGCCTGCGCGCAGGCGCAGATCCCTCTCGGCCTGAAGGCTTTCTAAGACACTTTCGATCAACGCTCGCATGCACAGGCGAACATCTGCGGCGCGGAAGTCGCCGCAGGTTCAAGTATAGCCGCGCAGCCCTACTCCGCCGCGGTCACGCTCTCCGGCGCTTTCGCACCGTTGCCGTAGCGCTGGTCGATGTAGTCGATGACGAGCGCCCGGAAGTCGGCGGCGATCGTGGGCCCGCGCAGGGTGCGGAACTTCTTGCCGTCGACGAACACCGGGGCGGCCGGGGCCTCGCCGGTGCCCGGCAGCGAGATGCCGATATTGGCGTGCTTGGATTCGCCGGGGCCGTTGACGATGCAGCCCATGACCGCGACGTTCAGCTCCTCGACCCCTGGATATTTCGACTTCCAGCCCGGCATCTCCACCCGGATGAAATCCTGGATCGAGCGCGCCAGTTCCTGGAACGTGGTCGAGGTGGTGCGGCCGCAGCCCGGGCAGGCCGCGACCAGCGGCACGAAGGTGCGGAAGCCCATGGTCTGCAGCAGCTCCTGCGCAACCTGCACCTCGAGGGTGCGGTCGCCGCCGGGCTCGGGGGTCAGCGAGATGCGGATGGTGTCGCCGATGCCCTGCTGCAAGAGGATGCCGAGCGCGGCCGAAGACGCGACGATGCCCTTGGAGCCCATGCCGGCCTCGGTGAGGCCGAGATGGATGGCGTAGTCCGAGCGTGCGGCGAGATCCTGGTACACCGCGATCAGGTCCTGCACGGCCGAAACCTTGGCCGACAGGATGATGCGGTCCTTGGGCATGCCGAGCTCCTGGGCCCGGGCGGCCGACAGCAGCGCCGACTGCACCATGGCCTCGCGCGTCACGGCGCGCGCCTCGCGCGGCGTCTCCGAGACGGCGTTCTCCTCCATCAGCTTGGTCAAGAGCTCCTGGTCGAGCGAGCCCCAATTGGCGCCGATGCGCACCGGCTTGCCGTATTTGTTGGCGAGCTCGATGATGGTCGAGAACTGGGTATCCCGCTTGTCCTTGAAGCCGACATTGCCGGGATTGATGCGGTACTTCGCCAGCGCCTCGGCGCAGGCCGGATAATCCGTCAGCAGCTTGTGGCCGATATAGTGGAAGTCGCCGATCAGCGGCGTGGTGATGCCGCGCTTGTCGAGCTGCTCGCGGATGTGCGGGACGGCCGCGGCGGCCTCCTCGCGGTCCACCGTGATGCGGACCATCTCGGACCCGGCGCGCGCCAGCGCTGCGACCTGGGCCACCGTGCCGTCGACATCGGCGGTGTCGGTGTTGGTCATCGACTGCACCACGATCGGGGCACCGCCGCCCACGGCGACGTTGCCGACCATGACGCGGGTGGTCTGATGCCGGGGAGCGGGTCCGGCGACATCGGTTGGGGTCAGGATCTCGGGCTTGTTCATGGGGGCTCGGATATCAGGTTTTGGTGACGTTCAGCAATGGATCAGTCGCAGCCAGGGCCACGCGGTTCGGGCGGTTGACGAGAAAAAGCCCAACGATCACAAGCACGGCGGCAAGGCCAAAGGCCAGCGTCAGGGCGTCATGCAGGATGAAATAGCTCGCCACGACCCCGAATAAAGGGGTGATGAAGGTAAATGCCGACAATTTGCTGGCCGAATAGGCCTTGATCAGCGCAAACCAGATCGTGAACGTGGTCCCGACCACCCAGATCGACTGGTAGGCCAGGAGCCCGAGCACGAACAGGCTCGGAACCTGGGCCATCCGCTCGCCGGCGATCAGGGCCGCCGCCGCCATGATCGGGACCGACACCGCGACCTGATACCCCAACGCCCGCTCCGGAGCGACGAACCGCAGGCGGGTGCCTTTGACGAACACGGTGGTCACGCCCCACAGCAGGCCGCCGCCGACCACCAGGAGGTCGCCGAGCAGCACCCGGCCGTCGACATTGGCCTGGGGCACGCCGATCGCCAGCGCCACGCCGGCGAAGCTGAGCGCCAGCCCGCCCCATTGCGCAGGCCCGAGACGCTCGCCGAGGAAACGGAACGAGCCGAGCGCGACGAAGAACGGCGCCGTGTACAGGAACACCACCGCGCGCGACGCCGAGGTCAAGAGCAGGCCCTGGTAGATCAGCACGAACTCGAAACCAAACAGCGCGCCCGCGATCAGGCCGAGACCCAGCGTGCCGTCGCGCTCGAACATCTTCACGCCGCGCAGCTGCGCGAACACCAGCAGCACCGGCAGCGCGCCGAGCGAGCGGAAGGTCGCCTGCAGCAGCGGCGGAATTTCCGGCAGGGCCAGCTTCACCGCGATCTGGTTGAACGCCCAGGACAGGCAGAGCACGAGGGTCACGGCAATCGCGCCCGGGCCGAGCGGCCGGGTGGCGGCGGATGAGTTGGACGTTGCGGACACGAGGACGTTGGCTCCCGGAAGCGTTTTGTTTTTGGATCGCCATGGCGTGCGAGCGGCTCGATTCGACGAGCCAAATCAGGCGAACGGATCAGCGGCAGCGGTGTTCACCTCTCCCCGCTTGCGGGGAGAGGTCGGATTGCATCGCCAGATGCAATCCGGGTGAGGGGGGCTCTCCGCGAGCACGGTGCGCGTGGAGAGCCCCCCTCACCCCAACCCTCTCCCCGCAAGCGGGGCGAGGGAGCGCACCGCCATCGCAGTGAGCCCCTCGGATACGACGCTGCTTAGCGCGTGTACAGCCGACCCTGCCGTGACGAATCTCACGCCGCCTTCTGGCAATGGGCGCAGAGCCCCGTGATCTCGACGACCGACAATTTCGGCGTGAAGCCCGATGCGGCCGCGGCGAGCTTCAGACTCTCGGCGATCGGCGCCGCCGGAACCTCGCCGACCGCGCCGCAACTCTCGCAGATCAGGAATGCCACCAGCGCGGTATGCTCGTGGTCGTGGGCGCAGGCGAGAAAGGCGTTACGGCTCTCGATGCGGTGCACCAGGCCGTTGGCCATCAGGAACTCGAGCGCGCGATACACCGTGATCGGCGCCGGCCGCGGCGCCACCTTGGCGAGTTCCTCGATGATCTCATAGGCGCCGAGCGGCCGGTGGCTGGACAGCAGCGCCTCCAGCACCTGACGGCGCTGTGGCGTGAACTTCTGGCCGCGCTGGGCGCAAACGCGCTCGGCATGATCGAGGGCATCGGCTGTGCAGCGGCCATGATCGTGGTCGGGCGCCGGAAAGGTGGGTTTCGCGAGGGTCATTGCCTGCAATCTAGCATCTCGGACCGGTCTCGCCAAAGGCCGCGGCCGAGCCATGCATTTTCGCGGAATGGACCCGCTTCGAAAGGACATGAAATATTCATAAGCTTGCTTATCATATCCTAGGCTCATTACAGCCAAAGCTTAGCTCCTCCGCTCCCGAATCGAGACCCGCATGAGCCGCACCTCCGCGGACGCCAACTTTCTGTTTACCCTCGGCGAGCTGCAGCGCCTGATGCGCGCCTATGCCGACAAGGAGGCCGCGCGCTTCGGCATGACCCGCGCGCAATGGGCCGTGCTGGCCAAGGTCGAGCGCAACGAGGGCATGAAGCAGTCCGAGCTCGCCGAGCAGTTGGAGATGCAGCCGATCACGCTGACCCGGCTGATCGACAAGATCGCGGATGCCGGGCTGATCGAGCGTCGCGGCGACGATACCGACCGGCGCGTCAACCGGCTGTATCTGAAGAAGGCGGCACGCCCGCTGCTCGCGAAGCTCGCGGTGCTGCGCGGCGAGATCACCGAGACTGCGCTGGACGGCATCAGTCCCGCCGATGCCGAGCGACTGACGGCCCAACTCGAAACCATCAAAGAAAACGTGAGAAACGCCCTGCAGTCCCTGTGCGACGAGCAGCGAAAGGAGCAGCGCTATGGCTGAGCCAGCCCTGAAACTCGCCCCCGACCAGAAGGCCAGCCCCGACGCCGCTGCGGCGGCCGCGAAGCCCGCGCGCGCCGGCGTCCTGCGCCGCTACCGCCGCACTTTGCTGCTGGTGGCGCTGCCCGTCCTGGCCGCTGTCGGCGGCTTCGTCTTCTACCTCAACGGCGGCCGCTACGTGACCACTGACGACGCCTATGTCGGCGCGCAGAAGGTGCTGATCACCCCGGACATCTCGGGAAAGATCATCAAGGTCGTCGTGAAGGAAGGCCAGCAGGTGCAGAAGGGCGACGAGCTGTTCGAGATCGATCCTGTGCCCTATCGCCTCGCCGTCGACCAGGCCAAGGCGGCGCTGGAGCAGGCGCGCACCAGCTATGACAATCTGGTCGCCAACATCAAGATCTACGGCCAGATGCTGGACCTTGCCAACCAGGGCATCGACCTGAAGCAGAAGGATGTCGAGCGCAAGCAGACGCTCGCCAAGAACAATTTCGGCTCGCAGCTCGATCTCGACAATGCCGCGAATGCGCTGGTGACGGCGAGCGCGCAGGCGCAGTTCATCAAGCAGCAGCTGTCGAACGCCCGGACGCAGCTGCTCGGCAATCCCGAGCTGCCGTTGGAGCAGTTCCCGCCCTACATCCAGGCCAAGGCCAAGCTCGACGACGCCCAGCGCGACCTCGACCACACCACCTTGCGCGCGCCGATGCCGGGTGTCGCGACCCAGGTCGACCAGATTCAGCTCGGCCGCTTCGTCGCCGCGGGCACGCCGGTGTTCTCGGTGATCGACGTCGCCAATCCCTGGGTCGACGCCAATCCGAAGGAGAGCGACTTCACCTATGTCGCGGTCGGCCAGAGCGTCGAGCTCGACGTCGACGCGTTTCCGAACCACCGCTTCAAGGGCACGATCGGGTCGCTGTCGCCGGGCACCGGCGCGCAGTTCGCGATCATCCCGCCGCAGAACGCCAGCGGCAATTTCGTCAAGGTCGTGCAGCGCGTGCCCGTGCGGATCTATTTCGACAAGACCGACAAGTTCGTCGCGAAGCTCAAGGCCGGCATGAGCGTCAACGTCGCGATCGACACCGGGCACGAGCGGACGCTGGCCGGACTGTTCGGGTCGGCGCATGCGGCCGACAAGGGCGAGTAGGCCGTCATGACCGCGCCCGCAGCCTCATCATCGGCGGCTCCCGGATTCCGCCGCAACATGGTGACGATCTGCGCCATGACGGCGACGATCATGCAGGCGCTCGATACCACCATCGCCAACGTCGCGTTGCCCTACATGCAGGGCACGCTGTCGGCCTCGACCGACCAGATCAACTGGGTGCTGACGTCCTACATCGTGGCGGCCGCGATCATGACCGCGCCGGTCGGCTGGATCGCCAACCGCTTCGGCCGCAAGCGCACCTTCATCGTCTGCTCGGCCGGCTTCACCATTGCGTCTGTGATGTGCGGGCTTGCCCAGGACATCACCCAGATGGTTCTGTTCCGGCTTTTGCAGGGCGTGTTCGGCGCCTCGCTGGTGCCGCTGTCGCAGGCCGTGATGCTCGACTCCTACGCGCTGCACGAGCGCGCCAAGGCAATGGCGATCTGGGGCATGGGCGTGATGCTGGGCCCGATCATGGGGCCGTCGCTGGGCGCGTGGCTGACCGAGACCTATTCCTGGCACTGGGTGTTCTTCGTCAATCTGCCGTTCGGCGCGGTCACCGTGCTCGGCCTGATGGCGTTCATGGAGGAGACCAAGCCGAACAGCGCGCTGACCTTCGACTGGTTCGGCTTCATGGCGCTCGCCATCGGCATCGGCTCGCTGCAGATCGCGCTCGACCGCGGCGAGGATCAAGGCTGGTTCGAGAGCAACGAGATCATCATCGAGTTCATCGTCGCCGCCGTCGGCTTCTACTATTTCCTGGCGCATTCGCTGACCACCAAGCGGCCGTTCATCCAGTTCGCGCTGTTCAAGGACCGCAATTTCGTCGGCGGCTGCGTGTTCATGACCGTGATGGGGCTGGTGCTGTTCTCGACCATGGCGCTGTCCTCGCCCTATCTGCAGAACGTCATCGGCTATCCCATCATCACCGCCGGCGTGCTGCTCGCCACGCGCGGCTGCGGCACCTTCGTGGCGATGATGCTGGTCGGGCGGATGCTGCGCTATATCGAGGCGCGCACCTTGATCATCGTCGGTTTGGCGCTGACGGCGCTGTCGCTGTTTCAGATGACGGCATGGACCGACCAGACCGGCGCCCCCGAGATCATCACCATCAGCATCATGCAGGGTTTTGGCTTCGGCCTCGTGTTCGTGCCGCTGTCGACGGTGGCGTTCCTCACTCTACCCGGCCACTTGCGCACCGACGGAACATCGATGCTGACATTGGTGCGCAACGTCGCCAGCTCGATCGGCATTTCCATTGCGATCGCGCAGCTCACCGAGGGAACCCGGCGGAACCACGCCATCCTGGCCGAGCACATCAATCCGTTCAACCAGGCCCTGCAGATGCCCAACGTCTCCGGGCTCCTGAATCTCTCGACCGATGCCGGCCGCGCGATGGCCGATGCGATGATCACGGTGCAGGCGCAGATCCTCGCCTTCTCGCACGACTACCAACTGGTGATGACGTTCATCCTGGTGTCGATCCCGCTCGCGGTCATGATCGGATCCACCAAAAAGGCGCTGCGCGCGCAAGCCGCTCCCGCCGATCACGCGGTCATCGAGTAGCCTCTTAACCTCGGATTAATTTTGGGTGGCGCGGCTGACAACGACTTGCGCCATTCGGACGCAGGGGACAAGGATAGCAAAAAGGTGACCGCCCCGTGATGAATTTGTAACTTCAATTTTGTCTGTTTCCGACTATGTTGTTGTTACCCCACTCGGTTCTCTGCGTATGAGTTGCGCGCAGGGACTGCGCGTCACGAGCGCCCCACTCGTGATGTGCCGGGCGGGGGCGGTGGCTCCTCCAGCGCCGCCCCCAGCCCCCGATTTTGAGATCGTCCGGCTGGCGGTCGAGACGGCGCGCCGCGATCCACGCAGCGGCAGCGAGACGCCCCGGTGCCGACCTTCGATGACGTCCACGCGTGACTCGTTCTTGCCTGCACCGAACGAGGCGGCTGGACTACGAGTTGACGCGGCGGCTCATATAGTCGAGATCGGTCGCAGCCTCGACGCAGAAATTCACGCGGTCTTCCAGCACGGCGCGACGCTTCTGAAGGGTCTGGATCTGTGCGGCCGACGGCGCGACGCCTAATCCGCGCTGGGCCACGGCATGCGTCTTGTGACGGCGCAGCACCCCACCCAGCTCCTCGCTGAAATTCGTCAGCCCGGCCATCACCCGCGCAAGATGGTCGTCGAGCGCCCCGGCAGCGCTGGCGACGAGCGAATCGAGCAGCGGCTGGAATTCCTGCACGATGAGTTCCTCGAGCCGGCGCGACCGCTGCTTTTGATTGGTCCAGAGCCGCCACCATGATCGCCATTGATCGTCGAGCTCGAGCGCAATGGTGGAACCGAGCGCCGCGATCGAAGGCGACGGATCGATCGGCTCCACCCGCGAGTAGCGCGCAAGAAGCGCCTCGTCGGGCAGGACAGGATTGATGCGATCGAGCAACCGGGCGTGCATCTCAATCTCCGCCTCCTGCACTTGGCGGGCCAATTCGTCATAGAGCGACTTGAATTGACCCTCCAACCGGAGCCGGAGATCGGCCGTGTCAAATTGCACGACCTGTTCGCGTTTGGCGCTCGTCTGCAGCAGTTTTTCGCGCGCGGCAGCCGCCTCCTCCGCGACCACGTCGCGCAGGGACTCGTCGAGACGTGCGATGCCGGCGTCCTTCATGCCTTGGATCGCGTCGAAGCCCTCCCGAATGTCCGTGCCGATGCTGACGGCCAGCGCCTCCAGTTGCTTGAGCGCCCGCGCGGCGTTCTCTTGCCGCGCGATCGTCGTCGCAACGTCCTCGCGCGCGGCAGCGATACGCTGATCGAGCAGAGCCATCTCGTCGCGCGCGGCGAGGTCGACGCCGGCGATCAATTCGATCAGCTCGAGCTGGATGCGCGTCAGTCGGCGCTGCGCGGGCCCGCGCACGATGAGACCCGAGAGCACCTCGGACAACTCCTCGAGTCCCGTGGGCCCGAGACTGCGCGCCTCGTCCGTCAGATCGCCCGCGGCACTGCGCGCCACGCCCGGCGTGCCTTGTTCCATCGGATCCGCGAGCCCGAGCTCCGCGGCAATCGCACGCTCTGCCTGCAGCGCGCTTCCGATGATGATCGGGATTTCATGGCCGGGAAATTCGTCGGCGAGCTTGTCGCGAACGTGCCTCATGACGATCTGCCCCTCCTCGATCGGCCGGCCGAGCAGATCGACGCGATTGACGAAGACCACGAGCTTTTCCTTCTGCAGCCCGCGCAGGAGTCTGAGCAGATCCAGGTCGCTCGAGGACAACGCCTGCTGCGCGTTCAGAACGACGATGCATGCGTCCGTGTGGTCGAGGGATTCGCGTGACAATTGATCGCGGACCAGAAACGGGTCGTTCGTTCCCGGCGTGTCGATGACGACGGTCGGCAAGGCGAACGGAGCCTGATCGAAATACAGATCCGCGGATTTCGTGATGTCGGCGAAGCGCCCCACGAATCCGCGCGACCGAGCCAACTCCTGGCCTTCGAAGGTTTCGCCGACGCACACGTAGCGCGCCAGAACTTCGGCTGACGCAGTCTCAAAACAATGCTGTCGGCCAAGCAGCTTCCGGAACTCCTTGCCGAGGCGGAGTTCGGCGCTTTCGCGCATCGCCCGGACTTGACGGCCCAACGTGTCGGCGTCGAGCGTGACACCGAGGCGCCGGCTGAGCTCGAGCAACCTGCCGCCGGATGCGAGGCGGTCCCAATCTCCCTCGTCGAAGAATTGGAAGACCGCGCCAAACTCATGCGCGGTCCCGAAATGGAGTTTGGTTACGACGGAGGTCCACGGATTGACGTCGGTCGGCAGGAACCGTGGCCGGCGGATCAACGCATTGATCAGGGAACTCTTGCCCGCCTTGACCTGGCCTACCACGGCGATACGGCACGCATTCGCTTTCGCTTCGGCCATCAACGCATCGACCATGTCGGCGTTGCGCTCGTCGAGCAACGGCCGCAGCCGTGTCGCTCTCTGGAGAGTAGCGGTCAAAATTGCTTCAAGATCGTGACCACGTTTGGAATAGATGTTGCCAATCACGGTGCCCAGAGCCTCCGGCCGTAATTTCGAATCGCTCCTCACCACGACACCGCTCGTTAGGATCGGAACCGGCGCGCCGCCTGCAAACGACTGCCCTATTTGTTGTAAGTCGGGAAAGCTCGGCAACCAACCAGTAATTGAGGCGATAACCAAATTCCGAATACGACGAAACTCCGCGTCGGATTTTTGACATAATTAGTAGCATCTGTGACTAACATGAATTGCGACGGTTTTTGGCGAAGGTATCAGTCTGGTACCACAAGTGAGGTTGTACGGTATGCCACAAGCTTTGGATAACGCACTGCAGGAAGCGATGAACCAGGTGCCGCAGTGCGTCGCTGCCGGCTACATCGATCTCGATACTGGAATGCTGCTATCTGCCAAGATGTTGAACTCGCTTCCACAGGAAGTCGTCGACCTCTTCTCGGCAGCAACGGCCGACCTTTTTCAGGGCAGCAACGTTACGACTCTCGAAGGTAGTTTCAGACGCCTCAGAGGTACGAAGGGAGGGGGTGATGACCATTATTTTCAGGAGATCGTGGTCTTCAGCGACAATATGATTCATCTCTTCTTGAGATGTAAGAAACACAGCAATCACGTCTTGGCGTTCGTAACCCGGAAGAACGCCAACATCGGAATGGTCATAGCAAGATCGCGAATGGCCGTTCCAAGCGTGGAGGCGGCACTCTAGTGAGGCCAGATTTGCCGACCACCGTGTGACGGAACCGGCGCACTACCCAGCAAGCAGGCGGGCGCGGTATCATGGAGCGCATTGGCAGACTCCTGTACTCGAAGTTCAATCGAGCGTCGCGGACGCGGGAAGGCGACGTGGAGCAGCCTGAATCCGGTGCACCGGAAATGACCTCGCCGCGACTGACGGATGATTTTCCGCATCCGCCGTCGCGGCCGCTGCTTCGGTTCGGCCTGTTCGGCGAATTCAGCTCCGGAAAGTCGTCGTTGGCGAACGTTCTGCTCGGTAGCGAAATGCTGCCGACGGCCGTACTCGCAAGCACGCGACGGCCGACGATAGCTCGCTTCGCACAGCAACTCGAAATTCGAGCCATCAGAGAGGACGGCTCCCGCGTTGAGCTGTCGCACGACACGCTGGATTCGCTCGATCGCGAGAATATCAGCTGCATCGACATCGGCCTGCCCAGTGAACTTCTGCGCAGCTTCGAGTTGCTCGACACGGCGGGTTTTGCCGATCCCCATCACGATACGAGCCAGACACTTCTGGTCGCCGACGAGGTCGACGCCTGCGTCTGGTGCACCCTTGCGACGCAAGCATGGCGCGAGAGCGAACGGAAAACCTGGCACAGCCTGCCGGATCACCTCCGCGCCAACAGCATCCTCGTCGTCACTCACATTGACAATATTGTGAACGGCAAAGACTTTCGTCGTCTCGAGGCGCGTCTGCAACGCGAGACCGAAGGGCTCTTCCATACTATCGTACTGCTCTCCGCGCCGGACGCGATGAGGGCGCGCGGCCCAGGAGATGTCATCGTCGATCCGGTCCTGTGGGCGAGCAGCGGCGGAGGCCCTCTGCTGGCGGCGATACGACGGGCCATCTCTCAGGGCACTGTGAGAAGGATCATCACAGAAGACGAGGTCAGCGCGGATCGGGAGATGATCTCCAAAGTCGTCGACCTCCTCGCCGCACCGGCGGTGGCGGCGTCGACACCGGCATCGGCGGACGTCGTATCGATCGCCGTCCCTGCCGCGCCCGAAATCACATCTGCAGCGGCGGCGGCTCGCCAGATCGACGTACACGCTTTTCTTCTCAAGGTGGTGGCGGCGGTACCATCCTGTCTGTTGGCGGCCTGGATCGATCTCGACGGAGGCCGCGTCCAGAACTCCGTCAGCGCCAGCGGAAACGAAGCGATCGAAGCGGCGGCGGGAGCGGCCATCGCCGATTTTCTTCGGGGCGAGCGGCTACTTCGTTTCGAAGCCGGCATTCTCGATACATCTTCGACCACGGCGGCCGCGGATCGCGGCGGCCTGAGGGAGATCGTGGTGAGCGGTTCAGATTGGCAGTGCCTCATGCTGAGGAGCCCGCGAGAGAGCGACCATGCCCTGCTGATCGTCAGCGAGAGCAAAAACCTTGGCCCGCTGCTCTCGATCGCACGCAATCTCATCAATTCGACGGCGACGGAGTTTGGGCCGTAGCGCGGCGCACCCCGTCGCTGTCGATGACGCAGATCCGATCACCTCCAGCGATCAAACCTGCGGATTCGTAACCGCGAGCGGCTCGATCTTTGCGCCACCCGTGGCGCTCCTCGGCTCTGCATGCGGCAGGATCACGCTGGTCAGCGCCTTGACCGGATCGTCGCCCGGCTTGAAGCCCGACTGCACGAGGATCTCGTCGATCAACGGCTTGAGCGCATGCACACGCAGGAGCTCGCCGGCGAGGCCTTCGCCGAAGCCGACATTGCCGCCGCCGCTCCCATTGCCGCTGCCACCGAAGGCGCCTCCGGTGTGCAGGATGCGCACGTCCTTCAGGTTCGCGATCGGCTTCACCATCTCGCCGAGCGCGGCCGGCATGGTCGCGATGCGCTGCTTGGCGAGTTCGAAGTCGATCACGTTGCTGCCGAGCTTGTTCTGGGCCTCGTTCTTCATCAGGATGACGGCGGCCTCGGCTTCGCCGATCTGGCGCACGCCGACCGCCTTGATCTTGTTGGCATCGGCCTCGGCCGTCGCCAGCGTCCGCGCCGCCTCGCCGCGATCGACTGCCGCGCGCTTCTCGGCCTCCGCCGCCACGGTGATTCCCGTCGAGCGCTGCTCGGCTTCCTTGCGCGCCGCCATCACCGCGGTCTGCCGTTCGCGGTCGGCGATCTCGATCGCGCGGGCCGTCGTCACCTTTTCCTCCGCGGACACTGCCAGCGCCTCGGCCGCTTTGGCGACCGCGCGCGCCTCGGAGGTCTCCTTGCTCTTGGTCGCGATCTGGATGTCGTTGTCTTGCGTTGCGATCTGGATCTCGCGGTCGGCGTCGGTCTTGCGGCGGTTGATCGCGAGGCTGGATTCGATCGCGGCGGTCTCGCGTACTTTCAGCGCTTCGGCCTCGCGCTGCGCGATCTTCTGCTGCGCCTCGATGCGGGCATTCTCCTCGGTCTGCCACGCCGTCTGCGTCGCGCTCGCCACCTCCGCGCGGGTGCTCGCGGTCTTGTTGGCGATGTCGCGCTCCTGGCTGAGTTCGGCCTCCTTCTTGGTGCGCTCGATCGTCAAGGTGAGCTGGCGCGCTTCGAGATCCTTCTGCGCGATCGCCACCTCGTTGTCGCGCACGATGGCGTTGCGGTCGCGCCGCCTGGTCTCGGTCACCGTCTTCAAGAGGGTCAGGCCTTCGGCGTCGAAGAAGTTCTCGGCGTTGAAGAACGAGATGTCGGTCTGGTCGAGCTTGGTCAGCGACACCGATTCCAGCTCCAGTCCGTTCGACTGCACGTCGGCCTCGACCGCAGCCTGCACGTGCTTGACGAAATCCGAGCGCTTCTCCTGCAGGTCCAAAAGCTCCATCGTCGCCGCGACCGAGCGCAGGCCGTCGACGAACTTGGCCTCGACCTGGTCGCGCAGCAATTCGGCATTGTTGGTGACGGCACCCAGCGTCTGCGCCGCGAGCGCGATCGAATCGACGTCCGGCTTCACCCGGACATAGAACTCGGCATCGATGTCGACGCGCATGCGGTCCTTGGTGATCAGCGAATCCTTCTTGGAGCGCTCGACGCGCAGCCGCAAGGTTTTCAAGTTCACGCGCGCGATCGAGTGGAAGATCGGCAGCACCACAGCGCCGCCGTCGAGCACCACCTTCTTGCCGCCGAGACCGGTGCGCACGAACGCCTCGTCGCGGGTGGAGCGGTGATAGAGCACGGCGAACACCGTGCCGAGGACGACCAGCAGGACGACGCCGATCGTGGCGGGGACGATGAGATCGATCATGGAAGAGATCACTTTCTGGACTGACAGTCCGGTTGTGACGAGACGAGTTCGTCGGCCGCGGCGATCGCGATGAAGCGTCCCTCCTTGCGGTCGACGAGAAGAACCGAGGCACCCACCGGCAGTGGTGGCGAGCCGGGTGCGGCCGTGGCCGTCACCGTGTGCCAATTGCCGTGCACGTCCTTGACGCGGACGCGGCCCGGCAGCCCGTCATCGAGCGGGCCGACCGCGACCTCGCCGGTGCGGCCGACGAGATCGGACAGGCCGACCGCGTAGCTCTCATCCTGCGGGATCAGGCGTGCCGCGTAGCGCGTCGAACTGCGCAGCAGCGGCACGGTGGCGATGGCCGCGAGCACGCCCGCGGCCGAGGCCGGCAGCGGCAGGGCGACCAGCCGGGCGACATCGTGGATGAGGAAGCCTGTGATCGAGAAGATGCCGAGCCCGAGCAGGATGCAGATCATCAGCGGCACGCCGCCGACATTGATCCAGGACAGCACATGGCTGAGCGAACTGCCGTTGCCGTCATGCCCGAGATCGACGCTCTGGCCGAGCAGCTCGCTGATCGACAGGCCGAGCAGCATCGAGCTGATTTCGACGCCGCCGACCAGCACGATCATCATGGCGGCGACGGCGAACGGCCGCACCTCGGGTTGCATGAAATGGTCGACAATGGTCATGGGACGATGCGCCCCTGCCCGCTCAGTTCTGCGACTTCAGTCGCGCCAGCCGCTCGGCAATGTCCTTGTCGCGCTTCAGCTTCGATAGTTCATCGATATCCGGTGACGGCGCGATGCCTTGCGGCACGCCGGTCGCGCGGGCGACGACGCGCGAGGCGCGCGCCGCCTTGGCGAGGCCGGCATCATGTCCCTTGCGCGATCCCGCCTTCGGCTGATCGGCCAGCGCCTCGCTGCGTTCGAGCTCGGCGAGACGCGTCTGCGCGTCCTGCAGGCTCGACAGGATCGCGCGCAGGGTCGTCAGCACCGCGTCGATGCGCTCGGCATTCTCGTCGATCGCCTTCGACAGCACCTCGAACTGGGCTTCGAGATCCATCTGCCGGGCGATGCCGGCGCGGGCGAGATCGTCGCGGTTCTCGGCGATGGCGACGTGGATCTGCTCGGCCAGCACGGTGGTCTCGCGCTCGATCTCGGCGCGGCGCGCGTTGAGCCGGTACTCCTCGGCACGGGCGTGCGAGAGGCTGTCGCGCGCCTCGCGCTCCGCCTGCTCGATCTCGCGGATCGCCTGGCTGACCAGCGCGACCCGATTCTTGTCCTCGGCCTTCTCGATCGCGCCATAGGCGATGCCGGCGATGAGTCGCCCGGCGCGTGACAGGAGCGTGTCGGGAGCCGGCGCGTGTTCGGCGAGCATGACGTGGTCCTTTCGTGAGCTGACTGTTGGGCTGACATGAGCGTGTGAAGTTGCAGTGACGCCGAAGTGGACCTCGACGTCGCCGTTGTCGGAGCGCACGAGCTGCGCCGGCGTGGCATGCGTCCAGCCCGCGGTGTAGCCGGTGACCTCGAACCGGATCGTGACGCGGCCGAGCGCGGTGCCGAGCGACAAGGTGCCGGCGTCCCTGACATTCACCAATCGGTCGTCGAGAGGCAGCCGCGGGTTCGAAGCGGCGCGATAGGCGGCGCGATCGCGCAGGCCGAGCGTCACGAGACGCGACGGCAGCCGCGTGGCCTTGCGGATCGGCTCATAGGCGAGGCCATGGAGGACGACGAGGTTAGCGCCGACGCCCTTCGCCACGGCGATCTCGTCGAGCATGTCCATCATCCGGGCATAGTCGGCGAAGGTCGCCTCAATCGCGTCCCGCGCCTCCGTCGTGAGAAGGAGACGGTAGCGAACAGCCTGATCGTACGGACTTCCGGCCATGGGGAACATGAAAGCACGATTTATGTACTTTAGCAAGCGATCCTCCCAGCCGAGGACGCCGCACTTTGCCGTGACCACGCCGAACGCCATGCCCATGCCGATTGGTCGCGCTGACCCCACCGGGCGGTTTGGTGTCAGGCGAACAATCTCTGGTGATCGTTAAGGACACTGGGAGGCTGGATAGCAAATGCGATGCGCTCGCACGGAACGACGCCATGATTTTCGCCAACCGCGCGCACTCGCGTTCAGACTGCAGGGCGCGCTCCGTCTACCCGTTGCGACGAGGCTGCAAGCGGGGAAGAGATTTACTGAGGTTCGCCGCGAGATGAGCAGGTCAATTCCGGCAGGACGACGCGCAATCAGTCCAGCAAGTCTCGGCAGCCGAGATCGTCGACGGCGAGGAAGATCCGCTCGAGATTATTCCACCAGATGATGGGGGGAATGTTCGCGGTCCATTGCCACACCGGCTTGGTGATCTGCCAGAGTACGCCATAGCGATAATCATCATCGAGCGCGGCGCGGCTGTAGCCGGTCACGCCGTGGCTGACGAGAACGGCGTGGTAGCGGTCGAGCAGCTCCCGCTCGACCTGCTGCCGGCGGTCCGGATACCATTGCAAGCCCATCAGATAAGCGAGATCGTTGGCGCCGACATTGACCCGCCATTGGTCGAAGTCGAATACCCGCGCGCGATCCGCCACGCCCGGCTTGGGCAGCAGGAAATTCCAGCTATGTGCGTCGCCATGGGCGATCGTGAGGTGACGCCGCGAATGATAGCGCGCGAGCAGTCTTGGCGTGGCCGCCATGAAGCGCCGGTAGACATCGCGCCGTTCTGCGCTGAGGCGATCACCGAGCAGCGCGGCGAAACGTTCGAGATGGCCGTCGAGTTGCACCATCACCTGCGCCATGGCCGCGGGCGCGATGAACCGACCGATCGTCCGACCGAGAGACGGATGATCCCACCACGCCGCGTGCAGCCGCGCCAGCGCCTCGACGATGGCTCCGGCTTGCGCCGATGTCGGCGGCAGCGGCCATTCGGTCGCGATCTCGTGCGTGTCGGTCAAGTCCTCCAGTAGCAAATGCCAGTCATGGCTGTCGTCGTCCCAATGCGCGCCGAAACAGCGCGGCACCAGTTGCGCCGGAAGATGCGGCGCGATGTCGGTATAGAACGCGACCTCCTGCCGGCCGGCCTGCCACAGCGTCGTGGCGAAATTCTCCTGCGCGATCTTCAGGATCAGCGTCCGCGGCGCAGCGGGGGCCGGACCGTCATAGCTGAGGCCGAGCCTGATGATGCGCGACACGATGATGTCACGCGCGCTCAGCACGGTCACATCTCTCACAGCGCTCTCACCGAGCAGACCGGAGGCGCGCAACGCCGTGCCGAGCGACGATGGATCTACGCCTGGCGGCAGCGCGATTGTCATGGCCCTCGTCCAACCCGGTTACGGCACGCAGCAAGATAGCATGAGGTCCGGCCTCGCGGGCGATCGCGGTGGGACGGCACGCGGCCATTTCGGAACCAAGTGACATCTCGAACATAATGCCTTGTCCCCCGAGGCGCGGCCCCGGCTGGGAGCAGACGGCAGATACAGAAAGACATCATCATGACGAACACCGCCCTTGTGGTCGGCGCCAGCGGCATTGTCGGCAACACGCTGGCGCGCCGGCTGCGCGAGCGCGGCTGGGACGTGCTGGGCCTGGCACGCCGGCCGCCCACCGACGTTGAAGGCCTGCGCCCCATCGCTGCCGACCTGCTCGATCCCGGCGCGCTGCGCAACGGACTGCAGGGCGTGACGCCGAGCCACGTCTTTCTCGCGACCTGGCTGCGCCAGCCGACCGAGGCCGAGAACATCCGCGTCAACGGCGCGATGGTGCGCAACGTGCTGCACGCACTGTCGGAGGCGCGCTCGGTGAAGCATGCCGCCCTGGTCACCGGGCTCAAGCACTATCTCGGCCCGTTCGAGGCCTACGGCAAAGGCAGCCTGCCGGCGACGCCGTTTCGCGAGGCGCAGCCGCGGCTCGACGTCGACAATTTCTATTACGCCCAGGAGGACGAGCTGTTTGCGGCCGCCGAGCGCGACGGCTTTTCCTGGAGCGTGCACCGGCCGCATACCATCGTCGGCTATGCGGTCGGCAATGCGATGAACATGGGGACGACGCTGGCGGTCTACGCCACGATCTGCCGCGAGACCGGCCGCCCCTTCCTGTTCCCGGGATCGGCTGCGCAGTGGAACGGCCTCACCGACATGACGGATGCGCGGCTGCTGGCGCGGCACCTGGAATGGGCGGCCACCACCGACAGCGCCCGCAATCTCGCCTTCAACGTCGTCAATGGCGACGTTTTCCGCTGGAGCTGGATGTGGGGCCGGCTGGCCGAGTGGTTCGGGCTGCAGCTGGCGCCGTTCCCGGGCGAAGGCACGCCGCTGGCCCGGCAGCTCGCCGATGCCGCCCCGATCTGGGCCGACATCGCGCGCAGGCAGCAGCTGATCGAGCCGGATCTCGGCATACTCGCATCCGCCTGGCACACGGACGCCGATCTCGGGCGTCCGATCGAGGTGGTCACCGACATGACCCGCAGCCGCAAGCTCGGCTTCCTGGACTATCAGGCGACCGACGACAGCTTCTTCGATCTGTTCGAGAGACTGCGTAAGACCAGGATCATCCCGTGAGCCGCGTTCGCTCCCGGTCATTCCAGAAACCGTGACGGCAGAGCCCTGCTACCTGATCGGTGCGCGCGGCAGCACGGTCTCGCCGGCTTCCATTCGGTAGACGTGATCGAGCGAGTACCACGGCGCGCCCACATCGGCGGCGGTCGGATGCGGCGCGTCGTGACGAATGAAGTTGCCGAGCAGCGCTTTCGTGACGCCGAACTGCACGTCACTGTCGATGTGCGGGTCGTTGGGATCGTAGACCTGCGAGATCAGCACCTTGAAGCCTTGCTTGACGATCAGCGCATGGAGATGCGCCGGGCGATAGGGATGGCGGCCCTGCGCCTTCAGGAGACGGCCGACGACGCCGTCGGTCGGGATCGGATAGCCGACCATCATCACCGAGCGAAACCAGAACCGGCCGTCTTCATCGGTGGTGAGCTTGCCGCGCAGGTTCATGTCGGCCTGCTCGGGGTCCTGGTTCTCGTAATAGCCCACGGGTGAAGCGTGCCAGACATCGACCTCGGCGCCGGCGACGGGCGCCCCCTTGGGATCGACGACGCGACCGTGCACAAACAGCGCAGGACCTGGCGTGGCTGAGCGCACGATCGAGCCGCCGTTGTCGGTGCGCGGCGAGTTCAGCCGCCAGAACGGGCCGAGCAACGACTGCGCGGTCTCGGTGTTGCCGCCGTCGCCATTGTTGAGCAGGCAGACCAGCGGCGAGACGCCGAGCGAGCCGGCCATCAGCACGACTTCGTTGTGGGTGTCGTTGGTGCGCTGGCCGAGCTCGGCGATGAT
This sequence comes from Bradyrhizobium oligotrophicum, assembly GCF_051168495.1. GTDB lineage: Bacteria > Pseudomonadota > Alphaproteobacteria > Rhizobiales > Xanthobacteraceae > Bradyrhizobium > Bradyrhizobium oligotrophicum_A. The sequence goes on along the minus strand of NZ_JBNPVB010000001.1, from coordinate 325,703 downwards.
GGCCGCGGCCTCGCGGAATTCGGCCTCGGTGAGACGGACATCGCGGACGAAGCCGTGCAGGTGCTTGATCAGCGAGATCATGATCTCGCGCAGCCGTGGATTGGTGGTCTGCTCCATCACCGCCAGCACCGCCGGCGTGACGTCCTGTTCGCGAGAGATGGTCATGGCAGCGCACTCCACTGCTTCTCCTCTCCATGAGCACGCTGCTCATGGTCAACGTGCAGCTCCGATGTCGGAGCCGGACCCTCATGGTGAGGAGGCGCGAAGCGCCGTCTCGAACCATGAGGCCACTGCGGGGGCCTCGTCCTTCGAGACGCCCGCCAAGGGGCGGGCTCCTCAGAGTGTGAGAATGTTTTGTCGTTTCCACCAGTTTGCGACTGTTGGGTGGGGTTTTCCAAGAAACTCTCGGTCAAGCGGGTTGCGAGGCAGCATGCCTCGTGGAACGAGGTGGTGGGATGCTTGGTTTGCGCTTTTGGCATTCGTTTCCGCTGTCATGCCGTTGCTTCCGCGCTCAAGGCAAAGAGACGCATCATGTTGTGAGCGATCGCAAACCAGAGCAACTGTATCCGAGCCTTGACCCGGCCGCGGAGGGACAGCTGCCGAAGGCCCATGCGGCGGGCTTGGGCGTTGATGCATTCGTGCTGAGCACGCAGCCGATAGAGCGCCTCGTCTTTCTTCCCTTGCTCGGCCTTCATGCGTTCTCGCCAGTCCGCAACGCCGACACCATCATCCTTCTTCGGAGCATAAGGGTCGCTTCCGTGCTTAGTCTGCCCCGGCGGGCACCACATTTTTATGCCGTTGGCATGTGCCCACTCGATGTCGTCCTTTTTGGTGAAGCCGCCGTCGACCAGATAGTTGCGGGGATTGTAACCCTGGGCCTGCACGGTCTCGATCCCTGGCCGGCCCAGACCTCGATCCGAACCGGTGGTGTCGATGTCGACGGCGACGATTACCTGATACGCGGGCGCCGATATGATCTGCATATTGTAGGAGGGGCGCCAGCCGCCATCCGCCATCTTGATGACCCGTGCCTCGGCGTCGGTGGTGGAAGCGCGTGGCTCCTTTTGCTTGGCCACTTCCTTCTTGTTGGTCTTTTCCCGCCGCTCCCGTTCGGCCTCCAGCTCCTTCATTCGCTCTTGGGCCGCTTTGATCCGCGCCTCGCGCTCGCGAGCGCCCCGCTCCTTTGCCGCGCGCTGTCGCCGATCCCCGGCAGCTGGATCCGTCTCGACCTCCGCACGCAGGCGTTCCACACGCTCCTGTGCCGCGGCGAGCAGCTTATCAAGTCGCTCATGCCGCCGGAACGATCCGGCGCCAGCACCCGCGCGAACCCGCAAGCCATCCTGCGCCAGAGTGTCGGCCGACACCAATCCTGCCTGGACCATCGCGGCGACGCCCTGCGCCAGGAGCCGCTCCAGAACCGCCATGTGGGCAATCCGGAAGCTCGACAGCGTATGGTAGTTCATCGATACGCCGCCGCAGAGCCAGCGGTAGACCAAGTGATCGCGGCACAGCCGATCCAACTGACGGGCGCTGCCCACACCTTCGACCGTCGCCCACAGCCAAAGCGCAACCATCAGTTCCGGCGCTGCCGGAGGATGTCCGGGGTGACCTTCCCGGGCTTTGACGAGGTCGTACAGATGCGACAGGTCCAGACCCTCGACGAACGCCCAGACCGAACGCACCGGATGATCCTCTGCAATCAGATCATCCAATGCCGCTACCTGCATGGCGATCTGGCTACGCTCCGGCACCCGCAGCCGAACCGAACCGCGCCCGCCGGGCTGAGACTTATCCTGCTCAGGCAAGTTCTCGAACAATTGCTCGTCACCCATGGCCCGCCCACCACCGCTACGATTGACAGCGAATCACACCGGTCATCCCCTGGCAAACCCGAAATCTTTGAGAAAGATTCACACCCTCTCAGGACGAGGGGTGGCGTCAGTTGATCGTCTCGACCGCGAGCGCGACGCCCTGGCCGACGCCGACGCACATGGTGGCGAGCGCGCGCTTGCCGCCGCGCACTTCGAGGCCGTGCACGGCCGTCATCGCGATGCGCGCGCCGCTCATGCCGAGCGGATGTCCCAACGCAATCGCGCCGCCGTGCGGGTTGACGAAATCGGCATCATCCGCGACGCCGAGCTGGCGCAGGCAGGCAATGCCTTGCGACGCGAACGCCTCGTTCAGCTCGATGAGGTCGAAATCGGTGATCTTGAGGCCGAGCCGCTCCATCAGCTTGCGCACGGCGGGCACCGGGCCGATGCCCATGATGCGCGGCGGCACGCCGGCGGAGGCAAGGCCAAGCACGCGCGCGCGCGGCGTCAGGCCGTGCTTCTTCACCGCGGCTTCCGAGGCCAGGATCATCGCGGCCGCGCCATCATTGACGCCGGACGCATTGCCGGCAGTCACCGTGCCGGGATTGCGGACGATCGGCTTCAGCTTGGCGAGACCTTCCAGCGTGGTCTCGGGGCGCGGATGCTCGTCCTTGTCGACGATGACGGGTCCGGCCTTGCCGCCCGGCACGGACACCTGCGTGATCTCGGCGGCGAAATAGCCGGACGCGATGGCCTTGCCGGCGCGCTGCTGGGAGCGGATTGCGAACGCGTCCTGGTCGGCGCGCGACACCTGGAATTCCTCGGCGACGTTCTCGCCGGTCTCCGGCATCGAATCGACGCCGTATTGGCTCTTCATCAAGGGATTGATGAAGCGCCAGCCGATCGTGGTGTCGAAGATCTCGGCCGCGCGCGAGAAGGCCTCGGTCGCCTTGCCCTGCACGAACGGCGCGCGCGTCATCGATTCGACGCCGCCGGCGATCGCGAGATCGACCTCGCCGGCGCGGATCGCGCGGCCCGCCGCGCCGACGGCGTCGAGGCCGGAGGCGCAGAGACGGTTCAAGGTCTGGCCGGGAATGGACTCGGGCAGGCCCGCGAGCAGCAGCGCCATGCGCGCGACGTTGCGATTGTCCTCGCCGGCCTGGTTGGCGCAGCCGAAAAACACTTCATCCACCGCGGCCCAGTCGAGATTCGGATGCTTGGCCTTGAGCGCCTTCAACGGCGTCGCGGCGAGATCGTCTGTGCGCACTTTCGCCAGCGCGCCGCCAAAGCGCCCGATCGGGGTCCGCACCGCATCACAAATGTAGACGTCTCGCATCGCGCTCTCCCGGATCTCACTGCTTCTGGTCAGAATTGACGGCGGTTTTAGGAGTGCGCCGAAGGCAGGTCAAATGACGGAGACGCGGGGAGGTATGCGTGGCAAAGGCGGATGCGCGCGATCTCGGCGCGGCCGGTGCGCCCCCTCCCCCGCTTGCGGGGGAGGGTCGGGGTGGGGGCAGCCCCAAGCGAGATCTTTCGAGCGGAGAGAATTCCCCCACCCGCATCGCATCTCCGATGCGATGCGACCTCCCCCGCACGCGGGGGAGGTGCAAAAGCTGCCACCGTCCCAGGTTTGCCACAGGCCCCGCGTCAAACTCTCCATCATTCCGGGGCGGCGCGTGCAAGCGCGGCGACCCGGAATCCATTGGGCTGCACGACCTGCCGCACGATGGATTCCGGGTTCGTGCTGCGCACGCCCCGGAATGACGAGCCGAGAGAGCAGCGACACGCAATCGATCATCTCCGGGTCGACTTGGGGCAACATTGCCATCGTGGAAAACCGGGACATCGGCTGCAAAGCGGTAGGACCGTCCGGGCAAATTGGCTAGTTTCCGCGCCATGACGATCCAGCAGCCCATCTCCGCCCCGGTTCCCCAGGACACCGCGCCCGCCGAGGCGCCGGCCAAGCTCACGCCGATGATGGAGCAGTATCTGGAGATCAAGGCGGCCCATCCGGGGCTGATGCTGTTCTACCGGATGGGCGATTTCTACGAGCTGTTCTTCGAGGACGCGGAGATCGCCTCGAAGGCGCTCGGCATCGTGCTGACCAAGCGCGGCAAGCATCTCGGCCAGGACATTCCGATGTGCGGCGTGCCGGTCGAGCGCTCGGAGGACTATCTACACCGGCTGATCGCGCAAGGCATCCGCGTCGCCGTGTGCGAGCAGATGGAGGATCCGGCGGCGGCACGCGCCCGCGGCAACAAGAGCGTGGTCAAGCGCGGCGTGGTGCGCGTGGTGACGCCGGGCACGCTGACGGAAGACAATCTGCTCGATGCGCGCGCCAACAACTATCTGCTGTCGATCGCGCGCAGCCGCGGCTCGTCCGGCGGCGACCGGCTCGGGCTCGCGTGGATCGACATCTCGACCTCGGACTTCATCGTCACGGAGTGTGCGTTCGCAGAGCTGACTGCAACGCTCGCGCGCATCAATCCGAATGAGGTCATCATCTCGGATGCGCTGTATTCGGATAATGCGTTCGAGCCGGTGCTGCGCGAACTCGCCGCGATCACGCCGCTGACGCGCGACGTGTTCGACGGCGCCACCGCCGAGCGCCGGCTGTGCGACTATTTCGCGGTCGCGACCATGGACGGCCTTGCCGTGCTGTCGCGGCTGGAGGCGACGGCGGCGGCCGCCTGCGTCACCTATGTCGAGCGCACGCAGGTCGGCCAGCGTCCGCCGCTGGCGCCGCCGGCGCGCGAGGCGACCGGCAGCACCATGGCGATCGATCCGGCGACCCGGGCCAATCTCGAATTGACGCGCACGCTCGCCGGCGAGCGCCGCGGCTCGCTGCTCGATGCCATCGACTGCACGGTGACCTCGGCCGGCTCGCGGCTGCTGGCACAGCGGCTCGCCGCGCCGCTCACGGAGGCCGCGCAGATCGGACGCCGCCTCGATGCGGTCGCGACGTTCGTCGCCGATAGCGCCGCGCGTGAGGACATCCGCTCCATCCTGCGCGGCGCGCCGGACATGACGCGCGCGATGGCGCGGCTGTCGGTCGGCCGCGGCGGCCCGCGCGATCTCGCCGCACTGCGCGACGGCATCCTCGCCGCCGACCAGGCGCTGGCGCGGCTGTCCGTACTCGACCAGCCGCCGCAGGAAATCGCCTCGGTGATGGCCGCGCTGGCGCGGCCGACGCGCGCGCTCGCCGAGGAATTCGCCCGCGCGCTCGACGAGCAGCTGCCGCTGATCAAGCGCGACGGCGGCTTCGTTCGATCCGGCTATGACGCGACGCTCGACGAGACGCGCAATCTGCGCGACGCCTCGCGGCTCGTCGTCGCCTCGATGCAGGCGCGCTACGCCGACCAGACCGGCGTCAAGGGCTTGAAGATCCGGCACAACAACGTGCTCGGCTATTTCGTCGAGGTCACCGCGCAGCACGGCGACAAATTGATGTCGGCGCCGCTGAACGCGACCTTCATCCATCGCCAGACGCTCGCGGGACAAGTGCGCTTCACGACATCCGAGCTCGGCGAGATCGAGGCGAAGATTGCGAACGCCGGCGAGCGCGCGCTCAATCTCGAGCTGGAGATCTTCGACCGGCTCTGCGCCCAGGCGCTGGCGATCGGCGACGATCTGCGCGCGGCCGCGCACGGCTTTGCGATGCTGGATGTCGCGACCGCGCTGGCCAAGCTCGCGGTCGAAGACAACTATGTGAGGCCGGAGGTCGACGGCTCGCTCGGTTTCGCCATCGAAGGCGGCCGCCATCCGGTGGTCGAGCAGGCGCTGAAGCGCGAGGGCCAGCCGTTCATCGCCAATTCGTGTGATCTGTCGCCGACGCCGGGGCACAAGAGCGGCCAGCTGTGGCTGCTGACCGGTCCGAACATGGCCGGCAAATCGACCTTTCTGCGCCAGAACGCGCTGATCGCTCTGCTGGCCCAGATCGGCTCGTTCGTGCCGGCGAGCCGCGCGCGGATCGGCATCGTCGACCGGCTGTTCTCGCGCGTCGGCGCCGCCGACGATCTCGCGCGCGGACGCTCGACCTTCATGGTCGAGATGGTCGAGACCGCGGCGATCCTCAACCAGGCCGGCGAGCGCGCGCTGGTCATCCTCGACGAGATCGGGCGCGGCACCGCGACGTTCGACGGCCTGTCGATCGCCTGGGCGGCGATCGAGCACCTGCACGAGAGCAACCGCTGCCGCACCTTGTTCGCGACGCATTATCACGAGCTGACCGCGCTCGCAGCCAAGCTGCCGCGGCTGTTCAACGCCACGGTGCGCGTCAAGGAATGGCAGGGCGACGTCGTGTTCCTGCACGAGGTGCTGCCCGGCTCCGCCGACCGCTCCTACGGCATCCAGGTGGCGAAGCTCGCGGGGCTCCCGCCAGCGGTGATCAGCCGCGCCAAATCGGTGCTGGCGAAGCTGGAAGCCCAGGACCGCGGCCAGAGCGCGCGCGTTCTGGTCGACGATCTCCCGCTGTTCGCCGTGCCCTCGCGCGCGGCCGCGGAGCCCGCGATGTCGAAGGAGGCGGACGAGCTGATCGCCGCCGTCAAGGCGCTGCATCCGGACGAGATGACCCCGCGCGAGGCCATGGACGCGCTCTATGCGCTGAAGGCGAAGCTGCGGCCGACCTGAGCGGCCGGCCGGTGCTTCAATCGTTCGAGCCCACCGGGTGGCCATCCTCGGACGCGACCTTCACGGCGCCGAGCTTCGGCAGCTCGACCGATTTCGGCCAGAAATAGCCGACCAGGCGGGTCTTCGGCTCGAACTGCTCACGAACGGCATCGCTTTCATTGCCGCCCAGCGTCAACACCTGATTCTTGGTCTCGCCCATGTAGAAGCCGACGTGACCGAGGCCCGAATTCGGCTTGCCCCGCGTATAGACCGCGATCGCTCCGAGCGCCGGCTTGTCGAGCTTCACGAAATTCTTGTTGGTGCGGAAGGATTGCGACGAGGCGCTGCGGGTGCCGGGCACACCGCTCTGCTCGAGCTTGGCGTTGGTCCAGATCGCGCACCACGGATCGCCTTCCGAGCCGCAATGCGCCTGATCGATGAACTTCTTGATGCCGCGGTTGTTGCCGGTCTCGTGAAAGCCGAGATCCTTCAAGCCGTTCGCGATCCATTTCGGCTGCTCATTGGTAGTCCCATTTGCGGTCGGCATATCGCACCTCCTGCTGCATTTCGACCGATGATCCACCTCACAGTTGCATTGTCTTCGCGCCCCGCGCACAGGTTCAACGCGGATCAACTTGCAACCGGGATCTAGTTGGTCGATGTCAGGCCGGTCGGCGCCGCCGTCCCAGCCACCACAGGCCGATATTCCATCCGACGCAGGTCGCGAGCGCGCCGCCGAGGCCCGCCGCCGCGCCGAGATGCAGGCTGCCGAGATGCAGCACGACCACCGCAAGCGAGAAGCCGATCAGGCCGTAGGCGCCGTTGGCCAGCACGGCGGCGGTGGCAGGCCCGCCGATGCGCGGCTGCAGAATCAGCATCATCGAGCTGAAGACGATCGGAAACAGCGCCAGGATACCGGACACACTGGGGCCGGCCCAGCCCGAGACCGAGGTGACGGTGGCGACGAGGGTTGCGACCAGCGAGGCGCGCAAGGGCACGTCGTACCAGCGCCGCGTGATCAGCGGCATCCTGGCGTGGCGATAGCGCTGCAGCAGCGGCAGGCAGATCGCGAAGGTGACGACGTTGGCGACGACGCCCATCAGGAGCGTCCACTGCACGCTCTTGATCAGCGATGCGAGGCCGAGCCAGACCGCGACCGCGGTAGCGCTCGCCACCCACACGCTGTGGCGCTGCGCCAGGACTGCGTAGGCGAGGCTGAGGAAGATCGTCGCGGCGTTGATCGGCAGGCTGGTCAGGGCGCCTTCCGCGATGAAAGCCGCGTCGTGGTCGAGCGCCAGGAAGACGTAGGTCGGTCCCGCCGAGATCGGCAGGGTCGCGACCAGCGCGCCGATCACGGGACCGGTGCGCTCGGCGATCATTGACGCCGACACCACGAACGAAGCCGCGATTGCCATGCGCAGGCCGAGCAGCAGCAGGAAGGAGGGATCGAGGGACATCAGCTCATGCTGCGCGGGCGGTGTGCTCCCTCCCCCGCTTGCGGGGGGGCTGGGGTGGGGGCGCGGTTCGGGTGGTGATTGATGAGTGCGTCGTGTGGAGAGAGGCCCCCACCCGCCGCGCATCTGCGATGCGCGGCGACCTCCCCCGCACGCGGGGGAGGCGCTGACCGAGCAAGCCTCAACAGCTCGTCGTCAACAGCAAGAGAGCGAGCGCTACGCCACCCGCTTCAGGCTGACCGACACCTTCGGGCCGTTCTTGATGGTCTGATACACCACGCAATAGCGCTCGGTGAGCTTGAGCAGCAGATCGAGCTTGTCCTGCGGGGCGTCGGTGTCGATCTCGAAGCGCAGGCGGATTTCCTGAAAGCCGACCGGGGCCTCCTTGTCGACGCCGAGCGTGCCGCGGAAATCGAGATCGCCTTCGGCGAGAACGCGTCCGCTGCGCAGCGGCACTTCGACCGCGGTCGCGACCGATTTCAGGGTGACGCCGGCGCAGGCGACCAGCGCCTCCAAAAGCATGTCGCCGGAGCACAGTTCGAGGCCGGAGCCACCGGTGGCAGGATGCAGGCCGGCCACCGCCAGCGCGCGGCCGGTCTCGAGCTTGCAGGTCAGGCCGTCACCGCCGACCTCGCCCTTGGCCTTCAGCGTGATCACGGCGGCCGACGGGTCGGCCTTGTAGCGTTCCTTGATCGGCGCCTGCATGGCGCGCAGTTCGGCAGCATCCATCGTCGTTCTCTCCCGGAGTCATTTCGCAAGACGTGTACCGGGCCGCGCCGCCGCTGTCACCACCATAGGCCGCCGCCGGGCTCACGCCTGCCCTGCATGTCCGGCATCGTCCGGTCGAGCGAGCGGTCCAGCGCGGTCAGCACGTGCCGCTTGAACTGCTCGAACAACGGCGCAGTGCGGTCGCGCGGCCGCGACAGATTGATGGTGATCTCCTCGAACAGCCGGCCAGGATGCGGCCGCATCACCAGCACGCGGTCGGCCAGCACCACCGCCTCCTCGACGTCGTGCGTCACCAGAACGAGGGTTGGCCGCGTATCGGCCCAGAGATTGAGCAGATGGTCCTGCAGGTCCTTGCGGGTGAAGGCGTCGAGCGCCGAGAACGGCTCGTCGAGCAAGAGCACCTCGGGCTGCGCCACCAGCGCGCGGGCGATCGCGACCCGCTGCGCCTGGCCGCCGGACAATTCGCGCGGCCAGACCCTGGCCTTCTCAGTGAGACCCACACGTTCGAGCGACCGCGCCACGCGGTCGCGGCGCTCGGCGGCGGGCAGTTCGGAGAGGCCGAAGCCGATATTGTCGGCGACCGTCAGCCAGGGCAGCAGCCGCGGCTCCTGGAAGATGATGCCGACCTTCGCATGCGGCGCCGTGATCGCCTCGCCGTCGAGCGTCACGCTGCCGGCGCTGGCGCGGTCGAGCCCGGCGACGGCGCGCAGCAAGGTCGACTTGCCGCAGCCGGAGCCGCCGATGATGGCGATGATCTCGCCGAGCTGGATCTCGGCCGAGAACCGCTCCAGCGCGTGGACCCCGTTGGGATAGACCTTGCTGACGGAGGCGAGCTGCAGCATCAGGCGGCCCCGCTCTGGCGCGCAAAGCTGTCCTGCCAGCGCAGCATTGGCGCGGTGGCGATCTCCAGCAGCCAGTCGGTGGCCTTGCCGATGATGGCGAAGATCACGATCGCAGCGACGATCTGCGCCGGCTTGCCGAGCTGCTGGCCGTCGATCAGGAGATAGCCGAGGCCTTCGGATGCGCCCATGAATTCGGCAGCGACGACGAACATCCAGCCGAGGCCGAGGCCGACGCGCAGCGACACGACATAGGCCGGCAGCACGGCGGGCAACAGGATGCGGCGGATCATCGCCGGCCCGGACAGGCGGAAGATGCGGCCGACCTCAACGATCTTGCGGTCGACCGAGAGAATAGCGCCGGTCAAGCCGAGATAGACCGGGAAGAACACGCCGACCGCGATCAGCGCCACCTTCGAGGTCTCGAAAATGCCGAGCCAGAGGATGAACAGCGGCACCCAGGCAATCGACGGGATCGCGCGCAGCGCCTGGATGGTGGGGTCGACCAGCCGGCGGGCGAGGCCCCAATAGCCGCAGATGCCGCCGAGCAAGGTGCCAGCGGCCACGCCGAGGCCGAAGCCGACGCCAACGCGGGAGAGCGTCGTGGCGACGTGGCGGGTCAACTCGCCGGAGCGGGCGAGCTCGGCAATGGTGGTGAAGACCTTCGACGGCGGCGGCACCAGCCGGCCGTTCGACCAGCCGGCCCAGACCGCGAACTCCCAGGCCAGCGCGAGGGACAGCGGCAACAGCAGGCCGAGCAGCGGCCGCGCCAAGCGGGTGGCCCATGGCTGGCTGGCGGTCTGCGGTGTGGCCGCCGCGGCGGGGGCCTGCAATTCGACGGTCATGACCATAGTGAGAACAGCGTCTCGCGTGGGAATGCAAGTCGGGGGTGGGCTGCGGATGTCGCTGACGGTTGTGAGCGCACACCTGTCAGGGTTGAGCCAACAGCGGCGCCACAAATTCGGTGTCGTCCCGGCCTCCGCGCCGGGACCCATACTCCGCGGCCGTCGTGGCGAGGCGAGATGCCGCTCCAGCATGCCTCAAACACCTTCGCGGCGTATGGGTCCCGGATCGGCGCCCGCCAACGCTGGCGCGTTGCCGGGCTTGTCCGGGACGACACCGGTTGTTTATCGCGCCACCGGTTTTGTTGCGCTCACCTTGCGGGGGAGCGCGAGTTGCGGCACGCGCGAGCAGAAGCGCTTGCGTAGGCGTGGGCTGACATCAGTTCGTCGGCAGCGGCACCTGGTCGTCGATCAGGGCATCCAGCGTGGCCTTCACGTCGACCTTCGCATCCACCACGCCAGCCTGCTGCAGCGCCAGGCCCGCAGCCAGGATCGACTCGCGTTGCGGCGCGCCGATGCGGCTGTGGGTCAGTTCGGTGCGCTCCTTGAGCTGCTTGTCGACCACGGTTTCCGGCAACTTGGTCACCGTGATGAAGGTCTTCTTCAGGTCGTCGTAATTGGCCAGCGCGTCCTTGCGGGCGACTTCATAGGTCGCGAGCACGCGGCGGACGATGTCGGGATTGTCCTTCAGGAACGGCTCGCGGACGTTGAGGATGCCCCAGGTGTTGGCGTCGGCCTTGCGGTAGAACAGTTTTGCGCCCTCCTCGATTTCGGCCTGCGCCATCATCGGATCGAGTCCGGCCCAGGCGTCGACGTCGCCACGGATCAAGGCCGCCTTGCCGTCGGCATGCTGCAGCAGCACCGGCGTGATGTCCTTGTCGGTGAGGCCGGCCGACAGCAGCGCCCGCACCAGGAAGATGTGCGGATCGGTGCCGCGTGTCACCGCGACGCGCTTGCCCTTGAGGTCGGCCACGGAGGCAATCTTGGAGTCCTTGCCCGTAACCAGCGCGGTCCATTCGGGGCGCGAATAGACGTAGATCGACTTGATCGGGTTGCCGTTGATCCTCGCGACCAGCGCCGCGGAGCCTGCGGTCGAGCCGAAATCGAGCGAGCCGGCGTTGAGGAATTCGAGCGCCTTGTTGGAGCCGGCCGACTGCACCCAGACGATGCTGATGCCGTCCTTCGCGAACTCCTTCTCCAGGAGCCCCTTCTGCTTCAGGACCAGCGACACCGGATTGTAGGTCGCCCAATCGATCCGGATTTCCTTGGGCTGTTCCGCGGCTGCTGCAACGCCGCATCCCAGTAGAAACACGGCAGCAAGTCCCGCCAATCCCCGCCTCGACAATCCACCCATCGTCAACCCTCCTGAGTTTAAAAACACCAGCGTTGTTTCAACGGGTTATGCCAGGGCTCAACGAGAATTGTTTTTCCTTTCGACCGGGCCCTCCAACACGATCATCATCCGACGGCGGCCAGTGACAGCACGGAACGATTGCTGCATCGGAAGTTTCGTGACAGCACGCGCCTTGTTCGATATCCGGTTGCATCCATGGACAACGTCACCACAGACTCCAGATTCGCAGACCCGGCCGATTTCGACAGCGCCGGCATCGCGGCAGCCGTCGATGCGCTGGCAAAGCAGCACTCCGGCCGGGAGGACATGTTTCGTGCCGCCGTGGTGCAGTTCCTCAAGGCCGAGCTGGTCAAGGCGCGCGCGGCCGCCCAGGACCAGCTCCTGAAGGACCGCCACGGCCGGCGCTGCGCCGAACAGCTCTGCTTCGTGCAGGACGAGATCATCCGCATTCTCTACGCGGCAGCGACCGAGCATCTCTACCGTTCGGACGTGCCAAGCGGCGCCGAGCGCATGGCGGTGGTCGCGACCGGCGGCTATGGCCGCGGCCTGATGGCGCCGGAGTCCGACATCGATCTCCTGTTCATCCTGCCCTACAAGCAGACCGCCTGGGGTGAGCAGGTCGCCGAAGCCATCCTGTATTCGCTGTGGGACATGGGGCTGAAGGTCGGCCACGCCACCCGCTCGGTCGATGAATCGATCCGCCAGGCGCGCGGCGACATGACCATCCGCACTGCCATCCTGGAGACGCGCTACCTCGCCGGCGACCGGCCGCTCTATGACGAGTTGGTCCAGCGCTTCGACACCGAGGTGGTCCAGGGCACGGCGGCCGAGTTCGTCGCCGCCAAGCTCGCCGAGCGCGAGGAGCGGCACCGCCGCGGCGGCCAGTCGCGCTATTTGGTCGAGCCCAACGTCAAGGACGGCAAGGGCGGCCTGCGCGACCTGCACACGCTGTTCTGGATCGCCAAATATGTCTACCGCGTGCGCGAGACCGCCGAGCTGGTCGAGCGCGGCGTGTTCGACGCGCATGAATACCGCACCTTCCGGCGCTGCTCGGACTTCCTGTGGTCGGTGCGCTGCAACCTGCATTTCGTCAGCGGAAGGCCGGAGGAGCGGCTGTCGTTCGACCTGCAGCGCGAGATCGCGGTCCGGCTCGGCTATACCAGCCATCCCGGGCTGCAGGACGTCGAGCGCTTCATGAAGCACTACTTCCTGGTCGCCAAGCAGGTCGGCAATCTCACCGCGATCCTGTGCGCCAAGCTCGAGGACCAGCAGGCCAAGCCGGCGCCGGTGCTGAGCCGCGTGATCTCGCGGTTGAAGACCGGCAACACCTGGCGGCGGGTGCCCGAGAGCGACGACTTCATCGTCGACAACAACCGCATCAACCTCGCCGCGCCCGACGTCTTCAAGCACGATCCGGTCAATCTGATCCGCATCTTCCGTCTCGCGCAGAAGAACAACCTCGCCTTCCATCCCGACGCGATGCGCGCGGTGACGCGCTCGCTCAATCTGATCAACACCGAGCTGCGCGACGATCCCGAGGCCAACCGGCTGTTCATGGAGATTCTGACCTCCAACGATGCCGAGGTCGTGCTGCGGCGGATGAACGAGACCGGCGTGCTCGGCCACTTTATCCGCGCTTTCGGCCGCATCGTGTCGATGATGCAGTTCAACATGTATCATCACTACACGGTCGACGAGCACCTGATCCGCTGCATCGGCTTCCTGCAGGAGATCGAGCGCGGTGGCCACGACGAGTTCGTGCTGGCCTCCGACCTGATGCGCAAGATCCGGCCCGAGCACCGTGCCGTCATCTACATCACCGTGCTGCTGCACGACGTCGCCAAGGGCCGGCCCGAAGACCATTCGGTCGCCGGCGCCAAGATCGCGCGCCGGCTGTGTCCGCGGCTCGGCTTCAGCAATGCCGACACCGAACTGATCGCTTGGCTGATCGAGGAGCACCTGACGATGTCGACGGTGGCGCAGTCGCGCGATCTGTCCGACCGCAAGACGATCGAGAATTTCGCCGCCGTGGTGCAGTCGGTCGAGCAGATGAAGCTGCTGACGATCCTGACCACCGCCGACATCCGCGGCGTCGGCCCGGGCGTCTGGAACGGCTGGAAGGCGCAGCTCCTGCGCACGCTGTACTACGAGACCGAGCCGGTGCTGACCGGCGGCTTCTCCGAGGTCAACCGCGCCAAGCGCATCACCGCGGCGCAGGCCGAATTCCGCATCGCCTTCACCGACTGGCCCGAAGACGAACTCAACACCTACATCGGCCGTCATTATCCGGCCTACTGGCTCAAGGTCGAACTGCCGCGCAAGATCCGCCATGCCCGCTTCGTGCGGTCGAGCGAGGATGCCGGGCACAAGCTGGCAATCAATGTCGGCTTCGATCCGGCGCGCGGCGTCACCGAGCTGACGATCTTCGCCATGGACCATCCGTGGCTGCTGTCGATCATCGCCGGCGCCTGCGCATCGGCGGGTGCCAACATCGTCGACGCCCAGATCTACACCACCACCGACGGCCGCGCGCTCGACACCATCGCGATCTCCCGCGAGTACGAGCGCGACGAGGACGAGGGCCGCCGCGCGACGCGGATCGGCGAGACCATCGAGCAGGTGCTGGAAGGCAAGCTGCGGCTGCCGGACGCGGTGGCGCGGCGCACCACCCGCGGCAAGCAGCACAAGGCGTTCTCGGTCGAGCCGGAAGTCACCATCAACAACCAATGGTCGGAGCTCTACACCGTGATCGAGGTCTCCGGCCTCGATCGCCCCGGCTTGCTGTATGAGCTGACGACGGCGATCTCGAAGCTCAACCTGAACATCGCCTCGGCCCATGTCGCCACCTTCGGCGAGCGCGCCCGCGACGTGTTCTACGTCACCGATCTGTTGGGCGCGCAGATCAACGCGCCGACCCGGCAGGCGGCGATCAAGAGCGCGCTGCTGCATCTGTTGGCAACGGACGAGGCGGCGGCGCAGCCGGCTGCGTGAGGGGCGCGCGTCCGGCAGACGGTGCCGTCGCATGGCGCAGATTTGACGAAGGGGCGCGGCGCCACCGCGGTCCAGACAGGCTTGGGGGAGCCACATCATGGCATTGATCGCGAACATCGTCGTCGGACTGATCGGCCTGCTTCACGTCTACATTCTCGTGCTCGAGATGTTTCTCTGGACCAAGCCGGCCGGCTTGAAAGCCTTCAGGAATACGCCGGAGCGCGCCGCGGAGACCGCCGTGCTCGCCGCCAACCAGGGCCTCTACAACGGCTTCCTCGCCGCCGGCCTGTTCTGGGGCCTGGCGCACCCGACGCCGGCGTTCGGCGTCCAGATCGAGGTGTTCTTCCTGCTCTGCGTGCTGGTCGCCGGCCTCTACGGCGCCGCCACCGCGGGCCGCAAGATCCTGTTCATCCAGAGCGTGCCGGCCGCGATCGGCCTGGTGCTGGTCTGGCTGGCCGGCTGAGGCGGGCCGTATTTCCATCCGCGGCGGCGTCCCGGACAAGCCGTGACGCGCACAAGCGCGTCGCGGCGCCGATCCGGGGCCCAATCCCGGGCAGCGTTTGGGGCAGGATCGCCACTCCGAGCCGTCGCCACACAACGGCCTGTGGCTATGGATCCCGGCTCTGCGCACGACGTCGCTGCGCGACGCCGGGCTTGGCCGGGACGACACCGAACGTGTTGAGCCAGCTGGGCCCGTCGTAGCGACATCGACGGAACCGCCGCCCGTGCTCCCCTCGCCTTGCGTCCGCCAAGCCCTTCCTCCACACTGCCGAAAGCGCTGGCGCCCGTCCGGGCAGACCAGCCGCATAACAAATCAGGAGGAACGTTCACCCCATGCGACAGGGATTTTTCCGTCTCGCGGGAGCGGCCGCATTGGCCGTCACCCTCTCCGCCACGGCTGCCTCGGCCCAGAAGAAGTACGATCCCGGCGCATCCGACACCGAGATCAAGATCGGCCAGACCGTGCCGTTCTCGGGTCCCGCCTCGGCCTATGCCTCGATCGGCAAGACCCAGGCCGCCTATTTCAACATGATCAACGAGCAGGGCGGCATCAACGGCCGCAAGATCAAGCTCGTCCAGTATGACGACGCCTATTCGCCGCCCAAGGCGGTCGAGCAGGTGCGCAAGCTGGTCGAGGACGACGAGGTGCTGCTGACCTTCCAGATCATCGGCACGCCCTCCAACGCCGCGGTCCAGAAATACCTCAACGGCAAGAAGGTGCCGCAGCTGTTCGCGGCGACCGGCGCCACCAAGTTCACCGATCCGAAGAACTTCCCCTGGACCATGGGATACAATCCCAACTACTTCACGGAAGGCCGCATCTACGGCCAGTACATTCTGAAGGAGTATCCCAACGCCAAGATCGGCGTGCTCTATCAGAACGACGATCTCGGCAAGGACTACCTCAACGGCATCAAGGCCGGCCTCGGCGACAAGGCCTCGATGATCGTCTCCGAAGCCTCCTACGAGGTCGCGGACCCGACGATCGATTCGCAGATCCTCAAGATCAAATCGGCGGGCGCCGACCTGTTGTTCTCGGCCGCGACGCCGAAGCAGGCCGCACAGGCGATCAAGAAGCTGCATGAGCTCGACTGGAAGCCCGTACACATCGTCGACATCAACGCGACCTCCGTCGGCGCCGTGCTGCAGCCGGCGGGCCTCGAAGCCTCCAAGGGCGTGATCTCGGTCAACTACGGCAAGGACCCGCTCGATCCGACCTGGAAGGACGATCCCGGCATGAAGCGCTATCTCGACTTCATGGCCAAGTACTATCCGGACGGCGACAAGAACTCGAACTTCAACACCTATGGCTACGGCAACGCGGAACTGCTGGTGACCATCCTGCGGATGTGCGGCGACAATCTCACGCGCGAGAACGTCATGAAGCAGGCGACGTCGCTGAAGGACGTCGTCGGCGACCTCTCGCTGCCGGGCATGAAGATCAATACCTCGCCCACCGACTACCGCGTCAACAAGCAGCTGCAGATGATGAAGTTCAACGGCGAGCGCTGGGAGCTGTTCGGCCCGATCCTGGAGGACAAGGGCGCGGCGGGCTAGTTCGAGAAACCGTCGTTCCGGGGCGTCGCGCAGCGACGAATCCGGAACCTCGAGAGGCCGGGTTCGATGCTGACCATCGCCCCGGAATGACGCGATCAACAACACTGGTGCGGGGCTGCGCGATGGCGCGGCCCCGTTTGCATTGCGGCACAGGTTGCGCGCTCTCGCCGCTCCCTGAAAGACTGCGTTGTCGACTTGCTTCCTCCACACTCGCGTGCAGCGATGGCGACATAACTGACGCGCGAGAACGTCATGCGCCAGGCCGCCAACATCAAGGGCTACGTGCCCAGCCTTGCGCTGCCAGGCCTCTCGATCAACACCTCACCCACCGACTTCCGCATCAACAAGCAGATGCAGATGATGCGCTGCAACGGCGAGCGGTGGGAGCTGTTCGGCCCGATCATCGAAGATACGGGAGCGGCAGGGTAGGCCGCGCTGCTTGAGGCCAAGCTGGTTCTGCACACACCATCGTCATGCCCGGGCTTGTCCCGGGCATCCACGTCGCTCTGAGGATGCCGAACGACGTGGATGGCCGGGACAGGCCCGGCCATGACGGCTTGGCGTGAAACATGCGCAAAACTCAGACATTCGAATGCGGTGACCGGCAGACGGTCAGTCGCTACTCACGCTGCCCAGATCTCTCTGCTTCACGACCCGGTCGATCAGCCCCCATTCAAGCGCCTCGTCCGCCGTCATGAAGTGATCGCGGTCGAGCGTTCGTTCGACATCTTCGTAGCTGCGCCCGCAATGCTCGGCATAAAGCCGGATCATGCGGCGCTTGGTCTGCTCCATCTCCTTGGCGTGGATCATGATGTCGGACGCTTGGCCCTGAAAGCCACCGAGCGGTTGATGGACATGGAGGCTCGCATTGGGCAGCGCCGTTCGTTCGCCCGGCTCGCCCGCCATCAGCAGAAACGACCCCATCGAGCGCGCCGTTCCCATGCACAGCGTATGCACCGGCGCCTTGACGAATTGCATCGTGTCGTACATCGCGAGCCCGCTGGTGACGACGCCGCCGGGTGAGTTGATATAGAGATGGATCGGCCGTTTCGGGTTGTCCGCTTCGAGGAACAGCAGTTGCGCGCAGACCAAAGCGGACACGGTGTCGTTGACCTCGCCGTTGAGGAACACGATGCGCTCACGCAGCAGCCGTGAATAGATGTCGAAGGATCGTTCTCCCCGACTGGATTGCTCGATGACCATAGGGACGAGTTGCATCGTGTCGCGCATGCGCGAGCTCCCGGCTCAGCAGGTTGTCGATGAGTGAAGCGTCAGGCCGCGCGCATGAGGCTGCGCGTGTTGCTGTTCGCCGCCGGTGGCGAATGCCGCATGAGGTTCGTGGCGGCCAGTCCGTGAATGATCCGGAGCCGCGTGCCGCCGGTGGCATTGGGCATGACCTGGAACGTCACGATGCTTTCGAGATAGGGCGGTTCGTCGTCGCGCATCCGATAGCGGACCTCTTCGCCTGATATCGACGAGATCGGCGCGGCATCGGCCAGGTCGCCGCGCGGCAGCCAGCTGTCCCGCAGCTCGGGAACGCTGATGGCACGCCAGACCTTCTCCGGCGGCGCCTCGAGGTCGTAGTCGAGAACGAACTCTTCGCCCTGTTGCGCAGCCTTGGTGTCGGTCATTGGTCCATGTCCTTCAGCAGGGTTTTCAACGCATCGACGCGTGACGGCCAGTAGGCGCGATATTTCGCCAGCCAGCGGGCGATCAGCGCCAGGCCCGCGGGATCGACCTCGTAGTTGACGAAACGGCCCTGACGTTCTTCCCGCACCAGGCCGGCGTTGCGCAGCACCGCGAGGTGCTGCGACATCGCCGGCTGGCTGATCGTCATGCCCTCGCGCAGCGCGCTGGCGTTCATGCGGCCGTCCGCCAGCTTCTCGAAGATCGCGCATCGCGTCGGATCGGCCAGGGCCTTGAAGATGTCGCTCTCGATCATGGACAAGACATAAGCACATACTTATGTGATGTTCAAGCGGACATTCCGAACAGGCCCGCGATGGGAGATCCGTTATCGACATCTCCATCCGGGTCTGCCCCGACGCCGCTCCACCACCGGTGTCGTCCCTGCGACCGCAGGGACCCATAACCCCGGAGGAGATTGGGGCACGACAGGTTCAACGTGCGACCTGCCCCACGATGGATCACGCGGTATGGGTCCCGGATCTGCGCCCGCTGACGCGCTGCGTCAGCGGGCTTGTCCGGGACGACAGCTTGCCATGATCGCGAGCGTCACGGCGGGTCGTCGAGGATGCAGTTGCTGCCGAGGCGGCTTGTCCTTTCATGTAGGAGTATCACTCCGGCACCTCGCCAAAATTCTTCCCCGCCGGCAGCACCGCGTGGCGAATCAGCCGCGAATCCTCCACTGCCGCCTGCCTGTGCTTCACCGCTTCGCGATAGACGGGGTCGCGGATCATGTCGACGAAGGCCTGCACGCTCGGATATTCGGCGATGAAGCAATGGTCCCAGCGCTCCTCCTGGGGGCCGATCAGCATCAGCTCGAAGCGGCCCTGCCAGACGATGCGGCCGCCGAGGCGCTCGAACACGGGGCCGCTCTCGCGGCCATAGGCCGCATAGGCTTCCGCTCCGCTGACCTTCCGCCCGTCCGGATAGGTGGCCTCCTTGCGCAGCCGCACCAGGTTCAGCATGTGGATCGGCCCGGGGCGATCGTTCTCCCGGAACTGCGCGAACACCTCCTTGGTGGGATCGATATGGCCCATGAGCTCCCTCGCTTGTTCGTTGTTTACCTCCGCTTAACCATAGCGCGGCGTTAGCAGCGCGAAACTCCTAATCGCGCGTTAATCTCTTCCTAACTGCCCCTTAAACTCCGCCCATTAGCGTGGTCGGACGGCGGGGTCGCGGGCTCGGGTTGCGGATGGCGCGGGGACGGAAACAGAGCGGCGGGCGCAAGGAGCCGCGATTCGGCCTTGCGGCTGCGATGGCCGATCTGCGTCTCGATCCCAAGGACCGCATTCCGGCCGGCGAGGACGCTCCGAAGAAATCCGCCAGGCGCAAGCCGGTCCAGCCCGACGACGAGGACGATGTGCCGGCGCGCGAGCCGAAGACCCCAACCAAACCAAAGCCTGCCCGCGGCAAGTCGCGCTGGGGCGTTTCGATCGGACGCCTCGCCTATTGGGGCCTGGTGTGCGGCCTGTGGGGCGTGATCGCGCTGGTCGGCGTCGTGATCTGGGCCGGCGCGCATCTGCCGCCGATCCAGTCGCTGGAGATCCCAAAGCGGCCCCCCACGATCGAGATCGTCGGCTTCGACGGCACCATGCTGGCGCAGCGCGGCGAGATGGCCGGCGCCAATGTCGCGCTGAAGGATCTACCGCCCTATCTGCCGAAAGCGTTCATCGCCATCGAGGACCGCCGCTTCTATCAGCATTACGGCATCGACCCGATCGGCATTGCGCGCGCCGTGGTCGCCAACATCCTCCATCGCGGCGTGTCGCAGGGCGGCTCGACCCTGACGCAGCAGCTGGCCAAGAACCTGTTCCTGACCCAGGAGCGCACGCTCGCCCGCAAGCTGCAGGAGGCCGAACTCGCGCTGTGGCTGGAGCGCAAATATTCCAAGCGCGAGATTCTCGAACTGTATCTGAACCGCGTCTATTTCGGCTCCGGCGCCTATGGCGTCGAGGCGGCCGCGCAGCGCTATTTCGGCAAATCGGCGCGCCAGGTGACGGTCGGCGAGGCGGCGATGCTCGCCGGCCTCGTCAAGTCGCCGTCGCGGCTGGCGCCAAACCGCAATCCGGAGGGCGCCGAGAAGCGGGCGCAGACCGTGCTGGCGGCGATGGCCGATGCCAAGTTCATCACCGAGGCCCAGGCGCAGGCCCAGATCGCCCATCCCAGCGTGGCGGTGAAGCCCGCCGGCGCCGGCACCGTGAACTACGTCGCCGACTGGATCGGCGAGGTGCTCGACGATCTCGTCGGCCAGGTCGAGGAGTCGATCGTGGTCGAGACCACGATCGATCCGAAGCTGCAGAGCGTGGCGGAAGCCGCCATCATCGACGAGCTCGCGGCCAAGAGCGTGAAGTTCAATGTCAGCCAGGGCGCGCTGGTCGCGATGACGCCAGATGGCGCCGTGCGCGCGATGGTCGGCGGCCGCAACTATGCCGACAGCCAGTTCAACCGCGCCGTCACCGCCAAGCGCCAGCCCGGCTCGGCGTTCAAGCCGTTCGTCTATCTCACCGCGATCGAGCAGGGCCTGACGCCCGACACGGTGCGCCAGGACGCGCCGCTCGATCTGAAGGGATGGCGGCCGGAGAACTACACCAAGGAGTATTTCGGGCCGGTGACGCTGACCCAGGCGCTGGCGCATTCTCTGAACACGGTCGCGGTGCGCGTCGGCCTCGAGGTCGGGCCGAAGAACGTGGTGCGCACCGCGCACCGGCTCGGCATCGCCTCCAAGCTCGATCCCAATCCGTCGATCGCGCTCGGCACCTCCGAGGTGTCGATGATCGAGCTGGTCGGCGCCTATGCGCCGTTCTCCAATGGCGGGCTCGCGGTCTCGCCGCATGTCGTCACGCGGATCAAGACGCTCGACGGCAAGCTGCTCTACATGCGCCAGGCCGAGCAGCCGGCGCAGGTGATCGAGCCGCGCAACGTAGCGATGATGAACCAGATGATGCAGGAGACGCTGGTCTCCGGCACGGCGAAGAAGGCCGAGATTCCGGGCTGGGTCGCCGCCGGCAAGACCGGCACCAGCCAGGATTTCCGCGACGCCTGGTTCATCGGCTACACCGCCCGCCTCGTCACCGGGGTCTGGCTCGGCAATGACGACAATTCACCGACCAAGAAGGCGACCGGCGGCGGCCTGCCGGTCGAGGTCTGGACCCGCTTCATGCGCGCAGCTCATCAGGGCGTGCCGGTCGCGGCACTGCCGAATGCGCAAGGCGCTGGCCTGGTGCCGACCCTGGCGCAGATCGCCTCGCAGATCACGGCGCCATCGGCGCCGGCACCGAATCCTGCCACCACCGCCCGCGCCGCTCAGCCGAGCCGCAGCAACGCGCGGCCGGAAGCCGCCGCCGGTCTCGACGGCTGGCTGGTGGACCGACTGTTCGGCGGTCAGCGCTGAGCTCTTGAAATGGGAGTAGAGGCGCATCCGCGAGAGGATGCGCCCGATCAGCCGGCGGCCGCGGCGATGGGACCCGTGTCCGGCTCGACCGCTGCCGCGCCGGAAGACTGGGCCAGCTTGCGCCCGACCTGCCGCAGCATCAGGCTCGCGCGGTGGGCGCTGTAGTCGAGCAGCCAGCGGCTGAAGGCGCTGGCGGCCATCGGACGCGCGAACAGGAAGCCCTGCATCGCGTCGCAACCGAGTTCGGCGAGCAGCTTGCGCTGCGCCTCGGTCTCGACGCCTTCGGCGACGACGGCCACATCGAGGCTCTGGCCGACCCGCACGACCGCCGTCACGATCGCCCGCGTGCCGCTGTCGTTGGCGAAGTCGCGCATGAAGCTGCGGTCGATCTTGAGCTCGTTGATCGGAAGGTGGGCCAGGCGGCTCAGGCTCGAATATCCGGTGCCGAAATCGTCCAGCGACAGGCCGACGCCCATGTTGCGCAGCTCGTTCATCGTGGCGATGACCGCGGCGCGCTCGTTGAGGATGACGCCTTCGGTGATCTCCAGCATCAGCATCTTCGCCGGCAGGTCGTTGGCCGCCAGGATCTGCGCCACCATCGCCGCCAGATTGATGTTCTGGAAGTTGATCGGTGACAGGTTCACCGAGATGCAGGGGATGTCGAGACCGGCGCGCCGCCATGCCGCCATCTGCTTGCAGGCCAGCTTGATCGACCACACGCCGATCTGCTCGATCAGGCCGCATTCCTCGGCGAGCGGAATGAACTTGGCGGGCGAGACGTCGCCCAGCACCGGGTCGTGCCAGCGCGCCAGCGCCTCCACGCCATGAATGGCGCCGTTCTTGGTGCAGATCTGCGGCTGATAGTGCAGGGTCAGCGCCTCGCTCGCGATCGCCTGGCGCAGCGCGGTCGAATGCATCAGCCGTTCTTCGGCGAGCTTGTCGATGTCGGCGCTGAAGAAGCGATAGGTGGCGCGGCCAGCCCGCTTGGCCTTGTACATCGCCGCGTCGGCCTGCTTGATCAGGGTCTCGATGTCCTTGGCGTTGTCGGGATAGAGGCTGAGCCCCATGCTCGCCGACATCGGCACCTGCCGCTTGCCGATGGTGAGCGGCATCGCCAGCGCAGCCGTGATCCGCGCCGCGGCCAGCGACGCCTCGAGCGCGTCGCGGTTCTGCAGCACGATCACGAACTCGTCGCCGCCGAGCCGGCCCAGCATATCGCCGGGGCGGATCTGCGCCCGCAGGCGATTGGCGAAGCCGACCAGGAACTCGTCGCCGGCGGCATGGCCCAGCGTGTCGTTGACGTCCTTGAAATTGTCGGCGTCGAGAAAAGCCACGGCGACGTGGCTGCCCTGGGGGCAGGCCTTGATGGCCTCGTCGATCAGCGACGGGATGCGGGCGCGGTTGGGCAGGCCGGTCAGCATGTCGTGATAGGCGACCTGCGAGATCGTCGAGCGGACTTCCTGGCGCTCGATGGCGAGCGCA
Organism: Bradyrhizobium oligotrophicum; assembly: GCF_051168495.1. GTDB lineage: Bacteria > Pseudomonadota > Alphaproteobacteria > Rhizobiales > Xanthobacteraceae > Bradyrhizobium > Bradyrhizobium oligotrophicum_A. The sequence goes on along the minus strand of NZ_JBNPVB010000001.1, from coordinate 302,458 downwards.
CCGAGCTGGACGCAGGACGCGACGATCTGCTCGTGCCAGTGACTGGGGCCGCGGCATTCGCGGAAGTAGAAGGCAAAGGTGCCGATGACGCGGCCGTCCTTGCCCCGGATCGGAGTCGACCAGCAGGCGCGAAGACCCGCCCCCAGCGGTCCGGCCTTGTAGGGCTGCCAGCGCGGATCGTTCTCGATGTCCTGTGCCAGCACCGGCTCGCCCAGATGGGCCGCGGTGCCGCAGGAGCCGATGTCGGGGCCAATCGCCACGCCGTCCAGGCCGGCGGAATAGGCCGGCGGCAGGCTGGGACCGCCGAGCGGATGGAGCAGCCCGCCGGAATCGACGTGCAGGATGGAGCAGACCACGTCCGGCGCCAGTTCCTCGACGCGGCGGCACATCTGATCGGCGATCGTCGTGATCGACAGATCGGAGGCCAGCGCCGACATGATCAGTTGCTGCAGCGAGCGCAGCTGCTTGGTCTCCCGGATGTCGGTGAGCAGGCCGAACAGGTACTTGACCTTACCCTGCCCGTTCCGGTGCGCCTTGACATAGGCCGCGGTCCAGATCTCGTCGCCATCCTTGTCATAAATCAGCAGGTCATCATCGAGGCCGTGCTCGTCCTCCAGGCACTGCTTCAATCGCTCGACCGTGCCGAGGTCGGTACATGGGCCGACCAGCAGCTTCTCCACCTGCTGGCCGAGCGCGGCCTCGGGCGGGTAGCCGAACAGGCCGGTGAAGGCCGCGTTGGTGTAAAGGATGTTCAGCTCGGGATCGGTGACGATGACGGCGCGATTGCTGTGGTCAGCCACCGACGTCAGCAGCGCATTGCGATCGCGCATCTCGATTTCGGCGGTCACGTCGCGGATCAGCAGCAGCATCCGGACGGGCGCATGGTCGGACGGCAGATCGCGCAAGGTCAGGCGCAGCCGGGTCCGCGAGCCGTCGTCGTGGCGCATCGTCAGGTCGCGGCACGGGGGCCCGCCAGCCGCATCGGCGACCTGCTCGCCGGCTTCGTCGCGCGGCATCGCGGGCACGAGGTCTGCGGGCAGGCCCAGGCTTGCGAGATCGGCGCCGACCAACGCGGCCGGCTCGCGCCTCAACAGGATCGAGGCAAACCGGTTGGCGTGATGGACACGGCCATCCATGCCGAGAAAGAGGATCGCTTCGGAGGCACGATCAAGTGCGGCCGAGAGCAGTTGCGCCGATGCGGCCGTCTGGAACTCGCTTGCGAGCATCGTTCGATTCAAGGCGCGCCGCACGTTTCGCGTGAAACGATCTGCGCTTGGGTTGCAGCGAACGGCCCGGCACACTCGGCCGGAACGTCACCTCGGGATGATCGAGGTAAATCTGCGAGCGCAGCGTTACAGCCACGTTAAAGCGCCGCCGAAATGGCCGATATCCTCTGGTTGCAGACGGTAAGGCTTAAGAATTCGATAGCTGCGGGCAACGTTCTCGCGGTCGTGGGGAACACGCGCATGCGGATGCAGGAGGCGGACGCAGGAAAATGGCCCGGACCATGAGGCCGGGCCAGTGCGAGGGTCGGAGCTTGCGAGTGCAGCTCAATCGTCGACGCCATAGCGATGCAAATCGTTGCCGCAGGTGTCGAGCCATTTCTTGGCGCGCTCGACCGAGGAACAGATCTTGCCGCAGACCTTCCAGAACCGCGCCGAGTGGTTCATCTCGATGAGATGTGCGACCTCGTGCGCCGCCAGATAGTCGAGCACGAAGGGCGGCGCGAGGATCAGCCGCCACGAGAACGACAGCGAGCCGGCCGAGGTGCACGACCCCCAGCGGCTCGACTGGTCGCGGATCGACAGCCGCTTCACCTTGACGCCGAGCTGCTCGGCATAGGCGTCGGCCGCCTTCTGCAGGTCGCGGCGCGCTTCGCGCTTGAGGAAGTCGAGCACACGGCGCTCGGTGTGCTCGATCGCGCCGGCCACGCAGAGGATTTTCTCGCCGCTGTCCCGCGTCTCGCTCCACACCGTGCCGCGTTCGCCAGCGCGATGCACGATCTTGTGCGGCACGCCGCGCAACGGCACCAAGGTGCCCGGCAGGAATGGCGCCGCCTTCGGCAGACGGCCGAGACGCGCGGCGATCCAAGCGCCGTGACGCTGCGCAAAGTCCTTCGCCTCGATGATGGTGCCGCGCGGCGGCATCGTCAGGATCGCTTCGCGATCCGACGGATGAATTCTCAGGGTATAACGTCGCGCACGACGGTGACGCCGCAATCTAATCGAGTAGATTTGCGAGCCGTGCTTGACGAGGAGACGCGATGGTTCGGCGGGCCGCCGATAGAGTAGCGCGCGAGTGGCCATTTCTGTCAGTCCGGGGGGTAAGAGCTCGCCCGGATTTTGCCATATCCAGCGCCAGGGAAAGCGCTCGGCGCAAAAACAAATCATTTGCCCAACATACAGGGGCTCGGCGGGTTCTGCACCCTAGGCGTTGGGGCTCCAGCGCGCGCCAAAGAATGAAGCTTGATTCAGAAGCGTCGCTCAAGTAGCGACGCCACATTCACTGCTTGAGTCAGTCTGGAATCCAGGTTTTCAACGTCTCTTCAAAGAGTTACCGCGCAGCCGGATTCGGATGCGCAGTGAACGCCGTCTTCGCTCATTCGGCCGCAATCGAGAGCAGCGACTTGGGATCCGCCGCCGACAGCATGAAATCGTTGATGCGCGGCACGATCTCCGACTTGAATCGCGATCCGTTGAACACGCCGTAATGTCCGACGCCCGGTTGCACGTAGTGAACCCGGCGATGATCCGGGATCGACGAGCACAGTCCATGCGTCGCTTCGGTCTGGCCGAGACCGGAGATGTCGTCCTTCTCACCTTCGACCGTCATCAGGGCGACGCGCGTGATCTTCGACGGCTCCACGAGCGTGCCGCGATGGGTCATCTCGCCCTTCGGCAGCGCGTGCTTGATGAACACCGTCTCCACCGTCTGCAAATAATATTCCGCAGCGAGGTCCATGACGGCGAGATACTCGTCGTAGAAGTCGCGATGCTTGTCGACCTGGTCGCCATCGCCCTTCACCAGATTGGCGAACAGCGCCTTGTGGGCGTCGACGTGGCGGTCGAGGTTCATGCTGATGAAGCCGTTCAGCTGCAGGAAGCCCGGATAGACGTCGCGCATGACGCCGGGATGCGGGAACGGCACCTTGGTGATGACGTGGTTGCGGAACCAGTCGATGCCGCGTTCCTGGGCCAAATTGTTGACGCCGGTCGGATTGCGGCGCGTATCGATCGGGCCGCCCATCAGGGTCATCGAAACAGGCGCGAATGGATCGCGCTCAGCCTCCATGACGGAGACCGCAGCGAGCACCGGCACCGCCGGCTGGCATACCGCCATCACGTGCATGTTGGTGCCGAGGAAGCGCAGCATCTCGATGACGTAATCGATGTAGTCGTCGAGATCGAAGCGGCCCTCGGCCAGTGGCACCATGCGGGCATCGGCCCAGTCGGTGATGTAGACCTCGTGGGTCGGCAGAAACGCCTCGACCGTGCCGCGCAGCAACGTCGCGTAATGCCCGGACATCGGCGCCACGATCAGCAGCCGCGGCTGCGGGCTGCGCAGCGGGCGGATGTGCTTGCGGTCGAAATGGAGCAGCCGGCAGAACGGCTTTTCCCAGATGACGCGGACCTCGACCGGCGTCTTGACGCCGTTGACCTCGGTCTCGTCGAGGCCCCATTCGGGCTTGCCGTAGCGGCGCGTGGTGCGCTCGAACAGCTCGCAGGCCGCCGCGATCGACTTGCCCATTTCGGTGTGCGCCCAGGGATTGAGCGGGTTCTGAAACAGGATCTTGGTGGCATCCGTGACGGCGCGCGCCGGATTGAGCGAGGCATGCGCCATCTCGTACATCCAGTACATCGGCGTCGTCAGGACCGGACTGCCTTCCGACGCCAGGGGCGGTGCACCGCCAAACTCACCAATCGGCATTCTCGTTCAACCCTCTCTGCAGCGCAGCATACTGCCGAATGCGTAATTAAGCGTCAATGCGGTGTGTTACGAGTTGGTGCCTCAAAGTGGCGAAATGAGCCCGAAAATCCACGGGAAAGCGCAATTATTCCCCCGACGACAGCAGCGAGCCGGCGCGGCGCGCGCTGCGCAAAAGGGCAATGAATGCTGCAAACGACGCCAGCAGCAGGGCGGCATTGAGCCCGAACGCCGTCAGCATCAGGTCCGAGCGGAAGACCTGATCGCTCAGCAGCGCGCGCATCCCCTCGAACACGTAGGTCGGCGGCAGCGACCAGGCCACCCACTGCAGCCAATGCGGCAGCACCTGCACCGGATAGTAAACGCAGGCCAGCGGCATCAGCGCGAACATCAGCGTCCAGACGATGCTCTCGGCGCCGAGCCCATTGCGCAGCACCAGGCCCGACACGAAGATGCCGACCGCCCAGGAGGTGAAGATCAGGTTGCAGAAGAACGCGATCAGCGGCAGGCCGAGGCTGTAGAAGTTGAAATCGAAGAACCAGACCGCGATCAGGGTCATCGGAATGATGCCGATGGCAAGCCGGATCAGGCTCATCGTCATCAGCGCCAGCAGGAACTCGAGCGGCGTCAGCGGGCTCATCATCAGGTTGCCGATGTTGCGCGCCCACATCTCCTCCAGGAAGGAGATCGAGAAGCCGAGCTGGCCGCGGAACAGGATGTCCCAGAGGATGACCGCGCCGATCAGCGTGCCGCCGGCGCGGGCGAAGAACCCGGCATTGCTGGCGATGTAGGTCTGCAGGAAGCCCCAGGTGATGATCTGCAAGGTCGGCCAGTACATCAGCTCCAGCAGCCGCGGCCACGACGACAGCAGCAGATACCAGTAGCGCAGGACCATCGCGCCGATGCGGTGCGGGGCGATCGCCAAGGACAGGTCGTTCATTGTGCCGCCTCCCGGTCGCGGCCGCGGGCGACGTCGAGGAACACCTCTTCGAGCGTCGAGCGGTTGTAGCGCGCCATGATCTGCGCGGGACTGTCGTCGTCCTCGATGCGGCCGCGCTTCATGATCACGACGCGGTCGCACAAACGTTCGACCTCGAGCATGTTGTGCGAGGCGAGCAGGATGGTGGCGCCGCGGCGCTGGCGGTAGCGCTCGAGATGGCCGCGCACCCAATCGGCGGTGTCCGGATCGAGCGAGGCCGTCGGTTCATCCAACAGCAGCAGCTCGGGATCGTTGATCAGCGCCTTGGCCAGCGCCACGCGCGTCTTCTGCCCGGCCGAGAGCTTGCCGTTGGCGCGATCGATGAAATCGGTCAGGTCGAGCTGGGCGGCGAGTTCGGCGATGCGCTCCCTCAGATGATCGACGGCATAGAGCCGGCCGAAGATGGTGAGGTTCTGCCGCACCGTGAGCCGCATCGGCATGTCGACATAGGGGCTCTCGAAATTCATCCGCCCGAGCACCGCGGCGCTCTCGTCCGGCATCCTGTGACCGAGCACCTCGACCTCGCCCGAGGTCGGCTGCACCAGCCCCATGATCATCGCGATCGTCGTCGTCTTGCCGGCGCCGTTGCCGCCGAGCAGCCCGGTGATGCTGCCGCGGCGGATCGCAAACGAGATGCCGTCGACCGCGGCGGTCGCCTTGTAAATCTTGGTCAGGCGCGACACTGCGATCGCGGGCGACCCGGAGGGAGAAGCCGACGACGAGGTCGGCGCTGCGTCATCTTGCGTCATGGCGAGCGTTCATTGAGGCATTGTGCTGCAAATCGCAACAGGTCACCAACGGCCGGCCCGATTTGTCGCCGCGCCCCCGCGGCATTAAGTTCCTCACCATGACCGACGCCCTGATCATCGACACGCCCGACACGGACTATCGCCATCCGCGCCAGCGTGTCCGGCTCGACACCATCCTGCGGCTGCGCTGGCTGGCGGCCCTGGGACAGCTCAGCGCCATCTTCATCGTGGTGCAGGGGCTGGAGTTCGATCTGCCGGTCGTGCCCTGCCTCGCCGTGATCAGCGTGTCGGCGCTGCTGAACCTCGGCCTGCAGATCGCCTTCAACCCGATGCAGCTGCTGGAGCCGGCCCATGCCGGCGGCCTGCTCGCGCTCAACATCATCGAGTTGACGGTGCTGCTGTATCTCACCGGCGGGCTGGAAAACCCGTTCTCCTACATGTTCCTGGCGCCGGTGCTGATCTCCGCCACCGCCCTGCCGGTGCGCCACACCGTCACGCTCGGCCTGCTCGCCGTGACCTGCTCCACCGCGCTGTTCTTCATGCATCTGCCGCTGCCCTGGGAGGGCGAGGAACCGCTGATCTTTCCGCCGATCTACCTGTTCGGCGTCTGGCTCTCGATCACGCTCGCGATCGGCGTCACCAGCCTCTATGCGTTCCAGGTCACCGAGGAGGCACGCAAGCTGTCCGACGCGCTGGCGGCGACCGAGCTGGTGCTGGCGCGCGAGCAGCACCTCACCCAGCTCGACGGCCTCGCCGCGGCCGCGGCGCACGAACTCGGCACCCCGCTCGCGACCATCGTGCTGATCTCGCGCGAATTGGAGCGGGCGCTGCAGGACAACAGCCAGGTCACGTCCGACATCAAGACCTTGCGCGAGCAGGCGCAGCGCTGCCGCGACATTCTCGGCAAGATCACGCAGCTGTCGTCGACCGGATCGATGTTCGACCGGATGAAGCTGTCGACGCTGATCGAGGAGACCGTCGCGCCGCACCGCGACTTCGGCGTCGACATCAAGGTGCGCGTCGCAGTGACCGCAGCCAAGGAGCCAGTCGGCACCCGCAATCCCGCGATCCTCTACGGCGTCGGCAACATTCTGGAGAATGCGGTCGACTTCGCGCGCAATGCCGTCGAGGTGAACGCCTGGTGGAACAACGAGACGGTCGAGCTCGTGATCTCCGACGACGGCCCCGGCTTCGCGCCCGACATCCTCAAGCGAATCGGCGAGCCCTATCTGTCGCGCCGGCGCAGTGCCGAGGAGGCCCAGGGCGGCAGTGAGGGCGGCAACCAGGCCGGCGGCCTTGGCCTCGGCGTGTTCATCGCCCGCACCCTGCTGGAACGGACCGGCGCCAAGGTTTCGTTTTCCAACCGCACCTTCCCCGACCATGGCGCCGTGGTCCAGATCGCCTGGCCCCGGCGGCGCTTCGAAGCCAGCGAGGACGGCGCCGACGCAGACCCCCAATAGGCGCCGCGTCGTCGCTGGTATACGGGAACGGCCAGCCTTGCGCGGCGTCACGCCGCAGATTGCGGGCAGCCTGCGGCGCCGCCGCGATCTTGGCAGCGGCTCGCCGACGGACCATATGGTACCAAGACAGATCGTCTCGTTATCCCGAGCCTTCTTGAGGACATGACCGTGGGCGCCATCGCCGAACTGACGAACCACCCGGACCGCTCTCTTCTGATCGTCGAGGACGACAAGCCGTTTCTGGAACGGCTGTCGCGCGCGATGGAAACCCGCGGCTTCACCGTGACCTCCTGTGAGAGCGTGGCCGAGGGCATTTCCCAGATCGGCAAGGCTGCCCCGGCCTTCGCCGTGGTCGACCTCCGGCTCGGCGACGGTAACGGCCTCGACGTGGTGTCGGCGCTGAAGCGCAAGCGCCCCGAGGCCCGGGCCATCGTGTTGACCGGCTACGGCAACATCGCCACCGCCGTGACGGCTGTGAAGATGGGCGCGGTCGACTACCTCGCGAAACCTGCTGATGCCGACGACGTGATGGCCGCGCTGCTGGCGACCACCAGCGAGAAGTCCGAGCTGCCGCAGAACCCGATGTCGGCGGACCGCGTGCGCTGGGAGCACATCCAGCGCATCTACGAGATGTGCAACCGCAACGTCTCGGAAACGGCGCGGCGGCTGAACATGCACCGACGTACTTTGCAGCGCATCCTCGCCAAGCGCGCGCCGAAATAGCAAGCCCGCCGTGGGCTTTCCGTCAATGTGACTTCACGAACGCCTGCAGCGCGTGAAACACCGTGCGACGCTGGTTGCGGCTGCACCAGTTGCGCATCCAGCTGTCGAGCTCGGTCAGGTCGAGCTTGATCTGCCGGCCGTCATCGCCGCGCGCGGCGTTCACGGCCGAGACGTAGCCCATCATCCATTGCTGATATTTGGAGATGCTGTTGACGTAGGGGCCGTCGGCATTGCCGATCGCCTTGTAGGTACCTGGCGGCTGCTCCTCCGCCGCCGTGATGAACCGCTCGCAGGAATCGGCGCCGACGCCCAGCACGTAGAATGCCACCTCCTCCGCGCGGACTGCGGTCGCGAACAGCAGTGTCAACGCCAGCGTCAAAGCCGAGACCACCCGTCGCATCTGCCGTCCCTGTCTGCACCCCTGGGCTGGATAACGTTCAAGCCTTAAAATGTTACGACATGCTGGGCGCCATGCGGGGCAATTATCAGGCAGGCGCAGGAATTTGGCAGGAAGGCCGGACAAACCGGAAGCTGTCGCGCGCCGGCAACAGTCCGGATCGGGCGCGGGCCGTTTCCAGACCACGAGGCGCCACGATGCACGGTCCGGCGTCAGCTCTCCTCCGTCAGCCGGGAGAAGTCGGCCAGCACGGCGGCGACCAGCTCCCGGTGCCTGGTATCCTGTTCCGCGAGGCTTGCAGCATAGATGTTCAGGAGGTAGCGCGCCTTCGCGGCCGCTTCCGGCCACGATGCCGCCGGATTGGCGAGCAGTTGCTGCTCGATAACCGCCTGCCGCTCGCGCAGTTCCTGCGCATGACTTTCGGCTTCCGCCAACGCACGGCGCAGGTCCACGGCCTTCTGCTCGCTCATCCCGCGGCGCCGGTCGAGATCGAGCGGTTCGTCAGTCATCCGATGCACTCGCGTCGACGCGCTGCGCGTCTGCAAGATCGACCGAGCTGATGGAGACCATCTCCATGGCAGCCGCGCGCGAGCCGGCGACCGGCAACATCATCATCGTCGCAACCCGGCGGTAGGCCGCAAACGACAGGCCCTCGATCATCTCCTCGTCCGTGACCACCTCGTAGGTTCCTTCGGGCAAGAGACGCTCGATGCTCCTGATGCGGAACGGATGTCTGAAGGTGACGAATTCGCGCCGCGAGCGGAAGCTCATCTGCGCCTGCCTTTCGCAACGGCCTCTGCCGTCGCTGTCGTAAACTCGGAACTCATTGCAAGCATGCGCCTTACGATCGGCAATAGCCACCGCTTTCTCATCGGCACGCGCGATCAGCGGCGGACCTTCACGCACCGCGTCGCCGCGCTTTGGTGCTCGCTATTGCAGGAGCCAGGGTGTACCAATGCTGATCACCGCCATTCCGACGGCGCGCTAGGTTTCCGCGTGGCCCTGCGGGTCGATCAGCCGGTTGATCCGCTGCGCCGCTGCCAGCGCGAAGCGCACCGTCATCAGCTTGCGCGTCGGCGCCGGCAGTTTGTGCTCGGGCGCCTCGCAGTGGAGATGGGCGCCATAGGCATCGGCCACGATCAGGCCGGTGTCCCGCGGAAAGATCTCGCACGGCAGATCCTGCGTGAAGGCAAAGAACAGCCGGTCGCAATGCGCCCGGTAGTCCTCCCATTTGTGGTCGGCACGCAGATCTTCGACCGACGACTTAATCTCGACGATCCAGATCTCACCGCGCTCGTTGAGCGCCACCAGATCGGCACGCCGTCCCGATGGCAGCGGCAGTTCGCTGATGGTGGCGAAGCCGAGCGAGCGCAGCAGGCGCGAGGTGCCGCGCGCGATCGCCAACGCCGTCTCCGACTGGCGGCGGTCGACGGGAACGAGGCTGATCCGGGCGGCTGACGAGTCCATCAGCCACAGCATAGCCGATTCCGGCCCGCCGTCCCAAACCCGGCCATCGCGGAACCGGAACCCGATGCCGGCCTTCCGCTTATCAAGCGGCCGCCATCGGGGCGGCGCAAGGAGCGCGCCGTCCATGATCGACGATCTCTGGTACAAGAACGCGGTGTTCTACTGCCTATCGGTCGGCACCTACATGGATGCCGACGGCGACGGCATCGGTGATTTCAAGGGGCTGACGCGCCGGCTCGACTATCTCCACGGACTCGGTATCACCGCAATCTGGCTGATGCCTTTCCAGCCGTCGCCGCAGCGTGACGACGGTTATGACGTTGCCGATTATTATGGGGTCGACCCGCGCTACGGCACGCTCGGCGATTTCGTCCAGTTCACCCACGGCTGCAAGCAGCGCGGCATCCGCGTCATCATCGACCTCGTCGTCAACCACACCTCGGACCAGCATCCCTGGTTCGTCGAGGCGCGAAGCTCCAAGAGCTCGCGCTATCGGGACTGGTACGTGTGGGCGGACAAGAAGCCGGCCAACGCCGACACCGGCATGGTGTTTCCCGGCGTGCAGAAATCGACATGGACGCGCGACAAGCAGTCGGGCGCCTGGTACTTCCATCGCTTCTACGATTTCCAGCCCGACCTCAACACCTCCAATCCCGAGGTGCAGGCCGAGATCCTGAAGATCATGGGCTTCTGGATCCAGCTCGGCGTCTCCGGCTTCCGCATGGATGCGGTGCCGTTCGTGATCGCGACCAAGGGGCCGCAGGTCAAGAAGCCGGTCGAGCAGTACGACATGCTGAGGACGTTCCGCGAATTCCTGCAATGGCGGCGGGGCGAAGCGATCATCCTGGCCGAAGCCAACGTGCTGCCGGAAACCGACATGGAGTATTTCGGCGACGACGGCGACCGCATGCACATGATGTTCAACTTCCACGTCAATCAACACCTGTTCTATGCGCTGGCGGCGTCCGATACGCGCCCGCTCGCCAAGGCGCTGGAAGCGACCAAGCCGCGCCCGGCGTCGGCCCAATGGGGCCTGTTCCTGCGCAATCACGACGAGCTCGACCTCGGTCGCCTGACCAAGCCGCAGCGCGAGGCGGTGTTCGCAGCCTTCGGTCCGGACAAGAGCATGCAGCTCTATGATCGCGGCATCAGGCGGCGGCTGGCGCCGATGCTCGGCGGCGACCGCCGCCGCATCGAGCTCGCCTACAGCCTGATGTTCACGCTCCCCGGCACCCCGGTCATCCGCTATGGCGACGAGCTTGCGATGGGCGACGACCTCAGCCTGCCGGAGCGCAACTGCGCGCGCACGACGATGCAGTGGTCGACCGAGCCGCAGGGCGGCTTCACCAAGAGCGACACCTCGGCCTCGCCGGTGATCGGTCACGGCCCCTATGGCTATGATCACGTCAACGCCGCCAGGCAGCGGCGCGATCCGAATTCGATGCTGAACTGGACCGAGCGCGTCATCCGCATGCGCAAGGAGGTGCCCGAGATCGGCTGGGGCGACTTCGCCGTGATCGCCACCAAGGACCCCGCCGTGCTGATCATGCGCTACGACTGGCGCAACAATTCGGTGCTGTTCGTCCACAATCTCGACGAGAAGCCGCGCGAGATCACGTTCGATGCCGGCCTGCCGGACGACGCCGGCAAGCTGTTGATCAATCTGCTGTCGGAGGATCACAGCCATGCCGACGACCGCGGCCGCCATACGCTGGTGCTGGAACCCTACGGCTATCGCTGGTACCGCGTCGGCGGGCTGGACTATCTGCTCCGTCGCAGCGACATCGACACGGAGAGCCCGGTGAAGCGGAGAAGGAAGACGGCGCGACCCTCGCGGCGCAACTGAGACAGCCTTTGCGCCAGAGGCGATGAATCAGCCGTTCGGCTGAGCGTCTCGGTGGTGGACGAACTTGGTGAGGTCCGCCAGAGCTGCCATGGCCATGTCGCAGGAGGTGTCGACGAATTGCTCTCCGCGATTCGTCAAATTGATGACATTGCGCATGTCGGCCTGGAACTGGTATCTCGCCAAATCCAATCGACTTTGCGCAGCCGAAATGACATCGCGGGTGATCGCCGGCGACTGCGCGATCGCACCGAAGCCCGGCCATCCACGTCGTTCGGCATTCTCAGATTGTCATATGCGATGGCCCTGCGGGATGATGGGTCCCGGTCGGCGGACAAGGGCGCGTTGCGACGGCGTCCTTGCCCGCGACGACACCGGATGTGACGAACAGCGACATCTCCATTTCGACTCCGCTACGTCGCCCGCCCGATCACCACGCCCTCATTGCCGCGCAGATCGAGCGTGCCGGCGATGCGCTCATGATGGCGGTCGAGCGAGGTGGAGAGCAGGATTTCGCCGTTCAGGCCGCTTCCCGCGGTCGCGAGCGACACCGGTTCGCCGCCGAGATTGAGCGCGACCGTGATCACCTCGCCATCTCCGTCCCGGCGATACAGCAGCAGATCACCTTCCGTCGCGACCGGCCGATAGCTGCCGGTGACCAGCGCCCGATGCTGCTTCCGCAGCCGGATCAGCGCGCGGTAGAGATTGAGGATGGACCGCCGGTCGGCGCTCAGATTGACGACGTTCTCATGGGTGAAATCGTCCGCGATCGGCAGCCACGGCGATGCATGGGTGAAGCCGGCCTGGGGCAGCGCGCTCCATTGCATCGGGGTGCGGCAGCCGTCGCGGCCGACGCCGATGCCCGGCACGTTCTTCTCGAACGGATCGCACACCTGCTCCGGCGACACCGCGACCTGATGCATGGCGATCTCGTCGCCGTAATACAGCGTCGGCGTACCGCGCAGGGTGAGCAGCAGCATCGCCGCGACCCGCGCCTGCTCCGTCCCGACCCGGCTCGCCACCCGCGGCCGGTCGTGATTGCCGAGCACCCAGTTCGGCCAGGCGCCGGGCGGCAGCGCCGCGTCATAGTCGGCGATGATGGTCTCGATGTCGCGCGCATGCCAGGGCGCCGACAGCAGCGCGAAATTGAACGGCAGATGCGCGCCGGTCAGATCCTTGCCGTAATAGGTCATGAGCCGCTCCAGCGGCAGATAGATCTCGCCGATCAGCACGCGATCGTCGAACTCGTCGATCACGGCGCGCAACTCGGCCACGACCTCGTGCACCTCCGGCTGATCGGCGGAATAGCGCGGCAGCAGCTGCTCATGCGGCGGCCGTCCGGCGTGATGGTCCGGGTTGACGGGATTGTCGCGAAACGCGGCATCCTTGATCAGGTGCCAGATCACGTCGACGCGAAAGCCGTCGACGCCCTTGCGCAGCCAGAACCGCATCACGTTGGCGATCGCGGCGCGTACCGCCGGGTTGCGCCAGTTCAGGTCGGGCTGCTGCGCCAGGAAGGCGTGGTAATAGTACTGCCCGGCCTTCGAATCGAACGCCCAGGCGCTGCCGCCGAACTCCGACAGCCAGTTGTTGGGCGGGCCGCCGCCAGCGGCGGGATCGCGCCAGATGTACCAGTCGCGGCGCGGGTCGTCGCGCGACCGGCGCGCCTCTCGAAACCACGGATGCTGGTCGGAGGTGTGGTTCGGCACCAGATCGAGGATGACCTTGAGCCCGCCGTCATGCGCGGCCTTCACCAGCGCGTCGAAATCATCCATCGTCCCGAACAACGGATCAATGCCGGTGTAGTCGGCGATGTCGTAGCCGAAATCGGCCATCGGCGAGGTGAAGATCGGCGACAGCCAGATCGCATCGACGCCGAGCGTCAGAAGATGCGGCAGGCGATGGATGATGCCGGTGAGATCGCCGACGCCGTCGCCATCGCTGTCCTGGAACGAGCGCGGATAGATCTGGTAGAAAATCCCCTCGCGCCACCACGCGCCCTGCTCCGCCATCTCGACCGCTTTCCTGCCATTGTGCCGGCCCAACGCAGGAACCGGCGGCAAGTTCAGAAAGCCGCGACGCCAGGCTGCCCGGACGCGGGCGGCGGGCCCGGGGACATGATGTTTTTCGCTTGGCGCAGTGCGAAAAATCGGCATGCTGGCGCCATGACAGACGCAGACAACAGCAAGGCGAAGGCCGGCGCGATGATCGTGCCGGTGACGCCGTTCGAGCAGAACTGCACCATCCTGTGGTGTGAGGCGACCAGGAAGGCGATCGTGATCGACCCCGGCGGCGACGTGCCGAACATCCAGGCGGCGATCGCGAAGGCCAATGTCACCGTGGAGAAGATCTGGCTGACGCATGGCCATATCGATCATGTCGGCGGCGCAGCCGAGCTACGCGATGCGCTGAAGGTGCCGATCGAGGGGCCTGATATCGCCGACAAGTTCCTGCTCGACAATGTGGTCGCCAGCGGCGCGCGCTTCGGCATCACGGGCGTTCGCGACGTCACGCCGGACCGCTGGCTCAAGGAAGGCGACACCGTCGAGATCGGCGAGCTCAGCTTCGACATCCTGCATTGCCCGGGACACTCGCCGGGCAGCGTGGTGTTCTTCAACAAGCAGATGCGCTTCGCCCATGTCGGCGACGTGCTTTTCAACGGCTCGGTCGGCCGTACCGACCTGCCCGGCGGCAGCCACGAGACGCTGCTCCGCTCGATCAGGGACAAGCTGCTGCCGCTCGGCGACGACGTCGGCTTCATCTGCGGGCACGGCGCCGGCTCGAGCTTCGGCCAGGAGCGGATGACGAACCCGTTCCTCACCGGCATGGCCTGAGGCCCTGATCTGTTGGTCGACCGGGCAAAGGTCGATCACCTCTCCCCGACGGGGACAGGTGAAGGAGATCGCGGCGCGCGGCCCGATCCGCCACGCTCTGCGGCAACGTTCTACTTCAGGCCGGCCGCATGCAGGGCGCGATCGATGACGGCGGCGACGTCGATCACGCGGCGGCGCGGCTTCGGTGCCGGCGGTGAAGGGGCCGCGGCCGCCGGTTTCGCATCGGTGAAGGGCGTGTCGGCCGGCGTCATGTCGACCGCTTTCGCGACCGGGCGCTTCACCTCGACCGGCGTGTCGACCGATATTGCAGCGGCCATTTGCGGATCGAGCAGCGCACGCTCGATCGGTTTCGGCTCGGCTGCACGCGAAACGACCGGCGCCGGCTGAGCGGAAGCGAGCGGCTCGGCCGCCGGCTTGGGCGGCTTGTTCGGCGCCGCGACCGGCATCGGCCGAACCGGCTTTGCTCGTGCGGGCCTCGCCTGCGCCGGCTTGGCTGCCCTGGCGGGCGGCTCCGGCGCGGCGGCGACCTCTGCGGCCGGCTCCGGCCGCCGCAGCATCCGGGTCAGGGCCGGAAGCGCCGAGATCGGCGAGACCTCCGGGATCAGCTTCGTGCTCGGCGAGGTCACGGCCGGCTTCGGCTGGCGAATCCAGTCGGTGACGCCGAAGAATTTCGCGATGTGATAGGATGAGGAGATGCCGGCCTCGAGCAGGAACGGCCCGGCCTTGCCATAACGCTTGTCGTTGGCCGCGATCCCGAGCGGCGTGCCATGCGCCATGTTGGTGATGGTGAAGGACTCCACGACGGTCTCGCCGTCGGCATTCCACCATTGCTCATGCGGATAGCCGTCAACGTTGGCCGCCGCCATCGGCGCCAGCGGCAGATGATGCAGGTCGAGCCACTGCTTGACGATCTCGCCCGCATTGTCCGGATGCACCGTGTAGTCGGCAGTACCGTGCCACACCGACAGTTTCGGCCATTTGCCGCGATGGGCCGAGGCGCGGCGCACGAGATCGCCGAGTTCGCCCGCGGGCCGCGCCGGCGGCATCCGCATCTGCATGATGGCATCGCGCATCGAGCGCGCCGTACCGAACGGCAGGCCGGCGATGACGGCGCCGGCGGCAAACAGCTCCGGATGCGCCGCCAGCATCGCCATGGTCATCGCGCCGCCCGCCGACAGGCCGGTGATGAAGATGCGCCTGTGATCGATCGCGTAGTCGGCCACCATGCGCGCGATCATCTCGCGGATCGAGGCAACCTCGCCCTGGCCGCGCGTGATGTCCTCGGACTGAAACCAGTTGAAGCAGCGCTGCGGATTGTTGATTCGCTGCTGCTCCGGCAGCAGCAGCGCGAAGCCGAAATGCTTGGCGAGGGTCGACCAGCCGGCGCCGAGATCGTAGTCGGCGGCGCCCTGCCCGCAGCCATGCAGCACGACCACGAGCGGCAGCAGCGGCTGACGCTGCGCCGGCACATGGGCGAACATTTTCAGGCGGCCGGGATTGCTGCCGAAATTCTCGACCTCGATCAGCGGACATTCGGGCGCGGGACGCGGGGCGCGATGGAAGTCCGCGAATGCGTTCATACCGTTCAGCTCGCGCAGCCGTCGCAAATACTCAACATTTTCGGCGAGGGACAACGGCAGCTCCTTGGGCATTCACGTCTTCACAGTCACGGTCAGGCAGGCGAGGATCAATCCCACCATCACCCATATGGTTGCTGCAGTGCAAAAGAAAAGCATTCGGGGCCGCTAACGTCGTCAATTTGATCGCGAATTTCGTTCTTGCTGCGATTTAAATGTCACGCCATCGCGGCGCATCACGCGGGGCTCACCGACACGCGATCCGAACACGCCAGGCATCGCTGAGAAAGTGAGCAAAATTGACCACACATCTGTTCATGCGGATCGCTGCAACGATGACGACAGGATGACGCCCTTCGCAATCCGGTCGCGAATCGCACCAATCCGCTTCGAACTGTGCGCAGCGATCGACGATCAGTAAACAACAAATGGCAGGCATGCACTGCCGTCACATGGGCGCCAACATGATTGCCTCGCAACGAGGCGCCACGTAGCCTGATCGACGAGCAACAACGACATTCCGCTGCGAGAAACAAAATGGCGCGACTCAAATTCGGAGCCTTCCTCCCTCCGCATCATCCGATCGGCGAGCATCCGATGCTGCAATTCCGCCGCGACCTCGATCTCGTGTCGCAGCTCGACGAGCTCGGTTATGACGAGTTCTGGTGCGGCGAGCATCATTCGAGCGGCTGGGAGACGATCGCCTCGCCCGAAATGTTTCTCGCCGCCGCCGGCGAACGCACCAAGCGCATCAGGCTCGGCACCGGCGTGATCTCACTCCCGTACCATCATCCCTACAACGTCGCGCAGCGCATGGTGCAGCTCGACCACATGACCGGCGGCCGCGCCATCTTCGGCTCGGGCCCCGGCGCGCTCGCCTCCGATGCGCATACGCTCGGCATCGATCCGATGACGCAGCGCGACCGCCAGGACGAGGCGATCGCCATCATCCGCCGCCTGTTCAACGGCGAGCGCGTGACCGCAAAGAGCGACTGGTTCACGATGAACGACGCGGCGCTGCAGATCCTGCCGCTGCAGGAGGAGATGCCGTTCGTGGTGGCGTCGCAGATCTCACCGTCCGGCATGACGCTCGCGGGCAAATACGGCATCGGCATCATCTCGCTCGGCTCGATGTCGACGCAGGGGCTGATGGCTTTGCCGCAGCAATGGGAGTTCGCCGAGGACGCGGCGAAGAAGCACGGCACCACTGTGAGCCGCGCCGACTGGCGCGTGCTGCTGTCCTGGCACATCGCCGAGACGCGCGAGCAGGCGCGCCGCGAGGCCGGCGCCGGACTGATGCGCTGGCACAACGAATATATCGTCGGCACGCTCCAGCGTCCCGGCCTGCAGGCGTTCTCATCTCCGGATGAAGCCGTCGACAAGACCGCCTTCGTCGAGGGCGCGGCATCGACGATCGGCACGCCCGACGATCTCGTCAAGACGATCAAGAATCTGATTCAGGTGTCGGGCGGCGTCGGCCACATCATCGGCTTCGTGCACGACTGGGCCAATCCGGAGAATACGCGGCGCAGCTGGGACATGGTCGCGCGCTACGTCGTGCCGGAGATCAACGGCTACATCGACGGCCTGCGCCGCTCGCAGAAATTCGTCATCGAGAACCGCGCCATCTTCGAGCGCGCAGGCCAGGCCGTGATGGCCAAGATCATGGACAACGACAAGGCCGCCGCCGCGCTGTCGCAGACCGGACCAGGACGGATCGCGATTCCCGCGGTGAATGCGCCGGACCTGCAGGAGGCGGCGAAGCGGCGGGGATGAGTTGAGTATACGGGACTATGCCGGCTTCCATCGGTCGCAGGCCAATCGCACTTGAAATGCGCATAGCATACAGCTCGCCTTCCACCGTCCTTCGAGACGCCCGCCTCCGGCGGGCTCCTCAGGACGAGGGCGGTTGTCGGAGCGAGATCTCAACCCTCATGGTGAGGAGCGCCGCACGCGGCGCGTCTCGAACCATGAGGCCCGCGCCGGCAACGTAGATCGCGGGCATCGATTACGAACGCAGTATATCCGCGGCTGGACGCCGAGAGGCGTCTCTACCTCACCGCCGCGACCAGCCTCTCGCAGTCGGCGAGCGTCGCGATCTGCTTCAGAGTCTCGCGCAGCGCCGGCAGGTCGACCGGCTTCTGGAATTGCGGATGGACGACGAGCCCCAGCACGGTCGCGAGCCGCACGTGCTCCTCGCGTGTGCCGTCCTCGGCCCCGCTGATGAAGATCACCGGGGTGCGCGATTTCATCTCGTTGAGCAGCAGCAGGACGTCGGCCCCGCACCGCTCACCGAGCGACAGATCCAGCGTGATGCAGTCGAACGTCCGCTCGCGCAGCACCTCGGAGGCGGCCTCGACCGAGGCCACGCAGGTCGCCTCATAGCCGCACTGTACGGCGATCTTGCGCAGGATCGAGAGATGAACCTCGGCATCCTCGATCACCAGCAACTGATTGCTCATGCCCTTGCCCTCGTTGCCCGTTGGCCAGCCGTCAGGTCTGGACGTTGCTAGCTGGCGCCGATGGCCGCAAGGTAAAGATTTGGGTCCGTAGATTCACGGATTACAATCTCTATACGGAATACGACGTCGATTGCCCCGCGATGGTCCGGGCAGCGACTGGGTCTCCGCCTGGAGAATGGCCGGGTGCCAATCGACGACACCGGCGAAGATCGTGCTTCATCCACCCTTGTCGCCGATTCTCGAAAGCACCGCCGAATGTGTCCTGAACATGCGCAGCAGCGATCCGGCCAAGATCGAAACCAAACACGATGTCGGTTCGAGAGCCCGGGATCAGCGGCTGTTGCGCCACGCGTCCATCTCGCCCACGACCCTGTCGATATCCGCCCTGGTGTTGTAGATGTGCGGACAAAGTCGAAATTCATCGCCCGCGCCACCGCCACCGACGATCTTGTTGTCGAACAACCATTGCTCGAGCGGCGGCTTGCTGCCGCGGGGAGCGCTGACGCGGACGATACCCCATCGTCGATCCGGCGATGCGGGCGTGAGCAACTCCCAGGGCCGCTCCGGCGGCTGTCGGCCCGTTAGTTTGTCGACCAGGTAATTGCCGAGCTCTTGGACGCGCTGATAAGGATTGTAGGACCCCACGCCCAGGGCCAGCTCCCGCCACACGATTTGCGTCAACGCCAGCGTGATGATGTTCACGTCGTCGCGCTGGCCGAGCAATTCGAAGCGCAGCGCGGTGTTCGGAAGCTGTTCCGGAATTTCGATCTTGTAGTCGTAGGCGAAGATGCTCGGCGTGAAGTTCTGGACCTTGCTCGGATGCATATACAGGATGCCGGTCTCCTTCGGGCCGAGGAACCATTTGTGACAGCTCGATACGAAGCTGTGGCAAAGCGGCTCGTGCTCGAGATTGACCGGGCGAGCTCCCCAGACCATCGTGCCATCGACATGAACGTGGCAATGGTCAAAGCCAGCGGCGTGATCCCAGATCCTCTTCATCACCCTGTCGGGAATGCGAAAACCCTTTCCATTCGAGATCGCGGAGTAGGACACGAAGCGGGTGTTGACATCGATGTTGCGGATGAACGCATCAGCGATTTGGTCATCGCTCTCGCCGTACTGAAAATTCACCATCCTGATCTCGAACGGCGCCCCTCGCCGCCGCAATTCCCACGCTGCGAGGTTGGTCGGATGGTTCTCCGTCCACAGCACCACGTTCTCAGCCGGCTGTCCCGCTCTCCATCCGCGATAACCGCAATTGACCGCGTTGTTGGCCTCGCTGGCATTGCGCAGCAGCGCGACATCGTCTGGGCGGCCGACACCTAGTCCGGCGGCAATGAACGCGCGTGCCCGCTCCAATTGTTGAACGCGCAGTCCCCTGGCCATTCGCGTCTGCTGCGCGACGTTGTCGTTGTATTGCAGCCGCAGCATGTTCGCCGCATTGAGCAGCGCGGTGGGTTCCGGGCACAGATTGGCGGCATTCATCGGGAATGGCTCGCCCGTCTGCTGCGCGAAGCCGAACTGCCCCCTGAACGCGTTCCAGTACTCCTCGACCGGACGGTTGCGGTTTCGGATGACCTCCAGGAGCTGCTCGATCTCGTCGCTGAGATGCGCCAGCTCATCCTTCGTCAGGATCCCCGCCTCACAGACCGGATCGAACAGGGCATGGAGGGCCGTCTCGGCGGCCGGGGCGGAGCTGTAGTCGACGGCGTCGAACATGGGCTTCTCCTCATCGCTGGGAGGGAGCGGACGTCGAATGCGCGGAAGGCGCGTTGCCTCGCTGCGCGACCATTCGAAGTGGCGCGATTGCCAGGGCCGGCTTTCGGATCTGAGTGGTTGGCGCCGCCGGTCAGGTTGATCTCGCGGCGTTCTCTACGTGGGTCCAACTCAGTGAAGAAAGCCAATCTCGCATAAGTATGCCTATAGCCACAATACACTTTTGCGTTGCTGGCCCAGATAGTCACCAATCGGTAGATGGCGCCGCTAAAAATCGACGCCTTGGGGCACCGACATCGTGCGCGCGGCCGAGGACGCGCTGATGGAAGCATCGCCGATTCGCATGAGCACCGCCGAGTTCAAGGCGTTCATGACGGATGCCAAATGATCCGAGATCCAGACGTGTCACGCAAGCAGAGCACGGGTCGATCGCCGGCAACGTCCAGGATCGTCTGCGGACGCCGGTCGACGACTCGCCGGCATGTGATCGCGGTCCGATCTCCGCACCTTGACACTCTGGCGGCCACATGGCGGACATCAGCGATCGCGCGTCACGAGGATTTTCTTAACCCGGCCCTGCCATGCTCGTGGTTAATCGCACACGGCCTGCAAGAGCCGCTCGCGCGCGTGATGCGTCAGGCAGCCCGCCGTCTCGACCCGGCGGGCTTTTCCATGGGAAAGGTCGCCAATGTCACTCTCCTCCGCCAAGAACTACGCGCTGCGCGCCGAACGGTCGCAGGATCCCAAGGAGGCCGCCGACCTCCTGGCAAAGGCGATCCTGGAGCTGGCGGCCTCGATCGAGGCTACCGACGCCAAGGTGAAAAAGATCAACAAATCGGCCGGCTGAGGATCTGGGCGTTCGCGTCGGAACGCGCGGCGGCTTCTTGCGGCGAGGCTTGCTCGGCCCGACAGATGACCCGCTGATCCCCCTGCAAGCGATCGCCGATAGCGCGGCGTCGCTCGCCAGCGACAGCCGACAGCTGCCGGGACTGTCCGGCCGACGGGCAAATCGCTTTCAATAGAACGCCTTTGAGATTGCGAAACTCCGTCGCGCCGACCTGCCGACGACGGGTCGATCACCGCTCAACGCGCGCACCGAAAAACTCATTTCGCGAAGCGCCTCAATCACATCACCTCTGTCCAGTCCTCTCGGCAAAAATAATCCAATTTCTTTTTCACCGAAATCATGATCTTCTGTCGCCGTCCCGTTTCACAAGAGGGGCGCTTCGCGGTCGTCACGAACGTCGAGGCGGGATGCGGTGGGCGTGTCGATGTTGCAGCGTGGGGTGATCCTCACGCCGACGAACGGCATCGATGCGCACGGTCAAGTCGCGTGGTCCTGGCACCCCGATGCTGGTGTCCTGCGCAACGTGCGTGAGCGCGTTGTTGCACACGGTGGCCAACAAGCCCGGCGCACCGGGGAGATCGCGAAGCAGCCGTCAAAACCATCGCGCGGGGAATGCCGGGATGCCTCGGCTGAACCTGTGGTACCTGCCGCCTGCATTTCTTTTCGCAGGCGGGCCATGGGTGCGGCCAGCGCCCGGCATTCCCCGTGCCCTCTATCTGGAAGAGGGCGGAATATTCCATCCCTCGGGCGCAGCAACACGCCGCGAGATCGCGATTATTTGCACTGCAACACGATTGACGGAACACGAGACACCGGAGCGTATTGCATCAGGCCTGCAACCACCCAACAATGCAGGTCACGGTGTCTGCGGCACGCCGCGAACCGAAGCGAATTCGGATGCGATACACCGGCGTTCAGACGAGAGGAAACCCTGCGATGTCGATGCAGCAAGTGGTCTCTGACACGATCAGACTGACCTCGCCCCGGCGCAATTCCCTGACCCATATTCCCGGCGACGAAGGCTGGCCCATCATCGGCAAGACGTTCGAGGTGCTCGCCGATCCCAAAGGGCATGTCGAGCGCAATGCGAAGAAATATGGCCACGTCTATCGCAGCCACATGTTCGGCGACGTCAACGTGGTGCTGCTCGGACCGGAAGCCAACGAGCTGGTGCTGTTCGACCAGGCCAAGCTGTTCTCGTCGGCGCATGGCTGGGGCCACATCCTCAATCTGTTATTCCCGCGTGGCCTGATGCTGCTCGATTTCGAGGAGCACCGGATGCACCGCAAGGCGCTGTCGGTCGCCTTCAAGGCCGGGCCGATGAAGTCCTATCTCGCAGGCCTCGATCGCGGCATCGCCGCGCGCATCGCGCAGTGGAAGCAGCGTCCGGGCGAGATGCTGTTCTATCCGCAGATCAAGCAGCTCACGCTCGACCTCGCGGCGACGTCGTTCCTGGGCACCGAGATCGGCCCGGAGGTCGACGCCATCAACCGCGCCTTCATCGACATGGTCGCCGCCGCCGTGGCGCCGATCCGCAAGCCCTTGCCCGGCACGCAGATGGCGCGCGGCGTCAGAGGCCGCCAGCGCATCGTCGCCTATTTCTCCGTGCAGATTCCGCTGCGCCGCGCCAAGGGCGACGGCGACGACCTGTTCTCGCATCTGTGCCGCGCCACCGACGATCAGGGCGCGCTGCTGTCGACGCAGGACATCGTCGACCACATGAGCTTCCTGATGATGGCGGCGCACGACACGCTGACCTCGTCGCTGACCTCCTTCGTCGCCCAGCTCGCGGCGCATCCCGAATGGCAGCAGCGGCTGCGCGCGGAAGTCGAGAGCCTCGGCCTCGCCCCGGACCAGGCGATGAGCTCGGAGCATCTGGAGAAGATGAAGCTGACCGAGATGGCGTTCCAGGAGACCCTGCGGCTGATGCCGCCGGTGCCGTCGCTGCCGCGCCGCCCGGTCCGCGATTTCACCTTCAAAGGCTATGCGATCCCGGCCGGCACCGGCGTCGGCATCAATCCGATGTTCACCCATCACATGCCGGAGATCTGGCCCGAGCCCGAGCGGTTCGATCCGATGCGCTTCACCGACGAGGCCCAGCGCGGCCGCCACCGCTTCGCCTGGGTGCCGTTCGGCGGCGGCGCGCACATGTGTCTCGGCTTACACTTCGCCTACATGCAGGCGAAGTGTTTCGCGCGGCACTTCCTCAGCAACATCGAAGTCTCGTTCGCGCCCGGCTATCGGCCGGACTGGCAGGTCTGGCCGATCCCGAAGCCGCGCGACGGGCTGAAGGTGATGGTGAAGGCGGTGTGATGGGAGATGACGCTGGCGCGGTCCATCTGCGTGAGACCAGCGCATCGCGTCAAGGAGCACTCATCATTAGTTACTTGTCATGCCCGGGCTTGTTCCGCCTGCGCGGTCGAAGCCCGGCCATGACGGCGTGGAGACATCCGGGCAAATGTCGCAGTCCTCGTAGATCGTCAGCTGATGCCGAAAGACGCCGCCCCCTACTCCACCGCATCCCCGAGCAGCTTGCGCATCGCCTGATAGCCCTGCTGCTGCTGGCTCCAGTTGCGACCGCCGGTGATGGCGCCGTCGATGACGAGGTCGTGGCCGTTGATGAAGCCGGACTCGTCGCTGGCCAGGAACACTGCGGCATAGGCGATGTCGTCGGGCAGGCCTGCGCGTGGAATCGGCTGCGCGGTCGCGTAGGCGTTGCGGATCGTCTCCGGCGTCTTCTCGGCCGCCTCGGTCGACAGGCCCAGCGCCTTGCCGAAGATGCCGGTGGCGATCAGCCCCGGCGAGATCGAGTTGACGCGCACGCCGGATTCGCCGAGCTCCATCGCCACGCATTTCGTCAGATGGATCACGGCCGCCTTCGCCGTGCTGTACACCACCGAGGTGGAATAGCCCGCCAGCCGCCCGGCGATCGAGCCGTTATTGATGATGCTGCCGGCGCCCTGCCGCTTCATGTGAGGCGCGGCATATTTCATCCCCAGCATCACGCTGCGCACCAGCACCGCCATCGCCTGGTCGAAACGATCGGCATCGAGCCCTTCGATGCCGCCGGTCTGCGCCGGGCCGCCGGCATTGTTGAACAGGCAGTCGAGCCGACCATAGCGCGTGATAGCGAGATCGATCAGCGCGCGCATCTGCTCGTCGACGGTGACGTCCGTGCGGTGGAATATGCAGTTCGCGCCGAGCCGGTTTGCAAGGGCTTCGCCCTCGGCAGCCCGGCGCCCCGCGGCAATCACCGTCGCGCCTTCGGCGACGAAGATCTCCGCGGTTCGCAAGCCGATCCCGCTGGTCGCGCCGGTGATCACGGCCACCTTGCCATCAAGTCGTCCCATCCCCTGATCCTCTCCTTGCTCGTCTGCACGCTGCCAGTTCCTGACACGGAACCATCATCCCGTGCCGCGAATGCCAACACAAGCGAAGCTGCATCCATCTGCTGGACAAATTACCGCCACGTCGGCCTTAATTTCGTTGCGCGATTGAGGCTCATGGATGTCCATGACGCGACTCATCGACGACATCGACCGGATCTGGCGTGGCGAACTGCAGCCATCGCTGGCGTGGAGCTGCATCTTTGCGACGATGTGCCTGCTCGTCACCACTGCGGTCCGCTACGGCATGGCGCAGCTCCGGCCGGACGTGTTCTTCACGCCCTACACGGCGGCAGTGTTCTTCGCGACGGCGATGAGCGGATCGGCCATCGGGCTCGCCACCGCGATCCTCGGCGCCGCACTCGGCCTCATGATCGACTTCGGCGGCGGCCCGGTCGATGGGGCACGGCTGACGCTGATGCTGATGTATCTCGCGGTGTCGGCGCTGGTGATCTGGGGCGTCGATCACTATCGTTGCCTTGCCGGCAAGCAGCGCGCGGTCGCCAGGCGACTGATCGAGGAGGAGCAGTATCGCAAGCTGCTGGTCGACGAGTTGCATCACCGGTTGAAGAACAAGACCTCGACCATCCACGCGGTGCTGCACCAGGTGCTGCACGACCAGCCGCAGATCTGGAGCCGCATCGACCAGCGCATCCGCGCGCTCGCGACCGCCGACGATCTGATCGCGCGCGCCGAGGGACAGGGCTGCGACCTGAAGGATCTGCTGATGTCGGAGCTCGGGCCGTACGGCCATGTCCGCTTCGAGCTCAATGGCGATCCGCTGTTTCTGCCCGCCAAGCTCGCGGTCAGCCTCGCGCTGATCTTTCACGAGCTTGCCACCAATGCCGGAAAATACGGCGCCTTCGCCTCGCCGCGCGGCTTCCTCCAGGTGTCGTGGACGATGCAGGGCGACCGCCTCAGGCTGACCTGGGACGAGGCCGAGGGTCCGCCGATCGGTCAGACCGGCAAGCCCGGCTTCGGCACCAAGCTGCTCGCCGCCGCCCTGTCGTCGTTCGACGGCAGGACCGAGACCGCGTTTCTCGAGACCGGTATCCACTGCACCATGCAGTGTCGCGTCCCGCCGAGCTGAATCGCCCGCGCACCGCCGTCCTGGCCTACGACTTTCGCCGCATCTGCGTGGACAGGGTCTCGGAGCTGATTGAGAATCCGTTAATGACACCGCGCACGAAGCGCTGCTCTCTCCGCGACCGGCGAGCGCATTCCGTGTTTCTACGTGGCGGTTAACTAAAATGAAGCGGGAACTTTGCACAATCGGCGCATGTACAGCAGCGACCGATTCAACTTTTCCCCCGACACGAACGACGGGTTGGGCGCGACCGAGGCCGAGCTGCGCTTTCTGCGAGGCGTTCTCAGCCAGCTGCCGGCGGGCGTCACGGTTCAGGACGAGCACGGTCGCTTTCTGCTGGTTAACGACACCGCCGCACTTCAGCTCGGCGCCGCCGCCAACAGCGTCGACGGCGTCTCGGCCCCGCATCTCGATGTCAGGCGGACGGCTTGCGCCGAGATCATCGGCCGGGGGCGGACCGTGATCGCCGAGGAAAAGGTCGCCGGCGAGCGCGGGGCGCAGACCCTGCTGACCGCCCATCACCCGGCTCGCATCGGCGACCGCCACGTCCTGATTTCGAGCTCGGCCGACATCAGCGAGCAGAAGGAGTTCGAGGACCAGCTGTTTCGCGCCGCCTATTACGACGAACTGACCGGCCTGCCGATGCGCCGCGTCGTCGAGCATCGCGCCGACCGTCTGATCCGGCGCGGCCGGGTCGAGGGACGCTTTGCGCTGGCCTTCCTCGATCTCGACAATTTCAAATACATCAACGACTATTACGGCCACGCCACCGGCGACGCGCTGCTGGTGGAGTTCGCCAAGCGCATCAGCCGGGACCTGCGCGAATCCGATCTGCTGTCGCGCATCAGCGGCGACGAATTCCTGCTGCTGCTGCATCCGATCGAGCGC
Source organism: Bradyrhizobium oligotrophicum (assembly GCF_051168495.1). Taxonomy (GTDB): domain Bacteria; phylum Pseudomonadota; class Alphaproteobacteria; order Rhizobiales; family Xanthobacteraceae; genus Bradyrhizobium; species Bradyrhizobium oligotrophicum_A. The sequence goes on along the minus strand of NZ_JBNPVB010000001.1, from coordinate 276,119 downwards.
ACCGAGGAGGTCGCCGAATTCCTTCAAGCCATGCTGGACCGCCTGAATGCGCCGTTCTTCATCGACGGCGCCGAGGTGTTCGCCTCCGCCTCGGTCGGCGTCAGCCTGTTCCCGGAGCACGGGGCGAACTACGACGTGCTGCGGCAGAACGCCGATCTGGCGATGTACCGCGTCAAGAACAGCAGCAAGGGCGCGATGGCCTTCTTCTCCAGCACGATGGAGCATGAGGCGCTGGCGCGCATGAAGGTCGAGCAATCGCTGCGGCTCGCCATTCTCGAAAAGCGCTTCTGCTGCGCGTTCCAGGCCAAGGTCGACATCCGCACCGAGGAGATCAAGGGCATCGAGGCGCTGGTGCGGCTGCGCGACAATGAAGGCGTGATCCAGGCGCCGGGCTCCTTCATCAATCTCGCGGTCGAGCTCGGGCTGATCGACGAGCTGGCGCATCTCGTGCTGGGCGAGATCGTCAAGTCGATCGACCTGATCAACGACACGTTCGGCCCCGGGGCGACGATCAGCATCAACGTCGCGGCCAAGCAGGCGTCGAACCCGGATTTCATGCAGCCTTTTGCCCGCGCGCTCGAAGCGACCGGTTTTCCCGAGCGGTTCATGGTCGAGGTCACCGAGGACGCGTTCGTGACCCGCAGCCATTTCCAGGACGAGATCGTGCCGCTGCTGCGCGGCATCGGCGTCGGTATCTCGATCGACGATTTCGGCATCGGCTATTCGTCGCTGTCGGCGCTCGCCGACATCACCGCCGACGAGATCAAGATCGACCGCTCCTTCATCACCGACATCCACAAGCGGCCGCGCAGCCAGGGCATCCTGCGCGCGATCGAATCGCTCAGCGAAGCGCTCGGCATGACCGTGATCGCGGAGGGCATCGAATCGTTCGAGGAGCTCGCCTATCTGCAGGCCGCGACCAGGATCCGCTACGCCCAGGGCTACTACTTCTCGCGCCCCATCTTCCTGGAGGAACTGAAGCCCGCCGCGCCGCTTGCAAGCGAAGCGCGCATGAGCCTCGGCAGTCGCGCGGTGCAGGAAAATCGCCAGGCTTACGCGCGCAGCAGCCGATATCGGCGCTGATCTTCGTCACGACGAGAAAGCACGTTCGTCAGCACAAGGACCGACCGATCCCGGGCTGCCTCCGAAAGCGCCTTGACCCGGCCCGAGCCTGCACACTATCAGTTGCAGGCAACAGCCGCCGGTAGCTGGGAGGAAGGCTCGTGAATACGTCGCATATTTTCAAAGGCTCTGTTTTCAAAGGTATCGTTTCATCACTGACCGCCGCCCTGCTGGCCACCGCCGCCCAGGCCGACGATCTGAAAATCGCTCTCATCTACGGCAAGACCGGCCCGCTCGAGGCCTACGCCAAGCAGACCGAAGCCGGCCTGCGCCTCGGTTTCGAATACGCCACCAAGGGCACCAACACGATCGACGGCCGCAAGATCGTCATCATCACCAAGGATGACCAGGGCAAGCCCGATCTGTCGAAGGCGGCACTGTCCGAGGCCTATCAGGACGACGGTGCCGACATCGCGATCGGCACCACCTCCTCGGCCGCGGCGCTCGCCGACCTGCCGGTCGCCGAGGAGAACAAGAAGATCCTGATCGTCGAGCCGGCGGTCGCCGACCAGATCACCGGCGAAAAGTGGAACCGCTACATCTTCCGTACCGGCCGCAACTCCTCGCAGGACGCGATCTCCAACGCCGTCGCGATCGGCAAGCCCGGCGTCACAGTCGCCACGCTGGCGCAGGACTACGCGTTCGGCCGCGACGGGGTCGCCGCCTTCAAGGAGGCGCTGGCCAAGACCGGCGCGACGCTGGCCGCGGAGGAATATGTGCCGACCACGACGACCGACTTCACGGCCGTGGCCCAGCGTCTGTTCGATACGCTCAAGGACAAGCCCGGACGGAAGATCATCTGGATTCTGTGGGCCGGTGCGGGCGATCCGCCAGGCAAGCTGCAGGACATGGACCCCAAGCGCTACGGCATCGAGCTGTCGACCGGCGGCAACATCCTGGCAGCGCTCGCGGCCTACAAGCGGCTGCCCGGCATGGAAGGCGCCACCTATTACTACTATGACATTCCCAAGAACCCCGTGAACGACTGGCTGGTGGCCGAGCACCAGAAGCGCTTCAATGCGCCGCCCGACCTGTTCACCGCCGGCGGCTTCTCGGCCGCGATGGCCGTCGTCGCCGCCGTCACCAAGGCCAAATCGACCGACACCGAGAAACTGATCGCGGCGATGGAGGGCATGGAGTTCGACACGCCGAAGGGCAAGATGATCTTCCGGAAAGAAGATCACCAGGCGCTGCAGAGCATGTATCACTTCCGGGTCAAGGTCGATCCGAACCTCGCCTGGGCCGTCAACGAGCCGGTGCGCGAGATCAAGATCGAAGAGATGAGCATCCCGATCCGCAACAAGCGCTAGACCATCGAATCCGTGCCCGGCTCTCGCGCCGGGCACGTCCACTTTGGAAGTCATGCTGGCGATATGTCTCTTACTCTCGAAACCCGCGACCTCACCATCCGCTTCGGCGGCCATGTCGCGGTCAACCGCGTCAGCTGCAGCTTCCGACCGGGCGAGCTGACCGCCATCGTCGGCCCCAACGGCGCCGGCAAGACCACCTATTTCAACCTGATCTCCGGCCAGTTGCGGGCGTCGTCCGGCTCCATCGTCTTCGACGGCAAGGACATCACCAGCCTCTCCGCCCCCTTGCGCACGCGCGCGGGCTTAGGCCGCGCCTTCCAGCTCACCAATCTGTTTCCCAATCTCAGTGTCGAGGAGAACGTTCGCCTCGCCGTCCAGGCGCAGAGTGGCGTGCATTACGACCTTTTCCGGCCTTGGATGGCGCGGCGCGACCTGATAGCGCGCGCCGATGCGATCCTCGACCAGGTCGCGCTCGGCAGCCGGCGCAGCGTCACGGCGACGACGCTGTCACATGGTGACCAGCGCAAGCTCGAGGTCGCGCTGATGATGGCGCTGGAGCCAAAGGTCTTCATGTTCGACGAGCCGACCGCCGGCATGAGCATCGACGAGGTGCCGGTCGTGCTCGACCTGATCGGCAGGCTCAAACAGGACAAGAGCCGGATCATCCTGCTGGTCGAACACAAGATGGACGTCGTGCGCTCGCTGGCCGACCGCATCATCGTGCTTCACAACGGACAGCTGGTCGCCGACGGCCCGCCCGCGGAGGTCATCGCCTCGCCGATCGTGCAGGAAGCCTATCTGGGCGTGGCGCCGCGGAGCGCCGCATGAGCGCGCTGCTGAAACTTGCCGGCGTCGAGACCGATATCGGCCGCTATCACATCCTGCAGGGCGTCGACTTCGAGGTGCCGGAGGGCCAGACCACGATGCTGCTCGGCCGCAACGGCGCCGGCAAGACCACGACCCTGCGCACGATCATGGGGCTGTGGCAGGCGAAGACCGGCACCATCTCGCTCGCCGGCGAGGCGATCGAAAAGCTGGCCACGCCGGACATCGCCCAGCGCGGCGTCGGCTACGTGCCCGAGAGCATGGCGGTGTTCTCCGACCTGACCGTAAAGGAGAACCTGGTGCTGGCGGCGCGCAACGGGCCACTCGACGATGCCCAGCTCGCCTGGATCTTCGGCTTCTTCCCGGCCCTCAAGAAGTTCTGGCTATCGCGCGCCGGCAGCCTGTCCGGCGGGCAGAAGCAGATGCTGTCGATCGCGCGCGCGATCGTTGAGCCGCGCAAGCTACTGCTGATCGACGAGCCGACCAAGGGCCTGGCGCCGGCGATCGTAATGTCGCTGATCGAATGCCTCAAGGAGATCAAGCGACGTGGCGCCACCATCCTCTTGGTCGAGCAGAACTTCCATGCCGCGCGCGAACTCGGCGACCAGGTGCTGGTGATGGACAACGGCACCATCGTCCATCGCGGCGAGATGGCCGTGCTCGCGGCCGACGTGCCGCTGCAGGAGCGCCTGCTGGGCCTCAGCCTGGAGACCCATCAATGAGCGAAATCGCCGCAACCGATGCGCTGCCGAAGCCGAAGCGCGATATCGCGCCGCTGTTGCTTCCTGTCTTGCTCGCGCTCCTCATGATCCCGCTGGTCGGCTCGGCGAGCTCATGGGTGACGCTGACGGTCGCGAGCCTGGCGATGGGCATGATGATCTTCATCATGGCCTCGGGCCTGACGCTGGTGTTCGGGCTGATGGACGTGCTCAATTTCGGCCACGGCGCCTTCATCGCCGTCGGCGCCTATGTCGCGACGCTGGTGCTGCTGCCGCTGGCGAGCTGGGCGCAGGCCGATTCGCTGCTGACCAATCTCGCGGTGCTCGTTCCGGCCGCGCTGCTGTCGATGGGCGTGACCGGCGCGCTCGGACTCGTCGTCGAACGCGTGCTGGTGCTGCCGGTCTATGGCCAGCACCTGAAGCAGATCCTGATGACGACGGGCGGGCTGATCGTGGCCGAGCAGACGCTGTACGCGCTGTTCGGGCCTCAGATCATTCCGCTGCCGCTGCCGACCACGTTGCGCGGCTCCTTCATCATCGGCGACGTCGCGATCTCGAAATACCGGCTGTTGGCGATGCTGGTGGGATTCGCGATCTTCGTCGCCATCGAGCTGGTGCTGAATCGCACCAAGATCGGACTGCTGATCCGTGCCGGCGTCGAGAATCGCGAGATGGTCGAGGCGCTCGGCTATCGCATCCGCCGCCTGTTCCTCGGCGTGTTCATGACGGGATCGGCGCTGGCCGGGCTCGGCGGCGTGATGTGGGGGCTCTATCGCGAGCAGGTCCACGCCTCGATCGGCGACGAGCTCACCGTGCTCGTCTTCATCGTCGTGATCATCGGCGGGCTCGGCTCGATCACCGGCTGCTTCGTCGGCGCGATCCTGGTCGCAATGGTCGCCAATTATGGCGGCTTCCTGGTGCCGAAGCTCGCCCTCGTCTCCAACATCCTGTTGATGGTCGCCGTGCTGATGTGGCGGCCGCGCGGCCTCTATGCGGTGACCAGCCGATGATGATCCTGTCCGGCGATCCGCCCCGCAGCCGCGCGTTGTCCGTCCTGCTCGTCGTCATCGTCCTTGCGCTGCTGGCGACACCCTTCGTCTTCCCTGGCGCCAAGGCGCTCAACGTCGCCGCCAAGATCTGCATCTTCGCCGCACTGGTGGCATCGTATGACCTGCTGCTCGGCTACACCGGCTCGGTGTCGTTCGCGCATACGATGTTCTATGGCATCGGATCCTACGCGATTGCCATCGCACTCTACGGCCTCGGCCCCAGCTGGACGTCGGTCGCAGTGGCGGTTGCGGCGGGATTGCCGCTCGCCTTGTTGCTGGCGCTGGCGATCGGCCTGTTCTCGCTGCGGGTCGAGGCGATCTTCTTTGCCATGATCACGCTCGCCGTCGCCTCGGCCTTCCTCGTGCTGGCCTCGCAATTGTCCTGGCTCACCGGCGGCGAGGACGGCCGCAGCTTCCAGCTGCCCGAACTGCTGCGCCCCGGCACGGTGTTCATCGGCAAGGAGTGGTTCGGCTTTCCCATCAACGGCCGCATCCTGACCTATTACCTGGTGCTGTCGGCCTGCGCGCTGATGATCCTGGCTCTGCTGCGCGTCGTGAACTCGCCGTTCGGCCGCGTGCTGCAGGCGATCCGCGAGAACCGCTTCCGCGCCGAGGCGCTCGGCTATCGCACCGTGTTCCATCTCACCTACGCCAACTGCATCGCGGCCATGATCGCTGCCGGTGCCGGCATGCTGAACGCGCTGTGGCTGCGCTATGCCGGGCCTGACACCTCGCTCTCATTTTCCATCATGCTGGACATCCTGCTGATGGTCGTGATCGGCGGCATGGGCACCATCTACGGCGCGATTATCGGGGCGTCGATCTTCATCCTGGCGCAGAACTATCTGCAGGCCCTGATGAGCGTCGCCTCGACCGCCGCAGCCGATGCCGGGCTGCCGCTGCTGCCAGGCCTGCTGCACCCCGACCGCTGGCTGCTGTGGCTCGGCCTGCTTTTCATCGCCAGCGTCTATTTCTTCCCGACCGGCGTCGTCGGCCGACTGCGCAACAGGCCGGGCACGACACGCTGAGCTGCAGTCACCCCCCTGAGACTCCGCGCAGCTGCCGCCACGGCAGGACGGCGCGGTATTCCCGTGCGGACATTCCGGCTTTCGACGACATTTCGTCATTCGCTTAAGCGACGGATAACCGCGTTTCCTAACCGCCCCGGCACCAGTGCCTTGCTATCAAGCCTGCTTGCAACGAGACATTTCCTTTCGGGTCGATCAGGGCATGCAAGGCGCAGCAGACACGTCGGGGACCGGCGCAATCGAGCCGGAACGGGTTGCCACGTCCCTCTGGCGCGGTCCTGTGCCGTGGCTGATCGTCTGCGGCGCGATGCTGATCGCAGCCATCGTCGTCGGCACGATCGTCATGGCGAGCGGCTTTCGGGCCCGCGCGATCGCAAACACCGCGCGGGAGCTCGAGAATACCGTCATGCTGCTGAGCCGGCATTTCGCGCAGCAGTTCGAGGATGCCGAAACCGTAGTGTCGCAGGCGATCCGCCGGATGCAGCTCGGGTCGATCGAATCGCCGGCGGCGTTTCGAGCCCGGATGTCACAGCCCGACATCCGCGACATGCTGCAGTCACAGGTCAACGGCCTGTCCTACATGGGTGACCTCACGATCATCGGCTCCGACGGCAATTTCGTCAACTGGTCGTCCAACGACCCGCTGCCGGCGATCAACGTCATCGACCGCTCCTACTTCAGGGATCTGCAATCGGCCTCCCGCACGGACGCCTTCGTGGTCGCGCCGGTGGTGAGCCGCGTCACCGGCGGATGGGCGACCATCGTCGCCCATCGCCTGAGCGGCGCGAACGGCGAATTCCTCGGCGTGCTGACCCGGCGGGTCGATCCACACAGCTACGAGAAATTCCTGGTGTCGATGGCCCTCGGCAAGGGCGCGTCGATCGCGCTGTTCCATGCCGACGGCGCCATGCTCGCGCACTACCCCCACATTGAATCGCTGATGGGCGCCAGGATCGGCAACGACGGGAGCCTGCGGGGTACCCCCGCCGCAGGAGCTGGCACCGCCCTCATCACGAGTCCCATCGACAATCTGGAGAAGATCGCGGCGGACGCCAAGGTCGGACGCTTCCCGCTGGTCATCTCGGCCAACAGGACGGTCAACGATGCGCTGGCGGACTGGCGATCACAAATGGTGCTGCTGGTCGGAGCTGCAATGCTCGCCGTGATCGTCATCGCCGTCATGTTCAGCCTGATGATCCGGCAGATCGTCCGGCAGAACAGGCTCGCGAGGTACCAGCTCGAAAACGAGAAACAGCGGGTCGAAACGGCGCTCGACAACATGACGCAGGGGCTGATCTCGTTCGACGCCAACGCCTGCGTCGTGATGTTCAATCGGCGCTTCATCGATTTGCTCGGCCTCTCCGCCGACGTGATCAGGCCGGGTCTTCATCTCAGCGACGTCGTCCAGCATTGCAAGGCATGCGGCGCCTTCAATGGCGACGTCGTCGATTTCTGCGCAGACCTCATCGACAGGGCCGCGACGGGCGGCACGTCGCAGATGGTCGCGGAGGGCAACTCGGGCCGCTTCTTCAACGTCATCGACAAGCCGCTGGCGTCCGGCGGGTGGGTCACGACGATCGAGGACATCAGCGAGCAGCGCAGGCTCGAGCAGGACCGTGATCGCAACTATGCGTTCCTGCGCGAGATCATCGACCACATCCCGTCGCGCATCATGGTCAAGGATGCTCGCGATCGCCGCTACGTGCTGATCAACCGCTCCACCGAGCAGGGTTTTGGCCTGCCACGCGAGAACATCCTCGGCAGGACGGTGTTCGACCTGCTGCCGAAATCCGCGGCCGAAAAAGTGACGGCCGACGACGACCGCGCCCTGGAGCAATCGGGCGGGCTGTTCCTCGGCGAACATCCCTGGCAGGCGCCGGCGCTGGGTCTGCGCTACATCACCTCGCGCCGCATCGCCGTCGAGGACGACGCCCACCAGCCGCGCTATCTGATCAACGTGATCGAGGACACCACCGAGCGGCGCCTGGCCGACGAGAAGATCGCGCATCTCGCCCATTTCGATGCGCTGACGGAGTTGCCGAACCGCGTGCTGTTCCGCGAACGAATCGATCAGGAACTGGAGCGTGCGCGTCACGGCACCTTCTTTGCGCTGCTCTATATCGACGTCGATGAATTCAAGGGCATCAACGATTCACTCGGGCACCATGTCGGCGACGAGCTGCTGAAGACGATCGCGCAGCGCATCAGGAGCTGCCTCGCGCCGGAGGACATGGTGGCCAGGCTCGGCGGTGACGAGTTTGCAGTGCTGCTGACCACGGTGGCGGACCAGGACGAGGTCATCGTGGCCGCAACGGGCATCCTCGAGGCGATCCGCAAGCCCTATCGCTGCCTCGGCCACCAATTGTCGACCGATGCCAGCATCGGCATCGCGCTGGCGCCGCAGGACGGCACCGAGCGCGACCAGTTGACCAAGAATGCCGACCTCGCGATGTACGCCGCCAAGGCCGGCGGTCGCCACACCTTCCGCTTCTTCGAACCGTCGATGGACGAAAGTGCGCGCGCGAGGCTGCAGCTGCAGCAGGATCTGCGTCGCGCGATCGCGGAAGACCAGTTCGAGCTGCACTATCAGCCGCTGCTCGGCTTCAGCGAGAACATCATGACCGGTTGCGAAGCGCTGCTGCGCTGGCGGCATCCGGAGCGCGGCATGGTGCCGCCGCTCGACTTCATTCCGCTCGCCGAGGACACCGGCCTCATCAACGAGATCGGCGACTGGGTGATGCGCACGGCCTGCGCCGAGGCCGCCGGCTGGCCGGCCGACATCCGCATCGCCGTGAACGTCTCGCCGGTGCAGCTGAAATCGCCGACCTTGGCGCTGCGGATCGCGAGCGCCCTGTCGGCGGCCGGTCTCTCGCCTCAGCGGCTGGAGATCGAGATCACCGAGGCGGTGCTGATCAGCGACGACGACGTCGCGCTCGGCGTCCTGCATCGATTGCACGACATGGGCGTGCGCATCGCGCTGGACGATTTCGGCACCGGCTATTCATCGCTCAGCTACCTGAAGCGGTTCCCGTTCGACAAGATCAAGATCGACCGCTGCTTCGTCAGCGATCTCGGCGCCGGCAGCTCCTCGGCGATCGTCCAGGCGGTGGTGAGCATCGCGGCGGCCAGCAACATGACGACGACCGCCGAGGGCGTCGAGACCGGCGCACAGCAGACGGCGCTGCGCCAGCTCGGCTGCACCGAGATGCAGGGCTACCTGTTCAGCGCGCCCAAGCCGGCGGCCGAGTTGCGCAAGCTGTTCGCTCCGGGCGCGGTGCCGGCGGTGGAGGATCTGCAGGCCGCCGGCTGACTCCGGCCGCCGTAAGGCTCCCGACCCGATGCGGCTGAGCGTCGCGCTTTTTGCCGATCGACCGGCTTCCGGCCGAGGGGCCGCCTTCCTATATCGGGGCGGCCACAACGGAGTCGAGCAGGTCGCCATGCAGCCGGTTTCCTTCCTTCTGAACGTTCTCTGGATCGTGTTCGGCGGCGCCTACATGGCGTTCGGCTGGCTGGTCGCCGCAGTGGTGATGGCGATCACCATCGTCGGCCTGCCCTGGGCACGCGCCGCGTTCAACATCGCGGCCTATACGCTGCTGCCGTTCGGTTCGCGGGCGGTGCGCCGCGACGAGGTCACCGGCATGGAGGACGTCGGAACCGGGGTCCTGGGCCTGCTCGGCAACATCATCTGGTTCGTGCTGGCCGGCTGGTGGCTCGCGCTCGGCCACCTCCTGACCGCAATCGCACTGGCCGTGACGATCATCGGCCTGCCGTTCGCCTGGGCCCATCTGAAGCTGGCCGGCCTCGCGCTGTGGCCGATCGGCAAGACCATCGTGCCGGCCTGACGCCGGGGCGCCGTGGAGCCCGCTGCTGCCGGCCCACCCACCTCGTTCGGGGCGCCGCCCAGGGCGGCAGGCTCAAGCCGCCAGGCCCAATCGAGCGTTCAAGGCCGTTGCCGACCACGGGCCAATCGGCTAAACGGATGCGGCACGCACCCGTAGCTCAGCTGGATAGAGCGTTGCCCTCCGAAGGCAGATGTCAAGCTGTTTTCCGGGAGTGTGAGAGTAAAAAGAGACTTTGATTTCAGACACTTGAGAAATCGGCGCGGATCGCTTCACAGCCACGAAGTTTCCGCGTAAGCACTGCGTAAGCAGGCAGGCACCCGTAGCTCAGCTGGATAGAGCGTCGCCCTCCGAAGGCGAAGGCCACACGTTCGAATCGTGTCGGGTGCGCCATCTCTCCCTCATTCTTCGATTGGCCCGCCTTTGGCGGTAGGCCGGCGTCGGCCAGCTTTCGCGGACCGACGTCGCGGCATCCGAGGCCATCGCGCTTCAGCTCGCTGGCGAGCCGGGTGGCGCATCCCGCGCTTCGTCGGTAGGCCGCTAGGCCACACAGCGCAATGCGCTGCAGAAGCGATCTCGCTGAGCGACGTGGATCCTATCCGTTGCGATTGGCAGACGATGTGGATGATTTTGACGTTGACGCCCGCATCTGCATCTTTGCGGGCTGTTCAAACCATAAATCCAGCGATACACTCACCGCGATATTTTTTGAGACATTCCACCATTGCTCGAAACATCACATAACCCTGGATTATGTGTCCCTTTCGGACTCAACGAGCCGACCGTCAGCAGCGCAGGATCGGGTAAGAGCCATTGCTGAACGAAGACCCTGAGAAGCTGGGATCCCTCACTAGGGTCATTGCTGATCGTGCCGCGAATCCGATTGAGCACCGGCGCAAAATTTGCCTGTTCCTGGGAGCTGGCGCCGATATCAGTTCGGGAGGCCTGACTTTTGCCGAGCTGAAACACCGAGCTCTGGAGCGCTTCGCTCAGCGCCAGCTGTATGAGCTAACCCCCGCCGACACCATCGACCGTGAATTCGACCGCTTGTTTTTGAAACTCGAGCCCGACGAGCGGGCGCTGATGGTCGAAGCGATCTTCCGGCAGCTCGGTGAACTGGAGCCCTCCGAAGCTTACAAGCTTGTTGTCCTGCTGATCGAGGCCGGGGGGATCGATGCTGTCGTGACGACGAACTTCGATCTCATGCTCGAGCGCGCCCAGCAGGTGCTTGGGCGCGATCTGATCCAGGTATTTTCACCGGGCTTTGCCCGGCCCTATCCCGGCGTACACGATCGCTACAATCTACCCAAAGTTCCCTACATCAAGCTGCACGGTGATCTCGCGTCCCGCGCGGTTGTGGCGCTGGTGCGCGCGGAACTCGACGACGTCCGATATGACCAAGATATCGCCCAGCTATTCGCGTCGATTGTAAACTCGCATGATCTCATCATCGCTGGATACGGCGGTTGGGATACGGCACTTTCGAAAATTATCTCCGATGCAATCGAATCCTCCCGAACGCGGATCTACTGGTGTGGTCCAACCAGACCGAGCGAATCCGCTCCCCTGTCAGCTGCGTTGCGCGACCGCGCCGATTACATAACGATCTCGTTCGATCGGCTGGTTTCGGAAATTTCGCGTCCTGTCCTGGAAAAGCCGTCCCTTATTCCGACCGAACCAACATTCATCAAAAGCCTGTTTGCGTGGCGGACCGAATATTGCAACAGGGAGTACGCGACGCTCTATGGTACCCGCGCGCACAAGAACATTGTGGACACATTCGCCCGCCGGGTGCGCCTTGAGGAGGGCCTCACTCGCTTCCTGCGACCGAACAAGCCGCTCGCGCTGGTCACCGGTCCGTCGGGCTATGGCAAGACCACTTTGGGCCTCCGTTTGCAGAAAGCCTGGTCGCTGCGCGAATCCACTAGGATACTCCTGTTGAGAGCCCGGTCGTTTCCCGAAAGCGGTGACGTCGAACAATATGTCGGCGAGCAATTGGGCGGCCTTGGATTTCGTTCGCCTTTTTCGCTATTCCGGTTCGAGCGGTGGCTCACCAACAATAATCTCCAGCTGGTCATATTTATCGAAGGAATCAACGAATTCGCGGACGACCTCAGCCGTTGCGTCGGCTTTCTGCGCGGTATCCTGCGATTCTGCTACTTTCTCCCCGAGGAACACAGCGCGCTCCGGGTGATCGCTACCGTCAGGCAAGAGACGTGGAATGCGATGCTGCCGCAACTGGACGCGGCACAACTGCAGAAGACGGTCTGGTCTCCCGCAGCGCCGGAACACGGTTTTGAGACGCTTTCGTGTGACATCTTCAGCCGGGACGAAGTCTACGATGCCGTCCGGCGCATGGGATCGAAAGCGCTCACTACGGCTGATCTCGATCAAGTATCTCTGGGCTCGTTCGAGCGACTGAGGGACCCTTACATGTTGCGCATCGTGGCCGAAAGCCCAGCGCGCAGCCTGCAGATCGTCCCAAGTGCCGCTCAATTGCGGACCATGATCGAAGCCAAGTTGCGCGCGGCCGGCATGCTTGGCAGCTCAAGCACGATGCAGCACGCGATGGCCAAGGCAGCCATGCAGAGCCTTGAAGGGGGACGTCAAAGGTTCCGCGAAATCGACATCGAGCCGGCCGCGCTTCGTCTCGACATCCTGCGTATAGCCCGCGATCTCGATCTCGTGCGGGAAGCGCAACAGGGCTTCTATCAATTCGATCACGACCGAACATTCGAGTATTTTCTGGCTGTCGCCCTAGCGAACGGCCTAGGCCCACCGCTGGAGACGCTCACCGACCTCCAGACCTATCTTCGCAATTATCGAAACGACGGCCGTTCTCTTGCGGCGGCCCGCCTTCACTTCGCGCTTCACCCCGAGATGGGACTTCGCTTGATTTCCGAAGCGATGCTGCTCGTCGACCGGGCTGACCAAGCGTCTGGGTCAAGTGACATCCAGCATCTGTACGAATTTGCGCGCGACCTTCTCGTTCAGCTTGCTGAATATGGGGAGCCGAAAGCTATCACCTATCTTTCCGATGCGATTGCTGCCGCTGCAAAGGCAGAGATTGGCGAAATGCATTTGCGAGCTGTGGTACAGGCCGCCGCCTATCTGCCCGATACGGCGTCTGTCGAACTGCTCAGCCGCGTACGTCATCCCACGTCCATTCTTCCGCGCACCGAAGCGCAGATCTACGCGATAGACCGGCTCGTAAGACATTTTCTTGAGGTTCCGGCCAAGCCAAAGAATTTAATATCTGATGCGCCCTATGGCGCCTTCTTCGCGGACCCGTCGCTTCCCAAGTGGCAAAAGATCGGGCGTCTCATTGCATTCGCCACGCAACTGGGCCCGGACAATACGCATGCTCCCGAATACGAGGCCGCGAGCGCCGCGTTGCGCTCCACTTTGGAAGAGCTGATGGCCGCCGCGGACCCAAGGCCGTCGGGAGCTCTCGCCTTTGCGGATCATTTTCTCCGCAACTGTGACCGGCTTCTCTTCAATTCGACGGGCGACGGAATACGGCGCTTCTTTTCAAACAGCAGGAGGGCCGATTTTCTCGAGATTTTCCGGGCCATTCAATCCGGAACCACCCTGAATGCCGAGGACTTCGCGAGGATCGAAGCCTACACGCAGTCGATCGAGTTCGACATTGAATACCATCTGTCGGCGGCCCTGTTTGTGATGAGCAGCCTCAATGATTTGCCCGGAACGCTGATTTTGGCCGAGCACCTTTTTGCGCGTTTCGACGAAAACGCAAATCCGGTCCAGATCGACTTCCTTGAGGAAGTCATCGTCTATCTGCACGTGCTCCACGGGCTGGATTACGACGAACACCGGTTTGGCGTCTGGGAAGAAACGATTTTGCGAAGCTGGCGCGGTATTCTGCTTCACCGGCCCGGTTTGCTGAGAGGCGAACGTCGTGGTTTTACCGATCCCTTTGACCGCAATTTCGAAGACGGTTTTGGCGTCATTTATCCCTACGGTATCCTGCTCCCAGCAACGCGGCGCCGCTCGATGCCGTTTGCGGAATACGCCAAGGCCTCCGCAGACCTCGAAGCGGATCGGCTTCCAATGTACATACGATGGCTCGAAACATTCCTCGCTGACAATCGTATCGAGGAAGCCCTTCAGCTCCTCCAGGCCATCGCCGGCGTGATCATCACATGGCCCATGGAGGGTTTGACCGCGCTTCGACCGGCCATAGGACACGCGGATCAACGGATACGGCGCGCCGTCGTTCGGGTTCTTGCTGAGGCTTACAACAGGCATCCTAGCGCGACGCTTCGCTTCCTTCGGGTCGCGGGCGTCGCCATCAGCGACGACGAATTGCTGGAGATCAAGGTCCGAAATGACGCGCGACTTGGCCGCCGCCAGGTCAGCGAGGAAGAATGGGCGCGCGTCGGCCACTTGCTCCTGACCGTAGACGGCGCAAGAGAGGCTTTGTACGATTGCCTGTACAGCCTTTTGTCTGCGGACACGTTCGAACAGGCTGTAGAGATGATCTTTGGGCGGCTTGGCTTGACCCAGCAGACATTTTAGGCGAGCGGCTTCCTGAAATACTTGCCGTTCATATAGAGGCCGTCGAGGTCCACCCCGAGAAAAACGTCGATTGCATCCTCTGGCGTCTCCACGATCGGTTCGCCACGCCGGTTGAAGGATGTATTGAGCAAGATCGGGACGTTTGTCAGTGCGCCGAACGCTTGCAAGATAGTGATCAGGAATGGATCGCCGTCGCTGCCGACGGTTTGGACCCGCGCAGTGCCGTCAACATGGACAGCCGCTGGAGCTTCACGAAGGCAACGCTCGCGCGCGCGGGCCACCTTCAGCATGTAAGCATCGGCACAAGCGGGGTCGTGGAAATAGTTGTCGAACTCGGACGCCAGCACCAGTGGTGCAAGTGGCCTAAACGGCTCCCGCCCCTTGATCGAACGGTTGATCCGCTCTCGGGTCTGCACATTGCGGGGATCGGCTAGGAGACTTCGCCCTCCGAGCGCGCGCGGTCCGATTTCGGAGCGCCCATTGAAGACACCGACGATGTCGCCTTTTGCAAGGATCCTTGCCAGGTCACCGGGTGTTGAAACGCTAGGGTCGAGGACCAGACGGGGATAGTATTGCTGGGCGGCCCGGGCGACCTCTTGGTCTGCATAATGGCGGCCGGGACGGGCGATCGCCGGAGCGATCTGCCCGGAATGGAACGTAAATGACGGCGCGCGCCCGTTTCGCTCGGACGACGCCGCGAGCCAAAGGGCGCCAAGTCCGAGGCCCGCGTCGCCGCAATGAGGTGGAATAAAGACTTTTCGAGCGCCCGCGAGGCTGGCTGTGACCTTCGCGTTCGCGACGGTATTCAAGCCACAACCGCCGCTGATGGCAACGTAATCGGCCTCCACCGGCGCGAGCAGCGACATACAATGCAAAAGCGCGTTTTCCGTCACCGCCTGGATGCTTGCAGCAAGGTCCGCCCGGGCCGAAAAGCTTCCCTTTCCCTGCGTGAGGATCCTTTCCATACAGTCGACGATCTCGTCACCATCCGTCGGACAGCGGAAGCAATCGGACATGTCGTCGCCAAGTGTGACGAAACCCTGAAGGAGGCCGGCGTAGTCTGGCTGTCCATATGCTGCAAGGCCCATCGTCTTGCCGCTGTCCATGGGACCATACCCAAGGACGCAGGTCGCGATTTCGTAGAGCATTCCGACCGAGTTGCTGATCCCGATTGGAAAGTCATCTTGCTCGAGATAACCGCTTCCTGTGGTCGTTCCAAGCGTCTGAGCGCCGTCGGGGCCGAACACATGAAATGAGATAGTTTCGCGGCGCGAGCGGTCGCCAGCTTGATCGCCGCTCTCGACGATCGAGCCATATCCGTCGTAGACGAGCAACGCCGCAGTGCAGTTAGGCGGCATCATTATGTAGGCCGAAGCGGCGTGGCAGAGATGATGCGAGAATAACTGCATGCGCTTCCCGCCATACGCGGCTCGCGTTCGGGCCGGGATGGTGTCGCTCGCGACGATGGCGTCGATGTCCTCGAATGTCAGATCCTCCGCGCGAAGGCAGTAATCGACGGCGGGCGCCATCGGCTCGCGATACCAGACAGATAGACCGTTCTTGACCCTGGTGATCCGCTCCTGCTCGATGGCAACTTTGATGTCACAGTCATGAGCAAGAGCGGCCGAGAAGTCGTGGTCCGACCCGCCGAGGCCCAAGCGCCATATGCCTTGCTTGCGCAACATCGTCCTCAATCCGGCGGAAATCCGTCCATCCCGAATCGCCTTGCGTTGCCGAGGACACGCGATGCGATGTCGATGTCGCGATTGGCGGACGTTTTTTTCCAAGGTTCGCAGAGCTGTGGATCAAGGTCTGCAAAGAAAAGCAGGGACAAGCGATGTTCGGATCGGCTATGGGCACGAACTTGATGGTAGAGCGGCGGTATCTCGCCCCCGGTGAGAAGGCTCAGGATAGCTCCCGGCATCACTGTGAATGCTGTGCTTGTGCGATCAGGTTCAAGAACGGACGAGCCGGTCATGATCTCTAGTCCGCGACCATTCGCGTGGGCGAACGTCAGGAGGTGACCATCTTCGTGCGCGGTATTAATGAATTGACCGGGTTCAGTGAGGATCGTCCGGTTGAATTGCAGCTGGGACCAGCGATGTAGACCACCCGCTAGCTTTTGCTCCGAAGCATCTAGTGCAACCGTTCGCGCCACACCGCGCATGATGTCCTCGGCTATCATTTCGAGCGAGTGAAAGACCTCCATCATGCGCGCATGTAGGTCGCATCCGGCGCCGCAAGGCAGATCAAGGGCGACGTTTTGTGTGCGCGCGCTCGCGGCGAAAATCTCGACCCGGTCTGGTAGAGCCGGATTTCCGGAATGCTCCCGGCCAAATGGCGTGTAACCGCATCCGTAGGGCAATACACATGCCTGCTTCGACTTTTGGTCGAGATCAAAGAAGGCCTTGGCGGCCTCATAGGCGGTTGACACCTGCCTTTGGAGATCGTCACCGAGTGCAAATAGGGACCAGCCCTTGTCAGAGATGTCGGCGACGCATGCTTCGATTCCAGGCGCAATCGGCAATGATCGATAATCCAGGGTTATCGTACGCCTGTCTCGGTCGAGCTGCTCGCAGCCGACTTCAGCTAAGCCCTCAGCCCCCCTAAGACATTCGCTCGATCAAGCATGGTCCGTAGAGCCTGATCGGACACGTGAGTGTATATTTCGGTAGTCGCGATACTCGAATGCCCGAGCAGCCGCTGAACAACTCTGATATCGACTCCGCTCTCGATAAGCAGTGTCGCCGCGGTATGCCGCAGCATATGAGGCGTCACTCGTCGCTTTATTCCGACCTTGCCGACAAAACTATGGAGCTTCGAACGAAAGGCATGAGGCCGCAAGCTGGCGCCGTGTCGGTTAACAAAAAGTGGGCCCGGACCGTCGAGCATGCGCTGTCGCAGCGCGACTAACTTCGTCAGTTCAACGCGGAGGTCGGGATTGGCAACATACACGATGCGGTCACGGGACCCCTTGCCGTGAATGCGCAAAGTCGAGCCATCGTGTGATACATCTCCAGTCTGTATCTTACACAGCTCGCCAACCCGAATGCCTGTTGCGACCATTAAGCTCACTTCGGTACGCAGAAGTCGGGTGACTTCGAGCGCCTTAGCGCGCTCTAAGTCTCGGGTTGACGCTAGCAAGGTTGAAGTCTCGTCACGAGACAACGCTCTAGGTAGACGTTTGCGGCGAGGCAATTTGAGGCGCCATCCCACAAATGGATCGGCCATCTGGCCCTGGTCCGCTAAGAATCGAAAAAACGCGCGTAGGCACGCGATCCTTCGCCTAATTGTAGCCGGCGAAAGCGCGCGCCGACCTTTCATATCTTCGAGGTATTCCCTCAAAGTATCTGTTTGAATCCTGAGCGGGTCGCACGTTGCAGGACACCATCGGCCGAAGTCGGTTAGATCCTGCATGTAGGCTTGAAGTGTGTTCTCGGACAGTTGTCTTTCTATCGCGCAATAATCCACGAACAGCTTAGCGTACTTCCCAATGCTCATTTTCCTCTCCGAAAGGTATCGGGAGGTTATGTGCCGCATATCGACCGATTGTAGCTAGCGCTGGTGGTTGGCACTCTTTACAACTAGTTAGCGATTGCAATTGGGTCGATGCTCTCCTTCCACTTGTGGATTGCGCAGCTTGATCTCAGTGAGGAAGCCAACAGCGGCAGCGACCATAAATAGGAATTATGAGCCGTTCTCTTCGGACGCTCGCAGCTATTCAAGCGATTAGCATCTTTAGGTTGCTAGGCGCGGTCTTATTCACGGCCCTTGCCTTCCAGAACGTTCCGCCTGCTCTTCTGTGCGGAGTGTACGTCGTCGCCGCCATTAGTGACTTGCTTGACGGCTTTGTTGCCCGAAAGCTGGCGGCCACGAGTTTCGCGGGCGGCATTCTGGATCTTATCAGCGATAAATCATTGACGGTCGTATCGCTTTTGTACGCAGCAGCGAAAGGGGTGCCGCTCTTCCCGCTTGCTATTATCGGCACCCGCGAGCTTATCTCGCTCGGTCTGCGTATGGTGATGGTCGACGGTCGCGCGTTGTGGCCCACAAGCCGATGGTTTGGTGGCACCATGACGGCCGTGTTGTGGGGAAACACATTCGTGGTGATTCTGCGCGGACCCGACAAAGCGGTAACATCGATCGCAGTCGGTATTTTTTGGGGGTGTGCTGTAGTTTCTTTTCTCGACTTGGCTAGGCGACTGTTCTCCATCAGGAGACACATCACGAGAGCTTTAGCAGAGGAAGCAGAGCCGGACTAAATTTGTCGTACAACTTGAGCCCGAGTGAAAGGAAAGAAGGCGTCATCGCCAGCCCCAAGTACTTCAAGATCCGGATCAAGTGAGGATAGTTTGAGATCTTTCCAATTTGCGTGCAGATTTTCTCGAAATAGTCGAGGGCCTCATTTCCCTGTCTAAGGGTCTCGATCTGGATTTCTTCGTCACTGACGATCCGATGATAGTAATTCTGCTGAAGCTTTCGTATCTTTTCTATTGCGGTTCGCTTCATTGCAACGATGTCGGTACGAAGACGGAGGATTGGAATGGCGTAAGCGAGTAGGGCGCCGACCACGACGATTGCGGCTCCGATTATTGGAGTGACATCGAGCGCGCGATGCACGGCAAACGCAGCGCCGACGGGTATTGATGTGATGAAGAGCGTAACAACTATCGGTGTCGTAACCAGACCAGGTATGAATCCAAGTCCACCGGCGCGGTCGTCATGGAAGGGCTGTAGCAGGAACGTTCCTGCCAGCCGACGTCTGCGGAGCACTTCAAGCACCGTAGCCAGCATGCCAGCGTGCACGAAAGCTATGTACGGAAACAACCATACAAACAGATAGAGCTTGTAGATCCTCGTGACCCAGTACCCCCAAGGATGGTTTGACGAGTCCCAAAAATCATATGGCAATAGGACGCCGGGAAGCTGATTTTGATAAGTGTTCCAAGCGAATGCGGCCAATCCTACCGTGTAGAACAGGCTTGCGGTTGTTAAGCTGAGCGGGTCCTTTCGTCCCATCCAGCGCACAAGCTGGTCCTGCAACTCTCTCGCAAACTCTGGATCCGGTAGTTCATTTCGCGCCGCTCGATCGGTGCCGACCTTGTTCAAGGACGTCCGAATAGACAGCGGAAGGGCAATTTGCAGAGCAATGAACGCCCAGATGGCCGGATGTTGAAGCAGCCCCACATCTCGACCAGGGAGCAACAAGGTGTGATCTAACGTGGCAGCGGCAATAATGGCAACTGCGGCGGTCGCCGCCAGCGTGCAACATTGGCCCACAAAGCCAAACGTGGTCCAGCGCCCAACGAGATAGTGGATTGAGAAGCCTCCGGTTCTTAGGACGCCGGCGATTCTTCCTGCACCGCTCATAATTCCTAGTTATGTGTTTTCTGGCTCCCCACGAGCCGCTCAATAGTTCAGATACTATCTTCACGGTAGAAAAACGCAATCTGGCAACCCTTGATTTCGGGAAGATGGAGGGTTACCTGGAGGCCCACAGCTCTCCGTGTCGGCGAGTGAGCGACGTAGATCGAAACGGAGCTTTCACTACGGGGATTGGGCGTAGCCGAGCATGCGAGCGGCCTGTGAACCGAGAGTTGATCCTGCTGTAAGGGGCGGCCAAGCGCGACGGTCTCGCCTGAGATGCGTTGCCGCCCGGATTCGCTCCTCCGCTCACTCCGAGGGGTTTAGCGGTGCTTTAGCCGTCAAACGAACGCCCGGCTTACCGCCGTTCATGAACTCGATCCCTGCTGCTTCCAGGGCACGGCGGATGGCCGTGGCAGTTACACCATGTGCGCGTAGAGCACCACGCTGGCTCTCTAACCGTTTGATCGTCGGGAGAGAGACGCCAGAAGTCTCGGCGAGATGTCGCTGCTCCCATCGAAGGAGTGCGCGGGCTGCCCTAACGAGCTCGCTGGTCAACTCGACCGCATCGATACCTTTATCATCATTTGATGCCTCAGGTATTGACATGGCTCCCGGACCGTAGTACCTCAGGGCTTACATTCGGAACCAAGCCCCACCACGTCGGAAACGGCAGGCGGACGGCTTGGGTGACGAGCAATCGCTCCGCAGCCCTCGGAACGACGAGGACGGCCGCGAGAATCATCGTCGCCCCAATATCGCTTGGGCAGCCATACTTCACGGATGGCGCAAGGCGCAAGCACGCGGAATGATCCGATGAGTGAAACCCGCGCCGATATCCGTCCGCTTGAAAATGATTGTGAGGGCGCCAAGTCCGTGTCTCTCGATGAGCCGGCGTCTTCCGCTTCCGATGCCGCACTCATCGCCCTTGAGCGGCAGTTCAACGCTATTTCGGCAGAGCTGCTGTCGCTGGAGCAGTTGCGCGGCAATCGGACGAAATGTCGTGAGTCCGCCCTTGAGGGGCCTGGATCGTTACTGAAAAAGCCAAGCAGCCGGTCGAACACCTGCGATGAGGCCATAACGAGTCAGATCGAGATGGTTCTGACCCGTCTCGATCCCATCGAAAGGGCAATCATGCAGACACAAGCGTGCACGATTGCCGGATTAGGCGTAAAGGCGCGCCATGCGGCCTATGTGATGTCCCAGTGGTGGGAGCACCCCATTGACCAGATCGACTGGGATGCCCGAGCGGTTCGCCTCCTGATCGAAGCAGTCTGCCACGTTGCCCGCACTCCGTTGCCAGTTCGCAATTGGGACGACGGCGAATAGTCACACCACGCATTAAGGCGCACTTGGAATGGGAGAACGCGATTGCACATCTTATCTATCATGGCTGCGATCCTCGAAGATGAACTGCGCAAACGCGGCATTCTTGAGCTGACGCAGCTCGACTGCGAGACAATGGTCCACAGCATTATCGAACGCACGGCTGAACTTGAGACGCCATTATATCGCAGCGATCCGAACTGCACGTCGGCGACAGACCCCAAGCGGTCTTAGCCGAGTAGTATTCTCTAAAATCCAGTTATAGTTGGGCGTTCTCCGAAGAGACCCACATCTAGGGCTGGCTGATGCTCCCAGGCGACCAGGTGAACTGATGGCGGCGATTAGGCCAGTGACAGTAGTGGAAAGAGCCCGGACCAATGGCTGTACGCCCTCGTGCCAGCTCTCGTGATGAGAAAAGGCCCTGACCTCACCTGATTCACGAGCCAAGTCGACCTTTGAAGGGTTACCGACCAGCATCTCCAATCCAGAGGAGAGAGTGTCCGCATACGCAATTGAAATTACCATACTGTTTCAGTTGCTTAGTCGGCCTTTCGTACTGGCTACCCGTTGCTTCACCCACATCAGAGCGGCGGATTGTAGCGGAAAACGGCGAACGATCCCGGGCGACTTGCACATCGAATCTTTGAGGCTGATGTGCCGTTAGTCCGAGTTGGTGCAGCAGATCTATTGGAATTTGCGTGCAACTTCTTACGGCGGGGTGGCAGGATAGCCGATTGGGGATGCGAGGCCAAAGCGCGACCGGAATCTCGCCGACGTTGGCCAGTTCCAGAGTGAGACATCCGGAGAAGCCGGAATGGACGACCGGCGCGGGTCTCGATGATGAGAACCGTGACGACCGAACGACGACTTTCCGACGATGGCTCCGCAGCATTGGTTCGGCATCCAGATCCATTCCAGCATCGCTCCGAGCAGAAGCCGCCCCGGGTGCAGATAGAACTGGCCGTCGAACCGAACGAAGCGCTTCTGGGCGTATCGTTGCTCCTCCTCCTGAGCCCCCTCATTGAAATTGAGCTCGTTCAACTTTGTGGAATGCAGCGTGAGGAACCATCGGCCCAGGCGAATGTCCAGCGAGGCATTGCCCTGCTTGTCGTCGGAAATCGGCCAAAGCTGGACCCGCAGCGGGTCAGCATCCAGGCGACAAGCCGATCGTCCGTAAAATTGACGATCGGACGGGCCCTTACCGAGGCTCGCATGCGTGGTCCTTCCGGCAGTATGTTGAAACGAAGCATTCTACCAGGCCGCCACTACGCTCGACAACGCTAGCAGTCCGCTGAAGAACCGACATGAGGCCGACGGTTTGACTTTTGAAGTCTGAGCCGACGGGGGCGTTGCGAGGATCGCAAGACCGTCCGCCCGCGAGGGACGGTGTTATGCGGCGATCAGCTTGGGTATCCGAACGAGGTTATAGCCGATCAGGTTGAGCAGGAAGTCGCCGAGGACGCGTTCGCGACCACGGTGCTTGGTCTTGCGCATGGTTCCGTGCTGCTTGCCCCACCCGAAGATGCATTCGACCATGGCCCGGCATGTCTGAGACATGCCGTAACCGGCGTGCCGGGTGGTGCGATCGTCGATGGCACTCTGGCGCCCGTTGGGATTGCCACTGTTGTATTGGGCGACGTGCGGCGTGACATTCATCTTCCGCAGCTTGGCGACGTGCTCGGCGGTGTCATAGGCCTTGTCCTCGCCCACGGTGATGCGGCGGCCATCCTTGTTGGCTTTGGATTTGAGCATGGCTTCCGACGCGGAGCGTTCGGCGGTTCCGTTGGCATGGGTGACCCGCCCATCGACCGCCAAGCCGTTCCGGTTCTCCATGGTGACGTGGCCCATGTAGCAGAGTCGGGCTTCCTTGCCCTGCGCCTTCCGATACAGTCGGCTGTCGGGATCGGTCACGCTGGCATGGGTGTCGTTCTTGCGCTTCTGGCCGTGGAAGTTCGCACCATCGTTGCCGTCGTCCGAGCCATCCTTCGGCCGGAAACTTTTATGCGAGGCCCAGGCCTCGATCAGCGTGCCGTCCACCGAGAAGTGCTCGCTCGACAACAGCGGCTTCACCTCGGGATGGTTCAGTAGCTTCGCCATGAACTTGGCGAACACCTCGCCGTTTTCCAGCCGGGTACGGTTCTTCGTGAATGTCGTCGGGTCCCACACCCGATCGTCCGGCGCCAACCCCACGAACCAGCGGTAGAGCAGATTGTAGTCCAACTGCTCCATGAGCTGACGCTCAGAGCGGATGCCGTAGAAAACCTGCAGCAGCAGAGCGCTGAGCAATTGCTCGGGCGGGATCGAGGGGCGGCGTTCCTTCGAGTAGAGCGCGCCCAATGCGCGGTTCAGGTCGCGAAGAACGTCTCGCACCAGCTCCCGGATCTTGCGCAGCGGATGATCCTTTGGAACACGCGCCTCCGGCGAAACGTACGAAAACAGCCCGCCCTGATCCTCGAACTTGCCCCGCATCCGCGCCTCCGAGACTCGCTAAGATCAGTGAATCACGAAAATCCGACAAAAACGGTAGTTTTTCAGCGGACTGCTAGAGCTTAGAGGGAGAATTCTTCGTTCGCGAGAGGCGTCGGGCCACTCCGCGAGGCGCTCGCCGACCGTCTTGTAGTGGGGAGACGAATCCTTGCCTCCGCGGCTGCGCTCGGGGTCGTAGGACAGCGGTTTTGTCCGCGCGACTTCGCGTAGTCGAGCAGCCCCGTCTCGATCAGGTGGCTGTGCAGCGGGACGTCGCGGCAGCTGCTGCTCTTCGCGTTGGCGCCCCTGATCCGTATCAGCCAGATGCCGTCGCGCTTGACAAAGTCGCGCGCCTTCAGCGGCGTTCGGGTCACATCGGAATGTCGATATCGAGGCCGGACCTGCCGAACTCGACCGCATCGATGCGGGAGACGACTTCCTGCAGCGCGGGAAGACCGGACTCCAGCCCGACATCGTCCTCAAGATAGTCCGCGAACGCGGCTGCCGTCAAAGATGGTGGCATCCCGCTCAGCGCGCTGGCATGCACGGCGATAGACACGTGCCTCATCGCACGTCTCCGACCATCAGTGCACGACCAGCGTTCCGATACTGATATTGTCGCTGCGCGAGTTGTTCAACACCGGATAGATCTGCTCCCATTGCGTTGGCGCGCAGGTGAGGCATCCCTCGGATACACGGCCCGGGTGTACATAGCGGTCGCCGTGATGTCCGATACGAAACCATACCTTGCCGTGCGGCCCATAGCCTTCGCCAAGATCGTGTGGAAAGTCGGCGATCTCGACATCATGACTGCCCACTGGAAGGGGATTGGTCTGGTCGGTCTTCGCGGCAAACGGCCCGATACTCTTTGGCGTCCCGCCCTCGCTGAACGAGATGTTCAATTCAAGCTCGTAGCTGATCCCGTCGATCTTGACCGGACCGGCCGCCCTGCGCTTGACGTCCATTTTGAGATTGGCGAGCCGCCTGGAGCTCGCATCGAGATTTCCGGAGGAGACGTCGAAGGCGGCCCCCGCCAAGACGCCTTCGAGCACTGTGCCGGCGTCCCGCCCGCCCGAGGTGCTCGTCAGCGAGACCTTCAACCCCGACGGCAGCGACGAGCGCGCGCCCGATATCATCACCAACAGCCAGCCGTCGGCGGTGGTCCGGACGAACTTGTCCTGGGCGATGAGAAGCGCCGACAGCTCGTGTTGCTGCAGGCGTTTATGCGCATCCTGATGGATCTGGCTCCCGCGCAGCCTGTCGACCGCCTCCTCCAGCATCTCGATGCGGCGGAGCAGCGCGCGCATCGACAGGTCTTGTCCGCTCGCTTGCAGTCTTGCCTGTCTCCCCTTCGCCGCGGCACTGGACGATTGCTTCGGCTTGCCCGGCCGCTTCGCTCCGGTCTGCCGCTTGGACTTGACCGCGTTCTTCGTCACCGCCTTCGCCTTCTTCATAGAACCCCTCTCCGGTTTGGTCATGGCGCCAAACTATCGGCCTCAACTCCCGCCATCACGTCATGAAGAAAAAGTCGATGGCGCTTTCCGGCACCTGCCCCCCACCCGACCGGTCGATCTTGACGAGCGTGGCGCGGGGAGCGCCGTCGCCTTGCGCGGGCGTGCCCTCGAGACCGTAATTCCATTGGAAGATCGCACGACGCTTTACCAAGCCGCGCGCGAGATCGCCGACCATGTCCGGATATTCGAGCACCTGCGGCAGGGGCCCCGACGCAAACAGCGGCACTCCGCCGTGAGCATAGCGCCGAGTCTGCGTCTCGTAGCCGTCGATCACCACCAATGCGTAGACGGCCGGCGGCGGCACCAGAACCGGCTCGGCAACGACCAGCGCGCTGACGGTCAGCTCGCTATCCAGCACGAAGATCTCCAGCTGATCTCCCGGATTGAAGACGACCATCGTCGTCTCATCGGCCACGATGTTGGTGCCGTCGGACCGCGTTTCGACGAACTGCTCGAGCGAAACGCTGTAATGTTGGGCCGTCATCGCCGTGTAGCTGATCGTCTTCGGCGAACCTACGCCTGGCCTGCCCCGGATCGCGATCAGGCGCGGCGGCGGCGAAAGGTCGGAGCGGGCGGCTGCGGGCTTGATCTTGAAGGCGACACTGCGAGTGACGGAATTCGGCGGAATGAACAGGCCGCTCTTGGGATCAATCTCGCCGAACGCAAAGTTCACACGCGTCGCGCGGTCGTACTGGAAGCGGTCGATCGCGATCAGCCAGGGCGTGCTGCCCTCGTTGCTGTGCTTTTGCAGCGCCGGTCCGGCCAACTCGCGGTCGTATGCGGGATCCGCAAACAGCAATGTCGCAAGCGCGACCGGGAAGGCCGGACGGTCGTGCGGCGCGAGCGCCATCGGCAGCGACACGGTCGGTCGCCACGATTCGAGCTCGCCGGCGCCCGGCGGCGCGGCAAAGGTGATTGCAAGCGCAATGCGGGTGTCGGCCGTCGCCGTTCGCAACGCGCTGCGCACGGAATCGGCATCGGCCGAGGCGAGATCGGCAACAAACTTGAGCGGCGGGTCCGTCTGCGTCGGCAACGTGAGCGTGAGCCGATAGACCGCCGGTCCGATCGACAGGATCGGCATCAGCCCGTCGAGACTTGGGCGCGCGGCGAGAGCGGTTACGAGAGCGAGCAGCCCAGCATAGTCGTCGGCCGAGGCCGAGGTGACATCGATCGTGATCCGCCCGTTCCAGTTGGCGTCGATTATGCCGCCCGTCGGCGTGCTCATCCGGAACAGCAGGCTGCGTTCGGAAATCTGGCTCTCATCGCGCAACAGCGCGGCCGTTCCGGCCATCCAGCGGAATGGAGACAGTTCGTCCGATGGCGGCGTCCCGAACGTCTCGTCTTGCGCGACGAAGGTGCGGCGGCGCTCGGGCAATTTGTTGGTCCGCGGGAATGCGCTTGAGCGCGGCGTGCGGCCTTGACGCAATACGGCTGGTCCCGCGGCGGCCGGGCGGCCGAAGCGCGAGAACTGCGGATCGAAGGCGCCCGCATCGTCAGTCAGCGCAATCGTCGCGTCGTCGCGCGTCGCATAGAGCGTGCCTGGCCGCTGTCCGACGGTGAGATGCTCGACGCCGGGAGGAATGATCGGCAGCGCGTCATGTACCGGGGTCACCTGCCCCGGATAGACCGGCGCACGCGTCTTGAGGACGTCGTCGAGATCGCTCTTCAACGGCACGCGCCGACGCGGCGGAGCCGGCAGCAGATGCAAGGCCGCCTGCGAGACCAGCTGCGACAGTTTGGGACGCTCGAACACGGGACGTTCATTCATGGTCAGGAAGATCGCATCGGGTGCGGACGCCTCCCCACCGAGCGCGCGCGGCGGCCAGGCGTGGCTGCGGACGCGGCCGCTGACGCCGGCCTTCTCATTGCGGACAATCGCCTCATCGCCGATGCCGGGCGCGAGTCGGGAAAGCTCGGCGATGCGGGCCGCCGACGGCCAGCCCAGCGCGCCGGAGGGATAGACGACATCGTCAAGGCGCCGCAGCGATGTCACCGCAGCAACGCCAAAATCGTCCGCCGCACTGATGATGTCGCCATAGGGCCAATCAAGATCGAACTCGTCGGCGCCCTCGAATTCGTCGGCAGTCGCCGTGCGGGCACGCGCCGCGGCGGTCTGCGCTTCGGGCGACGCGCTCAGCTGCGCGACCACCATCAGCGGATCGAGCAGCCCGTCGCGTGCCCGCCCGGGCAATTGCGACCAGTCCGCGCTCTGGCTGCTGAAGTCGCGCAGTTTCGGGCGGATCGACGCGGACCGGCCGACGGCCAGCATGCGGATCGCCTGCGGCAGCGCGCTTGGCGCGGCGTCCGGCGGGTCAGCGAGCGCCAGCGCCACCGCGCGTCCGTCGGTGTCGCCCGACGGGATCAGGTTGACGACATCGGGCCGCAGCAGCTGGACCCGGCTTGCCGCGAACAGAGGCGCCGCGCTCTGCCACAATTCGCGAACCGCGATCATCGCGTGAATCCACAGCGGCGTCTTGCTTAGTGCCGTGCCGGGCAAGGCCTTGGCGAACGACTGGTCGACCGGCACCAGCGCCTTCCAGTGCCACGTCGCGTCCGGGCCGGATTGCGCAAAGCCGGCCGCAAGCATGGCATGAATGCTCGCCTCGCTCTCGTTCTCGAGCGTGTGGGCCTGCGTGCGGCCGCCGAGCCCTGCGGGCAGGCCGGCCGCATAGTCGACGTCTGACACCTCCCATGGACCGCTGCCGCTTTGGTCGAAGCTCAGGAGGTCCGGAAGCGCGGCGCCGACAATACCGTAAACCCATGGCATTGCCAGCACGACTCCCCCCTCCATCTTGCCGATCCGGCTGCGGGTGACACCGGCGCCCACTGCGAACAGGACCGGCTGGACGGGCAGCGTCTCGTCGTGAAATGCCTGGGCGATCATCTTCATCGGGAAGCCGGCATTGGCCAGCGCACGCTCGACAATTCCCGGATGCTTGACACCTGCGGCCGGTGGAATACCGAGGTAGCGCGCCGCGAAAGCGTATTCAGGCTTGCCACCGTTGGACGCCCGCGCATCCATCATCGTCCGGCGCAGGTCGAAGATCGCCACATGATCCAGCGACTTCCACTCCAGCCGCCTGCCGTCAGCCGCGGACAGCGTGTGAAGCGCAAGGGCGAAGACCCGCCACGGGCCCGCAAGCGCGAAAGTCTTGCTGGTCGCATTCTCGGCCAGCAGCTCAGCCGGCAGCAGATGGCCGCGCAACCGCAATGCGACCTCGTGCGTGAGCGTCATGTCGTTCGCGACGGCGAGGCTGACGTTCTTGCCGTTGAGATTGGCGATCATGCCACCGCTCGCCATGGGAACTGCCGTGCCATCGGACCGCGACGCCGTGATCGAGGTCGGCCATTTGATCCCGCTTGGACTCGGCGCTTGCCGAACGGCAAGGTCGACCGTGAGCCGAGAGCGCCAGATGTCGAAAGGCGCGTTTCCGACCGGATCGAGCCGCTGGCACAGTGTGAAGCCGAGGTGCCTATCCTCGGCCCGAAACCGGGCGTGGCCCGCCGAGAATGTCCAGCTCGGCCAGGCTTCTTCCGGCCGCAACTGCGCAACCAGCGCGACAGACCCGGCGGTCACGGTGTCTCCGAGCGCAAGCCCGTCGATAAACGTTCCGCTCGGCGTCGTTTTGGCGATGCTGGCCAGCAGCGCGCCGCGCCCGTGATCGATCTTCAGCTCTTCGACCGGAAGCGCGAGCCCGAACCAGCGGACGGCATCGCCGATGCTCCAGTCGACCGCGCGAATGGCCGAGCCCTCATGGCCGCGAACTGCGACGGTGGCGCACGCGGTCGTGCGGATCTCCGGCGCCTGGTTGGCCAGCCAGCTCACGACGACCTGCCACAGCGTGATGCCGGCCTTCACCAATGGCACCTTCGGTGCTGTCCAGGTCAGCGTATGCCCGTCGGCGCTGATGGCGCCGCCCGACAGCTTGATCGCGCTTCCAAATAGCGTCGCGCGCAAACTCGCATCGCTGAAGACGATCCCGTTGGCATCGATGCCGGCGGCCTGCTCCAGCGTGAGTTGGAGCACGGTCGAGAGCCTCGCGCGCACATCTTGCGGATTGTTCGGGTCGATGGCGCCGCTGCCAAACACGCCCCAATGGACTGGTGGTCGCAGCTCGAATTCCAGCGGCGCCGCCGGCGCCGGGACGAACGACATCTTGCCGAGCTTGTCCCGCGTCACGCTGATCCGGCGCAGCGTCTTCGCCGCCATGCCGCCGGCGCCCGCTTCGAGGCCCAGCTCGACTATGTTGCCGAGCTCGTCATTGCCGTCGAAGCCGTAAGGGCCGTCCGTCGTGGTCGGCGACCACATCGCGAGCCGCCCGACGATGACGACACGCTTCAGCGCGACCTTGTCGTCCGCAGGGTTTTCGAACTCCACCGCCCACAGCCGCAACGGCCGGAACCGATACGGCCCGAGCGGAACATCGAAAGCGCGTGCGCCGCCCTCGTCGCAGAAAAATCGCCACTCATAGTTCGACAGCGGCAGCGTATCGCCGTCGAACAAATTGGCGGCCGGCCCCGACGCACTCTCGAGCGGATTGTCGGCGCCAGCGAATTTCAGCCCCTTGAGCGGCAAGTTGCTGAACCAGAATTTGCCGTGCGCCCCGAGCAGGCTCACCGCGAACGCTTCCGTGGGCGTCGCGAACTGCCAATCGGCCTTGTTGACCGTCGCCGCCCGCAGCGCTAGCCGTCCGCCCGAGACGAGCGGCTTCGGCATGTCCCATGGCGCGAACGCTAGTCCGAAATTGCGTGTGTCGATCGATTTGCCGTCGGCGCTGCGCGCGGCGATCGCAAATCCCGTGGCATTGACTTCACCGCTGTCGGGTTTCGGCTTCTCGATCAGGCCCGACCATTGCAGCGCCTCGCCGCTGATCTTGAACACGCCCGACACGCCCCGCAGCGCCGATTTGCCCCACGCCTTCTCGCCAACCGCGCCCTGCCACAGGCTGTACATGCCGATCGGCGCGAAGAACGTCGCAATCTCGACGCGAGGGTCGAACCCGAATGCCGGCGACCATGTGTAGGGCTCGTACAACCCCGTGATCGCGACATTGACCGGGGTGGCCGAGGCGCTGATCCATGGCGTCGCGTAGGCCAGCTGCGTCCGCGTCAAGGCCAGCCTGTCGGCGGCGGCCATCCAGGCCGCCGTCAGCGCAGCCGGATCGAGCGAGGTGGGCGGTTGCGGCGCGGTCTTGTCCGTCGAATCGGAATCGGCTTCGGTCGAACGCCGCGGCGCGACCGCTGCGAAATAGCCGTCGAGGATCGGCAGATCGAAGCGCAGCGCCATGCGCATATCGGCGAGGTTGAGCGCCCTGAGGGACGCCGCCGCGAACTCGGTGCCCGGCAATGTCGGCATCACCATGGTGACGGACGGCGTCTCGGACCAGCCGGGCTTGCCGGCGCCGCTCTGCGGCCACGGCCAGCCGCTGTCGTCCAACGCGCTGCCGGGATCGAACGACAGCCGCGACTGCCGCAGCCACAGCTTCGCCGTGGCGCTCCAGCGCAGCTCGCCGCCGGCCTCTTCGTTGCGAAGACGGTGGGCGACGAGCTCGCGCGAGAGTGACGGCTCGGTTGAGGAGGCCGCCGTGCGCGTCATGTCGGTCGACGCCGCCAGCGGCAGCGTCTCGTGGCCAAGCCAGGCTGTCGCCACAATGGCCGGCCAGCCGACCGGCGTCTGTTTTGGGATCGGCCCTTGAAACTTGACGGTCACGGGCGTGTCCGGCGCGTCGGTCCGAAACGCGCCGAGCGAGACGCCGAACCCGGCATCGGCATCCTCGCCGAAGCGCAATTCGACATCGCGGACCGCGGCCGGCCCGCCGCGCAGGGTCGGGACGATCTCGGTCGGCGTGGGGCTCGAATCCGCGGCCCAAACGAACCCGCGCAAACCGCCGCGTGGCGCCTTGGCCTGGATCGCGACCGTTTCGACCGGGCCGAGCCCCGTTGCCTGCATGTATTTCCAGCTGGCCGTGACGGCGACCGAAGCTGCCGAATCGATCTCGGCCCATCGCGGCACGGCGTTTGCGCCGGCCACGCGCGCGACGATGCTGCCGATCAATGCGCCGCGGCCGATCTGCGACGATTGCGTGTCGTTGCCGGTCCCGATGTCCGCATCGGCCGGCGGCAGCGGGAGCTGGAGCAGGCCGCGCTGAACCAGGATGAAGACGAACGGGGCTTGGTCGACATCCGTCGGCAGCGCCTTGGCGGTGCGATAGAGCGTGCCGAGACGGTCCTGCAAGGCGGCGCGCTCGATGCCGAGCGGAATGTCCGCACCGGCGGCGCCGCGCATGGCGACGGTAAAGCCCGGCGTGCCGCCCCCACCCGGCCGGTTCCAGGTCATGTCGATCACCGGCTCGCGCGCGATGCGCAACGCTTCGTCGACCGAGATGTTTGGCTCATCCGCGGCCACGATCAGCCGCATCTCCATGTCGCGATCGAGCGCCTTGCGCTCGAAACGGACGCGGCGCGCGGCGACCGCTGCGGTGGATTGCAACGTCCCGCCTTCGACCTGATCCGAGATGATCGACGGCCGCGCGGTGGACGCGGCCAGATCCGCGCCATACACATTTGCCGGTCCGGCCAGCCGCATATTGTCCTTCAGCCACCATCGCAACCGCGGAATGCCATCGGTCGTATCCGGCCGCATTATGAGCGGACTACGCCCGTCGTCCTCCCGGCGCAGCATCTCGGCCATGCTCGACAGGGCCGCGCAAAGCCTCGGCAGCGCAGTGGCATCCCTGGCGGACGGGCCAACCAGGTCGAGCGCATAGGGGCCGCCGGCAAAGTCGTCGAGCCCGGTCCCGACCTTGTAGCCGGCATAGACCAGCCGCAGGCGAACCTGCACCCGCTCCAGCTTTTTCAGTTCGTCAGCGGATGCCCCACTCTTGCGCATGAAGGGTGCGAGCGGGTTGCGGATCTCGGCATCGAACTCAAGGCCGTCAGGTACGAGGTCGGCGACGAGGCCGCCCTGGTCGACGTTTATGCCCACCGTGCCGAAGGCGAGCTTGTTGGCGACGTCCAGCCATTGCGACGCTGAGCCCGGACTGTCGTTGCGCTCGCCGGTGATGCAGACCGGAATGCGGCCGTCCGTCAGCTGGAACGGCGGCACTTCGATTTCGCCGTGACTGTCGGGCTCCCACAGATGTTGCGACGGCCAGTCTGCAGAACCGGCATCACCGCGGAAGACCGGAACGGCGGTCGGCGTCGCAAACGGCTTCAGCCCGGCCGAGGACAACGTCTTGAGGCGCTGTGGCGCGGCATTGATGAGACTGAGCCTGTCGCGGTCGAACGGTTCGTCCGAGTTGTGATCCGGCTCGTTGTATTCGCCACGCAGCGTGAACTGGAGCAATTGGGGCACGTGGAAATCGACCTGATCGTTACCGCCGCTCGCCCAGAGCGCCGCCGGGCTAAGCTTGGCTGTCCGGTCCGACTGCAACAACACGCGCACGCCGGCGGTCGGCGCCGGCACGGAGCCGCGACTGAACGCCGTCGACAGCCGGGCCGTCCACAGAAAGCTGTCCTTTCCGGTCCTCGGTCCAACGAGGACGACCCTGCGAAGTCTGACTCCCCAGTCTGCCATGCCTTCAGCTCCGGTGGATGAAAGCCTGCGCCGGTACGGCGAGGCCCCGGTACAGATCCAGCATCAGGCGCCTGCCCGCGCCGAGCAATTGGTCTTGCGCGGCGCTGCGCAAATAGACCACCGCGTCCGTAGGCAGCTGGATCGCTGCGGATTGGAGGGCGGCGAAATCGTCATCGCCCGGCGGCTCCGTCAGCACCACCGCCGTGCCGTCAACGACCGAACCAATCGCTCCCAGTTCGGCCAGCGCCGTCAATGCCGCGGCCGATGTGCGCGCCGGCAGGACCAGGGTGACCCGGATGTCGAGCGGCTGGCCGGGTGTCGCGTCCTCAATCGCACCGAGCGCCTCGATCGCACCGGCGCCACCGCGAAGACTTTCCAATGCGGCAAAGGCCGCGCTCAACCGATCGCGGCGCTCGTCGGCCGTCATGGTCCCCTGCACGCTCAGCACATGCGTATGCGTCAGCATGAAGCAGTCCGGGATCGGGAGCAGCGGGTCCGCCAGCTTGTCGAACAGCGGCGCGATCCCGGGAGCAACCGGCATCGTCCAGCTCGGGATGTCGTAGGGATTGAGCTCGCCGTTGCGCTTGGCCTGCAAGGCATGCGCCCGCAGCCGCGGCCGCAACAGCGCTGCCATGTCGAGATTCGGATTAGCGCCTGGCCATTGCGCGCGATCGAACGCCGCCTCGAGAATCTCGCGGTTCGCGCGGTCGGTATCCTTGAAGTCGGCCCAGCTCCAATGCCACGTCCAAACCTCGCTGTCGGCAAGACGCAACCCGGGCTGCGCATCCGACAGCGGAATTCCGAGCAGCCATTTGGCGACCTGAACCGTCGCCGGCTGGTCCGGCGCGGTGTGGAAGATGGTCTGCCAATCCGCATTCGTATTGACGTTGAGGATTTTGGCGAGCTCATCGTCCAGCGCCTGCGTCGCCGCGGCACCGTAGGGTTCGATCTCCTGACGCCACGCCGTGGCGCTGGCGCGAAGCCGGGCCCAGTCGTAGACGGGATTGCCCGCCGCATCCGAGCCGTTGCGATAGGGCGTAATGGTCAGCGCGTGGGCGGCGCCGTTGTGGATCTTCAGCCACGCCGAAATCGCGGTGTCGTGAATCCGGAAACTCGCGATCGCACCGCGCGGTGGCCATGACGGCGCAGCCGAGTCCAGCGCCGCCGCGATCATGGCGCCGAAGTTGAGCCCTTTCAGCTCCTGCTTCGTCACGCCCTTGACGGAGGCATGGACGTTGAGCTCCCAAACCCGCCCGCGGCGGTTGACGACAGGTCCATGCTGAGGCGACTCCAGGCTGGAGCCGACATACTGAACGATATAGTGCCCCTGCTTTGCGTCCGCCGAGCCCGGGGGTGGCGCGAGCGGGTCGGGCGGCGATGCGAGAATCTCGAGCTGCGGCTCGACGGAGCGCCCCGAGGCCTCGATCGAGACCCGATAGCGCGCGCCGGGATCGGGTACATCGAACAGGTCCGGCTCGTGTCCGGTGCCGAACCAGAGATTGCGCGCATCGATATCCATGCAGTCGATGACACGGACCAGCGGCAGCCTGACGACGACCTCGAGCTTGCCCGCCGCCTTTGTCACGCCCCATGTGGGTGCGGACGATAGCTCGCGCCGATGCCGCGCCGTGCCAGCCTTGTCAAAGGCCTCTTCGTCCGCCGACTTCGCCCATGGCAGGTGCAGTTCGTAATAGGTTTCCTCGAGCGTCGCGCCGGCCGGCTTGGAGACGACCACGCCGGACGCCGCATAGGCCAGCGCGTGGGTGCGGAAGCCGAAGGGCAACGTCGTCAGTCGCAGCGCATGGGCACCGCGCCAGATGTCGGGCAAAAGCTTCTGGATCGGGAGCAACGCGTTGGAGTCGACCGTCAGGGGCGGAGCGGTAGGCAGTACCGGCGGCAAATCGCCCGTCGCCTTGAACGGGCCGAACGGCTCGTCGTAGTCGATGGCCTCACCATCGGTGCTGTGCTCGAGCACCCGGCCCCATGCCTTGTAGGTGAACTGACGCCAGAAGCCGACGCCGATCTCGCGGAAACCCAGCGCACCTTCGGTCAGGCGGTTGGCATCCGACAGCACCTCCTCGTCATGACGCGCGATCGTCAGCTCGAGCACGCGCCCCGGCTGCCGCTGCCGCGCCAATCGGTCGGCCCTGGCGATATCCTTCAGGCTCTCGCTGTCCGGCAGGAAGTCCTCGACGCGGCGGGCCAGCAGCACGACCGGCGGCGCCATCGGCTCGGTACGATGCAGCACCGCGTCGGCAAACGCATTGGCCGTGAAGTTGCCGGCATCGTCGAGCAACGCGCCCGCCAGGGTCGGCTGCGAACGCTTCGCACCGCTCTCGCCGTGCACGGCCTCGACGAAATTATCGTAACGGCCGAACGGCCGTATAGCATAGCGACGCACGTGACCGAAGCGGTCCTTCTCGACCAGCATGATCTCGACCCTGCCGTCGGGCCCCGGCGCGACACGCCACGGATCCGGACGCGTGATCGTCGCAAACGCGATCAACGGCTCGAGTGCAGAAGGCGCCGGCGGCGCAATTGGCTTTGCTGGTCCGTGGTCGATAAAGCGTGCGGTCCAGGACGCGACCCGCGTCCAGAATTCGCTCTGCTGAACGATGTCCCCGAGCTTGGTCGGCTCGAGCTCGCTGAAATAGCCCAGGAAGTTCGCGAGTGCGGCGGCGCAGGCCTTCGAAGGCCGAACGAGCAGCTTGCCGTCCTTGTCGGGCCAGCCATGCACGAGCAATGCGAGGCGTCGGGCCGGCATGGCGCCGAAACGACCGAACGGATCGAGCGTGCCGGCACCGGCCTCGAACAGCGGACCCGCGACCAATTCGAGTTCGACCGCGTGGGGGGAATCGATCTCGATGCCGATCAGGAGCTTCGCTTCGTCCTCGCTGAACCCGCCGCCATCCTTCTTCCAGGCCATGACGCGCACAACGCCGACGATGCGATCGACCATCCCGGCATCGAGCTTCACCTCGGCCGCGACCGTCTCTTCGAGCGGCGAAGGATCGTTCTGCTGCGCAGGCAGCAGGCTCGGGCTGGCGAGCACGCTGACCACGGGGCTTGTGACCGACCGCGTCACATCCATCACGTCAAACACGACGTTGTGCTCGGACGGCTGAAGCTTGACGGTAAGCACGTTGAATTTGATCCTGATCAGTTCCTCTTGCTTCGTCACCGCGTCCCACGCGGCAGCCGATTGACCTTCGGCGTTCCCGAGCGCAGCGACCTTCGCCTGATCGTCCGGAGCGGTAGCGAGATCGTCCCTCGCCTTGGCGGTCGCCTCGTCCTTGACGCTGGCGTCCTTGCGCAGATTGTCGAGGGCCGCGTCGGTTGCGATCGCCTCCTGCACCGCCTTGATCCGCTCGGCTTGCGACGTCTTCATCCTGATCAGGACGTAGTGCACCGATGGCTGCGCGCGAGCCAGGCGGTCGGCGGCCGGGCGCAGCGACACCTGCGTCAACGCCAGCGCTTCATTGTCGAGCAGGTCATCGCCGACGCCGATGCCGGCGGCGTTCGGCGTGCCGCCGTCGAACGAGGCGATGTCCAACAGCCCGTTCGGACGCGCAATGAGATCAACAAATGGCACCAAGGCGGCCGTCGCTTGCGGCGCCGCCGCGGCGTACACGGCGGATACGATCTTCAGCGTCTCGTTGATGCGATCCAGCGCGGCAGGCGCCTTGAGATAGGTGCGGTCGGCGGTATCGAACAGGCGCAGCGACAGCGCCAGTCCCGCCGTGCGCAGGACACCCCAGCCGTAGGGATCGCGGTCCGGCAAGGTCTCGTCTATATAGCCGGAGACCGTCGTCGCCTTCGGCATCGGCGCGTTCTCCAGCACCGGCTCATAGCGGCGATACGGGCGCGGCCCGGGCGCGTAGCGCAGCAGCTCGAGGACATCGGCGAGGATGGCATGAAGCTTGGCGGCGAGCGCGAGCGGGATCGACGTCGTGCCGACGCTGATGCCATCCGCGTTGAAGGCCTCCAGCGTCAGCTTGACGCCCGCGAACGCCGCGGGGCTGTCGCGCAGAAGTTGGTCGGGATCGCCGCCGGTCGGCTTCCAGTACATGTCCTGGAGCGCGCGCCGCAACTCGCCGACGGTCCAGCCGGCCACCGGCCGCGGTAGCTCCAGCGGGGCGTCTGGGGCGGACTGGACGCCCTGGGTCACGAGGCAAGTGGTGATGGCGGTCCCGGCATGCAGCTTCGGAAATCCCTCGAGCGTCGCGCGGACCGTGCGCGGGCGCCCGAGGGCGAACATGACGTCGATCGCCTCATCCGGCGGATTTGGCAGCAGCATGCGGCGGAGAATCCGCTGCGGCCACACCACGAGCGATTCCGCCCTCGAATAGAACGGGTGATCGCGCCCCGATAGCGGTGGCGCGCTGCCGTTGGTGCCGCCTTCGCGGATCGTGTCGCTGGGATAGAACGCCTCGACCTTGCTGAAATCGCCGGTCTCGGACGGCTCCAGCCCGGCCAGCCGTCGCGGCAGCAACTGCACACGCCCGGCGTAGCGTGCGATGCGCGACACCTCGGCATCATTTGCCTTGGCATCATCGACCATGCCGCGGGTCATGGTGTCGTAGTCGATGCTGAAGACGTCGAAGCCGCCGACCAGGGCTGCGAGCCCCTTTTTGCCGGCGAACGCGTCGGCAAGCCGCAGCTGTTGCGGCCGCGCGTT
Organism: Bradyrhizobium oligotrophicum; assembly: GCF_051168495.1. Classification (GTDB taxonomy): domain Bacteria; phylum Pseudomonadota; class Alphaproteobacteria; order Rhizobiales; family Xanthobacteraceae; genus Bradyrhizobium; species Bradyrhizobium oligotrophicum_A. The sequence continues at coordinate 238,764 of NZ_JBNPVB010000001.1, read as the reverse complement.
CCAGAACAATCGGGTGGCGACGCGCCTGTCGCCGTCGCGCCGCAACACCACCTGGGCCTGCGGCTGATGAACCATTTGGTCGAGCGTGCTGTCCGGATGCGGGTAACGCACCAGCAGCCGTCCTGCCTCGACCTTCATGTCACCGAAACCCAACGCGCCGAAGCGGACCTCGAGCGGATGCTCGAAACGTTCGACCGCGGCATCGACGACCGGTTGCTTGTCCGACAGGATGCGGATGACGAGATCGGCGGCGATCCAGCGCGACTTGCCGATGTCGCTGCCGTTGACGTTCAGCTGCGGCCGCAGATAAATGCGCGAGGCCTTGACCTCCGGATCGCTGTCGATGCCGAGATATTTGGCAAGTCCGTTCAAGCCGGCCTTGTCGATACGGTAGTTCAGCGGCGGCAGATCCTTGAAGCCGTCGGGCCTCGTCTTGTCGGCGACGCGGTGCGTGATCGACACGCTATCATGGCTGGCATCGTCCTGGATCAGCGTGAAATCCTGTTCGTTGGCGCGCGGCCTGTCGCCGGCTGCCGGGACTGACGGACGGCCGAGCGCCTCGGTAATGGCGTCGATGCCGAACAGGCCGGCGCCGACAGCCCGCTCGGTCGCAATCCGCATCGTGTAGCGGGTCCGCCGCCGCTTCAGATCATCCGCAGGTTTCGCATTCAGCAGACGATCGACCTCGGAATCTTCGACCACGAGCTCGAGCGCCGGGGCCACCGGTTTGGCATCCTGCAAGTTGGGAAGCCGCGGATAAGCGAACGTGATGCTGGCGCGCCTGAGCGGCACGGCCTCGTCCGGCGGGCGCTTGATTTCGACGACGACGACTTCCGGATCGGCGCGAGTTCCGGCGATGTCGACCGCCACCACCGTGTAGCTCAGCTGGACCGACTGGAGGCCTTGCAGCTCACGGTTCTGCTTCCAGAACGTCAGGGGATCGACGGGTGCCGCGCCGTCGCCTTGCGGCGGCTTCTTTTGGAGCGCACGGCGGAAATCCTCGGGAAGATCGGTCAGATCGTCCACGAACTGGTACTTGCTGCGCAGGATCACCCATTTCCCGTGTGCGGCGTCGTAACGGATCGGCGCACCGGCCTTCACCGTCTGGAAGCGCGGCCGTGCCGACAGGCCGATGATCCGCCGCTCGATCTCGTAATGCTTCAGATGGAATTCGGGGTCGTGATAGACGCTGTTCGACCTGCCCCATGTCGGCTCCAGATCCCAGTCGAGCGTGATGGTGGCGTCGGCGCGGCTCCCGACTGCGCCCGCGAGGCGCGGCTGCGCCGCCGCAAAGAAACGATCCGGCGGATTGAACAGGCGCACACAGTTTGTCGGCGCCGGTACGGGAACGATGTCGCTGCCCGCATGTCCCGCAGTCGCGATCGTGAACGCGCCCTCGGGCGGCTGGTCCTGGTTTCGCCATGTCGGAAACAACGCATCGAGGGCTGCCTCGTTGACGGCGAAGGTCATGCCGAGTTGCCTGGCGTCGATGCCCGGTTTCGGCGCCGTCGGCCACCCGTCGGCGGGATCCGCCGGCGCGCCCGCCGCGGCAATCCGCACCGCCGACTCGCAGATCGTGGCAATGACCGCCGAGCGCCGCTCGTGAATGTCCGCCTCGCGCGCGCCTCTGGGGTCGAGCAGGCTGCGATGGCGCGATGCCTCGGCGAGCATCTTTGCGGCTTCATCCGGATCGGATGGCAGCGACTGGGTCCCGTCGAGCGGCTGTCGCGCGGGTTCGGTATAGAACTGAGCTTGCGCCGGCGGAGGTGGATCGAGGAAGCAGGCCGGCATGAAACGGTGCAGCTTGAGCGAGGCATCATCGCCCTGCGCGACCACCGTGTCCCAGACGACATGGGTGGGAAGGGTCTGGCCGACGAATCCGGCCGCGCTGCCTTTGCCGTCCGGCGTCAGCACGACCAACTTCGCAGCCGCCGGAAGACTCCAGCCGTCGCCGAACAGCAGGCGATGATCCCAGGCGCGCGGCGTGGGGTCGTCGCTCGCCGGCAGATCGCGCCATGCCACGTCGGGCGGCGCGTAGAACGTGGCGCTGCTCGGCGGAATCTCGGCGCCCGGCGCCGAATGATCGCGCGGCACGAACTGCAACAGGTACCACGTCTCGCTGCCGACCCGGGTCGGGAACAGCATCGCCCAGAACGCCGCATTGTCGAGCGTTTCGCCGACGATCGCATCCGGTGGCGTACCGGGAGCCGGCGCCGGCCGCGGCGGGTTGGCCAGCGCGTCGTTGGTCTGTGCCGCGGTATCGACGATCTGGTCGCCCTTGTCCTGCACCTGGTTGCGCGGCGGCGCCGGCGGCGGGACCGGTGTGCCCGCCTCCGGATCCGGATATTGGGCACCGAGGCCGAGCTGCATGAAACGCGCGACGCGCGCGCGCGTGTCGTCCAGGAGGCCATCGTTGAAGGAAAGGCCGACGCCGAGGCGCAGCGTGCGGCCGAATGCGCCGACGCTGATAGAGGCATGCAGGCGGCCGCCGAGCGCCGGAGAGCGCGCCGCAACCACCAGCTCGACACCGACGGAAATCGTCAGCGAGATCGAGAAGCCCGCCTCAAGCCTGATCTCGTGACGGAATATCGTGAAGGAGATCCACACCCGCACCGAGAAGCTGATCGTGATGTCGAGCTGCACGGCGCCGTAGAAGAATGTTTCAGACGGATGCGCCACCGACAGATAGGCGATGAACTTGGCCTCGAGCGCAAAATCTGCCCTCGCCTCCACCGATGCGCCGAGGCTGCTGCCGCCGATCTGGCCCGAGAAGCGCGAGAAGCCGCGGGCACGGAAGGCGATGCCGTACAGCACCGCGCCGTCGGTGATGCGCAGAACATTGCCGCCTTCGACCGTGACCGCGAAACTGTCGTGCTCGTCGTCCTTCAGGGTGAAGCCGAGCTCGTAGGGCCAGCCGAACTCCTGGTGGAACATGGTCTCGTCGATGTACAGCGTCGACGACCAGCGCACGCTCTTCATCGCCAGCACGAGCGGCGCGGGCAGTTTCGGATGCTCGCCGATGTGACCGGACGGATCCGCGATCAGCCGCGCCAAAAACTGCTTGCGCGGAACCGAGATGTAGAGATAGCCGCGCATGATCGGCTTGTCGTGCCACGACTCGCCCTTGAGCCAGTCGGCGTAGTTCACCGCGATCCAGGCCCGGCCCGACATCAGGAAGGTGAGATCCGAGCGCAGCGCGGCGATGAAATCGAAGAGCACCGGATTGGCCGGACCGCCCTCCGGCGGATCCTCGGCAGCCTTGTCGTAGGTGCCCGGCGCCGAGGCCGTGTTGACGGTGAACAGCGCGCGCAGGGCCAGCGTCAGCCGGTTGCCTTCGGGCTCCGGCAGCCAGGCCTTCACATTGGCGAGGTCGCCCTGGTACTTCGAGACTTCGTCGAGCAGCGCCACCAGCTGCGCCGGTTTGCTGACGGTATCAGCACGCTGGAGGCCCGCCAGAGTATAGCGAAAGCCGAAGCCGAAGCCGGCCTCGCGCAGATAGAAAGTCCCGATCGGCGTCGGAATCGGTTGCGACATGCGGTTGAGCTGCGCGTAGAGGAAGAACGCGTGGCGGATATCCGCGTCGGCCCGCCTCAGCTCCAGGAAGCCCATCGCCGCCGACATGTCGGCCCAGCCCGAGATCGCCAGCTCGCCTGACGCGAGAAAGCCTTGCGCCGTCACGTTGGCCGGCAGCACATCGGGAGGGTAGATCGACGGCAGCTTGTCATCGACCGCGATCGCCGTACCGCGGACGCGCGCCATGCTGCCGAGCGACAATCCGACGGTGAGGCCGTCGAAGCGGACCCGCGGCAAACTGCCGCCGGGCGGCGGCGGCGCGATCCACATCTCGTGGAAGTCGAACTCCGGACTCGGAATATCGCCGAACTCGGCGAAGTTGACCTGCCCGGAAATCGACATCGCCGGCGCACCGCCGAACGCAGCGGATGACGGATGAAAGCCGATGCCGCGCAGCTCGAAGGAGAAGATGTCGAACAGCGAGGCGCGGACCGGCGGATCCACCGGCACCTGAAACTCGATATAGCGCGCCAGCACCCTGGGATCACCGGCGAGCGGCACCTTGTGCAGGATGATCTTGGTGCGGCTGAGGAACTTGAGCAGGCCGGCGTCGAATTCGCCGGGGCGCGGCCGGAATTCCGCAGTGCCAGTCAGTGTGAAGTAGAAGTGATAGCTGCCGTCGCTCTGGACGAATTCGAAGCCGATATGGGTGAGCGAAAAGCGAAACCGCGTCGACTCGCATGTGATCGGATCTTCGCTCTTGTCAATGTCGCCGCCGGCGCTGGACACGCTGAGCCGTCCCGCCGCGTCGGGACCCATCATGATGTGCACGTCGGCGCTCGCCTCGCCGATCAGGTCGGGCGGAAGCTGGCCTGAGCCCTGGAGCGAGAACGACTGGATTTCGCTGCGCTTGACCGCAAGCGTGCCGGCCCGAAACCGGAACGCGGTATTGACGCCGGCGAGCGTCACCGGTTCGTTCGGATCGGTCGTCGCCGTGAAATCGATGCCGTCACCGGAGACGAGCAGGTCGGTGCTGCGGAAGACAATGCCGCGCCCGGTGGTCGAAACCTTGTTGAAGGCGAGCTCGATCTGCGCCCCCTTCGCGAGCGAGAGGCGGGGATCGCCCGTGGACAGATCGAGCAGGAATTGCGGGAACGGCTTGGTGCCGGCGACGGACGAATCGATCGGCTTGATCGTTGCTTCCATGCCGAGGAAGGGCAGCGTCGTCTGCGGCCCGCTGACCGTGAAGGTGCCCTCGCCCTCGATCCTGGTCTTGAACGTGCGGAGGCTGAATTGCAGCTCGAGCGTGGTCTGCGTGACGAGGTCGCCGAGATGGACCTCGACCTCGAGCGGTACGCTCGCGACGCCGTCTTGAGTGACAGGGCGGGACGTCTCGACCTTCTTGACCTTGATGAACTGGGACAACTTGTCCGTGAACGCGTTGCCCGGACTGGTGCTCGGCTTCTTCAGGAACGGCAGCAGCCGCTCGGCCTTGTCGCTGTTGAAGCTCACCTTCGGCGCATCGAGATCGTTGCCGAAGTTGAAATCCTCGAGCTGCGTGACCGCGCCGATCGTCAGGCTTTCGTTGCCGTTGTCGAACGAGACGGCCGTCGTCGCCGCGCCGCCGGCGCCCTCGCGCAGCGCCCGAAAGAACTTCGCTTCACCGCCCTCGATCGCAACGAGGGCCAGGCTCGCCTTGAGCCCGGACGTCACGCTGATCAACGGGGCATCCGGCTTGTCGCCGTCGGCGGCCTTGGCATCCGGCGCGGCTTCGGTGACGCCGGCCTTGCCGTCACTGGGCGCACGGTCGAGCCACAGATCGGTCCAGAGCGACACATTGTCCGTAGAGCTGCCGAGCGCGAGTGCGCCCCAATGATCCCTGAAATCCAGGATGATGAAGGGGCGATAGGTGGTCGGGACGCTGAGATGCAGTCCGAGAACGGAGAGGTCGACTGGCTTGGTGCCGAGCGATCCTCCGCTCGGATAGGCCGGCATGACGACAATTTGCCGCAGCGCGTAGGTTCTCGCTTCGAGGCGGATTTCGATGCTCAGACCGCTGAGCGCATGCGTCGCGTCGGAGGCTGTGTCCCGAATCGCGCGAATGAGCTTCGTCATGAGATCGGCGACGGCCTTGCCGAGATCCGCCAATGCACGGCCGCCGGCGCCGGCCTGCCGCGCGATCCACTTCAGGATCGCCGCCAGCATGCGCTCGACGCGCTCGATCAAGGCGCTCGGATCGGGAAGCTTTGGCGGCGACAGGATATCGGGATGCGGCGGCATCTCGATCTGCTGGAGCAGGCGGTACAGCTTGTCCGCGCCGGTGCCGATCGCGGCGAGCGTCTTGCGAATGAGCTCGATCGGATAAGGATCGATCAGGCTGAGCTTGGTCAGCTTGATCTCGGGCTTGCCGTCTTGCGGCGTGTCGGCGGTGTAGGTGAGCTCGACCGTTGCGGTGAAGGCGAGGACGACATCCGGATCCTCCTTGGCCCTGATCTCGACGCGCTTGGCTTCGAATATCAATGCTCCACTGACGACCGGATCGGCGGGCGTGGCCGTGAATTGCAGGCTCGGCATGACCGTAAGACCGGTCGCGCGTATCGTGACCGGCCCGGTGAGCTTGCCGTCCAGCACGACGTCCGCAATCGGGACCGGAGGCGCATGCGACGCCAGCGTGCCGACGGTCCGGAACGCACCGGCGTCGATCGACAGTCCGAAGCCGGAGACGGTTGCGATGTCGCTCTTGGGCGGCTCGCGCATCCGGATCGCGCCGTTGCCGTTCTCGACCTTGAGCGTGAGATCGCCATTGGCGAATGCGACGGCGCAGCTGGGCTTGGGATCCGCCCACACCATCTCGATCGCCAACTGCGGCAGCGGTATCCGCGCAGGTAACAGTTTGGATAAGAAATCGAGATCCGGCTGCAAGGCCGAGAAGTCGAGCTTTGGGATTTTGATGCGCGGGAGGCGGAAGTCGAGGTCGGGAAGACGCGGCGCGTCGAAGGAAAATTCAAGCTCAGCGTGCAAGGTCGCATCGAAGACGACTGCCGCGAACAGCGTGCCCTGCACCGTACGATTGTAGACTTGGGCGTTCAGGACGGCGCCGGCGTAGATGGCGACGGACATGCGTCCGCCCTGCGCGGGATCGGGCGGCAGCAACTCGTCCAGATTGATCTCGATATGGGCCGCGGCGACGGCCTGGCCGGCGATCTTATTGGCCCTGAAAAGCGCAAAGCTCATGATATCGATCGATTGCGAGCGCAGCGCCGAGCGCAGTGCATCAAGCGCCTGATGGCGCAACCGCCGCACCGGGACGCCGGCTTCATGCTCGATGCTGTCCCAAGAGCGGATGCGCTTGGTTTCCTGGTCAAACAACAGCTCGGGGACGAGCAACTCTGTCGCGAGCTGGTATCGCTCGTCGACATTCACGGCAGCGCCGTCGACCGTTCCCGTCACCTTAAGCGTGACGTGCGTCACGGGCAGGGCACTGTCGAACGGCGGCGGCAATCCGTGTCGCGCGTCCCCGGCCGCGACGCCCAGATCGAAAACCAACTGGTCTTGGCTGCGATGAGCCAGAAGAAAATCGACCACGAAGCGCCCCCGCGCCCACTCAACCAATGCTTGAAATGCCTCGACGGCGGCATTGGCTTGACGCGCAAGAAAGCACAATCTAGCGTTGAGGCCAAGGACATTGTCGTCGGGGGGGGGCGAACGTGGATCAGTCGAAGCTGCTTGGGATCGTCTGGTACGAATTGCGCGGCTGGACGACGATGCCGTTGGTTGCACAGGACGGCAGCAACCCGAACTACTTGATCGCCGTGCTCGGCAATCTCGCCAACACGCATGGCGAGAATGCATTCGGGGGAACGGCAGAACCGCCTCGACTGAGCGATCCCAACGTCGAACTCTACAAAAGCCTCGACACGATCATCGGGCCTGAGGTCAAAGGCGGTCAGTACAATGGCCAGGCGCTCCCGAAGCGCGCTGTGCTGTGGCCAATCAGCGACAACGCGCCCGTCGAGACCAAGGAACGTCCGCTGCCCGCGGCCGCACAATGGATCAAGCAGACTGGCGCGCCGATTCAGGGCATCTACGTTGCCAAGGGCAATGAGAAGATAGGACCGTACTACGCGCTCTGGACCTCGGACCAATCGCCGCAGGGCGCGGCTTACGTCTCGGGGGTAACAGGCACCAATGCGCCGCTCTCTACCAGGCGCTACTATCCGACCTGGAGCCGCGTGATCGGCTATGGCGGCGGCGTCCTGTTCTTCCTTGCCGCCTTCAACCTGCTATGGACGGCGAGCAGCATCACGCAGTCCTACAACCTGCTCACGCATCAGCAGGGCGGCTTCAGCGAGGACTTCGCAAAGCAGAAAGTCGCAGCACTCAGCGCAAGCTGTGCGAACACGCAGGATGCCAAGGAGAGCGCCTGTCTTACTAAAGACGCGACGCTGAAAATTGTAACGCCTTGTGCCGATCCGCCGAATGACCACTGCATTAGCGTTCAGGACAACACGGTCGCGGGGACGTCGGTCGCAGAGCGCCAATCTTCGCGAGACGATCGCGACAAAAAGCTGCAGGACTATTATTTGAAACTCGCTCCTTTCTGCGTCGGCAACCTGACGACTTGGGCCGGCAACATCAAGGAGGCACGCAAGCAAGGCAATTCGGTCGACATCGAGAACCCTGACGCCCTCCGATGCCAGACTCTACTGGGCGAGGCGATCAGCTATGCCTCGGCGAACCTCGTCGTCAAACAGGAGGGCGAGAACGGATTTGTCCTGGCCCTGACGTCGGGTCTTCAGCATCTGACCCGTGGACTGTTAGGCTGGCTAGTGCCCACCAGCGGCGCTCAGACCGTCTCGCTGGGAACCCCGACCACGCTGATGATGCTCGGCGTCATCGCCGTGCTCGTCGGATTGGGTCTCGGCGTCAACGGCACGCCGTTCGGCGCGCTGACAAGTCCGAATGGCCGCTACTCCCTGTCACTCGCGCAGGTCACATTCTGGACCGTGCTGGTGCTGACCAGCGTGATGGCAATCTCGATCTTTAACGGCGGCCTGGTTTCGGAGATGATCCGGCACTATCCGACGCTGCCGAAGGGCGCGACCACGCCGGTGGCCGTGGTCAACGGCTTCTTCCCGTCGATCCCCGATCAGATCTGGGCCGTGCTTGGCATCACGTTCGGCTCGACAATGCTGTCGGTCCTGATCAAATCGATCAAGGGCACCGCCGACGACATCTCCGCCGCCGACGTTGCCGCCGGCAACACCAAGCAGACCGGTGGCGTCGGCTTCTTCAATGCGCCGATCGCCCGCGCCGACCCGTCGCACAAGGCGTCCGTCGCCGACTGGTTCCTCGGCGAGGACGAAGGCAACAAGGACCGGATCGACATTTCCCGCGTGCAGATGGTGCTGATCACGGCGGGCCTGCTGGTGACCTATGGCAACGCGCTTTTCGCGGAGGTCCGCGACCTCTCGCTCCCGGAGATTTTGCTCGCAATCAAGCACACCGACGTCCTGATCGCCGCGATCCCTCCTGTCGGCGCAACGATGGCCGTCATGCTCGCGATCTCGCATGCGACTTATCTCGTGGCAAAGGCCGCCGATTCAAGCTCCTCGCAGGATCCAAAAAAGTAAGGGCATCAATAGATTGCACGCAGCGATTCGGTCTACGGATGTTTGGCAATGTCGGCCATGACGCCTTCGCCGTGTTCCGCGAAACGATCCGCGAGATGGACAAGGTCGCGACCGGACAGGTGGTGCTCACCAACCGCAAATCTCGATCGAATCACGAACATCAAGGTTTAAGCGCGAAAATCAGCCAGTCGCCAGATTCGGCAGCCGAGGCCTGCAATCAAGTCGCGACTTTGCGGCCTCGCTCCACCGAAGTTGCCTTTGGCCTGGATGCATGACATTCTGAGCCACCCCAGGGGCTACACCAGACCCTTCTGGCGTGCAGTAAGACCTGATTTTACGGGGCTTTCTCGAAACCGTTTTAAAGTGGCGGAGAGGGAGTCCGCACTCGCCGTTAAAATTATCATTTTAACTCAGTATGTTAGCTAGATCTTCGTGCTAGCTGCCCATAGTCTCACCCGCATCGGAACCGCGGATTGTAGCGGAAAACGACGAACGATAACGGCAAACTGCAGCCGGATAACGGGGCCTGATCGGGGTATGGTGCGAGCTTCGCTGTGTCTCGTGCGTCGATGATTGCCACACTCGTTGACGCGAGCATTGCGGACAGCTTTTCCCAGACTCAAAGTTCGCATTGATCAAGAAGTCGGTGAGAAAAGGGATCTAGGGCAGCTGCGCAGTACCCGCACAAACAAGAGGCACCCGGGTGCTTCTTCTGCTTTGTCCTGGGCACTTTGGCGAAGGTCACAAAACCGCGCCAGAACTTTCGGCGAACGGGATGGCCTCGATGAAATCGGGTGCTTTCCGATCTGCGAGAGGATTGCATGGCGACGTCGGAGGCAGAGGTCTCAACCAGATTGATACCCGCAAAAATATCAAACGAATTTTGACGTGTTCGTGACGACTGCCGCGGCCAACCCAACGTTCAATGACCTCGTGTTGATTTGCCCGCGCGAGTTCCGCCAGATAACCTCTGATTGCATTTTGCTCGAAATATCTATTGAAAATGTACGCCGACCATTACGTTTTTCTCCATGCCACACCGCCGTCTCGACCGAACTGAGCTCAGGCAATAGCGACATGGTCGGATCGATAATTCCAGAGCGTCTATAGGCTCTTGGAGCTGAACGCGATCACTGAAGTCGCGCTACACGGCAACAGGTCTTGGGAGGACGGAAATGGAGAGATTTATCATTCTTCGAGACGAAGGCAGGCCTGCCAATGCGGCACCCGTTGGCGCCGTTTTCGGTGGGGCCAGAGCAGGCGCGCCTGGACTTGAAAATTCAGATCCCAGAATTGACGCGTACGAACTAAGCAAGAAGGATCTGCGCGACGCTGCCCGCAACCCAAAGGTTTTTGGGGTCGCGCGTCCTATGCCCGTTGAGCTTGTCAAACCGTTTATTGTCACTGCCCCGGTTGCGGGCGATGCGTGGGGCGTTAGCGCGGTAGGTGCGGACAAATCCGCCCGCACCGGCGAGGGCATTGTGGTCGCTGTTCTCGACACCGGCATTGAAAGCAATCATCCGGCGTTCGCAGGCGTGAAGATCAAGCAACGGGACTTCACCGGCACAGGCGACGGCGACAACGACGGTCATGGGACGCACTGCGCCGGGACCATCTTCGGCCGCGCCGTACACGGTGTCCGTATTGGAGTCGCTGCAGGCGTGACGAAAGCAATGATCGGCAAAGTCTTAGACAAGAAAGCGTCGAATACTTCGGAGATGATCCTGAAGGCCGTCACCTGGGCCATGGACGGAGGTGCGCAAGTTATCTCGATGTCGCTCGGCATCGATTTTCCCGGTCACGTCAAGAACTTGGTCGAGAGACTGGAATGGCCCATCGAGCAGGCAACCTCGCGCGCATTGGAGGACTACCGCGCCAACGTCCGCATTTTCGACTCGCTAACCCAAATGGCCGCAGCCCGAGGGGCCGCAATGGGCGGCGGCACCCTGATCGTCGCAGCAACTGGGAACGAGAGCAATCGCGCCCGCGAGCCGCCTCTGGAGATTGCCGCCTCGCTCCCAGCCGCCGCGACCGATGTGATCTCGGTGGCAGCGCTCAATCGACGCGTCGGCGGTTTCGAGATCGCGAACTTCTCGAACACTTTCCCACAAATCAGCGCGCCCGGCGTCAATATCTTGTCCGCAGGACTTGGAGGCGGCCTACTGGCGCTGAGCGGCACCAGCATGGCCACTCCGCATGTCGCCGGCGTCGCATGCCTGTGGTGGGAAGATCTCAAGGACGATGGAATAGTCCCGGCGACGGCGGTCACGGTTCGCACTAAGCTATTCGCCACCGCGCGCACCGACGGATTCGGACCCGATGTCGACTTTGTCGATCGCGGCTGGGGCATCGTGGCCGCACCCAGATAAATCGCGCAAGCCAACGGCCGCCATATTGGTCAGAACTGGATTGGATCTTCGGAGCCGGATACAGGCTGAAAGCTTGAATTAACGGAGCCAGGACGTGAGCCTGCTGCGGATCGATGACCAGCCGGGGACATCTCCGAATGTTCACAAAGTGACTTTGCATTTCACCATTGAAGGCGAGCCGGCTCGAGCAGCAAGCGCGGAGTTTCCTTTCGCGCTTTCTGTCCGAGACCGCGAGGACATCCGCTGGTACCTAGAGGATTTTCTGCATTTCGATGAGGATCCTGCGCCCCGGATCGCAAATCGCGTCGAACAGCGTATGGAGGATATCGGCAGGCAGCTTTTTTCGGCAATCTTCAGCGCCTCCGACGAGGCCCGCGGCATATGGGGAGCCCTTGAGCGGCACCTTGCTGGTACGCGGATCGAGGTAACCGCCTCCATCGCGGAGGCCACCGCCACGCCGTGGGAATTTCTTTGCGATCCAGCCTCAGGGGTGAAGTTGGCCCTTGCTGCGCGAGCGTTCGTCCGCAACCCACGAGGAGCACTGCCATCTACGGGTCCAGCGTCAATCTCTGTTGCAGCAGAGGCTGGTCTAGTGCGGGTCCTTCTTGTGATCTGCCGCCCCCGCGGCGGCGAAGATGTTCCGTTCCGCTCGGTGGCGAGCCGCATCGTTGATCAGCTTGGCGGTACCGCGTTCGACATCGACGTCCTGCGACCGCCGACATACGAGCGTCTGGTCTGGAAGCTCCTTTGGGCGAAGGACCGCGGGAAGCCTTACCACATCGTCCACTTCGACGGGCACGGAACCTACGCCAATCCCGATCCGCTTGGCCAATGCGTGGTTAGTGGACTTGCGGCTGACCCACAAACGATCGGCGGCCGGCGTGGCTTTGTCGTGTTCGAAAATTCGGATCATCCAAGCAACGAGGCACTCGTTGATGGATTCGCCGTTGGAAAGCTGATGCAGGACGCGGGCGTTCCGCTGCTGGTGTTGAACGCGTGTCAGTCCGCGTACGCCGAACCGCCCGTAGAGCCACTGACACGAAGCACCGCGCAAATCCGCGAAGAGCTGGAATCTTACGGCTCGTTCGCGCAAGCCGTGCTACATGCCGGTGCCGCTGGTGTCGTCGCTATGCGTTATGTGATCTCTGTGACGACGGCGGCGGGGCTCGTTTCCGAGCTCTACGCCGGGCTAGCGCGTGGCTTGACCCTTGGCGAAGCGACAAGTGGAGCCCGCCGACACCTCGCCAAGCAGCCAGAACGTCAGGTTGGCCTTGGATCAAGACCAATGCAGGATTGGTGCGTGCCCGTGGTATGGGAGTCGGAGCCGGTTAGACTTTGGCCCGAAGCTCCAGCAGCGCAACAGCATAGCGTTCACGGCAGAGATAAATCGTGCCACTATATCGATCGCGACCTGCCGCCGCCGCCCACCGTTGGCTTTGAAGGTCAGGACTGGATTTTTTACGATCTCGAGCGGGCGTTTGAGCAAAGCCAAGTAGTTCTGCTGCACGGCTATGCCGGAAGCGGGAAAACCGCGATGGCGGCCGAGTTTGCGCGGTGGTACGCGGCGACCGGCGGCATCGACGGTCCATTGCTATTCACCAGCTTCGGGCGGCATCGTCCGCTTGCTCGCGTCCTCGACAAGATCGGGGACGCCTTTCCTGATGTACGTAGTCTTAGCGGCCGGTGCTTCAGAGCCATCGAGAGCGAGGGTGAGCGCCAAGAATTCGCTCTAGCTCAATTGGCTCGTGTTCCAGTGCTCTGGATCTGGGACAATGTCGAGCCGATCACCGGCTTTCCGACAGGAGTGCTTCCAAATTGGACGGCGGAGGAGCAGCAACAATTGCGCGCCTTCCTCGAAGAGGCACGCGCGACCAAGGCAAAATTCCTGCTCACATCACGCCGAGAGGAAAGAGGCTGGCTGGGCGAAATGCCCGCTCGAACATGGATGTTGCCAATGCCCTGGCACGAAAGGGTCGCTCTTGCCGCAAAGATCGCGCGCGATAGCGGTCCGCAAGGATTGAGGCTGCGCGACGTGCACGAGCTTCTCCGCTTCACCCGTGGTAACCCGCTGACCATCCGGTGGGCAATTGATCAAGCGCTGAAAAGCGGCATCGACACCCGCGAGAAGCTCCAGGAATATCTAGGGAAGCTGCGCACCGGATCTGGCGCGATCGGGAACCAACCACGGGAGGGCTTAAGCAAGTCGCTTCGTGCTTCGCTCGCCTATGGCTTTGAGGAGACCTTCAATGAGAAGGATCGCAAGATCCTGAGCGTCCTGCATCTCTTTCACGGCTTCGTGTCCGCTGGAACCCTGTTCTTCATGGGCCAGCTTCGAGGTGATCTGCATGTCGATGCCATCAGCGGACTATCCTATGAACATGCAGCTGAACTGCTCGATCGTGCCGCCGCTTTGGGCCTGTTAACAGCTCCGATCGGCTTCCCCGCATTCGCCTATGCGGCGCATCCCGCGCTCCCGTGGCACTTCCGGGGCATATTTGAACGCAATTTCCCAGGAGACGCGGGCGAACGCGCGCATGGTGCGTTCGCGGCGGCGATGGGACGCATGGCACATGAATATGTCAGTTTGTACCTAACCGGCCAAATTAGTTCTCCCGTCAGCCTCGGCCTAATCGCACTAGAAGAAGAAAATCTGCTCGCGGCGTACAATTGGGCGCTCGCACATCCGAAAGATCCCAGTTTTCATTGGAATGTTATATTGGCGATGCAAGCGCTTCAGCCGCTCTATAGCGGCCGCGGCTGGCGTGCCCAGTGGCGCCGGCTCGTCGAGGAGACCTTGCCGCACCTCATTAACCCAATCACAGATGAACCTCTGAAGGGCCGCGATGAGACCTGGGCTAAGTTGACCTTCTACCGCGCCGAGCTTGCCATGGATCAGCAGGACTGGAGCCGAGCCGAAAGGCTGTACCGCTTGGCGATCGCTCGAGAGCAGCGCCGTGGCGAGGCCGCTCTAACCGAACCTCATACGTCTAGTCGGAGCCAATACAACGATATCCGCTCGCAATCGAGCCTGCATCTCAATCTCGGCAGAGCTCTGCTCGAACAAGACGACGTCGCCTGCCTCGAGGAATTCGCTGAGGCGCTGCGGCTCTCACGTCTGCTCGGGGCACACAGAGAAACCAGCACCTGCATGTTTAATCTCGGAAAAGCGTACTATCGACTCTCGGCGGAACGCAATCTTGAAAGCGCGGAACGCTGGATACGCGAAGCTTGGGACAGCATGGACCATTTGGATTCTGAGGGAAAGAGCGCCTGCGCCTATCAGCTCTCCAGCATTCTCTACGAGAGATTCAAGCAAGGCCGGGAAGCCGGTCGACCGATAGGCACGCAGCAAAAACAACTGCAAGCGGCGTTCGAGGCAGCCTACGAAGCGCTTAAGGTGATCGACGCTTCAAACATCGGCTCGCTTGCGAGCACGCATCAGATCCTCGGTAAAATCCACCGGGCCGGAGGCAACGTTCGCGAAGCGCTCAGTCACTATTGCTCCTCCATCCAGATGTTCGATGAAATCGGGGACACCCTCGCATCGTGCAACACTCGCTACGATGTTGCCGCGATGCTTTTCGGTGACAACCAGGTACACGACGCTCGAGACTACGCCCATTCCGCCGTCCAGAGTCTGCGTCTCCTCGGCAAGGTCGGCAGCGATGACCTTAGTAAAGCGGAAGAGCTACTTCAAGTTATCGAAGCGTTTGTGCCGGCTTCAACGATATTCGCATCCCCGCAATCGACAACACGAGCGCGCAACTAGATTGCTAGCTTACCCGAAGGATTTCTAGCATCTTGTCCGGGAAAACTAGGATCATGGATTTTTCTTTGTAGTCGGAAAGCGTAGAGAATTTTCAACGTTGTGAGGAGACCATAGACGGAACGGTAAACGAGCTTTTTCACATTCGCCCGTACCAATGTTCAAGTCTACGACGCGCACTTGGTCGGCCTGTACCAATGGCTCGGTACGCAGTATCTTGTCGGTGTGGTCTCAGTAGCGGAGAGAGTGTCCGCGATTCAGCGCAAAATCTTTCTTTATCTTCAAACGTTTGGGTAATTTACGGGCCAGCGTTTCCACAGAGTTACCCCCAACCACTCGGCGAATTGGAACGAAAAACGACGGACAACCGCGGCCAAGTCTGCCAAACCGCGAAGTGTTATCAAATCTTTTTCATACCTGTAGGCTGCGAGGGGTTCACGTCGAGCAGGCCTTGGAGCGAGCTCACGAGCACTAACCGCCGACGTCCTACCGTTGTCGTAATGAGTTGCCCTGTCCCAATTAGCTCGTAAAGCTTCGTGCGTCCCAAGCCGGTGACCTCGCTCGCTTCGTTAATCGTGCAGGTGAGCCGCTGAACGAACGGAATCGACTTTAGTTCTCCAGATAACAGATCGGCTGGAGCAATCGGCAACCCCTCGCTTCTATCTCCCCCTTTTCGACTGTATGCCATGTCCCCTCCTACTTCACAAAGCTCGGCGGGACCAGAGTTTGCTGTGCGGCGATGAACGTCAATGCGAACGCCCGAGGGCTCGCGCGTACACTGGAGTACGGCAACGGCTATTCGAGCGCATTTGGAAATTAACTGCGGCATCGAGTTTTTTTGGCGATTGCGGAGAACTGGCGGGCGCTATAGCGAATTGATTCTTCAGAGGCTAGCGTCAGCTTGGAACGTTTCCGCAGTTGAATACTGCCAACGCGCACTATGACAAAAGGCAGCTCTAAGTGCTATTCAACCGCCAGCTTTTCCGGCCTGGCGTGCTGGCACTGCCTGATCGCCCTGATAGGGCTGAGACGGTCAGCTCTGAAGAAGACAATGCTGAGCAGTACGGCGCTGCCTGCGCCCCCAAGATGTGGCAACCAGCTCCCGAGGCATTGGGAGTTCGAGTCGGGGCCCGCTACATCGTGAAACCCACTATTGCGGGAGCACCGTTTTCCTACCGGAGAGCAGCCTAGCTCGGAACTCCGGCCACGATAGTCCACCAAAACCGTCGTCCGTCCGAAATCGGACGCCGGCCTAAATGGTGGGCGGTCGGTTCGAATCGGGGAGGCGCAACCACCGATGCCGGCATTCGCTGGCGGTCGCGATCTGACAAGCCTTCCGGTTTCCTAGGGGGGGGCACTACATAATTAATTGAAAATACTAATATATTTCGTAATTCCGTGTTGTTCCCGCCAGCATACGCTTCTGCGTCACCTTTTCCTTCGATTGTGATCATGAGCGAATGTCGGTGTTGTTGGCTGTGCCTTCCCGTAACCACCGACGCCATGAACAAAAAGGCTTACAAAGGCGCCCCGGCAACCCTCACGCATCGCGCGCATCGGCGCGTTCCAGGCGCGTCAGGAGCGCGTTGAGGTCGGTCCAGAGGTCTTCCACGTCCTCCAGCCCGATGCTGATACGCAGCACGGGGCCTGGGTGGGTCCAGGGTGTCACCGTCCGATCCTGAGCAATCGCCATCGGTGCGATCAGGCTGCGCGTGCCGCCCCAGGACGCGCCGATGGCGAAGACCTTCAGCGACGTCAGCGCCGCTTCCAATACGGATGGATCACACGGCTTCAGCAAGATACTGAAGACGCCCGATGACCTCCCCATGTCGCGTTTCCACAAGGTATGTCCAGGGCATGACGGCAGCGCCGGGTGCAGCACCGCTTCGATCACCCTCGACCCCGTCAGACGGCTGGCGAAGTCCTCCGAGACTCGTCCCATATGGGCGAGACGGACGCCCATGGTCTCAATCCCGCGCAGGGCAAGAGCGCACTCGTCCGGAGAGACGCCGATGCCCAGATCACGCAGCACCTCCTTCATCCTCTGACGGAGGGCAATGTCGGCGACCGAGATCGAGCCGAGCAGCAGGTCGGAGTGCCCGCCGACATACTTCGTGAGCGCCTCGCAGGCGAAATCTGCGCCATGTGCGAGCGGCTTGAACAGGAGCGGCGTCGCCCAAGTGTTGTCGCAGCCGACAAGTGCATTCCTCGCCTTGGCCGCTTTGATGATCGCCGGCACGTCCTGCACCTCCATGGAGCCGGAGCCTGGCGACTCGATCCAGACGAGCCGGGTACGCTCGTCGATCAGATCAGCGATGTCGGCACCGATGAGAGGATCGTAGGCCGCATAGTCGATGCCACGGGGCCTCAGGTAGGCCTCGCACACGCTGCGCACCGGCGGATAGACCGTGTCGGGGATCAGCACCTTGTCGCCGGGCATGAGGAATGTCAGGAACACCAGCATCATCGCCGCCTGGCCCGACGGCACCAGGACGGTGCGAACGCCGCCATGCAGCGCGGTTAGCTGTGCTTCCAGCGTCCGGGTGGTCGGTGTGCCGTGCAGGCCGTAGGTGTAGCCGTCGAAGCCGCGATGCCGGCGGGCGGCGAAGGCGGCACCGTCGGGGTAGACGATGGTGGAGGCACGGTGCGTCGCCACCGCGAGGCTGGCGAAGCCCTGGACGTCAACGGCGGGATGATGGACGCAGCGGGTCAGGTCATGCATGGGAGGGGCCTTCGCGGTGTTGAGACGAGACACGGGCGTTCAGGCGAGCGCGCGGCGCGCCACTTCGGCGAGCCATGCGACGGCGGTGGGCAGGATGGAATCGTTGAAGTCGTACGCGGCATTGTGCAATTCGCCCTCGGGACCGGCGGGACCATTGCCAATCCAGACATAGGCTCCGGGCCGATCCTGGATCAGAAAGGCGAAGTCGTCGCCGGTCGTACTCGGCCGAACGTCACGGGCGACAGATGCGCCGATCGCCCGGCCCGCCTCGGCGGCGAGATCTGCCTCGGCTTCGGTGTTGATGATGGGGCGTCCGGTCGAGGTGATCTCGACATCGGCGCGCATCTCGTAGGCCTCGCAGGTGCCGGCGATCAGCGCCTCCATTCGCTTGATCACCGCGCGACGCACCTCCGGCCGGTACGTCCGGAGCGTGCCAGCCAGAGTCACGCTCGGCGGGATCTGGTTCGACACCACACCACCATTGATCTGGCCGATTGAAAGCACGACCGCGTCGAGGGCATCGACATTGCGCGATACGATCGTTTGCAGGCCCATCACGAGATGGGCGGCAGCGACGATCGGGTCTCGCGTCAGATGAGGAATAGCGGCGTGACCGGCGAGGCCGTGCAGAGTGACCGACCAGCGCCCGCCGGCGGCCATGACCGGACCGTGATGTACGGCGACGGTCCCTGCGGGAATGCCCGGCCAATTATGGAAAGCGAAGACGCGGTCGGAGGGGAAGCGCTCGAATAGACCGTCGGCCAGCATGGCCTTGGCGCCGGCGCCGTTCTCCTCCGCCGGCTGGAAGATGAAGTGGACCGTGCCGCGCCACGATGGATCGGCCTGGAGGATGGCGGCGGCGCCAAGGAGAGCGACGGTATGACCATCATGGCCGCAGGCGTGCATCACACCCGGCACTGAGGAGGCGTAGGCGAGCCCTCCGACTTCGGTGATCGGCAGGGCGTCCATGTCGCCGCGCAGGGCGACCGACCGAGCGGAGCCCGATCTGCTGAGCGTGGCAACGACACCGTGGCCGCCGATGCCTGGGACGAACGGGACGTCGAGCTCGGCCAGCCGCTCGGCGATGAAGCGAGCCGTGGCGCTCTCGGCGCCGGATAGCTCTGGGTGTGAGTGGAGGTGCCGACGCCAGACGGTCAGGCGGTCGTAAAAGGCGGTGTCCATGAGATCTCTACGTTGTCGTGTCAGCGCCGCAGGACCGCGCCAAGGCGCGCCTCCAGGCGACGGAGAAAATGGGCGAGGGCGAGAGCGATAGCGAGGAAGAGCGCACCGACGACGAGCATCGGCTCGGTGTAGCGGAAGGTATCGGAGGCGATGTCGAGGGCGGCGCCGAATGACTCGTACACGGCGATAGCCGCCAGGTAAGGCGTCGATTTGAAGATACCGATGAAGTAGTTGCCCATGGGCGCGGCGATATTGCGCAGCATCTGCGGCGCGATCACCAGAAGAATGCCCGCAAGCCGGCCGAGGCCAAGCACCTTTGCAGCCTCGAATTGGCCCTGGGGTACGCCGTCGATGCCAGCCTTGAACACCTCGGCGAGATAGCCGGCATAATAGAGGCTGGTTGCGACGATGCCGACCGCGAGCGCCGGGATGCGGATGCCATAGACCGGCAGGACGAAGTACAAGAAGTACAGTTGCACCAACAGAGGCGTCGAGCGGATAACATCAATGACGAAGCGAAGGGCGTAGCCGGCGATCCGGCCGCTGCGCTTGGCCACTTCCAGGGTAAAGCCGAGGAGTGAAGCGCCGGCGCACGATGCCACCGTTACGATGAGGGTCGAGCCCAGGGCACAGGCGATCTTAGGTGTGATGGAGGCGGCGAAGGCGAGGTCAAACGGCATGATCGAGCCTCCGACCCAGCCCGACCTTGCACTCGACCCAGCGGCCGAGAACAGTGGCAGGGTAACACAGCACGAAGTAAGCAAACAGCAGCGCCAGATAGATCGTCGGCGGATCGTAGTGCAGTTGCGCGATCTCTTTGGCGCGGAAGGTCATGTCCGTGAGCGTCACCAGCGACACAAGCGACGTGCCCTTCACCAGCTGGATGAACTGGTTGATGAAAGTAGGCACCATCGCGCGTAGTGCCTGCGGCACCTCGACGAGGATGAGGATTTGCCAGCTGGCGAGCCCGAGTGCGCGGCCAGCTTCAGCCTGTCCCCGGTCAAGCGCCTGCAACGCGCCGCGCACGGCCTGGCTGCCATAGCCGCCGATATGCAGTCCGAGCACCATCGCACCGACCGTTATGCCACTTAGACGGACACCGAAGGTCGGCAGCGTGTAGTAGAAGCCGTAGAGCAGAATGACGACCGAGGTCGAACGCCAGAACTCGATGACAGCAGTCACGGCGAGCCACGCCGGGCCGCGCCAAGCATATTGCGCGATACCGGCTACGAAGGCAAATGGCACAGCATAGCACATGCCGAGCGCGGTCACGGTAAGTGTGACGCCGAGCCCCTCGAAGATCGCGGAGAGTGCCGCAAGGAAGGACATGCCGGTCAGCCGTTGCCGGCGCAGAGCTGCGCTGTGGTCACCTCGCCGGCGTCGTCGTCATCGGTGAATCGATACTTGGCCATGATCGCCTTGAGCCGGCCGTCGGCGCGCATCTTCGCCAACTCGACGTTGTAGGCGTCCCGCAGCTTTTCCGAGCCTTTCGGGAAGACGGTGGCGGTGTAGAGCTTGGCGGGCAGGCCATTCGGCTTGATCAGCCCCTTGAACGGCAGCGCCCGCTCTACGCCCTCGACCTTCTGCTCCTCGAGTACGCCGATGACGCTCGGGCTCGACAGTGTCGTGACGTCAGCGCGGCCGGCGAGGATGGCCGAGACCGATGCCTCGTTGTTAAGCAATCTGGGAGCCCGGGCCTCTCCTGTACCAGCTGGCGGGTTTCGCTTGGCCGACATGCCATCGTCGTGAATCAGCGATGAACCTTTGAACCAGTTCTGTCTGCCACCGTGGGTGTTGTTGCGTCCGATTTGAATGCTTCCTTCCCCTTTGCGGCCCACAGCTCACGGGCACGTTCGCCTTGATCGCTCTGGAGCTTGTCAGCCATCCAGAGTAGTCCGCCAAGAATGATAGCGCGATCATCGCCGGTGAGTTCGATGAGACCGGCTTTGACGACGAGACCGCCGAGTTCGATGAGTTGCCGCGTCCGCCTGCGGCGCTCAACCTGCCACGAGCGCATGTCACGTCGCGCCTTTGCTGCTTGATACCGGTTGCGCGCCGCTCGGTACCGCAGGAGCGCCGTCCAAGTTGCGGTCAGTTGCCGGCGCATATCGTCGCGTCCGGCTTTGAAAGAAAGCGGTGCCGCGCTTAGCCCATGCCTCCCTCCTCCCGGCCTCTTTCGTCTCGGCCAGCACAATCAGTGCGCCTGCTAGTTCTTCAGCGCTGAGCGCGTCCGCACCGGTGGCGATGACCAATTCGCCGAGCTGACGCACTTTGCGGGTCTTCAGGCCTCGCGCTTTGTCTTCGAGTGCCTTCAGGTCTGCATCAAAGTCGCGTGGTTTGCGCATCATCGTCTCCATGAGTTCGATGCCGAAATGATAGGCGAGCGCACGCGAGAATGCTGTAAGGTCATCAGGACGGCCTGGGACGGTGCGATCCCTCCCGAGATTTTTTCGAGGGAGGGCGCGCTTATACGTCGTGCCGACGTGCGCTTCGCTGTGTAGATGATCTGGTCGCGATGGCGATCTATCATCTTCACGTCAAGGTCATTGGCCGCAAGGCCGGGAGCAGCGCGGTGGCGTCGGCGGCCTACCGCGCCGGTTCGCGGCTGCGCGACGAGCGGCTTGGCCGTGATCAGGACTTTTCCGGAAAGCGCGGTGTCGTCCATTCCGAGGTGATACTGCCGGAGAATGCGCCGCAAGCCTGGAGCGATCGCGAACGGCTCTGGAACGACGTCGAAGCGTTCGAAGCCCGCAAAGATGCCCAGCTGGCCCGTGAGGTGGAGTTCGCCCTTCCACACGAGATGAGTGAGGCGCAGGGGATCAAGCTGGCCCAAGACTTCGTGCGGGGCGAGTTCGTGGGTCTCGGCATGGTCGCCGACCTCAATGTGCATTGGGATGTGGCCGAGAACGGCATGCCCAAGCCCCATGCCCATGTCATGTTGAGCATGCGCGCGGTCGATGAGAACGGATTTGGCCAAAAGGTACGAGACTGGAACCGCACCGAGATGGTTGAGCGCTGGCGGAGACGCTGGGCCGAGCTTGCCAATGAGCGCCTGGCCGAGCTCGACATCGACGCGCGGATCGACCATCGCAGCCTGGAAGCCCAGGGCATCGGGCTGGAGCCACAGAGCCAGATCGGCGCGCCCGCTAAACGGATTGAGGTTCGAGGCAGTGCGGGCGAAGGCAGTGAGGCCGACCGCGCCGAGATGCACCGAGAGATCGCGCGTGGCAATGGCGCACGGATCATCGCCGATCCCTCTCTTGGTCTGGAGGCCATCACCCAGCAGCAATCGACCTTCACGCGCCGCGACCTGGCGAAGTTCGCACACCGGCACAGCGACGGGCTCGACCAGTTCAATGCGGTCATGGGCGCGATGCAGGGAGCGCCCGATCTGGTCGAACTCGGCCGGGACGCCCGCGGCGAGGATCGATTCACCACCCGCGGAATGGTCGAGGCAGAACAGCGTCTGCACCGTGCCGCTGAACGGATGGCGGAACGGCAGCACCATGAGGTGCGCGACGCGGACCGCACAGCCGCTTTGGTGCGGGCCAAAGCGCGCGGCCTGGTCTTGTCTAACGAGCAGGCCGAGGCACTGGCGCATGTCACGGAAGGGCACGATCTCGGGATCGTGGTCGGCTATGCCGGGACGGGAAAGAGCGCGATGCTGGGGCTGGCGCGCGAGGCGTGGGAAGCGGCAGGCTTCGAGGTCCGGGGCGCGGCGCTTTCCGGCATTGCCGCGGAAAACCTCGAAAGCGGATCGGGCATTGCGTCACGCACGATTGCCAGCTTGGAGCATGGCTGGAAACAGGGCTGTGACGGGCTCACTCCCCGCGATGTGCTCGTCATCGACGAGGCCGGCATGGTCGGCACGCGGCAGCTCGAGCGCGTGCTGTCCCATGCTGCCGAGGCTGGCGCAAAGGTGGTGCTGGTCGGCGATCCACAACAGCTGCAGGCGATCGAAGCGGGTGCGGCGTTCCGGTCGATCCATGAGCGTCACGGCGGCGCCGAGATCGGTGAAGTGCGCCGTCAGCGCCAGGACTGGCAGCGCGACGCCACGCGCGATCTGGCGACCGGCAAAGTGGGACAGGCGCTCGGAGCTTACCGCACCCACGGCATGGTGCATGAGGCCCAGACCCGCGAGCAGGCGCGTGGCGATTTGATCGAGCGCTGGGATCGCGATCGGCAGGCGTCACCGGACCGGAGCCGGATCATCCTCACCCACACCAATGACGAGGTCCGGACCCTGAACGAGGCAGCGCGTGGGCGGATGCGCGCCGCCGGCGTTCTGGGCGGCGAGGTAGTTGTGACGGTCGAGCGCGGCGCGAGAACTTTTGCCAGCGGGGATCGGGTCATGTTCCTGCAGAACGAGCGCGGGCTTGGCGTCAAGAACGGCACGCTCGGGACCGTCGAACAGGTCAGCGCGCAATCCATGACCGTGCAGACCGACGATGGCCGATCCGTGCGTTTCGACCTCAAGGATTACAACCGGATCGACCATGGCTATGCCGCGACGATCCACAAGGCACAGGGCATGACGGTTGACCGCGTCCATGTGCTGGCGACGCCCGGCATGGATGCCCACAGCAGCTATGTCGCCCTCTCGCGGCATCGCGCGGGCGTCGACCTGCATTATGGCCATGACGATTTTGCCCATCAGGACCGGTTGGTCCGCACCCTGTCGCGCGATCGCGCCAAGGATATGGCCTCGGATTACGAGCGCGCCGATCCGATCCAGAGCTACGCCGAGCGGCGTGGGATCACTATCCGGGAGCGGGTCGCCGAGATGCTGCGCAAGGTCGTGCCGGAGAAGCTGCGCGACATGTTCGACGGCCTTCGCTCTCCTGGAGAGATGCCCGGCCCGGATCTTGGACGGAGACCGGAGCGGGAAACGCCGGAAAGGGAAAGGAGCGGTGCGCACGCCGAGCGGCGCGACATCCAGGCGCCCGAAAGGAAGCTGGCGGAGGACTCGGAAAAGGAATTGCGTCGCGCACGTACCCGAGCGCTCAAGCGCCATGCCCGCGCCGTGGATGCGATCTTCACGGTGCAGGAGACAGGTGGTGTGGCAAGTGCCGACCAAGTCAAAGAGCTACAGAAGGCCCGCCAGGCCTTCGAGGAGGTGCGGCCTTATGGCTCGCGCGACGCCGAAGCCGCCTACAAGAAGAACCCGGAACTGGCCCGCGAGGCGGCTGGCGGCCAGGTCAACCGCGCCATCCGCGCGCTCCAGCTCGAAACCGAACTGCGCGTCAATCCGAGTCGCCGCACCGACCGCTTCGTCGAAGACTGGCAGAAGCTCGACCAGGCCAGCCTGCGCCAGTACCAGGCGGGCGACATCTCCGGCTACAGGACCACGCGCTCGGCGATGGGCGACATGGCAAGAAGCCTCGAGCGTGATCCGCAACTGGAATCTCTCCTTGAGAATCGCAAGCACGAGCTTGGCATTGCGTTCGAATCAGGCCGCCGGCTCGGCCTCGAACTCGCCCTCAGCCACGGCATCGACCTTGGCCGAGGCCGGGGCCTCGGAATTTGAACCATCCGATTTACCATCGATTCTTCGCCACAGTACGGCATGTCGAAAAACCTCTTGCCCGCCGTTAATGACTGTCCTGTTTGGTCGCAGCAGCCGTCAGAAACAGCCAGCAGGAGGCCGCGCAGCCATGCGCGAATCGGACCGTATCATCCGTTTAAAAACCGTCCTCGCTAGGACCGGACTATCCCGATCAACCATCTACCGCAAGATCGCTGAGGGCACATTCCCACCGCAGATCAAGATCAGCGTGAACGGGACTGGCTGGCATGAGTCCGACATCAATCGCTGGATCACGGATCCAGTCTCGTGGCGTCCGAAAGGCGCGTTTGATGAAGTCCAGTGACGAGTAGAAGCTCGCGGTCCGCAAAAAGACCGGCATGAACAAATCCGAACATGTGCGGCGCGCGCTCGACGCTTATCTCGGACATCAAACGGACGTGTCGAAGAGGTAGAGGGAGGAACACGCCTGCAGCGCGTCCGTTTCCTTCAAACCAGAAGGCTGGGGATTTATTGGACACAAGTGTCCAATATCCCCTCGCCTCCGTGGTTCACGGACCTTTCCAGTGCTGATCGACGATCCCCCGGCGCATCTTTGCCTCGGAAGTCAGTTGCCCGAGGAACCCGGCACACACGCTGCACGCTTGGTCCACGAGGTCCTTGTCGGATAACGTCTTCGCGTACTCGGCAGGCTTCGGCTCGAGCGCGGCGACATACGTCTTCCGCAGAAACGCGACCTTTTCGTCGATCTTCTTCGAGTCGATGTTGTGCGCTAGCTCGTTCCGGAGCTGGTTGATCGCCCAGAGCACATCCCACATCTCATCCTTGCCGCGAGCCGCTGCGAGGGAGATGGCGAAGTTGCCTTTGTTGCTGAAATTAATGCGCGGGATGTTCAGGTGTTCGGGATTGAATAGAGCGGCTTCCAGAAACCCGTTGAGAGCTTCTTCCACCACCAAATTGCCTTCGAGCACGGCCAGGCGCAGGTCGATGATCTTCTTGCGCCGCTCCTGCGCGGCCGCGATCCGCTTTTTGACCTCTTCTTCGCTTAACTTGGCCGCCATCACCACCTCACTGGTCCAGACGCGCGCGCAGCAGCCGCAGCGCGATCTCCGTCACCTCATGCTCGCGGTAATCATCGCCGTTTGGAAGCACGCTACCAAGCATGCTTTGACGATAAAGGTGCGGCTCCGGCTGACCCGGATATGCCGTCCACGTCGCGTTCGTCGGCTTGTGAATTACCTCGTCGCCTTCAACCTCGAATTCCTCGACGGTCGGAATTTTCCTTCCCAAGGGGCTTCCCTCCTGCCGATCACGGCTCGCTGTAGTACCACAGGCTGCGAAAACGTGCCGGACATTTCCCCCCGCCGCCCAGCGCTATCCGATGCGCTCCTCGATGAAGTCGTTGGCTCTGTTTCTTCCTGATGGCAACCCGGAGTACTTAGCCGAGACATCGGCATCGTCGAACGTGGTGCCGCTGCCCTCCTTGTACTTTTATCAATAGGATGGCTTCCCGGAGTTTCGGCGAGAGTTCGGACAGGAAATTGACGCCGGCAATAAGTCGGTTCTTGCGTATCATGGACCCGTGGCTCTCGCGTCCATGGAAGCCGAAGTCAGGGACGACGATCTGTCCCTTAAAGTACGCCATGAGAAGCAGTCCGAGGACGAACGCGTCGCCGATCTCAGCCCGGTTCAGTTCGCCAGGACCGATATCGGTCCTGAACGAGGAGTTGGTCGGATCGCACAGGACGCGCCGCAGCACCGGCGACACGAGCAGGTCGTCAATCATACCCTCCACTTCCTCGCCGTCATCCTTGATTTGATCGAATCGCTTGGGCTTGAGGAGAGCTTTGAGGAGCGCGCGCTTGCCGTTGCAGACCGTCAGCGTGTTCTCGCCCTGGCGTGACGGTATAAAGCACGTCGGCGATCGTCCGAGCTTTCCGGTAGTCGATGTTGCGCAACGGATTGAAGAGTGCATTGCCGGATCGAATACGCGCGCCAGCGGGATTTTCGGCGAGTTGTCATCTATGAAAAGGCCGGCCGTCGACGGCTCAATCTCCTTTGCGAAATCCTACATAGAGCTTGTTCATGGCCGGTGCCTCGGCAAGTAGAGCCACCGTGCCGCCAGCTACAGGGATGCTCGCTGGTCTCCCGCCGGAAAAAAGAACCTCCCGCCTTATTCTACCGCACTGATTCGGGGCTGGGAGAACGGTACTCTTAACTGTCGCGCTCGCGCTTGTATTTGAGATACCGGGCGCAGAGCTCGCGGCCGAGTTTCGTGGGTTCGTGCATGACGAACATGATGAAGAACGCGATGGCGAAAAGGCCGCCGATCGGGATGCCGTAGTCCGCTATGGTTCTGAAAAACTCGGCCGTCTTGCTGAGCGCCGGCATGCCGATAATGCGGTGCGGCGCGAGGTCATTGATGGCGTAAAGACCCACCGACAAAATGATGCAGAGAGTTATCACGTTGTAACTGGATAGCCACCGCTTCACCAATCCCAAGTTCTCCAGCCTGCTCCACTGGGCTGCCTCGCCTATCCGGCGCCCAGGCGCACGGGCGAATTTAGCCAGGAAAAAGCAGATGTCGCCGGGCTGCGAGGCTTTCACAACAGAAAGCAGGCGTTCTCCATCGGCCTCGTCGTCCATGATCGCGTCGAGCAACGCTTCCCACAGCGACGAAAGCGTTGGCTCCTCAGCATCCGTTTCCGCGGCGCGCCTCGCCCATTCAGTGATCGCCCTCGTCGTTCTCGGAGACGGGTTTTCGACGCTTTCCTTTTTGCCTTTCTTGCGCCTCGTCCTCTGGACGTTCTCGACATGGCGGTCGAGGTTCCCCTTCATTTTCTTTTCGAGCGCGTCCCCCGCCACCTCAATGGGGATCGCGAAAAGCCGGTCGATCGCCGCGAACGTCCGGCGCAGCGGTATCGGCACGCCCGCAAGATTGAACGTGAACCCCGGCGAGTGCGCCGCATGGTGCTCGGCCGGCGCCGAGATCGGGCCAAGGCCCGGCATTGCCGGCAGCCCGCCCCTATTTTGTTCGTCCGCCATCTCCCCTCACTTTTTCAAAATCGACGCCAAGCCGATCAGCGTTCCGAGTATCCCGACCAAACCCGGCACCCACATCAAGACAAACTCCGCGCGCGCCTTCTTTTCCACTCGGATGGCGGCGCGCAACTGGTTGATACCCTGCTCGCTCAAAAATACACGGTCGCCAATATCGTGGTCCCACATCGCCTTGTCGTTTAAGGGCGGCGCTGGAATGAACAGCCGCCTCGCTTGCGAGATGAGATAGCTCGAATGAAGCTGCTGTATCTCGTCCTGGTAATGAAAGTAGAGGCTCAGTCCTTCTTGATCGATGTCCGAGATCTCCTCGCCTTTTGCGCCGCGCTTTTTGGCTTCCGCTATTCTCTCCTCATAACCCTTTTCTTCCGAGCGCTGATCGCGCTCGAGCTTTCGCAGCTTTCTGCGGAATTGGAGATACAGAAACACCGACTACCCCTTTTTCATTCCCCATTGGGCCTGGGCCGCCTTACGGGCGTTCGCGTTGCGCTGCTGTTTCGACAGCCTACTGTTCGTCACCGAGGCCCCAGCTTCCCGACCTCTCGTACGTCCATGACCCGCATTCTAGCACACAAATACGCGCCGCCGCGCGTATCCACACCCACCGGTTGCGATCCCTTGCGCATCGCTGCGCATATGATCCAATGGTGTCAGGTGGAATGAAGCGGTCTGAAACGCCCTATTTCGTGAGCTTTCAGCGCAAGAAAGTCACGCGCCGCTTCATTCCGCAACTCTTTGGCATTTGTGGTGAGCGGACTGCTGCGGGACGTGCACCAGCGACAATACGGGGCTTGCTGGACTTGTCCTTAAGGAAGAAACGCCGTTGCCCGCGGCCGCCCGCTCATCACACGTGAAAAGTGGACGCTGGTGTTGGGTTAGTAGCATATCCACCTCTTTGCTTGCGCATTGCGAGGGGCCAGCCGCCCACTTCTCACGACATAGCAATGCCAGCGATCAGCTCGTGGCACCGCAATTTGCAGCATCGAGCGCGAAGAAACAGCCGATGAGGTCGTGCGAGTTATCACGACATTAGTAATGACCGTCGCCGGCTCGACAGATCCGTAATCTGCGGATCCCAGGCGTCGCTAGGCAGCGAGGCCCTTCGGATCTTCCACCTCGGCGGTCCGCTCACCAACAGCTTGGGCTAAGAAACGAGCCAACGCTGCTTTCCGCGAGTCGCGATCGAGTGCGTAGGCGGTTTGCTTGAATTCTACTCCGTCGAGAAGTCCTTGAATGTAACCTGAAACTGTATCAGCGGCCATGATGAGCGCGGTGTCGAGTGTATGGATGTACTTGCTTGTGACGGAACCTTTCGAATGACCGACCAGCGCTGCGATCGTAACCTCGGTGAACCCGAGATCGTTGGCGATGCTAGCAAAACTGTGACGCAACACGTGAGGCGTGAAGTTTGGAAGCGACGATTTGCTGAACAACTGTTCCCAATGGTTTGGGAAGCTGCCGAATGCGTTATCGTCCCCGTACCCCGGAAAAACGTAAGAGCCGACTTTCTTCCTCTTTCGGGCGTCCATGAATTCCACCACAGGAAGTCCAATTGGTCGGATCGATGCACCCTCCTTGCTGTCCGCTAGACGCAAACAGCTCGCCTCGGTATCCACTTCTGACCACTTGAGGCCGATGATTTCACTGCGACGGCAGCCGGTCAGCGCGATCTGGCGGATGATATCGACCGTTATGGCGTACTTTTCGTCCTTTGCTGCTTCCTCCAGCATCTCGCCCAGCATCCGGTACTCGGCCTCCGTGAGCCGACGATTGCGGACATTGTCTTTCGGCTTGCGAATGCCGTGGGCTGGATTGTGCTCGATGATCCCGGCCTCCACCGCATAGGTGAGAATGCCCCCGAGGAGACCGACGGTTCGCGTTGCCGTGCCGACGCCGCCACGTACATTGGCTCTGCCACGAAGCGTCTTGGTCTTGACGCTGGCACGAGTCTTCCCGGCCATGATGTCCTTCAGGACCTTGTTGACGTCTGCTTTGACAAGATCCTTGACGCGGCGTGTGCCAATCAACGGAATTATGTGGCGATTGATGCGCCCAGTGTCCGTCACCAACGTTGTCGACTTCTTCGGGCGTCCGCCCTTGCCGAGAATAAGGCCCGCTTCAAAGTCTTTGAGGTAGAGTTCGCAGAGTTCCTTGACCGTGACCGCCTTGTGGTCGAGCTGCCGCTCCTCGGCCGGGTTGTCACCTTGGGCCACCCGCCCCAGCTGAATCTTGGCTTCCTTACGGGCAAGCTCAGGCGTCCAAACACCGTGAACCCCGATGCTATAGCGGCGAGAGCGGCCGGCCGAACGGTATTGAATTAGGTAGCTGCGCTTGCCCGACTTGAAGACGCGCAGGCCAAAGCCAGGCAGTTCGTCATC
Source organism: Bradyrhizobium oligotrophicum (assembly GCF_051168495.1). Lineage (GTDB taxonomy): Bacteria > Pseudomonadota > Alphaproteobacteria > Rhizobiales > Xanthobacteraceae > Bradyrhizobium > Bradyrhizobium oligotrophicum_A. Next base: position 208,620 of record NZ_JBNPVB010000001.1, on the reverse strand, counting down.
CCAGATCACGTAGTCTGTGCTTTGGGGTTCGGCGCTTTCGACAACGCGTTTACTGAGCTTAGGCATGGATTTTCTCTCCTCCGAAGCCCGTCTTCCGCGTAAGCACCACGTAAGCACTTGGAGGAAAACCGGAGCGTACCGCAGGATACGGTCGGCGGAGGCTCATTCCAGATTCGATAATGATTATAGTGGGATATCGTAGCATTGGATGTCCTGGCGTTTTCTCGCGCAGCACAACTTAAAATGCTCCGAAGGCAAAGGTCACACGTTCGAATCGTGTCGGGTGCGCCAGCGTTTCTCTTCGATCTCGCGCACACCGCCGGGGATGCACCGGAGGCGACGTCACATACGGGCGCGGGACGTGAGATCGGGGCCTGATCGTCCCGGCCACCTGTCGTGAAACTTCGTAAGAATTATCCCGCGCATCTGGCAGCCGGCACGCTGGCGGCACTTGAGGGCTTCACCTCCTGGGATCCGCGATCATGGCCCAGCATCGAAGCATGTCGGCTGTCCCCATGACGAGACGCAGGAATGGAGATCCATGGCGCGGCGACCAGGACGAACTTCTCATCCTGATTGTCGCCGCGGCGAGATATCGTCTTGTCGGAATGGAATGACCGGATGACGGCGTCCCGGATGCGCGGGCAGCCGGGACTTCAATCGTCTGCCTGCTTGCCCCTCATCCGCCTGGCCGCGTGATCCGGTCCATTGGACCGGATCACGGACCCGCGCTCCACAGGTGATTCGCGTTGCGGATCTAGCCAACGACCCGCTCTCGCCGACCGGTCAGAAGACCAACCGCGTCGTCATATCCATCGACCCCTTCGCAGGCCGCGGCGCGCGGCGTACGGCCTCCGAGCTGGGCGGATGTCATATCGAGCCATTGCTGCGCGGCGCCGGTATCGCCGAACTTCGAGCCGGCGGCCTCTTCGAGCTTGTGGACGCGCGCGGTGCGCACCTCGGCCATCGGGTCATACGGATCCTGCGCCACGCCCGCCGGGATGTACCAGCCGAGGGAACCGCCGATCACCGCACCGAACAACGTCACCAGGATGACGAGATCATAGCCGGTGCGCGGATCGTCCCCGACGAGGGCGAACCAGGCACTGCAGGCCAGCAGGCCGAACAACGCGGTGGCGCCCGCCTGCAGGGTGATCTCGAGCCAGCGCGGCGGCCTGCGGCGCAGCTCGACGTTGTCGAGCGCGAACGCATAGAACGCACCGGTCGTCGCCGGCATCATGGCGTAGGCAGCCATGCCCTTCAACAACGCCGGCGTCACGATCTCCTGGTACATCGCGCCCCAAGACACGAGAACCGCATAGCCGCCGAACCCGCAGACGATGCCGACCCGGATCAGATTGGCGAGTGGCGAGATCGGGCCGTGCGCGTCGCGGCGATACCATCGCCCTCGCGCGAGCGCGCGTGTCCGCACGCGGTCCGCCAACAGAATGGCAGCGCCATGGGCCGAGACCGCAGAGAGACACCACAGGAACGCGTCGGGCGCCGAGGCCGGAAAATTGCGCGACGCATGCCACCAGCCGCTCAGCCCGGCCGCGGCCATCACCAGAACGAGCACGCTTGCCGCCATCACACCCAGCCCGCCGATGATGAGATTGCCGCGCTCCGACACCGGCTGCTGCGACTCCGCGCACAGGAAGCCGAGCCGGACGAGCGCAAGCGTGACGTCGGCCCCCGGGGCGAGCCCGCGACGCACCGCGCCCGCGAGCAGAATGTGGTACGCGCGCAAGGTCTCGCGGATGCGGGCCTGCAGCTGTGCGGCCGAATAGCTCCGGCCCAACCGCAATTGCGCGCGATATTCGACGACGTCATTCGCCAGGGTCTGACGCTCCGTCTCCAGGGTCTGGAGGACGGGATTTCCGAGCCCGCCGACGAGGGCGGCGGACCTGCCGGCGTCGAGTTCGTAGCTCAGCACGCACAGCCGCGCCCAGCCGTATTCGAGCGATCCGCGAGGCCTGGTGAAATCGCCCTGCTCCACCCCCGTCATCGCGGGCAATGCCAGCATCGCACCATCCTGATAGGGCGCGAAGTCGAACTCCGCGGCGGCCATCTTGTCAGCGATTGCGAGTGTCGCCGCCGGGATATAGGCGCGCTCGCGCGCGAACTGCCCGAGGTTACGCTCGATCTGTTCGAGGTAACCGACCCGGCGGATCGCGCCGACCAGGATGAGCGCGATGAGCAGCGGCAGCACGGGAACGAGCGCTGCCGGCGGCGTGAATCCGCCGATCTTGAGTGCGGCCGGACCGAGGACCGACAGCGCAACCAGCGCCACGATCATGGCCGTGACGTAGACGATCATCGCCCGCTTCAGTTCTTCGCGCGAGGCGAGGATTCGCGTGGGAAACTTCGCGACCACACTGTCGATGCCGCCGATCGGCATCGCGCCGAAATCGTTCATCGCAAACAGCACGACGATCAGGCCGCCCGTCGCCAAAGCCAACATGAACTGCAGGAATCCTGCGTCATAGTCGTGGCTGACCTGGACCCAGGCACCGAGCCACTCGAATAAGTTCGCCATGGCTTTCTCCCTTCATGGCATGCGTTGCACTTCACCATGGCTCACCGGCATCCGCCCCGGCTGCTGCAACCGGTCTGCGCGAGCTGGATGGGCTGTACAGCTGACGAAGCCGCGTCCTGCATGGTTCCTGCCGCCTCGCGCGGTGGCGCGGGCGCGATCGGATCGGCGGCCGTGATCGTGTAGGCGAATAGCGGGAGCATCATCAAACGAATCGATGTTGCGGACATAACGATCTCCTCGAGCGTTCGGTTGTCGATGTGCATGGCGCCCGCACGTGCGGACGCAACACCATCTTCGTCCTGCACCGGCACGCTGTCGCGTGAGATAAGTGTGAAAGCGTGGATCTGAATCCGACTTCAAGAAACCAGCGCGTCGGACATTCCGCCGGGACGCGTCCAGCTCGAGGTCGGCTGCACGCTAGTCGTGAGGATGCTCTGGTCCGGGCGGGCGTGCGGATGTGTCGTGATCGCACGGACGCAGTTCGAGTCCGGGCTGGCGATGGGGTGGCACGAGGACGGCACCGAGCCTGGCCTTGATCAATTCAGGGTCGGCGCGCCGGCTGCACGAGCCATCCTCGTCCGGCCGCCCTGCCTGTTCGCGAGACTCTGGTACATAGCCGCAGAGCAGGCTGAGATAGTTGGTCGCTTCGGCGCATTTGACGGCGTGGTCGTCGGCCGTGACGAAGGTCTCGACGAGCTGACGCGCGACGATCGGCGCCGCGGCGCTGGTGCCCTGCACGACAGATCGTGAACCGCTGCGCACACCGGCCGAGATCGTTCCCGGCAAGGCGCGCGAGCGGTCGGACATCGCCGAGCAATCGACGATTTTCTCGATCCAATCAGGCCTCAGCGTGCCTGCAGCGCTGTAGCGCGCCGGCTGCGCGCAGGCCAGGCTCGAGCCCAGGCCTGCGCCGAGACGGTAGCCTCCGACGACGAGCGACATGCGCCCTGTCGCAAGTCCATTCAGGCTACCGAAACGTTTCACGGGCGATGTCACGGTGTCCGTTTCAGCGAGATCGCCCTGCGGCGTGAAGCGGGCCTCTTCGTAGGTGTCCAGGTCGAAATAGCTCTGCCGGCTGCCGGAGCGAAACGATTCGAAATCGGTCGAGCGCTGGATCCAGCAATGGATCGGATGGTCGCCCAGCCGGGCTGTGGTGGTGCGCCGGATCGTCACGGTCCATCGGCCGGAATCGGCGCCCGGCAGGCAGTCGTCGTGCGGTTCCGTCGGCGCCATCGCGACCAGGACACGCCGGCGTCCCGTCTTGCGATGGCGGCCTTCGGCACCGTCGTCGGAAGTGGCGGGTGTCATATCGGCCCGGTCGAAGTCCGCGCTGATCTGTCCGATCACCTGCCCGGCTGGATTCAGCACGGAAAGGACGCGGATCGGATCGCCGAACAGGCGGGCCGAATGGTGGACCCCAACAGGCAGGGACGTTTGACATTGGTTGGACGGGTCGTCGCGCAAACACGCGATCATGCCGGAGGGGTTGCGCAACTCGACGGAAAAGGCGAAGGGATCGGGTGAACCAGCGTCCTGATAGAACCACAATTCGAGATAGGCCGGCGTACGGCCATTGGGCTGAATGCGCCACGGCAGCACAACCACGTCGTCATGATCGAAATCGTAGTCGTGGACTTCCAAGTGCAGGCGATCGAGAAAGGTGTTGCCGGCGGCCAGGACGAGCGCGGTCGGCGCGCAGCGCCGGCGCATCTGGATCAGTTCGTCGATGGCCGCTTCGACCTCGTCGCCGCCATCGTGGCGCCCGCCCGTGCTGCCGTAGCTGAAGTTGATGACCAGGCGCGGATCGGGGACGCCGTACATTGTCTTGATCACGTCGACGCGATGAAAAATGTAGTGAAATGCCGACAACAAATACATGTCCTTGCCGAAGCCCGACGTATCCATGGTCACGCTGTTCGGCAGCTGCACGGCGATGATCCGGACGTGCTCCGGCGGGTCCTCGCCGTGGGCGGCATCGTAGCCGGTGGCGAGATTCATCACATGAGAACCGTGGGTGGTGTGATGACCCAGCAGGCTGCCGAAATCGCCGGCAGCGCAGGTTGCACCCACGGCGTCGTAAAGATGGTCTTCATCATCGCCGAAGCACGCGATCGCCCGATTGATGTCGGCGCGGGTGTATTCACGGCCGAACAACACGCTCGTCTGTCCCTGCTGAACATCGGCGGATTGCAGCCAGCAGAACTCGACCCGCGTATGGGCGCCGTCGGCATCCCGGAAATTGCGATGGGCAAAGGGGATGCCGTCGTCAATGATGGCCACGACGGTGAGCCGTTGGCCGTCGCTCCCAGCACGCAATCCCTGCTCGGGCTCGCAATCGGGATCGGTCGGCTCGCTGAGCTCGGAATGCATGGCGTGAGACGGCACGGGCAACGCCACGCGGAAGCGTGATGTTGGAATGTCGCGCAACTGCGGCCCGTTCGGCACCGTCTGATCCCGCGCCTCCACGGAAGCGCTCCTGAGCAACTCCTCAAGCGCCTGCGGGCTGTCGAGCCGATAGCCCGCAGGGCTCTCGACGACGAACGGCAGGAATTTCGGTCGGTCGGGGGACCCCTTCCACAGAGTAGGCAATCTGGCGACAGCCTTGACCTTGCTGGGGACGTTTTCCGGAGCAGGGATCGGGTCCGCGAACTCCGCAAACGCCGAAATGTATCGCGAATTGCCGTGCATCGCGGGAAAGGCGTAAGGCCGGCCTACGCCGAAGTTCCAGTATTCGTAGGGACCGAGATAGGCTTGAACCCTTGGCCGATCCGCGAGTCCGTCGTCCTGGCTCGGTTCCATCATTGCGATCCATCATGCAGGCTGAGTTCGTCGCTTGCCTTGCGCCACAGGAACGAGAATAGCGGGCTCGCGCCAAGCTCGAACTTGCCGATGCCTGCGACGCCGAACTCGTCGTTCTCGGCTTTGACGAACTCCTTCAAGAAGAAGTCCTTCGTTCCGACAGCGCGATAGCTGTAGCCGTCCACTTCACGGCCATGGCACTTCGCCAGCACGATCTGACCGACGGCGCGTCCGAGGATTGCGCCGGCCCATGTGTCGATCGGATAGTGCACGCCGGCCACGGTGCGGTTCACGGCGATCCGTTCGGCCAGCTTGCTCAGCAGTTCACGTCGACGTTTGAAATCCGCGTAGTGAGGCTTGTTGCAGTGATATTCCACGAACCCCCGCAGGACTTCCGCCACCGCAAAGGCCTCGGTGGCATGCGCGCTGGGGAAACTTCCGTGGGCCGGCGTCGGGATCATGGGCATGACCTTGGCGCCGATGCGGTCCGGACGGCGGCACGCCAGATGGTGCTTGAGGATCATTGCGACATGCGATGCCAACACCTGCGTGATCGCGATCAGCTCGAAAATGTATCGGTTGGGTCCGGCCTGGAGGCCCAGGATCATCGCGAAATAGGGGGTCGGAAATCCGACTTGCGTCAGGATTTCCGGGGTGCGATCCGGCCGCTGATCCAGATAGGCGATCATGAAGTCGAGTTGCTTCTCGAAGCATGCCATCGCCGGACGCTGCACATCCAGGAACGTGTTGTGGCCGTACGACAGACAGACCTTTTTTTGATCTTCGTCGACCCGCCAATCGAGCTCCTTCAGGAAGTCCGTGATGTAGAGCGACCCACGAACCCAGTCGGCCCACAACTCCATATTCGCAGGGTTCGAGAAGCCGAGCTCCTTCGCTGTCGGCTCGTAATGAGGTCCTGCGACGTGGGTGATGGCCTGCTCGGTGACCTGCAGGCCCTGCGCCAACACGGGATCGTAGACGGCATCAGCGCCTGCGCCGAGGAAGGGACCGAGGCCGCTGAAGTTCGAACTCCCGGCCCCGCCGAACCCTCCGAACCCGCCAAATCCGCCGAAACCTCCAAATCCCCCGAAGCCGCCGAAACCACCCAATTGAGACATCGCCGCCCTCCGTGGTGAACTATGGAATGCCTGCAGAACGCAGAGCCGCTGCGACCCTGCGGCCACTTTCGTGATCTCCCGCAGGGTGACCCCGCAGGTAGTTGGCAACGGTGAAATCCGGGTGCCGGCGCAGGATCTCGGAGGCGACGGTGCGCGCCTCGGCGCCGCGATCGAGATAATGCAGCGCTGCGATCTTGGTTCGCAGTGTCGAAATGTGACGGTCGTGGCGTTGCAGCGAGCGGTCGGCAAACGCCAGCGATTCCTCGTAACGGCCCGCAGACAACAATGCGCTCGCGCTCAACGACTCGTAAAAATATTGAAAGGGGTCGATCGGAGACAGGCGGCGCGCTGTCTCCGCCGCGCCGACCGCGGCCTCAGGCTCGTCACCGAAGGCATGCAGCGCGCCCGTCAGGAGCCAGGCCAGCGACTCGTTCGGATTGAGCCGCAGGGCCGCATCGTAGCGGTCCCGCGCGACATCCATGCGTCGCAGCAGATTGGTGTGCGCGAAGCCGTCGATCGTCAGCGCGAAGCTGCTCGCGGGATCGATGTCCAGGGCACGCGCCGTGCAATCCACTGCCCGCCTCGTGTCCTTCGTGGGGTCCGTACTCCAGCCGTTGAACACGCTGAGCACATGCCACTTGCCGAACCAGGCGTGCGCTTCGGCCGCATGAGGCGCGCGCCTGAGCGCCTCATCGATCAGGTCGCGCGACTTGGCGAACGCGCGCAACGACGGGCGGTGCATCAGATCGACGCCTGCGAGCAACAAGCGGTGATCCTCCACCTCGGCCAGGCGTCGGCCGTTCACATGGAGGATGGCGTCGTCCGCAATCGCGCGCCCGACCGCAATGACGATCTCGCCGACACCCTCGGCGGACCGGCTGAGGAAGCCTTGAAGCGGCCCCGCGAATTGCCGCGTCCAAAGGATACGTCCTGACGCGGTATCGATGAAATCGGCATCCAGCACCAGCTCGTTCGCGCCGACGCGCAGCGAGCCTGCCACGCAATAGTCGACCGCCAGTGCGGCTCGGACGGTCGGAATGTCGATCACGCCGAGGTCGAGAGCACGACTGGACCAGTGCGAGATCACCGCGATCAGATTCGACCGTGACAGCGATCGTGATGTTTCTTCGGCCAGCCAGTCGCCGAGGACCGCATGTTCGGCCGCGCCGCCGACGGTGCGGAACGGCAGCACCGCAATGGCCGGCAGCAGCGGACGGGGCGGAGGTTGCGATGAAAGACTGTAGAGCGAGTAGATCTGTTCCGGATTGAGGCGCATCGCGCCGAGCCAGCGATTGAAGCCGTCTTCGCGGATGTTGATGCCTTCGAGGAGTTCGCCGCCGCCGGGCCGCCCGATGAAGGACACGCGCGTCAGATCGAGCGTGATGTCGGAATTCGTACTGATGAGAATTTCCGCAAAACTGTCGCCCAAGATCTGCTTGATATCGGACAATGCCCGCCGAAGGCTTTGCCGTCCGGTGTCGTAGCAGGCCGTCCCCCAGAGCATGTCCTGCAGAAACGGGCGTGTGCGGCGCCCGAACGGCGCGGTGGCCAGCAGCGCAAACAGCGCCTTGTGCTTGGCGCCCGTGATCTCGAATCCGCCCGGCCGCGAGGATCGGACCACGCAGGCTCCAAAGAGGTTGATTTCAATGCGACTGGTGTTCGGCACAACATCACCGATGGTGACAACTGCAACCTTGAAATGCACGAAGCCTAGCACCGCACGTGCAGTGCCTCCAAGTGGTTTCACGCTTATTTCACGCTGGCGACGGGACGTCCTGCACTATCCTCTCGTCATGAGCATGCCTGAAGCAGATGGCAAACAGCGCAAAACCCGGCAGAGCGCCCAAGTACCGGCGCGGGATCTGATAGATTTCTATCGTCGTTGGGGCGAATTTCGCGATTCTGCGACGGCGTTGTCGCAACGCGCGGAGCTTCCACCGGACGAGCGCGAGACGTTGCGCTGGATGATCCTTCTGGTTGACCGAATCGGCGAACAGGATGTCGGTCCGGTCGACCGCAGTTGAGCGGCCGAAACTGAGACGACCCGTGTCGGATTTGGACAACAGCCCGGCGATCTCTTTTCACACCTAATTCACTCACCGCCTCCAATGCCCACGCATACAGTCGGCACGCGGGTTCGATCCGCAGTGGTCGTGTCGTGTTGGACGTAGTTTGTCGATTTTCACCGTCGTTCCTGCCATCGGCAATTCATCGACCGGTCCGTCAGTGACTGTGTCGGCACCGGCGCGGCGCGCGATACTGCGTGTGAACATCGTCGAGTTTCCTGCGAGGCAAGGCCCCATCAACGCGGCCCTGCGATCAGCGCTCGTCAGCGTGTTGTCGCAGGGCAGCCCGTTCGTAAAGCATCCCGATCGCGCGGTGCGCTTCCGGGCACGTCAGATCGTTGGAGGGAGCCATACGCAACAGGCCTGCCGCCGACGTGCATTAGTCCCGAACGGCTTCGGCGCTCCGCGATCCAACGAGCCGCAGCGCCGCACGATCCCATCGCCGATGCCCGGATCGGGGCGGCGCTGGGCAATAAGACGCGGCGGCGTGGCGAGCGACCTCGCAGACGACCGCCCGCGCGGAAGTGCCCACGGTCGATCTGCAACAGGAGACTGTCATGCCTTCGAACTATGTCGAGATGCCCGGAAGTCATCGCGAGTCGCCGGGCAACAACAAGATTGGAGGGATCGGCTACGACGCCGGCCCCCGCTGGAATGCGTGCACCGGCCTCGGCGTACCCGACGGCACCAAGCTGCTCGCCGTGTTCCAGCAGGCCGCGGGCGTTTCGGTCTCGGCGGCGGCCGCCTGAACCTCGTCCGGCAGCGCGGAGGGGGGATACGGCTCCGCGCGCGAATGCCGCGGGGCCGTTGCCCACCTGCACGCTGCCGGACGCGCCGGGCGATCGCCGAACGTGGCGGTCCGGGTTTCAATCCATCGACTGGGAGGATTACCGTGTTGCGACCCATCTTCGTTCTATCGGCGGTGCTGGTTTCGGGCTGCGGCCTCGGCAACGGCTCACATGGCGTTTCGGTCAAACCCAGCGAGGTGCACGCCTTCGCCGGCGTTTGCTCGGCACCGGTCGCCGACCTCACCCCGATGGGCTATACACTGGCCGGTTTCGATTTCGTCGACGAGCAATGCGGCGTCTTCTTCGACGGGATCATCGAGTTGAGCAAGGACTCGCGCTACGCGTCCAGCTCGATCGCGACCGCGAACACGCAGGCCGCACTGATCATGGCGGCGGTCAACACCGCGGCAAGCTCGCTCGCGATCGTCGCGGCGGGCAGCGAGCTGGCGCGCAGGCTGATCGACGGCTACGCGGCCGAATACGCGTTCTCGCCCTATGCTCTCGAGGTTCGCCAGCTCGTCGTCGACGCACTCAGCGCCTACCGGGCCGACGCCAAGACAGACGCCGCCATCACGGCCTTGGAGACGATGTCGGTGCCCGGGGACGCCTATTGCCTCGCGAACAACATCGTTCGCAACTACGCCAAGATCTGCTCGGTGGCGAACGTGGAAGCTCTGGCACGGCAGGCCGTTGCAAACTCCAGGATCGGAAAAGCCGACGGACCGCCCGCCGCCGGCGCGGTGCGCGCCTCGACACGCCTGCAACCGTTCGCGACGAGGAGCGCGCGCCGTGCCACGGCAGAGGAATCGGCGAATTTCCGGCGTGGACTGTCCTTGCCGAACTACACGGCCGGAAAGCCCTGAACCTGGCCGCGGTTCAAAGCCGGAGGGCCCCCGGAAGGTCCCGATTTGATTCGATCGTGGCCTAGGCGGAACGCAGCCGGCACCCCATATGAATATCGTCGCCGACCGGCCCGTGGCATCTATCGGTGATGAGAACGCCGTTGCGCTCCCGTCTTCACCAAATGAGGGAGCACCGCCATGCTGAATCGGCAAGTCTTCGAGACATCATCGACGTTGGAATATCGCTTGACACAAAAGGCCTGCAGCCTGCGGAGCGAAGCCGAGCAGATGCCCATTGGCGACGGTCGTGCCGAGCTGCTTCGGAAGGCCGACCAGATGGATGTCGCCGTTCAGATCAATCAGTGGCTCACGTCGCCCGGATTGCGCGCTCCGACCTGATTCCAATGTGGCGGGGCGCTCCGCGCGGCCGCGATCCGCACCAACAAATGCGTGGCTATTTCATGCGAAAGAGCGCGCGGTCGCGCATGTGAGCCCGCAACGCATTGCGGACCGGCATCGGACCGACACATCGACGCGCTGTGGACCCGTTTCCGACAGCGTCCATTCTGGCAACGTCATTCTGGCAACGTTGATGGCTGCGCCAGCGATCGAGGAGCGAACGAGCCACGAGGGAGCGACTTCAATGAACCTGACCTTTCCCAATGAAAGCCGGAGCTACGACGTCACGCGCAACGCGGTGCGGTTCTGGGGATATATGAGTTCGATCGAGTGCTCGTTTTTCGTGACGGTCGACGCGCTCCGCCGGATCCATCCTCATCCCGTGCAGGACAAGGCAAGCTTCCTCGACGCCTTCGACGCCCATCGCGACCTGATCTACAAGACCGCCGCAAAGGTGTTCGCACGAGGACGCAAGGGATCCTACGAACTGGTCCCCGCGGACTTTTGACGGCGCGCGCCGAGGCCGGTGCCGCATTTCCAGGGGCGATTCAGCCTGCCCGCCGGACGACACGCCGGCCTACGCGCGTCTCGCCTTCGCACCGGCTTTGACCGGCGGCATCAGCTGGGCAATCTTGTGGAGGCAGTCGGCTTCGGAGGCATGTGGACCTGAGACGAACGTCCCGCTGACCTTTGTCGAGTACCATCCCGAGGAGACGCCGAGACGAGACGCTTCTTCGGTCTGAACGTGGCGCGGCGAGAGATTTGTCATGGGATGCTTTCCGCTCCGACCGCAAGGCCGGACGCTGAGTGAGAGGACGTTGGGTGAGAGGACGTTGATTTCGGTCGCTTGTGCGCCGACATCCGGCGACGGTTGTCGAGATCGGCGGACCGTCATTCAGAGGGGAGCGCTGGGGTTCATGCGCTGAGCAGCCGCATGATCTGTCGAGATCCTCTCCATCTCACCCGCGGACAATTGGCGCTGCGATGCCCCTGATCCGGAACTTGTTGCTTGAAGATGACGACGTCGCGTCGGGAACGAATGGTGATGCGCGGCTGCCTTTCCGGACGAACGCCTGCGCTGGCGCGGCCCGTGAAACAGCATGCGCCACTTCGGCCGCCTTGGCCACCGCTTTCTTCCGCGCTCGTGCCAGCCCGTCGCCGGCCGGCGACGGCATCATCCGCGAACAGCCCCGGTGCGCGACTTCTGGAACTCGCGGGCGACGATGAGCTTCTGGACCTCGGTCGCGCCCTCGTAGATGCGCAGCGCGCGGATCTCGCGGTAGAGACTCTCGACGATCTCGCCCTTGCGCACGCCGCGACCGCCGAACATCTGCAATGCGCGGTCGATGACGCGCTGCGCGGTTTCGGTGGCGGCGAGCTTGGCCATCGCAGCCTCGCGCGTGGTCGGCAGCCTCTGCACGTCGCGGCGCCAGGCCGCGCGATAGGTCAACAGCGCCGCCGCATCGGTCTCGGTCGCCATCTCGCCGAACGCGCCTTGTGTCATCTGCAGATCGGCCAGCGCGCCGCCGAACATCTTGCGGCTCGCAGCATGCGCATGCGCCTCGTCGAGCGCGCGGCGGCCGAAGCCGAGCGCGGCGGCAGCCACCGAGGCGCGGAAGATGTCGAGCGTCTGCATCGCCAGCTTGAAGCCGCCGCCGGGCGCGCCGAGCCTGCGGCTCGCCGGAATGCGGCAGTTCTGCAGGCGCAAGGTCGCCAGCGGATGCGGCGCGATCACCTCGATGCGCTCGGCGACCGCGAAGCCGGGATCGTCGGGATAGACGACGAAGGCCGAGATGCCGCGCGCCCCCGGCGCCTCGCCGGTGCGGGCGAACAGTGTGTAGACGTCGGCGATGCCGCCATTGGAGATCCAGGTCTTCTCACCGTCGAGAACATAGGTCTCGCCGTCGAGCCGCGCGGCGCATTCCATCGCGGCGACGTCGGAGCCCGCCTCCTTCTCCGACAGCGCAAACGCCGCCAGCCATTCGCCGGCGCGCACCTTGGGCAGCACGTGCGCGCGCAGCTCGGGCGAGCCGCCGAGCGCGATCGCGCCGGAGCCCAGCCCCTGCATGGCGAAGGCGAAGTCGGCGAGGCCGTCGGCATAGGCCAGCGTTTCCCGCGACAGGCAGATGGCGCGGGAGTCGATCGCGCCGGCATCCGCATCCGGCGCCACGACCGCGCTGTCGAGCAATCCTGCTGCACCGAGGGCGCGCACGATCTTGCGGCAGGCGGCGTCAACATTGCCATGATCGACGTCGTCGAGACTGCCCGAGCCGACGAAGCGGTCGAGCGCCTCGCACAACACGCGGTGCTTGGGCTCGAAGAACGGCCAGTCCAGCCAGTCGCGGGGGATCACCTTCGCCGATGCACTCATGATGGACCTGCTCGCCAATTATTTTAAACATAAAATAATTGGCGGCGCGCAGGCCTGTCAAGGTTCCAGGTGGTCAGCGCGTCGATGCCCGCCGTCCGCCCAGGCCTTTGCATAGGACTTTTTGACCTTTTGCTCGTCTGCCTCCACAGCCTCATGCCCGGGTGCCGTCCCGGGCATCTACGTCCCTCTGCGTATGCTGAACGACATGGATGGCCGGGACGACGCCCGGCCATGACGGCGGAGGTAGTCGCGCTTCAGCTTGCGCTGCCCGTCCTTCGGTCACTCCGCCGCCTTGGCGATCTTCCCGAACGCGCGGGTTGGCGCCGGAAAGCCGCAGGAGGTGCCGTCGGTGATCTTGACCTGGTCCTCCCATGGCAGCCGGTAGGTGCCGGCCACCATGTCCTGCATGAACGTGTAGGGACAATCCATCGCGCCGCCCTTCACCGCGACATAGCCGCGATGCCAGAGCTGGTAGATGTTGTTCTCGACGCCCCAGTTGATGCGCGCCTCGCGCACCAGGTCGGGACGCACCTCGGCGGTGATGATCTCGTCGGCGCGGCCGGTCGTGCCGTGCGCGAGAATGCTGCCGTCGAAATTGACGATCATGCCCTCGCCCATGGAGTCGAACGAGCCGTCGGAGCCGCACATGCAGACGTTCGCGGTCACCATCAGGTTCTGGAACGCGTTGGCCTGGTTGGTGAAGCGCCAGCTGTCGCGGATCGGCGCGGTGTAGCCGGCCGTGCGGATCATGATCTCGGCGCCCTTGTAGGCACATTCCCGCGCCATCTCCGGGAACATGCCGTCATGGCAGATGATGAGCGCGATCCTGGCGCCGCGCGGCCCGTCGATCACGGGAATGCCGAGATCGCCTGGCTCCCACGGCTCGACCGGAATCCACGGATGCAGCTTGCGATAGTACAGCTTGATGTCGCCGTTGCTGTCGATGATGAGGCCGGAATTGTAGGGATTGCCGTCCGGATTGTACTCCATGATCGAGAAGCAGCCCCAGATCGCGTTGTCGATGCAGGCCTGCTTGAAGGCTGCGACCTCGGGACCATCGAGCCGGCACATGATCTCCGGATTGGTGTCCATCGACAGGCCGTGCAGCGAATATTCGGGAAATACGACGAGGTCCATGGTGCCGAGATTGCGCCGGGCCTTGCCGACCATCCAGACGATCCTCTCGGTCTGCCGCGCGAGGTCCGCCTTCGTCACCACGACGGGAAGCTGCAGCTGCACCAATCCGATGACCATACCATTGGGGGATTTGTTGAGACCGCCTAACCCGTTCATGCCGGACCTCCCTGATTGTCGCCGCTGATCGGGACGTTGCCCGAGACAAGGCCGAAGACAACCACGAATTCCAGCAACCCGCGCGCCGATATTTCAGCCCGCCGACTGCCGCTTGCAGAGGCAGCGCCTGCGCGCGCGTTCCTGATCACATCGTCGCTGGCCGTTGCAGGCGCCGCTGGAACCGCGCCAGCGCGCGGCCGAACACGGCCTCGTCACCGGTCGCCCGCGCCAGCACCAGCGCGCCCTGGATGCCGAGCACCACCTCCTCGGCGCTGTCGGCGGCCTGTGCCGCCGGCCAGCCGCCGCGCATCAGCGCATCGCGCAAGGCGTCGATCCAGCGCGTGAAGTAGCTGGCGATCGCTGCGGCGAAACGGTCGCGGGTCCCGTCGAGCGCAAAGGCGCCGACCAGACACACCCGCCGGCCGGAGCGGAAATAGTCGTCGACACCGCGCCACATCTGGGCGATCGCAACGTCCGGCGCGTCGTCACGCAACGGCGCATAGATCTCGCGCTCGAACCAGCCGTCGACATGCGCCAGCACGGTGCGCGCCATCTCGTCCTTCCCCCCGGGGAAGAAGTGATACAGGCTGCCCTTGCCGAGTCCGGTCTTCTCCGTGATGCGGCTGAGCGATGTGCCCTCGAAGCCGAACTCGCGGAACACCTCGGCGATGACGGGGATGACGTCGGCACGCTCGTTCAGCGTCCGCATGACGCGCCTGCTTTCAGGTTTTCGAAGCATCCAATTGGCGCTGCAGGTCCAGGATGTCGCCCGCCGTGGATGGCCGGGACGACGCCCGGCCATGACGGCGGAGGTGGAGCTGGGCACAAGCCAAGATCCACATCTGCGGCCGCTCTGCCTCGGAGCAGACAGGTCAACGGAGGTCGCCCCGGGCGGTTCGTGCCTCGCGCATCACAAGGCTACAATCCCAACTCGGTCAGTCCGGGATGATCGTCCGGCCGGCGGCCGAGCGGCCAGTGATACTTGCGCTCGCTCTCCTTGATCGGCAGATCGTTGATGCAGGCGTATCGCCGCTGCATCAGCCCCTGCGCATCGAACTCCCAGTTCTCGTTACCATAGGAGCGATACCAGTGACCGCTGTCATCGTGCCACTCATAGGCGAAACGGACGGCGATCCGATCGTCCGTGAAGGCCCAGATCTCCTTGATCAGCCGATAGTCCAGTTCCCTTGCCCATTTGCGGGTGAGGAAGGCGACGATCTCGGCGCGGCCGGTGACGAACTCGGCGCGATTCCGCCAGCGGCTGTCTGGCGTATAGGCCAGCGACACCCGCTCCGGATCACGGCTGTTCCAGCCGTCCTCGGCCAGGCGTACCTTCTGGGTGGCGGTCTGCAGGGTGAAGGGTGGGGCCAGAACGCTCATGCGACGTCTCCATCTGTAGCAATCATCGGACATTGTACCAATCGGTACAGTCAGTCAAGTCCGGCAGGTGGACCACCGCCGACGGCGGGTTGCAGACAATATACTTAGAGTTGCAGTGCCCCCCGATCTCCGGTGCAAATCTACCAACATGCGAATCGCGACTCTCAGTGCCCTTGTGCGCCCAGCGGAAATTCGATGATCTGCAAACGGAACCGGCCGAGCCGCGGGGACGACACGGACCACCGGCTACACGTTTGGGGATATCGGACATGTCGATGCTCACGCCGCATGGCGAGTGCCTGCTGTGGACCCCTGAATTGATCTGGGTGAACGCAGTCTCCGACATCCTCATCTCCTTCGCATTTTTCACCATCGCGTTCGTGCTCGGCTACATGGTCTATCGTCGCCGTGACTTTCAGTTCAGCTACATCTTCTGGGCCTTCGCGCTGTGGGTTTCCATCTGCGGGCTGACGCGGCTGATCGAGGTGCTCACGCTCTGGGTGCCGGCCTACACGCTCGAGGCCGCCACCAAGGGCCTGCTCGCCTTCATGTCGGTCGGCATCGCCGCCGCGCTGCTTCTGCTGCTGCCGCGGGTCCTGACGTTGCCTTCCCGTGCCCAGCTCAGGCAGGCCTATGCGCAGCTCGAGGAGGAGACACAGCAGCGGCGCAGCGCGGAGGCCATGGTCAAACGCTTCCAGGAAATCGAGGCCACCGAGGCGCAGGTGCGGCAGGCGCAGAAGATGGAGGCGATCGGCCAGCTCACCGGCGGCGTCGCCCACGACTTCAACAACATCCTGACCGTGATCACCGGTACCATCGAGATCCTGGCCGACGCGGTGAGGGACCGGCCGCAACTGGTGCAGATCACCAGCCTGATCAACGCCGCGGCCGCACGCGGCGCGGACCTGACGAAGCACCTCCTGGCTTTCGCGCGCCGCCAGCCGCTGCAGCCGCGCAGCGTCGACATCAACGGCATGGTCGTCGATACCGCCCGCCTGCTGCGCCGGACGCTCGGCGAGCAGATCGAGATCGAATCCATGCTGGCGCACGATTCCGCGCCGGCCATGATCGACCCCAGCCAGCTCTCGACCGCGATCCTCAATCTCGCGCTGAACGCGCGGGATGCCATGCCGCACGGCGGCAAGCTGACGCTCGAAACCAAGAACGTGCTGCTCGACGAAGCCTATGCGCGCATGAACCCGGAGGTAATCCCCGGCAACTACGTGATGATCGCGGTGAGCGACACCGGCGAAGGCATTCCGGCCAATCTGCTCCACAAGGTGTTCGAGCCGTTCTTCACCACCAAGGACGTCGGCAAGGGCGTCGGCCTCGGGCTGAGCATGGTCTACGGCTTCGTCAAGCAGTCCAACGGGCACATCAAGATCTACAGCGAACCGGGTCATGGCACCTCGGTGAAGCTGTATCTGCCGCAGGCCAATGCCGATGCGGACGCCGCCATCTCGGACATCGGCGCCGCCGGCATGGAGCGCGGCGACGAATCGATCCTGATCGTGGAAGACGATGCGCTGGTGCGCGAATATGTCGTCGCCCAGATCAAGCGCCTCGGCTACACCACGCTGGCCGCCAGCAAGGCCGACGAAGCGCTGGCGCTGATCGACAGCCCCGTGCGGATCGATCTGCTGTTCACCGACATCATCATGCCTGGCGGCATGAACGGCCGCCAGCTCGCGATCGAAGCCTTGAAGCGGCGTCCGAACCTCAAGGTGCTGTACACGTCCGGCTATACGGAGAACGCGATCGTGCATCACGGCCGGCTCGACGCCGGCGTGCTGCTGCTGACCAAGCCGTATCAGAGCGTCGATCTCGCGCGCATGCTCCGCACCGCGCTGAACGCATGATCTGCCTGCCTTTCGCAACCCCTGATCCGGCTGGCCTGCCGGCGCGTTTCGAGATCGGCGACCATCGCCGGTGAGGCACCGAGGCCGTTGAATGCGCAACATATTCGGACGCTGGCTGGCCGCCATCCAGGCCTATGCGTCGGCCGGCGATCCGCAATCCGACATCGCCGCCAAGGTCGCGCTGGTCATCGTCTCCAACCAGCCGTTCTATCCGCTTTATCTCCATGCGCTGGTGGGCGCGGCGGCGTGGCCGGCCTGGCTGACATTGCTGACGACGCCGTTGTTCGCGAGCGTACCGGTGCTCGCGCGGCGCAATCCGTTCGCCGGCCGCGCCCTGATGGTCCTGACCGGCACGGCCAACACGGTGTTCTCCGTCAAGCTGTTCGGCGCACAGAGCGGCGTCGAGCTGTTCCTGCTGCCCTGCGCCCTGCTCGGCGCGCTGCTGTTCCGGCCTGCGGAGCGCCTGGCGTCGCTGCCGCTGCTGGGGCTGCCGTTCGTGTCCTATCTGCTGATCGATTCCCGCCTCGGCGCGCCGTTGATGAAAGTCGACGCCTCCAACTACGCATCGCTGGTGGCGATCAACGCGACCAGCGTCGGCGCGCTGACGGCGCTGATCGGGATCCTCGCGGCCGCACGCATGGCGGCGAAGTAGGGGCAACGCGTTGCGACACCTCCGAAGCAACCCAGGCTCGGTCGCGCACAGCCGCGCTCAGCAGCTGGACGCCCAGATCGGCTCCGGCGCGCCGCCGCTGCGGCGGCGGTGCCACATCTGGTCGTAGAGATCCTGCAGCGACCGGGCATAGGCGGCGGCGTCGAACAGCGGCGTGGCCAGCCGGTTGTGCCAGAGCCTGGCCTTGGCCGCCCGCAGCAGGTCCGGTTCGGCGGCAAGCGTCAGCGCCACCGCCAGATAATCGGCCTCGTCCTTTGCAATCAGCTCGGGGCATCCGACCGCGTGCAACAGGCTGCCGGCCACCCGGGAGGCAAACGTATCGCCGGCGCAGCTGACGACCGGCACGCCGGCCCACAGCGCGTCGCTCGCCGTGGTATGGGCGCCGTAGGGCGCGGTATCGAGCACGAGATCGGCGAGCTGGAGCCGGCGCAGATGCTCGCTCTGAGTCATCTCCGGCGCGAATACCAGGCGGCCCGGCGCCACGCCGCGCCGGAGCGCCTCGCCGCGCAGATTGCCCTCGGCCTGATCCGACGCCAGCAGCCACAGCACACTGTCGGGCGTCGCGTCGAGCAGGCGGCACCACAGGTCGAACGTGGCGGGCGTGAATTTGTAGGCCTGATTGAAGCAGCAGAACACGACGCCGGTGTCCGGCAGACCGACCTCGGCGCGGGTCGGCGGCGGGCCGATCGCCGCCCGCCCGTGCGGCTGGTAGGAATGCGGCATGTAGGCGAAACTCTCGGAATAATCGGCCGCGGCCGCCAGCGGCGTCATGAACGGATCGGTGATGATGTAGTCGCAGATGCCGCCGCCGAGCGTTCCCGGATAGCCGAGAAAGTTCACCTGAACCGGCGCCGGATGCAGCATCAGGATCCCGGTTCGGGCGCCGCGCGTATAGCCTTTGAGGTCGACCAGGATGTCGATCTGCGCGGCATGCACCATGGCCGCGGCGGCGCTGTCGCTGAGCGCCGTGACGTCGTGGAATCCGTCGAAGGCATCGTGCAGCCGGCCCCGCATCGGGCCGCGGTCGTCGGCCCCGAACGAAAAGGCGTGCAGCTCGCACCGTGCGCGGTCATGCGCCTCCAGCGCCTCGACGAGCAGGTGCGCGGTGGCGTGGTCGTGGAAGTCGTTTGAAAGGTATCCGACACGAAGCCTGTCGCGGATCGTCAGGTCGAAGCGGAAATCCAGCCGTGCCCGTTCGGCGCCACTGGCGGCGATGCGGTCGCGGGTCCACAGCTCGGAACAGATGCGATGCTCGCCGGCGCTCATGCCAGGCACCGAAAGCAGCAGGAACGGCGGAATCTGCCCCGATCGCGCCTCTGCCAGCGACAGCCGGGCATCGGTCGACGACTGGGCGAAATCGTCCCAGGCACACATGCCGCGGTCGCGCCCGAGCGATCTCATCGTGTCCTTCATCACCGGCGCCGCCGGCTGCGTGATCCTCAGCAAGTCCTGCAGCAAGTCCTGCGCCAGCCGCGGTCGACCCGCCGTCGCTGCTCATTCAACTGTCATCCCGGACAAGTCCGGCACCGCGCCAGCAGTATCGGACGCAGATCCGGGATCCATAGCCACCGTCAGCGTTGTCGCACACGCCGGAGCGGCGTTCTTCGCGCCACCGAGTCCCGTGGCGATGGGTCCAGGGTCGGCGCCACCGCGTCGCGATGCGACGCCGTGGCTTGGCCGGGACGACAGCTGTGATGAGGATGCACTGTCGCAACTCACTCGCTCAGCCCTGGGCAGGTTGAGTCGCCCGTCGGGCAGGCTGTTCAGGCGTTGCAGGGCCAGTTCAGGGTCCTGACCGAACTGAAACCAGATGCGCCGAAACGCTGATTTCGAACGCCCGTTCAACGCGATGACCGTTGTCCAGATGCCGCCGCAAAAATATTCTTCTTTCGTTTTATCGGAATTTATTGTCTGCTGCGCCCATACCGCCTCGGGCAGAGGGCGTATCGCGGTCGTCACGGCACGCGAGGCGGGGAGCGATGGCCGCGACGGGTCGCAGCATGTCCTGCAAAGGCGTGCCGACGAACGGTTCGTTGCGGACGGCGAAGTCGTGTGGTCCTGACACCCCGATGCTGGTGTCTTCAGCGCAATGCGCAAGCGTTGTCGCGGATACGGTGGCCAGAAAGCCCGGTGCACCGAGGAGAGCACGTATAAGCCGTAGCCCATCGCGCAGGGAAGGCCGGGCGTGTTCGGCCAGACCTGTGGTACCTGCCGCCTGCATTTCTTGTCGCAGGCGGGCCACGGGCGCGGCCAGCGCTCGGCCTTCCCTGCCCCTCTCGTCAGAGAAGGGCCAGAACTCCGAACAACTCGGGCGCAAAACGCGTCGCGGGAATGAGACGGTGCGCGCCGGCGTCCTACGCGGCCGCCATCTGCCACGGCTGCGGCGTGTAGGAGGGGGTGTGATGGTTGAAGTTTGCCGGCGGCTGCGACGGCGCCTGTCGCGCGACGAAATAGGCTTCAAGCTCGGCGACGGCGCGACATTCCCACTCGGCCGCCTGTGCCAGCAGCGAGTCGCGCTGATGCGGCCGGAATGCCGCGGTCTGCCGGTACAAGGAGGCGATGGTGCGATAGCGCCGCACGTTTTCCATTACCGCTTCCCCATTCATGATCATGATCGCTCTCCCCTCTCCGTCCCCCTCGGGACGAGCCGACGGTGCACCCTCGCACTTTGCGAAATCGTTAGCGGGCTGCGGGGCGCGTTCGGATGGTTGGTAAATCGTTGCCGTCGCGCGGCACGTCGAATTGGCCGGCATTATCAGCAGAGGTATCGAATGACCACGCGTGGAGTTACGAGGTCTTAACGCTAACGATACAACCGCTCGACAGTGACGCGATCACAGTCCTATCCGATCGCGAGTGTTGTAGCTGAACTACAGCCAGAGCCGCCGGATTGTGAGAACTTTATGTCTGAAAGTTGCCAATTTTATCTAGGGATTGAAACCGATGAAAACGCTTGCGTCAGCCATATCGTTGCTTCTCGCCAGCTCGCTCGGCGCTCTCGCCGCGGATCTGCCGGCCCGCTACACCAAGGCTCCTCCGCCGGTCGCGATCTACAATTGGACCGGCTTCTACTTCGGCGGCAATGTCGGCTACGGCTGGGGCCGGTCGAACCTGAACACAGTGCTGGACCAGACCAGCAGCTGGCAGGTCGAAGGCGCCGCCTTCCAGAATCAGTTCGTGAGCATCAGCAACAACCGCCTCAATCCGGCCGGGGTTCTCGGCGGTCTGCAGGCCGGCTACAACTGGCAGAGCGGCGCCGGCGTGTTCGGTCTCGAGGCTGATTTCAACGGATCGGACCTCAACAAGCGGGTGATCTACACCGCTGCCAATCCGCCTACGACCCGTACGTTCAACGAGAGCATCCGGAACGACTGGTTCATGACCGTGCGCGGCCGCGCCGGCTATGCAATCGATACGACGCTGCTGTACGTGACCGGCGGTCTCGCCGTCGGTAACGTCAAGGGAAGCTGGGATCTGACGTCGGCGAACGGCTACACCAAGACCGCCTCGGCCAACGAGACCCGCGTCGGCTGGACCATCGGCGCCGGCGTCGAGCATGCGTTCGCGCCGAATTGGACCGTCAAGTTCGAATATCTCTATACCGATCTCGGCAGCATCAACTACACGTCCGCTTATGTGCCCGGCAGCACCTTCGCTCCGCCCGGATCGAACTACGTCGAGCGCCTGTCGCAGGACTTCACGTTCCATACCGCCCGCGTCGGCGTGAACTACAAGTTCGGCAGCCCTGTCATGGCCCGCTACTGACGGCAAGCGCGATGCAAGAGGCCTCGGCTCAGCTGAGGCCTTTTTGCTTGGATCAACGGAATGGGGCGGCCTAGGCGCCGGCTGTCGCGATCGCCGCGCGGAAGCGCCACAAGGTCAGCGCCAGCATCAGCGCGCCGATGGCCGCAACCGCCAGAAATTGCGGCCAGACGACGTCGAGCCCGGCGCCGCGATAGAGGATCGACTGGGCGAACGACACGAAGTGCGTCGAGGGCCAGGCCTTCATGATGGTGGCGAGCCAGACCGGCTGGCTCTCGACCGGAGTCATTCCGCCGGACAACAGGTTCATCGGCACGGCCACCAGGATGTAGAGCAGGCCGAGCTGCGGCATCGACCGCGCGATGGTGCCGAGAAACAGCCCGACGGCGGTCGCGAAAAAGAGATAGAGCACGGTGCCGGCCATGAACAGCGGGATCGAGCCCGTGATCGGCACGCGCAGGACTCCCTGCACGACGGCGTAGAGTGCGACGGCGACGGCGGCCGCGATGACGAGCGCGTTGGCCCAGATCTTCGACATCGCGATCTCGAACGGCGACAGCGGCATCACCAGCAGATGATCCATGGTGCCGTGCTCACGCTCGCGCACCAGCGCCGCGCCGGCCAGGATGATCGCGAGCATGGTGACGCTGTTGATGATGCCCATCACGCCCTCGAACCAGGCGGTCGTCACATTGGGATTGAACGCGATGCGCGTCACCAGAGTGACCGGCGCCGGCGTCGACGTCTCCGAGCGGGCGACGAACCAGGCGACCTCGGTGTTGATGATCTGCAGCGCATAGCCGGAGCCGATCCCGGCCTGGATCATCGCGGTGGCGTCGACGTTGACCTGCACCGCGGGTTTCCGCCCGGCGAGCACGTCGCGCTGGAAGTTCGGCGGGATGTCGAGCACGAAGGTGAAGCGGCCGCTGTTCATCAGCGGTTCGACCTGGCTCTGGCTGATGTGGACGGGCCGCTGGAAATACGGCAACTGGAATGCGCCGGCCAACCGGCGCGACAGCTCGGAGCCGTCCTCGTCGACGATCGCGATCGAGGCCCAGTGCAGCTCCTGCGAACTGCTCTGCGCCTGGCTGATCACCGCCACCGTAAACGAATAGATCACGAGCCCGATCAGCACGACGTCGCCGAACAGGCTGCGCAGTTCCTTGGTGCCGAGCCAGAAGATGTTGGAGAGCGAGCGTCGCATGCCTCACCGCTCCTGCTTCGGCAGCATCGCGAGACTGAGCCCGGTCAGTATGGGAATGAAGACCAGCAGCACCAGGATGTCGGCGCCGACATCGGCAAAGCCCAGTCCCTTGGTGAAGGTGCCGACCGTGATCGGGCGGTAGTAGGTCATCGGAAACACCATGCCGATCATCCGCGCGACACCGGACAGCGACGAGACCGGCACCAGCATGCCGGAAAACTGGGTCGCGGGCATCACGGTGAGGATCGCCGTGCCGAACAGCGCCGCGATCTGGGTGCGGCAGAAGGTCGAGATCAGCATCCCGAAGCCGGTGGTCGTGAAGACGTAGACGACGGTGCCCGCCAGCAGGGGCAGGAAGGCGCCCTTGAGCGGCACGCCGAACAGCACCAGCGCCATGACATACATCAGCGCGAAGTTCACCAGCGCGACGGCGACATAGGGCAGCTGCTTGCCGATCAGGAATTCCAGCCGCGTCACCGGCGTGACATAGAGGTTGGTGATGGAGCCGAGCTCCTTCTCGCGGACCACCGCCAGCGCCATCAGGATCGCCGGAAACAGCGCCAGCAACAGCGCGATCGTGCTCGGCGCCATCGCATTGATGCTGTCGAACGACTGGTTGTAATTGAACCTGATCTCGACATCGACCGGCGAGGCCGGCAGCGGCTGCGTCGTCTTGACCGCGGGATCGGACAGATAGAGCTGATGCGTGCCCTCGAGATAGCCGCGGATGGTCTCGGCGCGGAACGGCATCGCGCCGTCGATCCAGGCCGACACGAAGGCCGGCCGGCCGCGCTTGATGTCGACGCCGAAGTTCGGCGGGATCTCGATCGAGGCCTTGATGTCGCCGCTCTTCATGCGCCGCTCCAACTCGGCATAGTCGGCCAGCGGCGCCTTCTCGACGAAATAGCGCGAGCCTCGGAGCTCCGCGAGATAGGCCAGGCTCTCCGGCGTCTGGTCGCGATCGAGCGCGGCGAAGGTCAGGTTGTTGACGTCGGTGGAGATGCCGAAGCCGATCACGATCATCAGGAACGCGGTGCCGAACAGCGCGAACATCAGCCGGATCGGATCACGGATCAGTTCCAGGCCTTCGCGGATCGTATAGGCCAGCAGCCGCCGCAGGCTGAAGGCCGCACGGTTTTGGTTACCGGCGGACCGATCGGCGGAATGCGGACCGGGCCTCGCCTGCGTGAGCGTGACCGGCGGGTCGCCAACCCCGGCATCCTGCTCGAGGAACGCAATGAAGGCCTGTTCGAGCGTCTGCGCCTGCTTGGCCCGGACCAGGCCGTCCGGCGTGTCGGTCGCCAGCACACGACCCTCATGCATCAGCGACAGCCGGTCGCAGCGCGCCGCCTCGTTCATGAAATGCGTCGAGACGAAGATCGTCATGCCGTCGTTGCGCGACAGTTCGATCAGCAGCCGCCAGAACTGATTGCGCGCGATCGGATCGACGCCCGAGGTCGGCTCGTCGAGGATCAGGAGGTCCGGCTTGTGGACGATCGCGACCGCGAGCGACAGGCGCTGGCGAATGCCGAGCGGCAGATCGGCCGCGAGGCCGTCGACATGCTCGATCAGATCACAGCGATCGATCAGCTCCGCGATCCGCTCGTCGGCGGCATCGAGCGGCAGGTGGAACAAGCGCGCATGCAGCACGAGATTCTGCCGCACCGTGAGCTCGCCATAGAGCGAGAACGCCTGCGACATGTAGCCGACGCGGCGGCGCGATTCATGGTTGCCGGCCTCCATCGAGCGGCCGAAGATCAGCGCCTCGCCAGCGCTCGGCGGCAGCAGCCCGGTCAGCATCTTCAT
Organism: Bradyrhizobium oligotrophicum; assembly: GCF_051168495.1. Taxonomy (GTDB): domain Bacteria; phylum Pseudomonadota; class Alphaproteobacteria; order Rhizobiales; family Xanthobacteraceae; genus Bradyrhizobium; species Bradyrhizobium oligotrophicum_A. Next base: position 183,727 of record NZ_JBNPVB010000001.1, on the reverse strand, counting down.
CGTCGTGGTCTTGCCGCAGCCATTGGAGCCGACGAAGCCGAAGATCTCGCCCTTGCGGATCTGGAAGTTCACCCCATTCACCGCGGTGAAATCGCCGAAGCGGCAGGTCAGGTCGCGGGCGACGATGACCGTCTCGTGGCTGCCGTCGAGCTCGGCCTTGACCGGCATCTGCGCATGATCGCCCGAAGCGTTCGCGGGCAGCAGCGCGATGAACGCGTCCTCGATCGTCTCGGCTCCGGTCCGCGCCTTGAGTTCGGCGGGCGTGCCGGTCGCGAGGATACGGCCGTCGTTCATCGCGATCAGCCAGTCGAACCGCGCGGCCTCCTCCATATAGGCGGTCGCGACGATGACGCTCATGGCGGTGGCGCTGCGCGCGCGCAGGCGGTCGATCAAATCCCAGAACTGGCGCCGCGACAGCGGATCGACGCCGGTGGTCGGCTCGTCCAGGATCAGGAAGTCCGGATCATGGATCAGCGAGCAGCACAGGCCGAGCTTCTGCTTCATGCCGCCGGACAGTTTCCTCGCCGGCCGGTCGGCGAAATCCGACAGCCCCGTCGCCTCCATCAGCTCGGCGATGCGCCAGTCGCGCTCAGCTCTGTCCTGGCCGAACAGACGTGCGAAGAAGGCGATGTTCTCGCTCACGCTGAGATCGGGATAGAGATTCTTGCCGAGCCCCTGCGGCATGTAGGCGATCCGCGGGCAGACCTGCTCACGCGCGCGCCGGTCGGCCATGTCGGCGCCGAGCACGGCCGCCTGCCCGTGCTGGATCGCGCGTGCGCCAGCCAGGATCGACAGCAGCGACGACTTGCCGACGCCATCCGGCCCGATCAGGCCGACCACGCATCCGGACGGAATCTCGATCGAGACGTCGTCGAGCGCGGTGACGTCGCGATAGTGCTGGGACAGGTGCCTCACGACCGCGACCGGAGGCGCTGATGGGCTCATGGCACAGCTTGCAGACGCGCGGGCCAGGCCACATCGGCATTCCACCGGACATAGGCCTCGCCGGGCAGTCCGCTCCTGACGGCGTCGGCGTGCTCCGCCAATTTGTCGGGGTCGACGCGCACGCGAATGCGGAACATCAGCTTGTCGCGCTCGCTGCGGGTCTCCACCGTCTTCGGCGTGAACTGCGCCTGGCTCGCGACGAACGACACTTTCGCGGGGATCGGACGATCCGGATAGGCATCGAGCACGATCCGCGCGTCGCTCCCGACCTTGATCTTGCCGACCTCCTCGGTCGGCAGGAAGACGTCCATGTAGACGTAGCCGATGTCGAGCATGGTGAAGATCTTGCCGCCGGCGGCCAGCACCTCGCCGACATTGGCGAGGCGATACTGGATACGGCCGGGCTTCGGGGCGGTCAGGGAGTTGTCGGCGATCTGGACCGTGTAGAGCGCGACATCGTGACGGACGGCGTCGAGCCCGTGCTCGGCCTCCGAAATCTTCGCCTGTGCGCCGGCGACGCCGGCGACCGCGGCATCGAGCGCCTGCTGGCGCTGGTCGGCCAGCTCTCGCGTGGTCCAGCCGTTCTGCAGCAGGCCGCGCGTGCGTTCCATCTCCTGCTCGGCGAGCGTCTTCTGGGTCTGCAATTGCGTAAGACTGGCGCGGGCCTGGTCGACCACGTGCTGCGCCTGTTCGGCCTGGGCCTGCGCCTTCGACAGCGACTGCTGCAGCTCCTTGCTGTCCATCCGGGCGACGATCTGCCCGGCCTCGACGCGATCGCCGATATCGGCGCGGAGTTCGGCCACGCGGCCGGCATATTTGGTCGCGATGTCGATCTCGTCGGCCTCGATGCGGCCGTTGCTGACGCTGATGCCGAGCGGCAGCGGCGGATGCAGCCGTTGCCACCAGACGTAACCGCCGCCTCCCGCTGCGCCGATCGCGAGGACGAGCAGGAGAAACGGCCACCTCTTCCGTCGCGGTGGCGGCTCATGTGCTGCGGAAACGGGCAGCGTCGGAGCGGGGACGAGAGCAGCAGATTCGGTGCGGACGTGCTGAACGGGCCGTTCGTCACCGACGAGCTGGGTGTCCTGCGGATCCATTCCAGGAGGCTTTCTTCTTCGCTGAAGCAGGCGCATCGTTTGCCACAGGCCCACGGGGATCCGTTGACGCAGCTCAAGCGGCCGTTCGCACGTGCCCACCTGTGGCGATCACGTTTGATTTACGGAGCCGAGTCGGAGGTCGCAATGGCATGGATCAGCAGCAGGCTGCTGAAGACGACGAACAGAGCGAAGGCCTGGAATTCGCGCAGCGACATGTCGAGCATGGCCAGCATCCACTCCACCGGCAGGCCGGCCACGATCAGCAGCAGAAAGCCGGTCGCGGAGATGAAGATGCCGTCGAGGATCTTCAGCGCGACCATCTTGGACGTCATCGCCCGCGCTCCTCTCAAGACCTACGTTCGATCGCAGGTTCGCGACCGTTGCCGCGATCGCCCCGCACCTCCCGCGGCGTCAGCCCATACTGACGCCGGAACGACCGGTTGAAATGCGACAGATCGCCGAAGCCTGTATCATAGGCGATGCTGGCGATCGCCAATTGGCCATGGGCCGGATCGCACAGCATGCGATGCGCGTTCGCCAGCCGCACGCCCGACAGGAAGGCGGAGAAGGTAGTGCCGTCGATCTCGAACAGGCGCTGCACGTAACGTGGCGTGACGTTCAGCCTGGCCGCGACCGTCATCACGGAGAGATCGCGGCGCCTGCTGTTGGCGATGAGGAAGGACTTGGCGAGTTTCAGCCGCGCCGCGCGCAGACCTCGCGCACGCATCGTTTCCGCCATGTCGGCTGCCGGCCCGAGCGACAGCGCCAGCAGATCCTGAACGTGGCGCACGGACAGATTGAGCAGCCGCGCATCGACCTCGCCGCTGCCGGTCATCAGCCAGCTGGCATAGTGATCGAGCAGCTGCAGCGCGCCCCGATCGGCCGGGATCGGCCGCATGACCGCGTCCTCGATACTGACGTCGGCGGCCTCGATCATCACGCGAGGCACGAGCAGCGTGAGCGAGTGGCCGTTGCTGGCGCGATGGAAGGCGCAGGGATCGGCACCGCTCATGATCACAGCCTCGCCTTCGCGCAGCTCACAGGTCTGCCTGGCATGCTCGACGAAGGCGGTGCCTCGGCGATTGATCGCGAGGATCACATTGTCGGCGCCGTCGGCGAGATAGCGGCCCGATCGCGAGATCCGCGCCGGCGTGGCCCAGGCATCGAGCAGTTGCAGGCCCGGCAATGTCAGCGCGCGATTGCGCGCCTTCAGCGCCACGTCGGACGCGGGCTCGAAATCGACACGCAACATGACCTGCCCGTAGTGCTCGCGCCAGAACGCCGCGCGCTCCGGCTCCGGAATGTGGTCGGTCGAGAATTCGATGATCCGAGGGTTGAGGTCCGACATGCAATCACCCGTGACTTGACAACGAAGACGTGAGAGCGCCGCGCCGATGACGAAATCGATACCGCCATCATCTCGCGGCCCGCGTCCTCCGATCAGGGGACCTGCCAGCGTGCGTCGTCTTCGAATGTGAAGCGGATCACCTCCGGTCGTGACAGTCCCGGCATTGGTCGCCGGATGCCAAGACGCTTGGGCTCAGGAATGATGCCGTCCGCCGCTCTCACAACACATGAGGATGATGATGACGCTCTCTGGACGATGTTTTTGCGGCTTGGTTCAAATCGAGGTTTCCGGAAGCCCGGAGGCGATGGGCTATTGTCACTGCCGGTCCTGCCGGTCGTGGTCCGGAGGGCCGGTGAACGCTTTCAGCCTGTGGAAGCCGGACGCGGTTAGGATCACGTCCGGGGCCGAGCACGTCGCGATGTTCCAGAAGACATCGCTCAGTCAGCGGCAATATTGCGCCAAATGCGGCGGCCATCTGATGACAAATCATCCGCCGCTCGGACTCGTCGACGTGTTCGCGGCAACCCTTCCCGATCTCGCCTTCGAGCCGGCCGTCCACGTCAACTATGCAGAGACCGTGCTGCCGATGCGCGACGGCCTGCCCAAGCTGAAGGACTTTCCGCGCGAGTTCGGTGGCTCCGGCGACACGATCGCGGAGTAGCTGCCCGCGGGCGCGACGCCTGGAGCGGCGATCGGCTCCAGGCGGCCTCGGCCGTGAACCTCGCACTCTCCGCGACGACCCATGATGGGGAATATCGTCTGCGTCTCAGGGTTGAAATCTCAGACCCGCGCAGCCGGGCCATCGCGGAGAGATGACCGTGGAAAGCGAACGCTATGCGCAGGCGCTGGACGCCATCTATCACGGCTTCGCGGAGCCGGATGGCATCACCGCGGCGCTGGATACGATCCGGAAGCTGATAGGTGCCGAAGGCGCGACCTTCGAAGTGATCGACACGGCCGCGCGCCGGCCCGTCATCTTCCACAGCAGCGGCGCCGCTTCCGCCGAGGGCGATGACTATCTCGCCCATTTCGCGCCACGCAATCCCCGCCTGCCGGTGGCGCTGCGCCAGCAGCGAAGTGGATTGTCCTGGGACTATCAAGTCATGGACGAAAGCACCATGAACCGGGATCCGTTCTATGCCGAGTTTCTGCCGCGCGCTGGACTACGCTATTTCCTCTCGGTGGTGCTGGAACAATCGCCGCAACGGCTCGTCGCCTTCACCCTGCAGCGGTCGCCGCGGCAGGGGCATGTTGGCACGTGCGAGATCGCGCTGATGCGGCGACTGACGCCTCATTTGCAGCGCGCCCATCGGATGCGCAACAGCCTCGTCGCAGCTCCCGGCGGCGACATCGGCACGGCTGCGCTCGACCTCCTGACGGACGGCATCGCGCTGCTCGATCCGAAAGGCGCGATCATCCACGTCAATCCGAGCCTGCAGACGATCTCGGCCGGGAGCGGGCTGTTCCGGATCGACTCCCGCGGCATTCAGTTCGGCTCCTCCGATCTCCGCAGCCGCTATGCGCGCGCGTTCGACGCGGTGACGCGCGACGGCGGTCTTGCAGATGCGGATGCGGCCCTCGACTTCCTCGCACCCCGTCCGGACGGGCTGCCCCCTTGCACGATCTCTCTGCGCGCGTTGCGCCATCCGTGGCCCAGATCCGATTGTCCCGACGCCGCCGCGATGATGCTGGTGCACGACCCGCTGCAGGCGAGCGCCGCGACGCATCTGCTGCAGGATCTGCACGGCCTGACCCGGGCCGAGGCGCAATTGGCCTGCGCCCTGAGCGCCGGTATGACGGCGGTCGAATACGCAGCCTCCCGCGGCGTCAAGGTGACGACCGTATATACGCATCTGAAGCGCACGCGGGAAAAGACGGGATGGCGCAGCGTCGCCGAGCTGACGCGGCGCGTCCACGAAATCTCGATCGGGCTCCGGGCGAATTGATGCAAGGTCTACGTCGCGGCGAAGGCTTCGATCCGCTGCGCCAGCGCCGCGCCGACGCGGGCCACGACAGCGGCGTAGTCGCGGCGCTCATCCTGGCGGAACAGCCGGACGTTCGGGTACCAGGGGCTATCGTCGCGATCGAGTAGCCAGCGGTAATCCGGCGTGTAGGGCAGCATGATCCAGGTTGGCTTACCCAGCGCGCCGGCAAGATGCGCTACGCTGGTGTCGACGGTGATGACGAGATCGAGGTTGTCGATCAGCGCGGCGGTGTCGACGAAGTCGCGGATGTCGGCGGTGAGATCGAGGATGTCGCTGCGCGTCGCGAGCAACGCCTTGTCCGCCGGCCGGGCGTCCTTCTGCAGGCTGACGAAGCGCGCGCCCAGATCGAGAAGCGGCGCCAGCGTCGCCAGCGGCATCGAGCGGTTGTGATCGTTGAGATGCACGGGATTGCCGGACCACACCAGTCCGACGCGCAGACGGTCGTGCGGCCCGAGGCGCTGCTCCCAGCTGGCGCAGCGCGTGGCCGGCGGGCGCGGCAGATAGCACGGTGCGGCAGGGATGGTGTCGAGGCGGGTGGCGAAGGCGAGCGGCAGGCTCGACAGCGGACAGTGAAAGTCGACAACCGGAATCGGATCGACGCCGCGGGCCAGACACTGCGCCACGCCATCGATGCCCGACAACAGCGGCTGCAGCGGCGCGTCGACCTCGAGCACGACGCGCGCGCCCTGCGCTTCCACCATTGCCGCGTAGCGCGCGAACTGGATCGTATCGCCCAATCCCTCGTCGCTGTGGAGCAGGATGGTCTTGCCCGCGAGCGGCGCGTCGGCGAGCCACATCGGCGCGTCGAAGCTGCGCTCGACAAAGCCGACGGCACGGCATTTGCGCCCCCATTCGCGCGCCGCCCAGCCGCGCGCGAAATCGCCGGTGAGCAGCCGGAACAGCGCCGCATTCCAATGCGCGTCGGCGAGGTCAGGCTTCAGCGCCACGGCGCGGTCGAAGCTGGCAAAGGCCTCGTCGAAGCGGTGCAGCTCGGCGAGCGAGGTGCCACGGTGATTGTGGAATTCCGCCGTCTGCGGCCGCATCGCGATCGCGGTGTCGAACACGGCCACCGCCTCGTCGTGCCGGCCGAGATTCTGCAGGATACAGCCGTAGCTGTTGGCAATGTCGGGATCATGGGGCGCCAGCACATGTGCGCGCTGGCCGCAAGGCTGCGCCTCGCCGTAGCGGCGCAGCCGCCGCAACGAGATGCCCTTGAGGCAGAGCACGCCGGCCTGATCCGGGTTCGCCGCGAGCGACCGGTCGAAGCGTGCGATCGCCTCGTCGTAGCGGCCGGCATCGAAATGAACGGCGCCGGCCTTGTTGGCGGCCTCGACATGGCCGGGCGTCAGCTTCAGCACCTCGTCGAATGCCAGGGCCGCCTCGTCGCGGCGTCCCTGCGCGTCCAGCACCTCGCCGAGACGAAACCACGTTGCGGCCCGATCGGGCGCGAGTTGCAGCAGGCGGTCACAGGCGAGTGCCGCCTCGGCATGGCGGCCCGCCAGCTGCAGCAGCTCACCGAGCGCATCCCAGCTCTCGGCGGCATCCGGCTGCAGTTGCAGCGCGCGGTCATAGGCCTTGATCGCCTCGTCGAGGCGGCCGGCCAGCCGCAGCGCCTGGGCGAGGCCGACGAAGGACGCCGGCACGGAGATGTCCAGCCTGAGCGCGCGAGCGAACCATTCGATCGCATCGTCAGCACGCTTGAGCGCGAGGCAGACCTGCCCCATCGCATGCAGTGCGTCGATAGACGCCGCATCCAGCGTCAGCGCGCGGCGGCAGGCGTCCTCCGCTTGCGCCAACTGGCCGGCACACAGCAGCCGCAAGGCCGCGGCACACAGCGCATCGGCCGTTTCATCGCGGCCGGAGGATCCGGGTTTGACCGGAGATTTGCCGGCGGGCCGGGGCGGCTTGTGCTTCATCGAGGGATCTCTGCGCTCGTGCTGCAAGCGGTAGATGATTCCCCGATGCGCGGAAAGATTGTGTCGCGGCCGCCCAGGGCCGGATCAAAGGCTCTCGGCCAGCGCGAGTGACGCCGCATCCAGGCCGCCGAAGCGGCGCTCGCGGCCGCGGAACGAGGCCAGCGCCTGGGCGAGATCGGCGGCGTCGAAATCGGGCCACATGCGCTGGGCGAAATGCAGCTCGGCATAGGCGCCTTCCCACAGCAGGAAGTCGGACAGCCGCTGCTCGCCGGAGGTGCGGATGATCAGGTCGACGTCGCGCAGGCCGGCCTCGCCGGTGATCAGGTCGGAGAATGCCTCGCGGGTCAGCAGACCGTCGATCTCCCGCGCCCTGGCCGCGGCATTGAGGATCGCATCGCGCGCCGAGTAGTCGACGGCGATGCGCAGATGCAGAGTCCGTCCATCGCGGGTGGCCGCTTCGGCGCGGCCGATGGCGTCGGCGATGCCGCCGGGCAGCCGGTCGCGGCGGCCGATGACGGTGAGACGAACGCCGTTGCGCACCAGCGAGTCCACCTCGCTGGCGAGATAGACCCGCAGCAGCGCCATCAGCGCGGCGACCTCGGCGCGTGGGCGCCGCCAATTGTCGCTGGAGAACGCATACAGCGTCAGCGTGCCGATGCCCTGATCGGGGGCAGCCTCGACGACTCGCCGGATCGCCTCGACGCCGGCCTCGTGGCCGCGCAGCCGCGACATGCCCTTGCGCGTCGCCCAGCGGCCGTTGCCGTCCATGATGATGCCGACATGCAGGCCGTCCACCACAGCAGGCGATTTAGGTTGCAGACTACTTTGCATTGCAAAGCTCCAGGTCAAAAAATGCGATGAGAAGGTCAGGCGCGGCCCGGCATGAGACCGACCGAGGATGGCGCAGGCTCCTTGCCGGCGGCGGCGGCCGCGTCGCGGACCAGACGTTCGAGCACCGCGAGATAGTCCAGGAACCGGCGGCGTCCGGCCTTGGTCAGGCGGCAGGTGGTGTGCGGGCGATTGCCCTCATAGCCCTTGGTGACCTCGACCAGGCCGGCCTCCTGCAGCACCTGCAGGTGACGCGAGAGATTGCCGTCGGTCAGCCCGCAGAGCTGCTTGAGGTCGGCGAAGGCGAGCCCCTTCGGATGCGCCATCAGCGAGGTGAGCAGGCCGAGCCGCGCCTTCTCGTGGATGACGCGATCGAGCCCGTCATAGGAAAACGGCGCGCTGCCGTCAGTCTTCGGCATCGGAATCTCCGGTCGCAAAATACAGAATGCCCGCCATCAGTGCCTGGCCGGCCGCGAACGGCAGGCCCATGGTCCAGGGCGACAGCAGATGGGTCACGCTGCCGATCAGGAGCACCGCGAACCCGGCCAGGAAATAGAACGCGCCGGCCAGCGCGACCGTGCGCGGCAGCGAGCGCACCGAGGCGAACACGCCGAGCGACGTCAGGATCTGCCACAGCCCCGGCAGCATCCACAGCGCCTCCGGCGCGAACTTCCACATGAGCACCGCGAGCAGGACGCCGGCGATGCCCGCCGGCAGGAACTGCTCGACCGCCTGGTGGATCATCGCATCGGCGAGGCCGGAATGATGGCGGCGCGAGCGCGCCCGCATCTCGAACCAGATCAGTGTCAGCGAGACGCAGGCCGCTGCCGCCCAGCCGAGCAGGAAGGACAGCGGCTCGGCGGACGGATCGCTCAGCACGATCTGCTGAATCGAAGCGGTGGCGAAGGCGACCGCCGCGGTCGCAGCCATCGTCGCCGGCCCATAGCCGCGAAAGGCCGTGCCTGCTGCGAGCTGGCTGCGGATCGCGATGATGTCCGCCAGCGCCTTGTCGAGGTCGCGCATGTCTCACCTGAAGCCGGATCCGGCGCGATTTAACTTTGTATTGCAAAGTATACACGATCGCAAAGCCGACGCAAGCACGGGCAAGCACGGACTATCCCCGCGGCGCGATCCCCCGAGGGCGCCTGCGCTCAGTAATAGGAGTAGCGGTGCACACGACGGGGCGGCGGCATGTCGACATAGACCGAGGGACGGCGCGCCTGGCCGAATGCCACGCGCGGATTGATGCCACAACTGGCGCTGCGGCCGGATGCGCTGGCCCGGCATTGCTCGAAGGTCTGATAGGAGCAATCGCCGGGAAATCCGACGCCCCTGCCCTGCACGCACCACGGATAGTCGTAGCCGGCGGCAGCAGGCGCAGCGCCCGCCACGCTGACGAATGCAACGCCGGCCAGGCCGGCCGCCATCATCACCTTGCGCATGATCCATTCCTCTTGTGGGAGGAGGGTTGCACCACACTCGCATGGTCAAAAAACGACAAATCGGCGAAGCCGGTCGCCAACCAAGGCGATGGCGTGTCGCGCTGGCGGCACGTCATCGCCGAGCGCGACCGCTTCTCGTCAATCCAGCTTCAGGCCGGCGAACTCGACGACCTTCTTCCACTTGTCGGTCTCGGCAGCCACCTGTGCGCCGAACTGCTCCGGCGTCTGGATCAGGGGATCACCGCCGAGATCGACCAGCCGCTTCTTGATGTCGGGCTCGGCCAGGATCGCGTTGACCTGCTTGTTGAGCTTCTCGATGATCTCCTTCGGCGTGTTCTTCGGCGCGCCAACGCCGAACAGCGCGCTGGCCTCATAGCCCGGCACGGTTTCCGCGATCGCCTGCACGTCTGGCAACAGCGCCGAACGCTCCTGGGTGGTGACGCCGAGCGCGCGCAGCGAGCCGGAGCGGATGTGCTGGATGATCGAGGGCATGTTGTCGAAGATGACCTGGACCTGTCCGCCGAGCATGTCGGTGATCGCCGGCGCCGCGCCGCGATACGGCACGTGCTGCATCTTGGTGCCGGTCATGGCCATGAACATCTCGCCCGACAGATGCACCGACGTGCCGTTGCCGGAGGAAGCCATGTTCACCTTGCCCGGGTTCTCCTTGAGATAGGCGATGAACTCGGCGACGGTCTTGGCCTTGATGTCGCTGTTGACCGTCATCACGTTCGGCACGCGGTTGAACGAGGCGACCGGCGCGATGTCGCTCACGAAATTGAACTTCAGGTTGGTGTAGAGGCTGACATTGATGTAGTTCGCCGGATTGACCAGCAGGATGGTGTAGCCGTCGGCAGTCGCGTTCACGACCGACTCGGTGCCGATGTTGTTGCCGGCACCCGGCTTGTTCTCGACCACGAACTGCTGGCCGAAGGTCTCGGACAGCCGCTGGCCGATCAGCCGCGCGAGGATGTCGGTCGCGCCGCCCGGCGGATAGCCGACCACGAAACGGACCGGGCGGACGGGATAGTCCGCTGCGGACACACTGCGAATGGCGGCGACGGACGGGACGGCAGAAGCGATCAGACCAAGCGCAGTACGACGTGAAATCATGCGTTTCCTCGGATATATCGTTGAGCGTTCGTTAACGAACGGCTGGTGCGTAGTATATCAGAATGCCGCTGTCGCGGCGAGGTCGATGTCTCAATCGGGAGGGAGGAGTTCATGCCGGTCAAGATCGATGCCCTCGATCACCTGGTGATCAATGTCGCCGACGTGGAGCGCACGACCGCCTGGTATCAAACGGTCCTGGGCATGGCGTTGCAGGTGTCGGACCCCGGTCCGGGGCGGGCCAAGCGGACGTCGCTGCTGTTCGGCAACCAGAAGATCAACGTGCGACCGAAGGACGCGGACAAGGTCGACTGGTTCACCGCCGACCATGTCATGGCCGGCAGCGACGACCTGTGTTTTCTGACCGGCAGCACGCCCGACGAGGTCGTGGCGCATCTCAAGGCTCTCGGCATCGCCATCGAGGAAGGCCCGGTCGACAGGCAGGGCGCCCGCGGCTCCCTGCGCTCGGTCTATTGCCGCGACCCCGACGGCAGCCTGATCGAGATTTCCTCGTATCAGGACGGAGCCAAGGTCGGCGTCACTTCGTGACGGTTTCGCCGCTCTGCGCCATCCTGGCGACGATTTCGCTGTGTGACCAGCCGGTCACCGCGGCGAGATCGGCCGCCTCCTTGGCGAAGCGCGCGGCGAGCCTCTCCTGATAGGACTTGGTCGCCTCGCATGTCGCCTCGCCGCGCCAGGGATGGTGCTGAACGTAGCGGCCTTGGAAATTGCTGCGGTCCTTGGTTTCGATGAACACGATGTCCTCGGGGAAGGTCTTGGCATCGTAGCGCACGTGCAGCCGGGTCACGAAGGCGTCGGAACCGCCGCCGCGCCTGGCGCGGAACGCGGTGTCGTCATCACTGCCGATCCAGCGCGCGCCGAGCTCGGCCAGTTCCTTGTTGCTCAAGGGATCGGCGGCACAGGGATCGCACCATCCCATGTCCCAGGCATATTCGACGAACACCGCCTGCATGTTTTCGCGCGCCACGGCGCGTTCGAACAGCGCCTTGTAGAACGGACCGAACTCGTTCTTCACATACAGCGGGACGTCGATGTCGGAGGGGATCTTCACGGTGCGATAATTGGCGGCCTCGATGCGGCCGCTCCTGGTCAGCGCGTAGATGATGAGATCCTGCGGCCCCTTGGCGTTCACCGTGCCGAGCCTTAAGGGAACCATGAATTTGGCACTCTGGTAGCGCACCTGCAGCGGCCGCAACTGGCCGTTGCCGAGCGCCTTCATGCGCTCGACATTGACCTTGGCGACGAAGAACCGCATGCCCTGCTTGATGTAGCTGCCGAGCACGGCCTCCGCGCCTTGCGGGATGCGGTAGGCGTTGTCGGTCAGCCAGCGCGTCAGCCCGTCGCTCTCCTGCGCCGACAGGATCAGCACGTCGTATTCGGCGACGTCGTAGCTCGCCTCGATGGTGACGCCGTATTGGCGGGACATGGATGCTTCGCCTCTCGCAACTGCGGCGGGCATCGGAACGCCAGCGGCCATGCGGTACATGATCGGATGGCAAGGATCCTCGTCGTGATACTCGACCAGCCGCGGCGCCGTGTATTTGTCGAGATGGTCGATCGTCTTCGGCTCGACCACGCCGATCTGCTTGCGCTCGATGAAGGTCGGCACGGGAACGACGACCGCGAATTCCTTGACGTCGCCCTCGAAGTCGCTGGCCATGGTGATCGAAGTCTGGTCGCCGTCCCGCGCCAGCACGACCTTCGAGGACTGATTGAACAGCTTGGCGTCCGCCTGTGCGACATAGAAGCCGCAGAACGCGTTGGCCGGGGCAATCGCTGCGTGGGCGAGGATCGCGGTGGCCGCGACACCGGTCCGGACGATGTTGTTGCTGAGACGCAGGATCATGTCGACACTCCTTCGGGAACGGACGAACGCCAGGAAAAACGGGCCGCCGGGATCAGCCGGTCGAACACCAGCGTGAGCGGCGAGAGCGCGATCAGCGCGACATAGAGCGCGGGCCGCATCTGCATGAAGAAGGCCAGGTAGTGCGCGGCCACCGCCACCGTCACCGCGAACAGCAGCCGGCCCGCGCGCGAATCGGGCGTGGTGCGTGGATCGGAGATCATGAAGAAGGTGAAGATCAGCAGCGAGCCGCTCTGTAGCTGATGCAGCGGGATCGCCAGGGGATCACCGAGCCAGACGGCGCGGAACATCAGCAGCGCGGCGTGGCTGGCCAAGAAATAGACGGCGATGTCGGCCCGGCGGGACGCGCTGAGGACGAGAATGGCGAAACAGCCGGCGAGCGCTGCGAACCAGATCTCGGCGCCCCACTGTCCGGGCGAAATCCACACGCCCTTGGCGGTGAACAGCAGCACCACGATCGCAAGGCCGGCGGGATTGAAGACGTGCTTGCCGTCGATCCGCAGCACGAATTTCGATCCGATCGCGATGACAGAAGCGGCGCCATGCAGCCACAGCGCATCGGCGCGCAACAGCAGGCTGAGCGAGAGCCCCGTGATCAACGGCGATTTGAGGTCCAAAGGCGTGCCGGAGAGGTGGCAACAGGCCCATTGCGTGAGCAGCGCCATCGCGATCGCGATCACGCTGGCCGCAGGGCGCGCGCCGAAATCGATGAGCGCGAAGTTGATCGCCAGCAGCGTGGCCAATGCCGCGATCTGGAAATAGCGGGCATCGGGCAGCCGCCATGGTCGTGCCAGGGCCTGCATGCGAACCTCCGGTCGTGTCTTGCCGCGCCATTGGTCGCGCCCGGAAAGAGGCGGGTTCAATCCTGATTTGATCGCGGCGGCACCGGATGGCAAAAGAGGCGGACGGACACGAAGCGGCCGACACGGGCCGCACGAAAAGAACAAGAACAATGGGAGGACAGATGAACGAGATGAAGACCGCGACGGGCGTCGTCACGCCGTTCGACGGCATGGACGTGCCCTGGCTCCTGAAGCTGCGCAGCGAAACCCGGCGCGATCATCCGTTCCTGATCTGGACGCCGTTCGAGGCGCCGGCGCGCCGCTGGAGCTATGGCGAATTTCACGACCGCGTCGGCGCGCTCGCCGCGGGTCTCGTCAGGCGCGGCATCAAGCCGGGCGACGCGGTGCTGATCCATCTCGACAATTGCGTCGAGGCGATGCTCGCCTGGTTCGCCTGCGTCGAGCTCGGCGCGCTCGCGGTCACGACCAATACGCGCTCGGCGGCCGCTGAGATGAACTACTTCGCGGATCATTGCCGCGCCGTGGCCGCGATCACCCAGCCGGCCTACGCCGAGATGATCTCGGCGCATTGCCGCGGCATCCGCTGGCTCGCGGTGATCTCGCATGATCCGGGGCAGCCGGACACGGCCGCGGTCGGCGTGGGCGACAGCTTCGAGACGCTGTTCGCCGATAGCGCCGACCGGCCGCGGCGCGCGGTCGACCCGCTGGCGCCATGCAGCGTGCAGTACACGTCAGGTACGACGTCGCGACCGAAGGCGGTGCTGTGGACGCACGCCAATGCGCTATGGGGCGCCAAGGTCAATGCCGTGCACGAGGATTTGCATCAGCGCGACGTGCACCAGACCTATCTGCCGCTGTTCCACACCAACGCGCTGGCCTATTCGATGCTGGCAAGCCTGTGGGTGGGCGCGACCTGTGTGATCCAGCCGCGCTTCTCGGCGAGCCGGTTCTGGCCCGTCGCGCTGGAGCACGGCTGCACCTGGACCTCCACGATTCCGTTCTGCATGAAGGCGCTGCTCGACCAGGAGATGCCGAGGGATCACAAATTCCGGCTATGGGGCACCGCGATGTCGGAGCCGCCAGCGTTCGCGCGGTTCGGCATCAAGATCATCGGCTGGTGGGGCATGACCGAGACCATCACCCACGGCATCGTCGGCGAGATCGACCAGCCGAACACGCCGATGTCGATCGGCCGCGCCGCGCCGGAATACACCATCCGCATCACCGACGATGACGGCCGGCCGACCGCGGTCGGCGACACCGGCAATCTCGCCATCAAGGGCGTGCCCGGCCTGTCGCTGTTTGCCGAATATCTCTACAACGAGGAGGCGACGCGGACGAGCTATGATGCCGACGGATTCTTCCTCACCGGCGACCGCGTCACGCGGCTCGAGAACGGCTTCATCAAGTTCGGCGACCGCGCCAAGGACATGCTCAAGGTCGGCGGTGAGAACGTCGCGGCGTCCGAGATCGAGCAGGTGATCATCACGGTGCCCGGCGTGCGCGAGACGGCTGTCGTCGCCAGGAAGCATCCGATGCTGGACGAAATCCCGGTGGCGTTCGTGATCCCGCAGGCCGGCATTGCCTGCGACGAACTGCCGGAGAAGGTGCTGGCCGCCTGCCGCGCGGGGCTCGCCGACTTCAAGGTGCCGCGCGAGGTCAGACTGGTCGACGAGATGCCGCGCTCGACCCTGGAGAAGGTCGCCAAGGCCGAGCTGCGCAAGCTGCTCGATTGAGCGAAGCCTCAGGCCATCGTGACGCGGATCGGCAGCCTCTTCGGTCCGTTGACGAAGGTCGCCTGCGTCATCTTCACTTGGCCGTCGAGCGAGAGCGAGGTCAGGCGCGGCAGCAGTTCCTCGAACAGGAGGCGCATCTCGAGCTTGGCGAGATGCTGTCCCAGGCACAGATGCGCGCCGTAGCCGAACGCGACGTGGCGGTTCGGCTTGCGGTCGCTGCGGAACGTATCTGGGTCCTCGAACACGGCCTCGTCGCGATTGCCCGACGCGTAGCACAGCATCATCCAATCGCCCTTGGCGATGCGGCGGCCGCCGAGCTCGGTGTCGGCGGTGGCGCTGCGCATGAAATGCTTGACCGGCGTCATCCAGCGGATCGCCTCGTCGACGAGGCCCGGGATCAGCTCGGGATCGGCCTTGACGCGCGCGAACTGGTCCGGATCTTCCGCCAGCGCCCAGATCGCACCCGCCGTCGACGACGACGTCGTGTCGTGGCCCGCGGTCGCGACGATCATGTAGTAGCTGGTGCGGTCGTGCAGCGGCATCTCCTCGCCGTTGATCCTGGCATTGGCGATGACGGTCGCGAGGTCGTCGCGCGGCCTCGCCCTGCGGTCCTCGGTGATGCGTTCGAAATAGGCGCCGAAATCGGCCACCACCGCCTGCATCATCGCCGCGAACACCTCGGCCGACAGCGCCTCGCGCACCCGCGCCGTGTCCGGATCCTGCGGGCCGAACAGCTCCTGCGTCAGCTTGAGCATGCGCGGCTCGTCCTGTTCCGGCACGCCCATGATCTCCATGATCACGTGCAGGGGATAATGCAGCGCGACGTCGGCGACGAAATCGCAGGCGCCGCCATGGGCCGCAGCCCGGGCGGCCATGCGGTCGACGGTCGCGCGCGCGAGCTCGCGGATGCGCGGCTCGAACTTCGCGATGTTGGCGGGCATGAACCAACCCTGCGTCAGCGCGCGATATTTCGGATGATCGGGGGCATCCATCTGCACCAGCGAGCGCACCAGATTGGGCTGGCCGGTGATCCTGGTCACCCGCTCCAGCACGGCCTTGTTGGTCAGCGTGGTCGCGCGGTCCGCATTGTGGAACAGATCGTTCTGGCGGCTGACGGTGAGGATGTCGGCGTGCCGGGTCACCACCCAGAACGGATCGAAGGCGTCGAGCTGGGCGCGGCCGAGCGGGTTGTTGGCGCGCAGCCAGCGATAGGCGTCGTGGATGCGGTGGTCGGCGTAGCAGGCCGGATCGACCAGCTTGGCCGCGATGTCCTGGGGAATAGCCTCTTCGGCCGCTGCCGCCGCGCCCATGCCGATCCTCCCGCAAACTGATCGATTGCGGGCAGGATAGTGCGTCGCCGCGGGGATGCAATTGCGTTCAGCAGCTGCCGACGGTCGATGGACTCCGTCTCAGACCGATCGTCTCAGGCAGATCGTCTCAATGCGCACCCATCGCGACGGGCCGGAACGCCTGCAGCAATTGCTGATCCAGCTTCGGCCCCATGTTCTCCATGATCTGGAATGCGCGCGAATGCGTGAAGGCCGGCCGATAGGCGCGATCCTCGATCAGCGCAGCGTAGACGTCGACGATCGTGGTGAGGCGCACGATGTCGCTGATCTGCTCGTTGTGCAACGCGTCGGGATAGCCGGAGCCGTCGAGGAATTCGTGATGATGCAGGATCACGTCGAGCATCTCGGGCGGAAAGCCACCCTGCCGCCACAGCGCCTCGTAGCCGCGGCGCGGATGCTGGCGCAGGATCGCGATCTCCTCGGCCGTCAGCTTGCCCTGCTTGTCGAGGATCGCAACCGGGATGAAGGCCTTGCCGACGTCGTGCAGCAGCGCCGCGCGGACCAGCCGGCGCTGGTCGTCCTCGCGCATGCCAAGATGCATCGAGAAGCCGACCGCGAAGCCGGTGACGTACAGGCAATGCCTGTAGGTGTCGTTGTGATGGCAGCCGACGACGGTCAGCCATTCACGCAGCGAGGAATGCTTGATCGCCTTGAGGATCTTCCGCTCGGCGGCGACGATGTCCTCCATCCTCAGCGCAATGCCGGCTGGCAGCTTCTCGAAGATCTTGACCATCACCGCCTGCGCGGCCTCGACGCCGCGGTTCAGGAGCTTGCCGCGGTCGGTCTCGTCATAGCCGTCATCGGCCGGAAGCGCGGAGCGCACTCGCTGCAACACGTCGGCCGGGCTGAACGGCCGCGCGATCGTATCGGTCGCGCCCAGCGCCCAGGCCTGCATGGTGGCGTGGTGCAGCGCCTCCGCCAGCACGAACAGGCGCGGCACCTCGCTATAGGCGCGTGCGGCGAGCTTCTTGCGCACCCGCTGCACGCTTTCGGGCGAGCGCAGGTTGATGTCGACGATGACGCCGGAGAAACGGTTGCCGGGGTTCTCGGGGATCTCGTTGGTCGGCATCGTGTCGACGTCGCCGACCGAGCGCAGGATGCGCGCCAGCTCGCTGCTCTGGTCACCGCGATCGGACGCGAGCAGGAGATGGCGCCTGGTCGCGCTCTGGGTCACGGTCTGCTCGGCTGTCGCGGTCATACGTGCTCACCCCTGCGGTTTGCTGCCCGAGCAGGTTACCGGGATACGGGTTCGTCGCGGCTTAATCCGTTCATTCAAGCTGTCTGCTTTCAGGTAAGCGGAGCGTTAAGACGATCGTTCAAATTGTGTGACGACAGCGCGGACCGCAGGCAAACGAAAACCGCCGGAGACAACCTCCGGCGGTTTCCTGATACAGTGCGGCAAGCTGGGGCGAGCGACTACGCCTTCATGTTGGCCTTCACCGCCTCGGCGGTGATCGGCAGCGAGCGAAGGCGCGCGCCGCAGGCGTTGTAGATGGCGTTGCCGAGCGCTGGTGCCACCACCGTGACCGCGGGCTCGCCGACGCCGGTCGCCTTCTCGCCATTGGCGATCACGGCGATCGCGACCTCCGGCACCTGGCTCATGCGCAGCGGCGTGTAGCTGTCGAAGTTGGTCTGCTCGATGCCGCCATCCTTCAACGTCGCCTTCTCGTACATCGCAAGCGACAGGCCCCACAGCGCCGCGCCCTCGACCTGGGCGCGGATGTTGTCGGGATGCACCTGCGTGCCGACATCGGTCGCCACGGTGAGCTTCTTCACCGTGACCGCGCCGCTGTCCGCCACCGCAACATGCGCCACGCACGCCGTCCAGCTCGCGGTCGCCCGCTCCTGCGACGACACGCAGGCCACGCCCATGCCCTCGCCCTTCGGCAGCTTCTTGGCGCCGTAGCCGGACAGGCCCATCGCCGCGAGCAGCGTGTTGCGCAGCCGCTGCGCGCCGCCGTCGTTCTTGCCCTTGCCGTCGAGCAGCGCGATGCGGAACTGAGCCGGATCCTGACCGGCCGCCGCCGCGACCTCGTCGATCATGCTCTCGACCGCCCAGAACGTCCAACCCGGTGCCACCGAGCGGAGCTGCCCGGACGGCGTCGCATTGTGCGCGAGCTCGTTCTTGATCGCGCGCACATGGTGGTTGGGCACGGTGTAGAAGAAGTCGGCGCCGTTGACCGTGAACGAGTCGAGCGGGCCCTTCTTGTCGACCGACGGCGACAGGAAGTCGGGAATGCCCCAGCGCGCCGTCGGCCAGGCCGAGACGACGTCGTGGCTCAGCGCGATCAGCTTGCCGCTGGCATCGAGCCCCGCCTTGACTTTCTGATAGGTGAGCGGCCGCGAGTAGTCCATCGTCATGTCGTTCTCGCGGGAATAGATCACCTTGACCGGCTTGCCGACGGCCTTGGCCGCCTGCACCGCCGGCACCATCATGTCGGCATCGAGCCTGCGGCCGAAGCCGCCGCCGAGCCAGGCCTGATGCATCACGACGTATTTCGGATCGATCCCGGCAGCTCCCGCTGCGATCGCGCCGGAGCGGGTCGCGAACTGATTGCCGGAATAGATGTGCAGGATGTCGCCCTTGAACTCGGCGGTCGCGTTCATCGGCTCCATCGGCGCGTGGATGTTGATGCTGGTGGTGTACTCCGCCTCCAGCACCTTGACCGCGCCGGCGAGCGCCGCCGCGGCATCGCCGTCCTTGACGAAGAACTGCCCGGCATCATCCTGCGCCTGCAGCCGCATCGCCTCGGTGATGATGCTGTCGGTGCTGACATGGGCGTGCGGGCCCTTGTCGTAACTGATCTTGAGCGCGTCCGCCGCCTTCTTGGCATTGGCAAAGGTGTTGGCGACCGCGACCACCCAGCCCGAGGTCGAGCCGGTCTTGTCATCGAGCGTGACAGCCTTGATGAAGCCGGGGACCTTCTTGGCCGCGCTGTCATCGACGGCCGTGACGGTGGCGCCGAAGCGCACCGGTGGCGTCACCACCTTGCCGTAGACCATGCCCGGCAGCATCGTATCGATGCCATACTTCGCCGTGCCATTGGTCTTAGACGGAATGTCGATCTGCGGCACCGAGACACCGATCATGCTGTACTGATCGGGCGTCTTGAGCGTGATCGCCTTCAGCTCGTCGGGCGTGAAGCTCTTGGTGATCTTGCCGCTCTTGACGATCTCGGCATAGGTCATCTGCTTCTTCGACTTCGGATGCATCACGACGGAGTCGCGCACCACCAGTTCCTTGGCCGGCACGCCCATCGCGGTCGCAGCCGCCTCGGTGAGCGCGATCCGCCCCGCAGCGCCGGCGCGGCTCATCGCATCGAAGTTCATCATCGTGCTCCAGCTGCCGCCGGTGATCTGGGCGCCGAGCACGGGGTCGTTGAACTTCGGATCGTTGGAGGCGAGCTGGACGCGCATGTCCTTCCAGGCGGCGCCGAGCTCCTCGCACACGATCTGCGCCATGGTGGACGCAATGTGCTGGCCCATGTCGGCCTTGCCGCAGGTCACGGTGACGAGCCCGTCAGGCGCGATCGCATACCAGACGCTCGGCTCGAAGCTGGCGGGCGCGGCGGCGGCGAGCGCGGAATCGCCGAAGCCGGCATAGCCGAGCACGAGGCCGGTGGCCGCGGTGCCGACCAGGAACGAGCGGCGGCTGAGATCTGTCGCGACGGAGGAGTTGGTCTTCACGTGCTGGTTCATGTCGCCCTCCGGTCGCTCGAATTGGACGCGGTGCGCATCTCGGACGCGGCGCGCTGGATCGCCTTCTGGATCCGCGAATAGGTCATGCAGCGGCAGAGATTGCCGTCCATATGCGCTGTGATCTCCTCCTTGCTCGGGCTGTTGTTCTTGGCGAGCAGCGAGGCCGCCTGCATGATCTGGCCGGACTGGCAGTAGCCGCATTGCGGTACCTGCTCGGCGATCCACGCCTTCTGCAAGGGATGATCGCCCTTCTGCGACAGGCCCTCGATGGTGGTGATCTTCTTGTTCGTGACGTCGCCGACCATGGTCTGGCACGAGCGCACCGCCTCGCCGTTGACATGCACGGTGCAGGCGCCGCACAGCCCCGCGCCGCAGCCGAACTTGGTGCCGGTCATCTGCAACTGCTCGCGGATGACCCATAGCAGCGGCGTGTCGTTCGCCGCGTCGACGGACATGGTCCGCCCGTTGATCGTGAGATTGGGCATTGGTTTCTTCCCCGCCCGGCGTACGACTTCGCTTACGGCGAAGTTCGGTTTTGTCGATTCGCGTGCACCCACCGGTTAGATGCCAGCCATCATGAGAATGATCGCGTTGGCACGGAGACGCAACGGGATTTGAAACGGCACACCGCGAAATGAATCCGCAATCGACGTTGTGCGTCGCGGCGGTGCTGGGATCGCAGCGCGGCACGGGTTATGACAAGGTACCGTGACGCCGTTGCCCGAAGGAGAGCTCAGCCCATGAGAACGTCCGCACTCGCAAGGTTGCGCCTTGTTGCCGCCGTACTCCTCCTCGGCCTGCCGACGGCAGGCCACGCCGAAACCCAACGAGCGCTGCCGTCTGCCGCTCGCCTGCCCTTCACAGCGACGTTATCCAACGTGACGCCGCTTGCCTTCGGCATGGATGTCGGGGAGACATCGCGCGTGCTCGAGCAGCCGCTGATCTACGTGAACGGTACGCCCGGCAACGAGACCTTTCTGGCCTTGCGCGATCTCGGCGGCAGCGGCCTGGTCCCGCATCATCACCGCCTGTTCCTCAAGTTCCGCCGCGGACGGTTGACCGGCTGGAAAGAGGACTACGGCACCAACTGGATGTGGCGCTGACGCAGCGCCGCGCGACGGCATTGAGGACAGAACGTGGGACAAGACATCAAGCTGACGGCATCGGACGGTTTTGAGCTCGGCGCCTACCGCGCCGATCCGATCGGAACGGCAAAAGGCGCGCTGGTCGTGATCCAGGAGATCTTCGGCGTCAATCATCACATCCGCAGCATCTGCGACCGTCTCGCCGCCGCAGGCTATGTCGCCATCGCCCCGGCGATCTTCGATCGCGTCGAGCCCAACTTCACCTCGGGCTATTCGCCGGACGAAATCGCCGTAGCGCGCAAGTTCGTCGCCAATCCCGACTGGCCGGCGATGCTGCGCGACACCCAGGCCGCGATCGATGCAGTGAAGGACATGGGGGCGGTCGGCGTCATCGGCTTCTGCCTCGGCGGCAGCATCGCCTATGTGGCTGCGACCAAGCTCACGGGGCTGAAGGCGGCGGTGGGATATTACGGCGGCGCCGTCGTGCGCTTCGCCGACGACAAGCCGGCCGTGCCCACCCAGCTGCATTTCGGCGAGAAGGATGCCGGCATTCCGCTCGCCGACGTCGACACCATCAAGGCCAAGCGGCCGGACGTCGAGATCTTCGTCTATCCCGGCGCGCAGCACGGTTTCGGCTGCGACGAACGCGCGAGCTACGACAAGCCGAGCGCCGATCTCGCCTGGACCCGCAGCCTGGCGTTCTTTGCGCAGCACCTGCGCTGAACGACGCCTCCGTCATTGCGAGGAGCGAAGCGACGAAGCAATCCAGAGTCGCGCGCGCAAGCCCTGGATTGCTTCGCGGAGCCTGTCATCGGGCCGCGCATTCGCGCGGACCCGTTGGCTCGCAATGACGGCGGATGGAGCCTCACGTCGCTCCACGACCTGTCTCAGCGCACGCAGGAACGGCAGATCAGAACCAGCGCTCGCCGACCTGGATCGTGTCGCCGGGCTTCAGCGAGGTGCCGAGCGGAACCTCGTACCGGGCGGCACCCGACGCATCGGTGTGGGTCAGCGTGACGATGTCGCGCCGGGCGCGCGGCGAAAAGCCGCCGGCGATCGCGATCGCGCTCTCGACCGTCATGTTGGGCACGTAAGGATATTGGCCGGGCGCCTGCACTTCGCCGAGGATGAAGAACGGGCGATAGGCCTCGATCTCGACCGCCACCGACGGCTCGCGGATGTAGCCGTTGCGCAGCTTGGCCGTGATCTCGGCGGCAAGGCCGGCCGCGGTGCGGCCGCGGGCGGGCACGCTGCCGATCAGCGGCATCGTGATCGAGCCTGAGGCGTCGATCGCATAGGTGTTGGTCAGCCCCTCCTGCCCGTAGACGACGACGCGCAGCTTGTCGCCGGCATCGAGATGGTACGCAGCATCACGCCGCGCCGGCGCGTAGCCGGCGGGCACCACATAGGCTCCGGCTCCACGCGGTGCGGCGGCGAACGCGTCGCGCAGCGCCGGAATCGCCCCGCCCTGCCCGGTGGCGGCAACCGGGCTGGAAGAAGGCGTCCCATAAGCCATTGCGTCGAGATCGCTCTGCGTTGGGATTGCGGCCACGGGGGAGGTCGTGTGCATGCAGCCCGACAGCAGGATGGAAGAGACGACGGCAATGACCGGAACAAACAACGCGCGCACTCGAACAATCCTTGAATGAGGATGTCCCGTAGTCATGCGCGGTTAAGGTTAACAAACCGTTGGCGCGTGTGCTCCCGGCATGCCGCAAGTGTGCACGGATGACGGCCGGCCCCAAAAAAAAATCCCTCTCCCACGGCGTGAGAGAGGGACCTCGGATTCTCGGTGTGGCGGTGCGCCGCAGCCCTTACGCGCTGACGCCGACACCGATCGGGCAGGCGACCCCGGTGCCGCCGAGCCCGCAATAGCCGGCCGGATTCTTGGCCAGGTACTGCTGATGATAATCCTCGGCGAAATAGAACGGACCCGAAGGCGCGATCTCGGTCGTGATCGTGCCGAGCCCCTTGGCGCGCAGGGCTCGCTCATAACCCGCCTTCGACGCCTGCGCCGCGTCGCGCTGCGCATCGTTGAAGATGTAGATCGCGGAGCGATATTGCGTGCCGACGTCGTTGCCCTGACGCATGCCCTGCGTCGGATCATGACTCTCCCAGAACGTCTTCAGCAGGCGCTCATAGGGCATGACCTTGGGATCGAACACCACCAGCACGACCTCGGTATGCGCCGTCAGCCCCGAGCACACCTCCTCATAGGTCGGGTTCGGCGTATGGCCGCCGGCATAGCCGACCGCCGTGACGTGGATGCCGTCGCCGAGTTGCCAGAACTTGCGCTCCGCGCCCCAGAAGCAGCCGAGCCCGAACACCGCTTGCTCGAGGCCGGCGGGATAGGGCGGCAGCAGGGCGCGGCCGTTGACGAAGTGGCTGGTGGCCGTTGGGATCGGCTGGGCCCGCCCGGGCAGCGCGTCGGCAGCGGTCGGAAGGGACAGGGATTTGCGCGTGAAGAACATGGGATGTCTCCGGGCATGGCATCCGGCCCGCCGGAGGGGGTCCGGCGGCGCGATGGCCGTTGGTCGGGGAATATATAGGTCTCTACGCGGCTGATCGCAGCGATGTTACGCCGCGCGCCGGTCCTGCGCGGTCAGTCGCGCGCATAGCCGATCAGCGGCTTGCGCGGCCGGAACAGCAGCATCAGCAGGATCCCGAGCAGCCCGAGCACGGCGAACACCGGCTGATCCAGGAACGCCTTGACGATCCACTCCCACAGGAACGGGGCCTTGGCCTCGATCCAGGCCTTGAAGGCGGCCTGGCTGGCCTGGTGGACGTCGTTCCAGAACTGGCCGAAACGGGTGAACTGCAGGGTCTGGTCGGCCACCCAGCGCGCGCCGTCATAGACCAGGAAGATGAAGCTTCCGGCCAGCAGCAACAGCCCCACCAGGCGGAAAAAACCGCGGATCATGCCTCACCTGCTCTCTCTCGCACGCCCTCGCGGGCAGCAAGGCCATAGCGGGGGTGCCTTAGAAATTCAACCTCGTCAGGGGTTTAGAACGCGCTTTTGACCGCTTCCCGGCGCCCGGCGGCGCTCCGAGACCGTTGACGCTCCGCTGGCCTGCCCCTATAAGGGCGCCATTGGCGGTGGGCGCAATCCCGCCGCCGCTGTTCTTTGAGCAGCGCCGATCCGCCGAGCCACCCGCTCCGGTCATCGCAATCTCAGAGAGGCGTCCGAACAACCCACCGCGTCGATGGGACCGCGTCAAGCGGGCCGCGCGCGGACCCGCAAGCGCGGCGACCGCTCGCCGCCGAAGGATATTTGAGAGCATGGCCAACACGACCTCCGCGAAGAAGGCGACGCGCAAGATTGCCCGCCGCACCATCATCAACAAGTCGCGTCGCACCCAAATGCGCGGCGCGGTTCGCTCCGTCGAAGACGCGATCAAGAAGGGCGATCGCGAAGCCGCGCTGAAGGCGATGGCCAACGCCGAGCCGCAGCTGATGCGCGCCGCGCAGCGCAACATCATTCACAAGAACAACGCCAGCCGCAAAGTGTCGCGCCTCACGCATCAGATCGCGAAGCTCGCCAAGTGAACCGTCCGTAAGTGAACCGTTCGTAATTGAACTGTTCGAACGACTGACGAACTATCAAGATGCAAACAGCCCGGCTCGCGCCGGGCTTTTCTTTTGCGCACCGGCTTTTGCTTTGTGCATTAACATGTGACGCTTTTCTTCTCTCGCGTCGTCGCGCCACGTTCTATTTCATTGCAACATGGCAGGATCATTGCGACCTCCGCGCGTATCGGAACATCGTGATGGAAGGCCGCCCCGGCGGCTTCCGTAGTCGTACGTGCAGTTCCGTAATTTTACGCGGTGACAATTTTGTCTCACTCGAAACGGCCGCGCTGCCGCGCGGCGTGAATGCGCATCGCTGTCAAGAGCGCGGGATGCGCGGGCCGCTCCGAGCGACGGGAGTTACCCGCCTTGGGCAATCGCGAAAAACATCGGCTCGAAAATGACTTAAGCGCATAGCGCGACGAAGTGATTGGAAAACCGACTGCGCTCGCCTTCTACGTAAAAAAATTATGAAGAAATTTTGGGCAGACGATGTTGTTTGTCACATCCGAGATTCCTCGCGATGATTCAAAACCTTGCTTTCTTAACGCGCAGCATCGCGCCGCAAGTGCCGCGAAGACTCGTCACGCCCGCATCCATCAAATGGATTGCGAGTCCCGTCGCATCGTGTATTTCTTAAATCCACTCGCGGCGCCCACGATCTTGAGACCAGCGCGGTTTTAGAAACGGGGCGGACGTGCAAATCGGCGGCGGTGTGCGCGTTGGCGACGCTTTCCAAAGCGGTGGCCGGATCAATCTCCATAGCAATATGGGGAACGACCGAATGTTGTCGAAATTTCTCAGGCGCAGCATCATCGTTGCGCCGCTTTGAACAAGAGAGATACGGCATCGGTCGACCGGCTGAAGCTTGCGGCGGCTTCGCTCAGTGAGTGGACAAGTTGGACGGGATCTACGACGGCGCGGCTGAATCTTGGGGTTCGGACGCGGCGGCATTGGGATGACAACTTGCCGTGAGCAATCACGGTAAGGCGGGGAGGTTGCATGCTTTACGGACACATCGCGGTTCAACACCATAGGCTAGTTCCGGATCACGCATCCTTGGCGGTCAACACTGAAGTGATCGACATCGCCAGCAAGGTCATGACCAGCGCGGCCATCGGCCCGCCTCCCGCCTCCTTCGCGCATCAGAGTATGCGCTGACCTCGCGGAGAACTTTCTTCCCCCAGCATCGATTTGCCCGACGGCATGCGTGCCGAACGGTAAGCCATGCCTGGAGTTGAGCCTCCGCTCGAGGTCTCGCTGCGGCAGACGCGTTCCTTCGTTCGACGTCCGCCCGGCGGCCACACGACACCACCACTCAATTCGAAAAGTTGCGACTTGCCATGACAAATTCGGAACAGGAACGCTGGTCTCGCGTGAAGGGTCGGCTGCGCTCGACCGTCGGCGAAGACGTCTATACGAGCTGGTTTGCCCGCATGGACCTCGAAGCCGTCCAGGACGAGAGCGTTCATCTGTCGGTGCCGACACGGTTCCTGAAGAGCTGGATCCAGGCGCATTATGCCGAGCGCGTGCTGTCGTGCTGGCAGGCCGAGATGCCCGAGGTGCACCGGATCGATCTGTCGGTGCGTTCGGCGATGCGCTGCGCGACCCCCGTCAAGGAAGCCCCGGTTGCGGTTGAAGCCCGCCGCGCCGAGCGCGGCGACGCCAAGCCGGCCAATGCCGAGACGCGGATGGCGGCGGCAGCGTCGCTCGCGACCAGCCATGACGCGCTCGGCGGCTCGCCGCTCGATCCGCGGCTGACGTTTGCGAGCTTCGTCGTCGGCCGCGCCAATACGCTGGCCCATGCCGCCGCGCGTCAGGTCGCCGATGGCCGCCGCGGCGACCCGGTGATGTTCAATCCGCTCTACATCCATGCCGGCGTCGGCCTCGGCAAGACGCATCTGCTGCAGGCCGTAACCTGGGCCGGCAACGCCGGCGGCGAGCGCAAGGTGCTCTACCTCACCGCCGAGAAATTCATGTACGGCTTCGTCGCCGCGCTGAAATCGCAGACGGCGCTGGCGTTCAAGGAAGCGCTGCGCGGCATCGACGTGCTGGTGATCGACGATCTGCAGTTCCTGCAGGGCAAGTCGACCCAGGCCGAGTTCTGCCACACGCTGAATGCGCTGATCGATGCCGGTCGCCAGGTGGTGATCGCAGCCGACCGGCCGCCGTCCGATCTCGAAAGCCTCGACGACCGCGTCCGCTCGCGGCTGGCCGGCGGCCTCGTCGTCGAGATGGCGACACTCGGAGAGGATCTGCGCCTGGGGATTCTGAAGTCGCGCGTCGCCGCGGCCCGCGCCCATCACGCGAGCTTCGACGTGCCGGAGCCGGTGCTCGATTATCTCGCCCGCTCCATCACCCATAACGGCCGCGACCTCGAAGGCGCCATCAACCGCCTGCTGGCGCATTCCAAGCTCAACAACCAGCCGGTCACGCTCGACATGGCCGAGCGCGAGGTGCGCGACCTGGTGCGCCCGCAGGAGCCGAAGCGGATCAAGATCGAGGACATCCAGCGTGTGGTGGCGCGGCAGTACAATGTCAGCCGCTCCGACCTGCTGTCGTCGCGCCGCACCGCCAATGTCGTGCGTCCGCGTCAGGTCGCGATGTATCTCGCCAAGACGCTGACCCTGCGCTCCCTGCCCGAGATCGGCCGCCGCTTCGGCGGACGCGACCACACCACCGTGCTGCACGCGGTCCGCAAGATCGAGGGGCTGGTCGGCAAGGACACCGCACTCAACGAGGAAGTGGAATCCCTCAAGCGGCAGCTGCAGGACTAGCTGCCCGCACGGCCAGGGGTGCGGACAGAAGGTCCGGCCCCAGCCGCGGTTGTCCCGTTACTCCGACGTCCCTCGGATCAGCTCCCCGGTTGGTGGAAACGCCTGCCGAAACATGGGAAATCGGCCCGCCATCCCTTGCGCTCGGGCCCCATCCGCGCCACTTTACGCCTCCCCCTCACGCTCCTGGACGCTGAAAAAGCGCTGTTCGGGCGCGAGGTGCCATCGGCCGCGGCGCTGCTCTCAGCCCGCCGGCATTCCAGGACGAGCTCAGTTGGGAACGGGCGGATAGTGCAATGAAGGTGACCGTCGAACGCGCGCAACTCCTGAAGTCGCTGGGCCACGTCCATCGCGTGGTCGAGCGGCGCAACACCATCCCGATCCTGGGCAATGTGCTGGTGCGCGCCGAGAATGCCCGGCTGTCGCTGCGCGCGACCGACCTCGATCTGGAAGTGACGGAGACCTTGGCCGCCGAGACCGCCACCGCGGGTTCCACCACCGTGCCGGCGCACATGTTCTACGACATCGTGCGCAAGCTGCCGGACGGCTCCCAGATCGTGCTGGAGAGCGACGGCGAGCGCGCGGTGCTGGCGATCCGCGCCGGCCGTTCCAAGTTCACGCTCCAGACGTTGCCGGAGAGCGACTTCCCCGATCTCGCCGCGGGCGAAATGACGCATGCCTTCGGCGTCCCCGCCAAGGACATCAAGAGCCTGATCGACCGCACCCAGTTCGCGATCTCGACCGAGGAGACGCGCTACTACCTGAACGGCATCTATCTGCATGCCGGCGGCAGCGCCAAGCAGCCGACCCTGCGCGCGGTCGCCACCGACGGCCACCGTCTCGCCCAGGTCGACCTGCCGCAGCCTGCCGGCGCCGCCGAGATGCCCGGCGTGATCGTGCCGCGCAAGACCGTCGGCGAGGTGCAGCGCCTGATCGAGGACAATGACAGCGAGATCAAGATCGAGCTGTCGCAGGGCAAGATCCGCTTCACGCTCGGACAGGTGGTGCTGACCTCGAAGCTGATCGACGGCACGTTCCCCGACTACGGCCGGGTCATTCCGCAGAACAACGACAAGGAGCTGGTCGTCGACAAGGCCGATTTCGCCGCCGCCGTCGACCGCGTCTCCACCATTTCCAGCGAACGCGGCCGCGCCGTGAAGCTCGCGCTGTCCGCCGGCAAGCTGATGCTGTCGGTGACCAATCCGGACTCCGGCAGCGCCACTGAGGAACTCGAGGTCGAATACGCCGCTGACGCGCTCGATATCGGCTTCAACTCGCGCTATCTGCTCGACATCGCCGCCCAGATCGAGGGCGAGGTCGCAGTGCTCCGCCTCGCCGATCCCGGCTCGCCGACCCTGATCCAGGACCGCGACAACCGCAACGCGCTGTACGTGCTGATGCCAATGCGGGTGTGAAGCAACACGGCTTCAAAGCGCACCGCGCGGAACGTGTGGAGGTCCGCCTCGCCAGGCCAACCACACGGCAAGAATCCCCTCTCCCCTTGCGGGAGAGGGTGCCGAGCGAAGCGAGGCGGGTGAGGGGTATGCCTCCACGATCACCGAGCCATCGGACGACATCCAGACGCATCCGCGGCTTTGCCAAGACGATGCGAAGTCAACCGACAGAGTCGGAAGCCGTGATGTGGCGATTGCTGCGTGATCGGAGATTCGAACGCTACAAGTTTCGTCGCCAGTCTCCGGTAGAGCAGTACATTGTCGATTTCGTCTGCTTCGAGAAGCGGCTGATCATTGAGATCGATGGCAGTCAACATGCGGATAACACGGCAGACGCCGAGCGAGATTCCATCTTGAGGACCGCCGGTTTTCGCATCGTTCGCTATTGGAACAACGATGTGCTGTACAATTCGTCCGCCGTTCAAGAGGACATCCTCACGAAGTTGAGCGAGCCGTGAGATACCCCTCACCCGCCGCCTTCGGCGGCACCCTCTCCCGCAAGGGGAGAGGGGAATTTGAACGTGTGGCATAGATCTTCCAATGACCCCCTCCCGCATCAACCGCCTCGCGCTGACGCATTTCCGCAGCTATCGCGCCGCCAGCGTCAGCGTGCAGGCGGACATGGTGGCGCTGGTCGGGGCCAATGGCGCCGGCAAGACCAATTGCCTGGAGGCGATCTCGTTCTTCGCGCCGGGCCGCGGCCTGCGCCGAGCCACCCTGGAGGACGTCGCCGACAACCAGGGTGACGGCTCCTGGGCGGTGTCCGCGGAGATCGAGGGCGCGCTCGGGCTTGCGACCTTCGGCACCGGCATCGAGCCGCCGCGCAGCGATGCCAACACCACGCGCCGCTGCCGGATCGACCGCGAGCCGGTCGGCTCGGCCGCCGCGTTCGGCGACCACATCCGCATGGTGTGGCTGACGCCTGCGATGGACGGGCTGTTCATGGGCGCAGCCTCGGAGCGGCGGCGCTTCTTCGACCGTCTGGTGCTGGCGATCGACAGCGAGCATTCGAGCCGCGTCTCGGCGCTGGAGCGGTCCCTGCGCTCGCGCAACCGGCTGCTCGAGGTGCGCAATTTCGACGACCATTGGTGTGACGCGATCGAACGCGAAACCGCCGAGCTCGCGGTCGCCGTCGCCGCGAGCCGCGGCCAGACCGCGATGAAGCTCGCCGCGATGCTGCACGCCCGCGGCGCCGCCTCCGCGTTCCCGTCCGCCGAGATCGCGCTCGACGGCTGGATGGAGAATGCGCTCTCGAACGAGCCCGCGCTGGCCGTCGAGGACCGCTACCGCGCCATGCTGCGCGACAATCGCGCGCGCGATGCCGCGGCCGGCCGCACGCTCGATGGCCCGCATCTCACCGACCTGCACGTCGTCTACGCGCCCAAGGCGATGCCGGCGCGCGATGCCTCGACCGGAGAGCAGAAGGCGCTGCTGATCGGCCTGATCCTGGCGCACGCGACCCTGGTCGCCGAGACCACCGGCATCGTGCCGATGCTGCTGCTCGACGAGATCGTCGCCCATCTCGATCCCGGCCGCCGCAGCGCGCTGTTCACCGAACTCGGCACGCTGGGTGCTCAGGTGTGGCTGACCGGCGCGGACCCGGCGGCGTTCGCCGAACTCCGCGGACTCGGCCAGATCTTCGACGTCGAGGCGGGGCGGATCGCCGCCCGGCCGTGAGCCCTCCCGCGGTCGACCCCGTCGGTCGACCGGCGTGAACCATCGCGCTCCGAACACCCCCGTCGAGACCTTTCCAGGCGCGGTCCGAACGGCGCCAAACAGGCGTCCGAATCGCCCTTTCGCGCGCCCCGCAGAGGGCCCTCGAACGGCTTGAAAATCCGTTAAAAAAACCCATCTCTTCAATATCTTAGGATATGCCACTTTGCGCTAGGCGCGCCTCCTCTTTCATGGCACAAATAGCGTTATCAGCATCCCGGCGCGACACCGCCCCTCGGGATCCTCTCAAAGGCCTCACATGACCGAACCCGCCCGGCAAACCATCGCCGAAAACGAGCCTGCAACCGCGAACGAGTACGGCGCAGAATCGATCCGGGTGTTGAAGGGCCTGGATGCCGTGCGCAAGCGCCCGGGCATGTATATCGGCGACACCGATGACGGCTCCGGCCTGCATCACATGGTCTACGAGGTCGTCGACAATGCGATCGACGAGGCGCTGGCGGGTCATGCCACGGCGGTCGAGGTCGTGCTCAATCCGGACAACTCCGTCACCGTGCGCGACGACGGCCGCGGCATTCCGGTCGACATCCACAAGGGCGAAGGCGTGTCGGCCGCCGAGGTCATCATGACCCAGCTGCACGCCGGCGGAAAGTTCGACCAGAACTCCTACAAGGTGTCGGGCGGCCTGCACGGCGTCGGCGTCTCCGTCGTCAACGCGCTGTCGAGCAAATTGCAGCTGCGGGTCTGGCGCGACGGCAAGGAACACCTCATCGAGTTCGCCCATGGCGACGCCGTGGCGCCGCTCGCGGTGGTCGGTGACGCCAACGGGCGGCGCGGCACGGAGGTAACGTTCCTGGCCTCGACCGACACCTTCAAGATGGTCGAATACGACTACGCCACGCTCGAGCATCGCCTGCGCGAGCTCGCCTTCCTCAACTCCGGCGTCAACATCGTGCTCTCGGACATGCGCCATGCGGTCGAGAAGCGCGAGGAGATGCACTACGACGGCGGCGTCGAGGAGTTCGTCAAATATCTCGACCGCAACAAGAAGGCGATCGTTCCCGCCCCGATCATGGTGCGCTCGGAGGTCAACGGCATCACCGTCGAGGCCGCTCTGTGGTGGAACGACAGCTACCACGAGAACGTGCTGTGCTTCACCAACAACATTCCGCAGCGTGACGGCGGCACCCATCTCGCCGGCTTCCGCGGCGCGCTGACGCGCCAGGTCAACGGCTATGCCGAGGCCAACGCCAAGAAGGAAAAGATCGCGCTGACCGGCGACGACTGCCGCGAGGGTCTCACCGCGGTGCTGTCGGTGAAGGTGCCGGATCCGAAGTTCTCGTCTCAGACCAAGGACAAGCTGGTGTCCTCGGAAGTCCGCCCCGTGGTCGAGAACGTGCTCAACGAGGCGCTCGCCGCCTGGTTCGAGGAGCATCCCGGCGAGGCCAAGACCATCGTCGGCAAGGTGATCCAGGCCGCAGCCGCGCGCGAGGCCGCCCGCAGGGCGCGCGAGCTGACGCGCAAGAGCCCGCTCAGCGTCTCCTCGCTGCCCGGCAAGCTCGCCGACTGCCAGGAGAAGGACCCGGCCAAATCCGAGCTGTTCATCGTCGAGGGTGACTCGGCCGGCGGCAGCGCCAAGCAGGGCCGCAACCGCGAATTCCAGGCGGTGCTGCCGCTGCGCGGCAAGATCCTCAATGTCGAGCGCGTCCGCCCGGACAAGATGCTGTCGAGCGAGCAGATCGGCACCCTGATCACCGCGCTCGGCACCGGCATCAGCGACGAGTTTTCGATCGACAAGCTGCGCTATCACAAGATCATCGTGATGACCGACGCCGACGTCGACGGCGCCCACATCCGCACCCTGCTGCTGACGTTCTTCTACCGCCAGATGCGCGAGATCATCGATCGCGGCCACCTCTACATCGCCCAGCCGCCGCTTTACAAAGTCACGCGCGGCAAGTCCGAGCAGTACCTCAAGGATGAGCGCGCGCTCGAAGACTATCTGATCGGCACCGGGCTCGACGACTGCGTGTTCAAGACGGCGGAGGGCGAGGAGCGCAAGGGCCGCGACCTGCTGGCGTTGGTCGAGGAGGCCCGCCTCGTCCGCAACATCCTGCGCAACCTGCACAACCGCTACGACCGCAAGGTTGTCGAGCAGGCCGCGATCGCCGGCGTGCTGCGGCCCGACATCACCCGCGACATCGCCACCGCGGACGCCGCGGCCGAGTACATCGCCAAACGGCTCGACGTGCTCGCCGACGAGGTCGAGCGCGGCTGGATCGGCCACTTCATGGAAGGCCAGGGTTTTACGTTCGAGCGCACGGTGCGCGGCGTCAAGGACGCCGCCGTGATCGACGACGCGCTGCTCGGCTCGGTCGACGCCCGCAAGCTCGACGACTACGCGGCGCGGCTGCAGGAAGCCTATGCCAAACCGGGTTCCCTGCGCCGCGGCGACACCCAGACCGTCATCCACGGCCCCGTCGACCTGTTCGAGGCCGTCACCGACGCCGGCCGCAAGGGCATCGCCATGCAGCGCTACAAAGGCCTCGGCGAGATGAACCCGCAACAGCTCTGGGAGACCACGCTCGACACCGACGCGCGCACGCTTCTCCAGGTGAAGGTCAAGGAGGTCGACGAGGCCGACGACATCTTCACCAAGCTGATGGGCGACGTCGTCGAACCACGCCGCGAATTC
Source organism: Bradyrhizobium oligotrophicum (assembly GCF_051168495.1). Taxonomy (GTDB): domain Bacteria; phylum Pseudomonadota; class Alphaproteobacteria; order Rhizobiales; family Xanthobacteraceae; genus Bradyrhizobium; species Bradyrhizobium oligotrophicum_A. The sequence continues at coordinate 150,335 of NZ_JBNPVB010000001.1, read as the reverse complement.
ATCCAGGACAACTCGCTCAGCGCCAACGTCGACGTTTAGGAGCAGACCGTTCCGCCGGGCTGAGGTCGATACACCCGCCACGACAGCTGGCGCTTGACGTTTGATATCATTTCTTGATATTGATATCATTGAATCGACTCCGGATCCTGCCGTCATGCCAGCCGTCACCATTCGCAACCTTTCGGATGAGACGCATCGTGCCTTGAAGGTGCGAGCGGCCCAGCACAATCGCAGCACGGAGGCGGAGATCCGCGCCATCCTCGAAGCCGCCGTGCGGCCGGAAGGCCGGCTGCGTCTCGGCACCGCACTGGCTGAAATGAGCCGGAACATCGGACTCACCAATGCCGACGTCGAAGCCTTGGAGCAGAACCGCGACGCCAAGCCTGCCGAGCCGCTACGCTTCAAATGATCCTTCTCGACACCAATGTCGTGTCCGAGGCGATGAAGCCTGAACCGTCGCCAGCGGTCCGCGCGTGGCTCGACGAACAGGCTGCGGAGACCCTCTATCTGTCCAGTGTGACCGTCGCGGAGCTGATGTTCGGTATTGGCGCGCTGCCGAAGGGCCGGCGCAAAGACAGGCTATCCGCCACACTCGATGGCATATTGGAGCTGTTCGGCACGCGAGTCCTGCCGTTCGATACAAGTGCGGCGCGGCGCTACGCCGAGCTGGCGGTCAAGGCGCGCGCTGCCGGAAAGGGTTTTCCGACGCCCGACGGCTATATCGCTGCGATCGCAGCAGATCATGATTACGCCGTCGCATCCCGCGATACGAGCGCATTCACGGCGGCCGGCCTGACGGTGATCGATCCTTGGATCGCTGCGGCCTGAGGACGGTACGCGACCGCACCCGCGACCGTCGTTACCGGTCGGGATCTACGATGGTCTTGAATTGCGCCGGAGCGACATCTCGAGTTGGTTGATGGCGCTGTCCAGATCGGCCTCGACATCGCTCCAGCGATCATCGCTCATGGCAACGTCACCGCGTGACCGGCAATGCGCGCAAGCAGCCGCGCACTCGCCTGAGACCTGAGGTGGATGTCGGCCGGCAGCTCTTGACGGCGACACAGGTCCTCCGCGAGTTCGACGGCAGCAAGCTCATGCTCGCGCGGGACGTCGACGATGACGTCGAAATCACTGTCGAACGACATCAGCCGTTGCGCAACCGAGCCGAAGACGATGAAGCGGCCGCCGCGGCGTTCCGCAAAGCCTCCAACTCGGCCATGACGGTATCGGCCACCCGCTGCCGCCGTGCCGCCTCGCGCGCCTTTCGCACCGATACCGTAACGACATGGACCATGGCAGCTCCCACCCTGAATATCAGCGTTCCCGTGGCCCAAGACGATGTCCCACGGCACGGCCCGCCTCCGGAAAGTCGCTTGCCTGGGGCAGTGGCCTGCGTGCGCCTTCCGTGTTATTTCCGTCCCGCGATCCACGTTCCGCCGTGGCCGGTTGCACCCTGATCAAGCACCATCTCAGAACGGACTTCGCGCATGGCGCCCATTCAATACATCGTCGAGGGCGGCCACCGGCTCAAGGGTGCGATCGAGCCGTCGGGCAACAAGAACGCTGCGCTGCCGATCATTGCCGCAGCGCTCTTGACCGAACATCCGGTCACGCTCGACAACGTGCCGCGCATCCGCGACACCGAGACGCTGGTCGAACTGGTGCGCTCGGTCGGCGCCTCCGCCGAGTGGCGCGGCCGCAACCGGCTCGCGATCCACGCCAAGGAGATCCGCGCCGCCGATCTCGATCCGGATCTGTGCGCGCGCATCCGGGCCTCGATCCTGCTGGCCGGCCCCCTGCTCGCCCGCTGCGGCGAGGTGGCGCTGCCGCCGCCCGGCGGCGACGTGATCGGCCGCCGCCGCCTCGATACGCATTTCCTCGCCTTCGAGCAGTTAGGGGCCACCGTCACCGCCACCGACAAGATCGAGCTGCGCGCCTCCGGCCTGAAAGGCGCCGACGTATTCCTCGACGAGCCCAGCGTCACCGCGACCGAGAACGCGCTGGTCGCGGCCGTCGCCGCCCACGGTACGACCTACTTGCGCAACGCCGCCTCCGAGCCGCACGTGCAGGACCTCGCCCATTTCCTGGTCGCGCTCGGCGCCAACATCGAGGGCATCGGCACCAACACCATGGTAATCCATGGCGCCAGCGCGCTCGGCCAGGCGTCCTATGCCATCCAGCCCGATCACATCGAGGTCGGCTCGCTGATCGGGCTTGCCGCGGTGACGCGCTCGCCGCTCCGCATCGTGCGCGCCGGCACCGAGCATCTGCGCTCGATCCGCATGGGCTTCGAGCGGCTCGGCATCGTCTGCGAGGTCGCGGGCGATGATCTCATCGTGCCCTCCGAGCAGACCTTGAAGATCAAGGATGATTTCGGCGGCCACGTGCCGAAGCTGGAGGACCAGCCCTGGCCGGCCTTCCCTGCCGATCTGATGTCGATCGCGATCGTCACCGCCACGCAATGCGAGGGCGTGATCCTGATGTTCGAGAAGATGTTCGAGTCGCGGATGTTCTTCGTCGACAAGCTGATCTCGATGGGCGCCCGCATCGTGCTGTGCGACCCGCACCGTGCCATCGTCGCCGGCCCCAGCCAGCTGCGCGGCGCCCGCGTCGTCTCCCCCGATATCCGCGCCGGCATGGCCATGCTGCTCGCCGCGCTCTGCGCCGAAGGTACTTCCTACATCGACAACGCCGACCAGATCGAACGCGGCTACGAGCGCATCGACGAGCGGTTGAACGCGCTCGGCGCGAAGATAACGCGGGTGCCAGAGCGGGGGCGGTAGCGAGGTTCGCGCTGATCGCTCTTCCGTCATTGCGAGCGCTCGCAATGACCTGTTGATGGACTGTCGATGGGGCCATCGGCCTCTTTGGCTTGTACGGACCGGCGTCGTACGGCGCAGGAGCGGCCCTGATATGTGAGGCTCAAGCAGCATGACGATCAGCGAGATCACTGCCGATGTCGACCGTGACCGATGGCTCGCCGGTGCCGACTTCGCCGATGCCTTCCGCATCACTGTCGACAGACCGGGCCTCAATGCCCGCACCGCGGCCGAGCACATGCTCGGCCACTCGCCCTGGTGGATGGCAGCTCTCCTGAATCTCCGCAATGGGCTGGTCCGGCCGTTCGGCTTGAAGACCTCGGGCGCGGACGCACGCCATCCGGGCCCCATGATCGGGATATTCCCGGTGATCAGCGAAACGCCAAGGCAACTGGTGCTCGGCTTCGACGACAAGCATCTGGACTTCCGCGTTCTGGTCGACGTTGCGACGATCGGCGCGACCTCGCAGGTGACCGCGACGACCCTGGTCCAGACCCACAACGCACTCGGCCGCATCTATCTCGCCGTCATCACGCCGTTTCATCGCCTCGTGGTGCAAGCCACGCTCCGGCAGGTCGCAGTGGCCACCTGATTGCGTTCAACGCGTCTCTGTCCTCCGCAACGAGTTCGAACGTTTCACCTCACAAAGACGCAGATCGCATCTGAGGCGCCGGCAGCTCCGACCACGTCAGCCATTTGCGCTTTTATTTTTCCGAATTTTAGGCTTGCGTTTATTCCGCAAATCAGAAACAATGCCGCCATCCCGTCCTCGTTGAGAGGGACGCTTCGCGATCGTCACGAACGTTGAGCGTGGGATGCGATGGATGCGGCGGCTTTCAGCGTGCGCTTGGGGCAACTCGAGGTCGGCACGTGGACGAAGGAGCGGTCGCATACGGCGAAATCGTATGGTCCTGGCCTCCCGACGCTGAGGTCAAGCCGGCGAACGATCTGCTGGTGACGGTGGCCAACACGCACGGCGCACCGGGGAGAGTACGTATAAGCCGTTCCAACCATGGCGCAGGGAAGGCCGGATGCGCGGCCCACCTGTGGTGACTGCCGCCTGCTACTTCTTTTGCAGGCGGGCCATGGGTGTGGTCAAGCACCCGGCCTTCCCTGCCCCTCTTGCTAACGAGGGGACGAAATACAGCATCACCCGGGCATGGCGTGCCGCGGGAACGCGGGCTGTTGTCGCTTCATGTGGTCACACACAACAGAGATCGGGACGCCGTCGCGAACGACTGCGGCAACCGGCTTCGCCGCGGCGCGCCGTCGTTCCGCGCGGATGGTCCGGCCATCGACACGCCCGCTTCCGCGCGATGTGCATTGCGCAGGAGCCGCTGCTATACCGGCGATCATGACCTCGACAACTAGAACCGACCCCGCGCCGCTACCCACGGCGCCGACACCTTCTCTTGCGCACGAGCTCTGGGAGACGATCCGGCTCGCCGCGCCGATGGCGCTGACGCAGCTGTCGCAGATCGCGATGATGTCGACCGATCTCGCCTTCATCGGCCGGCTCGGCGGCGACGCCGTCGCGGCGGCGGCCCTGGCGGGCACGGTGTATTTCGTCGGCTCGACCTTCGGCATGGGCCTGATGTCCGCCGTGGCGCCGCTCGCGGCGCAGGCGTTCGGCGCCGCGGACACTGCCCTGGTGCGGCGCGCGCTGCGTGTCGGCCTGTGGGCCGGCCTGGTCATCGCGCTGCCGATCATGCTGATCGCGTTGAATGGTGAAGCCATCCTGCTCGGGCTGGGACAGGCGCCGGGCGTGGCGCATCTCGCGCAGGCTTATCTGGCCGGCCTCGCCTGGGGCATCGCACCGATGCTGTGGTTCCTGGCCTTGCGCAGCTTCATGGGTGCGGTCAACCGTCCCGAACCGGTGCTGTGGATCACGCTCGCCGCCATCCCGCTCAACGCGCTGCTGGTCTACCCGCTGCTGTACGGACTGTGGGGTTTTCCGCGGCTCGGACTGACCGGCGTCGGCCTCGCGACCTCGCTGGTCAATGCTGGCACCTTTCTCGCCGGGCTGTGGTTCGCCACGTATCGTCCGCCGTTCCGCGACTATCGCGTGCTCGCGCAGCTCGGAGACGTCGACTGGCGGCTGATGCGGCAGCTCCTCGTCATCGGCGCGCCGATCTCGCTGTCGTTCCTGCTCGAATACGGTCTGTTCTCGGCAGCCGCGATCCTGATGGGATGGATCAGCACGCCCGCACTCGCGGCGCATCAGATCGCGCTGCAGATCACGGCGATCCTGTTCATGGTCCCGTTCGGCATCAGCATGGCCGCGACGGTGCGCGTCGGCCACGCCGCAGGGCGAAGCGATGCGCGCGGCGTGCGCCGTGCCGGCCTGATGGCGATGCTGCTCGGCCTTCTCCTTGCCGTGCTGTTCACGCTCGGCATCATACTGGCGCGATTCGAGATCGTGCAGCTGTTCCTCGGCGCCGGCCTCGCCGATGCCGCGGCGACCGCGGCGCTGGCAGCGACCTTGCTGCTGGTCGGCACGACCTTCTTCATCACCGACGCCCTGCAGACCATCACGGTCGGCGCGCTGCGCGGTATCAAGGATACGCGCGTGCCGCTGCTGCTCGCCGTGCTCGGCTATTGGGTGATCGGCTTTTGCGCGTCTTACCTGCTCGGCCTGCACACCGCGCTCGGCGCCATCGGGATCTGGATCGGGCTGTCGATCGGCACCGCCATCTACTCCGCGCTATTGGTGCTGCGCTTCCTGCGGTTGTCAAGATGAGAGACTCACGCGCCCGCCGTATCGGCTTTCTCCTCCGGCTCGGGCCGATGCGGCTTGCCGGTCGATGCTCCTGCCCATTCCGCCACGACGCGTTCGAGATCGATCAGGTTCTGGCGCATCTGCTCCAGCGAAAACCCGAGCGCGAAGAAGCGTTCGGCGGCGTCGCCCGGCAGGCCCCGCGTGAGGCCATCGGTGCGCACGGCGGCGACCGCCTCGGCATAGGCCTTGACCGCGACATGGATCGGCCAGATCGGCGGCGGGCCGGAGCCGTTGCGGATGGCTGCGGCGCAGCCGCGCAGATAGCTCGCGATCGCGTCGCTGACGCGCGTGACCGGCCCCGACAGCCGCGCCTGCAGTTCCGACGGCAGCGGCACCACGCTGGCGCGGCCGATCATCACCACGTCGTGGCGCAGCCGCAGGATGGTGCGCAGCAGCGGCCCGGTATCAGCGCCGGACGACAGCCGCGCCGCGCGCTCGCGCTCTGCTTCGGCCCCGGTCGCATTCAATGCGGTCAAGGCCGTGCCGATGCCGTCCTGGATCCGGTGCAGCGCATCGTTGTCGCGGCCGCGCGACAGGCCCGCCAGCAGTTCGGTCATCGCCGCGGCGATCAGCTCCAGCAGCCGCCCGGCCGCACTGCGGATCTGCACATGGGCGCGCGACGGCAGCACGATGAACGAGACCACGAGTCCCGTCAGCGCCCCCACGGTGACCTCGAAGACGCGGTCGACCGCCGAGCCGACGGCATCGAGATGGCCCATGGTCGGCACCAGCAGCACGATGACGGCGGTGACGGTCGCCGCGTTCAAACTCGGATTGAGCGCGGCAATGAAAGCGAGCGGCGTCACCGCCAGGATCAGCATGCCGAGCAGCTGCAATTCGCCCGAATGCGGGATCAGCAAGGTGATGGCGCCACCATAGAGCGCGCCGCCGATGGTGCCGAACATGTAGTCGCGCGTCGCCTTCAGCGATCGCCCCACGCTGCCCTGCGTGACGATCAGCGAGGTCAGCACCGCCCACAGCGGCAGCTTGAGCTGAAAGGCGGTTGCGATCGCGAAGGCAAGCGTCGCAGCCACCGTGCCCCGGACGGCCAGTGCCATCTGGGCTTTGCGGGCGCGCACCCGGCCGAACAGCTGCTTCAAAAACACCATCAATCGCTCACCTTGAAAACCACCGGCGCGAGGGCATGGCAGCTTCCCACCGGGCCCGGCCGGCTTGAAAGGCGGAATCAGTCTGCCTACGCTGGCCGGCAAGAAACGAGGAAACACGATGGCCCAGGAAACCGCAACGCTCGCCGCCTATGTCGCAGAGCTGAAATATGACGATATCCCGCCCGAGGTGCTCGACCGCGCCAAGGTGCTGACGCTGGATTTTCTCGGCAGCGCGATCCGCGCCCGCCGTGAGGCGGAATCGACGCCGGCGGTGGTGAAGATGCTGGCCGCGCTGAAGCTGGATTCGGCGGGCGAAGCGACGGTGTTCGGCGACTCCAGGACGTGGACGCCGGCGGTGGCGGCACTGCTCAACGGCACGATGGGCCATTCGCTCGACTTCGACGATACCCACGCCGATTCCTCGCTGCACCCGAGCGCGCCGGTGGTGCCGGCCGCTTTCGCCGTCGGCGAAATGGTCGGCGCCTCCGGCCGCGAGGTGCTGACCGCGATCGTTGCCGGCTATGAGGTCTGCTGCCGCCTCGGCAACGCGCTCGACCCGACTTCGCATTATGCGCGCGGCTTCCATCCGACCGCGACCGCGGGCACCTATGGCGCGGCGGCGGCCGCCGGCAAACTGTTCGGCCTGTCTGAGCAGCAGCTCATCTCTGCGTTCGGCGTCTCCGGCAGCCAGGCGGCAGGCTCGCTGCAATTCCTGGTCAACGGCGCCTGGAACAAGCGCTATCAGGTCGGAGCGTCGGCCATGAACGGCGTCATTGCAGCAACGCTGGCCAAGAACGACTTCGTCGGCGCGGTCGAATCCGTCGAGGGCAAGCACGGCCTGCTGGTCGGCTACACCGACACGCCGCACCACGAGAAGGCCGTGGCCGGGCTCGGCTCGACCTATGAGACGATGAAGATCGGCGTGAAGCCGTATCCGAGCTGCCGCTATACCCATGCGGCGATCGACGCCATCATCGCGCTGCGCCGCGAGCACAATCTGACGCCGGACCAGGTCAAGCGCGTCGAGGTTGGCCTGCATCGCAACGGTATCACCCTGACCGGCGACGCCGCCACCAAGCGGCATCCGACCTCGATCGTCGGCGGCCAGTTCTCGATGTTCTTCACCGGCGCGCTGGCGCTCGACCAGGGCCGCTTCGGCTGGGACGACTACACGAGGCTCGGCGATAGCGCGATCAATGCGCTGGCCGACAAGTTCGATGTCGTGCAGGACGACAAGCTCGAACTCGGCCGCAGCCATCCGTTCGGCGCGCGCGTCACCATCACCACCGAGGACGGCGTGCACGAGCGGCTGCACGACGATCCCTCCGGCGAGCCGACCTCGTTCCCCTCCGCGCAGGCGATGAGCGACAAGTTCATCACCTTGGCGCGGCCGGTGCTGAGCAGCCGGGCACAGAGCTTTGCCGACGCGATCATGTCGCTGGAGCGCTTTGAGCGTGTCGCGCAGGCCACCGCTTTGGGGAGGGCCTGATCCAAGCGTTACTCTCCCCGCGTCGCCGCGATCACGTCGCTGACGAGCTGCGCCACGCCGTCGGCCTCCGGCGGCCAGTTCAAGGTGCGGCCGAAACGCGCGATGACCAGGCGCTCGGAGGGGATGACGATGACATACTGGCCGAGCGAGCCCTTGGCGAAGAAGGCATCGCGCGGCCAGCCGTGGGAGACGCGATAGGTAGCGCCAAAGCTGTCGCCGCGGTTGGTCCAGAAGCCGGCGCCGAGCCCGACGAAGGCGCCCGGGGTCGGCGTGGCCACGTACTTGACCCAGCCCTCGGGCAGGATACGGCGGCCGCCGACGACGCCGTCGTCGAGATACAGCTGGCCGAGCCGCGCCCAGTCCCGCGCCGAGGCCAGCATCTGGCTCGATCCCTCCGGCGTGCCGGCGGCATCGAACTCGAGGGTCACGTTGCGCATGCCGAGTGGATCGAACAGTTCGCGATGCGCAAAGCGCAGGACATCCGCAGCACTGCCCCCGACGGCGTCGCGGATGAGATGCGAGAGGATGACGGTATTGCCGTCGTGATAATTGCTGACCGCGCCCGGGACGGTTTCGAGCGGCATCGATTCGGCGAACGCGGCGCGGTCGGGCTCGACGAACTTCATCCGGTTCACCGGCTCCAGCGCCGACAGCAGCGAGGCCTGCAGCGAGTTGCCGAGCGCGATCCCGGCGGTGTGGCGCAGCAGGTGATCGACGGTGATGGCATGGCGCGGATCGCCCTCGCTCCCCCACGCCGCGACCGGCGCGGGCGCATGCAGGGCGAGCTTGCCCTGGCGGACGAGAATGCCGACCAGGGTCGCGGTCATCGACTTGGTCGCGGAGAAGCCGAGCAACGGCGTCTCGGGCGTAAAGCCCGGCGCATATCGTTCGGCGATCGGCTTGCCGTCCTTGAGCACGACGACCGCATGCGTCCGCCGGAACGGCGGCGCCTCCGGTTCGCTGAAGGCGCGGTCGAGCGCGGCTGCGAGAGCCGCTGTGGCCGGCGTGACCGGCCGAGGTGGGGCGATGTCCGGCGGCGGGGCGGGCCCCCGAGCAACAGGCCGGATCGCCGGCCAACCCTCCGCCTCGCCATGATCCAGATGGCAGCCAAGGCCATCCCGATAGACAGCATGGCTGCGGCCGAGCCCGAACAGGGTCACAGTAACGTCCCTGCCGGCGTGATCCACCCGAATGTCCATCGCCCAGGTGAGCAGCCCCGCGCCCGGCATCGCCGCCTGGGTTTCGGCGAGAACACGGTCTGGATTGAGGCCCGAGACAAACGTCTCCGAGCACAGCACGCTGGCGATGAAGCCCGTCGCCACTTGGGGTACGTCGCGCGCGCGGGCGGCGCCCATCGCCAGGGCAGTCAGAGCGACGGTCGACACGAAGACGAGCAGCAGGCGGCGGCGGGTCATGGAGAGCTCCAGCAGATGGACCTGCCGGACCACACCGCGACGGGAGCCTGGAGGCTCGCCGATTTCGAAACATGCACTCGCCGGAACTGGCGAAGGTCTCACCGATTTTGGAATTCTCCTGTGATTTCAGCGTCCGGAACATCACGCCGCGGCCAACCTCATGCGCCGATACTCCGTCGGCGTCACCCCGGTCGCGGCCTTGAAGGCGCGGTTGAAGGGGCCGAGCGACTGGAACCCGGCGTCCATCGCGATGGTGATCACGGACACCTCGGCCTGGGCGGGATCGGCGAGCGCGGCCTTGGCTTCCTCGATGCGGTGGTTGTTCAGGAAGGTGTTGAAGTTGCGGTAGCCGAGTTCGCCATTGATCAGCCGGCGCAGCCGGTACTCGGGAATGGAGAGCCGGGTCGCCAGCATGCCGATGGTGACGTTCTCCTGCCGGTAGATCCGCTCGTCGGCCATCAGCCGCATCAACGCGTCGACCAGCTTGCGGTTGGCGGCAGGCTGGGCCGCGACAACCGGCTCCGGCACGCTTATCGCACCATCATGCGGCGCCTCGGGAGCGAACACATCGGACGCACCGACCTTCAGCAGCATCGCCGCGACGGCGCCGACGACGGCCAAGAACATCGCCGCATTGACGACATTGGCGAGCTCCGACGGACCGCTGCCAGACGCGACCATCTGCAGCAGCGCGTTGACGCCGCCGTAACCAAGCGCCGCGATGACGACGAAGGCGCGGACGCGACGGCGGCCCTCGACGAGATCCGCCGACCACGACCGGATCGTCTGCGCCAGACTCAATCCGACGAAACCAAGCGCCAGCAGATTGTTGGCGACGATGACGATCCGAGCATGCCCCGCCGGCCCGAGCACGAGACAGCTGATCAGGCTGAAGCTGGACACCGCGAGCCAGATCAGGCCGTGCTGCCATCGCAGCGCGAAGCCGTCGTCGAACAGCGCGCGGCAGAACAGCCAGAGCACGACGATGTCGGCGGTCGCCAGCGCGATCAGCGGCGACGCCGCGAGCAGTGGCGCCGCGATGCCGCCGATGTTGAACGTCGCCGCGTGCGCGGCCGAGCCGAGCGCCAGCGCGACGGCGAGCCGGCCGACGGACTGCCTGCCGATATCACGCCACAACGACACGGCCAGCATGGCGAGCAGCGCGATGGCTGCGGCGCGAAGGGCAAGATCCAGGTGGTCGAGCGGCATCATCACACGTCCATGATCGGCGCCGGAACTCTAGGCCGGGCCTTGACGGCTTTCAAATCGCACGGATGTCGCGACGTCATGCCCTGCCCTCGCCTTCGCGAAACTGCTAAGCTGGCGCAACGATTTTTCAGGAGCCTCCCATGAGCTGGCAGCCATCGATCGATCCCGAATTCGGCGATCCCGCCTCCTGCGATGCGCTGGAGCACGTCATCGTGCCGCGCACCCGCGATCTCGGCGACGGCTTTGCGGTGCGCCGCGCGCTGCCGCATGGACGGCGGCAGATGGTCGGGCCGTTCATCTTCTTCGATCATTTCGGCCCGGTGCAATTCGTCTCCGGCAAGGGCATGGACGTGCGGCCGCATCCGCATATCGGCTTGGCCACCGTCACCTATCTGTTCGACGGCGCCATCATGCATCGCGACAGCGAGGGCAATGTGCAGGAGATACAGCCCGGCGCGATGAACCTGATGACCGCCGGCCGCGGCATCGCGCATTCCGAGCGCACGCCCGACCTGCAGCGGCAGAACGGGCAGCAGATGCTGGGCCTGCAGAGCTGGATCGCGCTGCCGGTGGAATCCGAGGAGATCGCGCCGAGCTTCCAGCATTATGCGGCGGGCGCGCTGCCGACCGTCAGCGATACCGGCTTCTCCGCGCGCATCATTGCCGGCAGGGCGTTCGGAAAAGCCTCGCCGGTGACGATGGTCTCGCCCTGGTTCTATGTCGAGGTCACCGCGCAGGCCGGCACCGTCGTGCCGCTCGATCCTGACCACGAGGAGCGCGCCATCTATATCGTCGACGGCGAGATCGAGATCGCGCGCGAGCGCCACGAGGGCCCGCGGCTGCTGATCTTCCGCCCCGGCGACGCCATCAGCGTCCGCACGGTCAAGCCGACCCGGATGATGTTCCTCGGCGGCGATGCGCTCGAAGGGCCGCGCCACGTCTGGTGGAATTTCGTCTCCTCCAGCAAGGAGCGCATCGAGCAGGCCAAGCAGGACTGGAAAACCGGCCGCTTCGCCGCCGTTCCGCAGGAGCACGAGTTCATTCCGCTGCCGGAATAGGCTATGGGGAGCCATGCTCCCTTTCGAAGGCTCGACCCGATGACCACGCTTCTCGCCAGCAATCTGCCGCTTCCGAAGATCGGCCGCGGCAAGGTCCGCGACATCTATGCCGTCGGCGACGACCGCGTGCTGCTGCTGACCACCGACCGCATCTCCGCCTTCGACGTCGTGATGAACGAGACCATCCCGATGAAGGGCGCGGTGCTGACGCAGATCTCGGCCTACTGGTTCAACGCGCTCGAGGGCGTGGTGCATCACCACATGATCTCGGCGGATGCTGATGAGATCATCGCCGCGGTGCCGGCACTGAAGCCGCACCGCGACGAGATCCTCGGCCGCGCGATGCTGTGCAAGCGCACCAATGTGTTTCCGATCGAGTGCGTGATCCGCGGCTATCTCTCCGGCTCGGCCTGGAAGGAATATGCGGCCCATGGCACGCTCGCCGGCGAGGCGCTGCCCGCGGGCCTGGTCGAGAGCGAGAAGCTCGAGCCCGCGATCTTCAGCCCGGCAACCAAGGCCGAGACCGGCCATGACGAGAACATCACCACCGCGCGCATGCGCGAGGTGGTCGGCGACGACACCGCCTACACGCTGGAGAGCATGACGCGCGCGGTCTATTCGCTCGGCGAAAAGCTCGCGCGTGAGCAGGGCATCATCATCGCCGACACCAAGTTCGAGTTCGGCCGCGACAAAGACGGACACATCATCCTGATCGACGAGGTGATGACGCCGGATAGTTCGCGGTTCTGGGCGGCCGATGCCTATCAGCCCGGCCGGCCGCAGCCGAGCTTCGACAAGCAGCCGCTGCGCGACTATCTCGATTCCGAGCGCAAGGCCGGCCGCTGGAACGGCGAAGCCCCGCCGCCGCCTTTGCCGCCGAGCGTCGTCGACGCCACCAGCCAGCGCTATCTCGACGCGTTCCGGCGCGTCACGGGACGTGAGCTGAAGATTTGAGGACTGTACGTCTCTCGCGGCGATTGCTGAGCCGAAGGCAGCGTTTTCTTCGGAGCGAAAGCTGAACTGGTAGCGCATCGGCAGTGCGCTCCCTCGCCCCGCTCTTGTCCGCCGTAGCTCGCAGAGCGAAGGCGGATACAGGGTCGCGCCGGGCTTCGCTCGCGCTGAGAGGGCTGGGGTGAAGGGGACTCCCCATGAGTTCGGTGCGCGGAGCGTCCCCCTCACCCGGATTGCATCTTCGACGCAATCCGACCTCGCCCCGCGTCCGGCAGGGCTCTCGCATATGACCAATCTGAGTTTTTCGCGAAACCGTTTCCACATCGTCATGCCCGGGCTCCGTCCCGGGCATCCACGTCGTTCTCAGCATGCCGGACGACGTGGATGGCCCGGACAAGCCCGGCCATGACGACGCGGAGGCAGATGAGCGCAACACTCCGATCGTCAAATGCGAGAGCCCCGCCGCACGGGGGGCGAGGTGAGCAGCGAGCGCTCCGCCGAGAGTACATTCTGATCACCAACAATGCGGACGCGCGATTTTTGCTGAGCATCTGAAGATCGGACGCGCCTCAGCGATCTCGCGGCCTGATTTGCCCGAGCTGTGCGCATCGTTCACGCCCTGGAAAATGCCGAGGGCGCAGGGAAGGCCGGGAGCTGGCTGCTCCCATGGCCCGCCTGCGGAAAAAAATGCAGGCGGCAGGTACCACAGGTTCAGCCGAGACATCCCGGCCCTCCCTGCGCGATAGTTTGAACGGCTGCTCCGCGCTCTCCCCGGGGACCGGCTTGTTCGCCCCCGTCATCCTGATGACACGTCATGTCACCAGGGCTTAGCGCCAGCATCGGGGCGCCAGGACCACACGGCTTGACCGTCCGTAGGCTTGCCAATCGTCCAGCGCATCAGCACCTGACAGGCCCGCGGCCACCGCTCCCCGCCTCTACGTATCGTGACGACGCGTACGCCCCTCTGCATGAGGCGGGATGCGCGGATAAGACCATGATTTCGGAAAATTAGCAAGCATAGACGGCTGCGACAGAATAGCCCGACGGGCAGTGCCGTAGGGCAGGCAAAGGCGCAGCCATGCTGTCTCCCAGAGCGAGATCGCGGTGGCGCCGTGCCCACCATCTCGCTGATCCCTGCGCGGATCGACGGTGGGCACGCCGCCGCCTGTCGGCGGCCGCTTTGCCCACACTACGGCTCGATGTGGAACGACTTGGCCGTCACCATCCACTCTCCGTCGATCAGGTGAAAACAGAGATAGTCGAGATAAAGAATCAGATCGATCCGAACGCGCACCTTCACGACGGCTTGCGATGGTGACGCAACGTCGACCAGCAGAATCTCCTGTTGACGCTGCGCCCCTTTCGACTGCGGAGAGGGGTTGGCCGCGAGCAGATCACGATACGCAGCTGCGGTCAGCACGCGCAATTTCTGGTCGCGCAGGCCGTGCAGTTGAGCCGTCGGTGCAAAGACTCGATCGAAGCGATCGACGTCGGAGTCGAACATCGTCTCGAAATATCGTTCGACGGCGGCGAGCAACGCCGTGGGCGCAGCGGGGTTGGTCATGTTTAGCGGCTCCGGGTTGGCTGGTGGTCGACAATTCTGGCCCGGGACCGGCACGCATGTCCTTGCGAACTGTGCTATGGTGCTCGCCTGTTACGCAACAAATGCCTCATCTCATGCTGCGGTTGTTACAGACATGCCAAAAGCCAAGCTCGACGCGATCGACCAGCGCATCATCGGAGAGTTGCAGGCCGATGCCCGGCTGAGCAATGTCGAGCTTGCCGTGCGGGTCGGCTTATCGCCATCCCCTTGCCTTCGCCGCGTGAAGCGTCTGGAGCAAGAGGGCATCATCCAGGGCTATCGCGCTGTTCTCAATCGTGACGACGTCGGTCTCGGATTCTCGGCCTTCCTGGCGGTCAAGATCGAAGGGCACGCGAACGAGCACGCCTTGGCCTTCGAGGAGAGCGTCTGCGCGATGCCCGAAGTTCTCGCCTGCCATCTCGTGTCGGGAGATTCGGACTACCTGCTGGAGGTCGTAACCGCCGACCTGGCGCACTATCGGCAATTCCTCGTCGAGCGGTTGTTGAACTTGCCGATCGTGCGGGAGGTCAAAAGCAACATCGCCATCCAGACCCGCAAGGCAGCAGCGGCTCTGCCATTGGGGCATTCCCTCTAGCTCTCGGCACAGCGAGAGCCTCGTGGCGTGGGCAAAGGCGCCGCCCGGCGATCCATTCTGCGAGACTCTCGGCGGCGACCTGCCCAACCTAAAGCTACTGCCAACAATTCGCGCGCGAGTCCTGCCGCACGCGGCGCCGACAACCAATCAGAGGAGCGAGCCATGTCGCATTCGTCAGTCGATTACGATCATCTTCTTCGATCGAACCTCAACCGCGTCTTCAATGAGCGCGATCCAGCGAAGCGCGCCGAGGCGATCGCCGAGCTGTTCGTTGAAGCGCCTGTGATGTTCGAGCCGACCAACGTCGTACAGGGCCGGGCCGAAATCTCGCGTATTGCCGGCGAACTGCTGCAACAGTTCGGGCCTGATTTCGCCTTCGTGCCCGTGGGAAGCGCGGTAGGTCACCATGGCCTGGCACATCTGCCTTGGCAGGCGGGACCGAAAGAAGGCCCCGTCGCGGTGACCGGCGCCGACGTGGCAGAGATCGTCGACGGCCGGATTGCGCGGCTTTGGGTGCTGCTGAACGGGCCAGCTTGATCGCCGCGACGCCAGCACAGGGCCGCGATGAGCCGCGGCGTGAAGCGCGCAGCCAAGATGCAGCTTCAGACGACACTTCGCCCTATTCGCCAGCAATGGCCGCATCAGCGGGAGACGACGAGCGCGCAGCTAATCCTCGAACCCGACGAACACCGTCGCTTCCTCGACCGACTTGCGTTCCGACACCACGGCGTTCGCCGGAAAATCATGATCCGGCCAGCCGAGCGCGATGCTCTTCATGATGACCTGGTCGTCGGCGATGCCGGCGTGCTCGCGCACCACGGGCGATTGCATGATGCCCTGGCTGTTGATCACGGCGCCGAGGCCGCGTGACCAGGCGGCATTGACGAGCGCATTGGTGACGGCGCCGCAGTCGAACGGCGTATCGTCGCTGCCGGCGAGCACGCGGTCATAGGTGACGATGATGCAGACCGGCGCATCGAACTGGCGGAAGCCGCGCAGCACCCAGTCCTGGCGCTTCTCCTTGTCGTCGCGCGCGATGCCCATGGCCGAGAACAATTGCTTGGCGACGCCGATCTGGCGCTCGCGATGCGCACCATCGAACGGCTGGCCGATGCGAAACTCGCGCGACTGCGGCACGCCGGCGATCGTCCGCTCGGTGTTGCCGGCGCGGATGCGATCGAGCGGCTCGCCGGTGATGACGTAGAAATTCCACGGCTGGGTGTTCATCGATGACGGCGCGCGCATCGCCAGAGTGATGATCTCCTCGATGAGCGCCTTCGGCACGGGATCCGGCTTGTAGCCGCGGATGCTGCGGCGGCCGAGGATGACGTCGTCGAATTCCATGTGCGTGGTAATCCTGCCCTGAGATTATTTGCGCGCGATCTTCGCGGCTTTCCGGTTCAGGTGCAAGATTCGCGATGCCGCGAAGCGGACTAGCGCTTCAGCATCGCGAACACCGCACGCGCCAGATCATCTGGATTTTCCACGAGACGGTCTGCGCCCGCGGTTTCGAGCTCGTCGCGGCTGCCATAGCCCCAGAGCACACCGAGACTCCTCATCCTCACGGCGTGAGCGCCGGCGACGTCGTGACGGCGGTCGCCGACCATCAGGCTGTCGCCCGCGGCAATATTCTGCTCAGTGAGAATATGCGCCAGCAGCTCGGGCTTGTGGTCGAGCGCCCCCGACGGGATCGAGCCGTGAATGGCCTGGAAATACGATGCGAGATCGAGATGCTCCAGAATGCGCCGCGCGAACAGCTCGCGCTTCGAGGTCGCGAGATAGATCCGCAAGCCGGCGGCGTGCATCTCCTGCACGGCCTCGCGGATGCCGGGATAGAGCGTGCTGCCGAACAGGCCGGTGTCACCATAATGCTGGCGATAGGCCAAGACGGCGTCGTCGACGCGATCGTCGCCATAGGCCTGCAGCAGCACGCGCAGCATGTCCTGCAATGGCGGGCCGATGACCGCAGTGACATCGAGCGTGTCGTCAGGCGCATGTCCGAGCGAGCGCAAGGCGGCCCGCGTGCTTGCGGCGATGCCGGGACGCGAGTCGATCAGGGTGCCGTCGAGGTCGAGCAGGACCGAATGGATCGAAAACATGGCCGAGCATAGCGCCGGGCGGCGAAAGCGTAAATGTCCACACCACACGATGGAGCGAGCAGCTCGTCAAACTGCCACTTGCGCCTGATCTCTTTTGGCGGATGATAAGTGGACTGGGCGTCGAGGCCCAGCATGTCTTGAGGATTGGAAGGGTGGACGTCTCCATAGAGATTCCTGATGACTTCGCGGACTACGAATGGGAAGTTACTGCGAAGGGCTGGCTCACGATCGCAATGATCGTTTCAGGCCGACGGTACCTCTTGAACTTCTATGATCCGGTTCGTCTCAGCCAAGAAATTCAATCCGACCTCGAACGCGGACACCCGTTCTTGAAACCAAATCTGGTTGTCGTCGAAACCGTGACGAGAACTGCCATTGAGCGGGCCGTGCATGAGCTCGTCCAATCCGGTCGCGTTGCCGAGATGATCGAAGAACGGCCGAGCGCGAAAGCACGGTAAGCCCGGGTCAAGTCATCGATCCCCGCCCCGATCGAACACCCATTCGAGCGCGGCATTCTGCGCATGCAGCAGGAACGCCTTGGCCTGCACCACCCGACAGGCGCGATGCAGCATCGCATCGGCAGAGACCTCGTGGCCCCGCGTCACCGGCGGACAGGGCAGGAAGTCCAGGTCCGGCCGCAGGCCATCCAGCAGTGCTGCGGTGATCTGATAGGCCTGCAGGTCGCCGGAATCGTCATCTCCCAGCCAGCAATCGGTGATGATCACGTCGGCGTCCTGCAATTCGCCGAGATCGGTCGCGACGCGAAAGCGCGGCGAATCTCCCGGCGCATGCCATCGTGCCGGATAGACCTGCACGATGTCGATCGGAAGCACCTGCGCGGCCTCGATCCAGGAGCCCAGGATGTTCGCGGCCGGCGCCACCACAGCGATCTTCAATCCCTCGATCGCGCTGCGGCGATGCATCAGGAAGGCGAGGTCGCCGAGCGTCTCGCAGGGATGGTTCTGCCGCGTGCGCGCGTTGACCACCGGCGCCTGCGCCCAGTGCGACAACGCATACAGCATCTCCAGCTCCGGCGTGCGGCAGACCACCGCATCGAACCAGTTGTCGAGATAGGCGGCGAGATCCTCCACCGCCTCCGTCCCGTTGAGGCGGATCGGGGCGTGCACGCACAGCCCACCCATCGATTGCACGCCGAGATCGAAGGCGGTGGTGTTGCGCCAGCCGCCATCATCGACCACGAGACCGATGCGCCGGCCGGCAAGCGTCTGCGGCATCTCGCGCGCCTGCCAGCAGGCCGCAAGTTCCTGCGCTCGCGCCAGCATGCCAAGGATCTCGGAGCCGTCGAGGTCGCCCAGGGCCAGGATGTCGCGCTCTCCCACCATGCACTCTCATCACATCCAGGGGCACGTGAATCGCTTTGAAGGCCCGGCCCGTGTCGATCATGCGCCGTTCGCAATTGCCCTGGCCCTACCACGAGCATAACCTTCGCCAAAAATCCAGGGAAGGAACCGCGCCGATGGCCGTGATCGCATCGATCGAGACCGGGCTGTATCGCATTCCACTCAGTGTGACCTTGTCCGACAGCACCCATGGCGAGATGACGGCGTTCGAGCTGATCACCTGCCGGGTGCGCGATGCCGACGGCGCGGAGGGTGTCGGCTACACCTATACGGTCGGCCGCAACGGCCCTGCGGTGGCCGACATCGTCAGGCGCGAGATCACCGAGCTGGTTGCCGGCCACGAGGCCGACGACACCGAGGCGATCTGGCACCTTGTGTGGTGGGGGCTGCATTATGGCGGGCGCGGCGGCCCGGTCGTGCTGGCGCTGTCGGCGCTGGACATCGCGCTGTGGGATCTGAAGGCGCGGCGCGCCGAGCTGCCGCTGTTCCGCCTGCTCGGCGGTTTCGACGCGCATGTGCCCTGCTATGCCGGCGGCATCGACCTCGATCTCTCAGTCGACGCGCTGCTCACGCAGACCGACGACAATCTCGCCAAGGGTTTTCGCGCCATCAAGATGAAGGTCGGCCGGCCCGCGCTTTCCGCCGACGTCGCGCGCGTGCGCGCGATGCGGCAGCATCTCGGCGACGGCTTTCCGCTGATGGCCGACGCCAACATGAAGTGGACGGTCGAGGAGGCGATCCGCGCCGCCCGCACGTTGCAGCCATTCGATCTCACCTGGCTGGAGGAGCCGACCATCCCCGACGACATCGCCGGCCATGCCCGCATCCTCAACGCCGGCGGCGTGCCGATCGCGGCCGGCGAGAACCTGCGCTCGCTGTGGGACTTCAAGAACTACATCGCCGCCGGTGCAGTCTCGTATCCCGAGCCCGATGTCACCAATTGCGGCGGCGTGACATCGTTCATGAAGATCGCGCGGCTGGCCGAAGCGTTCAACCTGCCGGTGACCAGCCACGGCGCGCATGACATCACCGTGCACCTGCTGGCCGCCTGCCCCAACCGCTCCTTCCTCGAAGCCCACGGCTTTGGCCTCGATCGCTACATTGCGCATCCGCTGGTGCTGGAGAATGGCATGGCTCTGGCACCGACGCGGCCGGGCCATGGCATTGCGTTCGATTGGGAGGGGCTGGCGAAGCTCGCGGCGCAATGATGCGATGCTCGGCCATCACTGCTGACACAAGGCTGTCAGCAGCCCTGCCATAGGGGTCGGCGAGCGATCCTCGAATGCAAGGGAAAAATCATGAAGTTCGCATCGACCCGCCTGGTGGCGGCCGACATAAAGGCCCTCGTCAGTTTCTACGAGAAGGTCACCGGGCAGAAGGCGGATTGGCTGGCGCCGGCATTCGCCGAGATCGTCACCTCGCGCGCAACGCTCGCGATCGGCAGCGCCGAGACGGTGGCGCTGTTCAAGGAGGGCAGCGCGGAGCCCGGCGCCAACCGCAGCGCCATTCTGGAGTTCGAGGTCGATGACGTGGACGGGGATTTCGTGCGACTGAAGGACGAGGTCGAGGTGGTGCACGCACCGAAGACGATGCCATGGGGCAATCGCGCCGCTCAATTTCGCGACCCAGAGGGGACGATCGTCAGCCTGTATACGCCCGTCACCGACGCGGCCAGACAGCGCTTCGGATCACGCTGAGGACGCGGGCCGGCCGCGCGCCTCAAGCCTTTGCGCTCGGACGGCTCGACACCTCGCCGTACCATCGCCTGAGATGGCGCAGATGATCCGGCGGGTCGAGCTTGGCGCGCGCGGCGAAATCCACCGTCACCATGGCGCTGATGTCGGCAATGGTGAAGCCGGGTCCGCAGACGAAGGCATGATCGGCCAGCCGCGCGTCGAGCCACGCGAAGTAGTGCGCGGCGCGCAGACGCCCGCGCTCGGCGAGCGCCGGAATCTGCGCGAGCGACAACGGCCCGGGCAGTGCGCGGCCCTCCAGCCCGGGCGCACTGTTTCGGAACGCCTCCGCGATGGCATGGATGCCGTCCCACTCGATCCGCCGCACCCAGCATTCGATCAAGGCGCGCTCCTCCGCACTGCGTCCCATCAGGGCAGGCTCGGGATGCAGCTCCTCGATGTAGCGGCAGATCGCGATGATGTCGGTGATCGCAGCGCCGCTGTCGAGCTCCAGCACCGGAACCGTGCATTGCGGGTTCAGCGCGCGGAATGCCGGCGCAAACTGCTCGCCAGCGCGCAAGTCGAGCTGAACGATGGGAATCGTGAGGCCCTTCTCGGCAAGGAAGATGCGGACGCGGCGCGGACTTGGCGCGGTCGCGGAATCGTACAGCTTCATGAGCGTTCTCCCTGCGTGATGTGGCTGGACGGTGCGCGAAGGCCGCGGGACGGCGCTGCTACGCCGCGCCGAAAATCTCATCCTGATCCATCCGCACCGCGCGCAAGGCGCGCGTCGCGCGCCACTGCTCCTGTTGCGGCGCCGTGGCGTAGGTGATCAGCAGCGAGCGGCGCCGCGCGCCGCTGCGGTTGCGCGTCGCGCCATGCAGCATGTCGACGTCGAACAGCAGGATGTCGCCGGCCTCGCCCGCGGTGACGAACGCGGCGGCCGCGGCCGTCGCATCATCCGTGCCGCGGCGGTGCGTGCCGGGCACCACCTGCGTCGCGCCATTGTCGGGGCCGAACGGATCGAGAAAAGCGAGCGCCGACACGGAGTCGGTGCGCCAGCGCTCGACGCTGTCGCGATGCAGCGGCTGCTGGCCGCCATCGGCGCGCGGCTCGCGGCCCTCGACCTGACCGAGGAAGAACGGCGCCTTCAAGATATGATGGACCGCTGCGAGCATGACCGGCAGCCGGCAGACGCGCTGCACGGCCGGATCGAGATCGACCATGGCATGGCGCCAGTCGCGGCCGCGAGGCACGGGCCATTGCTCCGACGGTACGGTGCCCGCCTCGAACGCCTGCCGCAGCAGCGGGATCCAGTCGGCCGGGATGGCGCCGCGCAGCAGCAGATAGCCGTCCTCGTCGAGGCGGCGCGCGTCCGCCTCGGGTAGCCGGCCGACGAGTGTGCGCGCGGGGGCTGCGGTCATGGTCGAGCTCGCACAAGGCAGGGACGGCGGTTCGCCGTGCCATGGTCGACGATCAATCGCTTCTCCGCAAGCGGCTCGCCTGCGTCCACGCGGCCAAGGCACTGTCGCCGGATCTGAAGGACGCTGCGGACCGACGACGACCGCGCGGGCGGGCGCCGCCGATCGGGTCATTGCCAAGGCTGAGGCGAATTGCCAGGGCTGAGGCGATAGGTCGCGCGGCGTCCCGGGGCGCGCGCCGCCGCCATGAAGCACTCGTTAATCCGGCGTTAACTCCGTCGACCTACCTGTCGTTAGCAACATTCAGACACGATCCGGCCTACGGAGACACAGAGCAGCCACGCTCGTTGGAAGTGCACATGGCGGTCATTCAGAGCACCAACCAGATCTCTCCCGCGATGGAGCGGGTCTATCACCAGAGCAATTTGCTGGGCGAATGGAAGGGCAGCTGGACGGCCAATGGCCAGGCGGTCAGCTTCAAGGTCGTCAACATCAGAGGCGCCGCGGCGACGGTGGAATACACCCATAATGGGCGGACCGAGCGGGGCATCGGCCAAGTCAACGGATCGACCATCGACTTCGGCGCCGTCACGCTCGGCACCAAGGACGGCAAGAACGCGGTGCTGCTGTTCTCGGCCGGCGGCGGCAAGGCCACGGCGATGCTCGAGAAGAAACCGCCTCCCGCCAGCGAGAGCAATCTGGTTGGGAGCTGGGCCGGCTATTCGGGCGAGAACGGCATGAGCGCGAGCTTTCGCGTCCTGTCCGTCAACGGCAAGGAAGCGCAGGTCAGCGTCATCGCCAACGGCATCACGCGTCAGGGCACCGGCATCGTCTACAAGAACGTCATCATGTTCGGGCAGACGCAGATCTCGACCGACGACGGCAAGACCGGCAAGGTCATCTACCAGGTCGGCAACAAGTCCTACATGGTGCCGGTGGACAAGCTGCCGAAGACAGCCTGATCCCCAGACAGCCTGATCCCGAGACGGCCTGTCCTTAGACCCCCGCCATCATCACGTATTTGATCTCGAGATATTCCTCGATGCCGTGATGCGAGCCCTCGCGTCCCAGGCCGCTTTCCTTGACGCCGCCGAACGGCGCGACCTCGGTGGTGATGAGCCCGGTGTTGACGCCGACCATGCCGGACTCCAGCGCCTCCGCGACGCGCCAGACGCGACCGAGATCGCGGGCATAGAAATACGAAGCCAGACCGAATGGCGAGGCATTGCACATCGCGATCACGTCGGCCTCGTCCTTGAAACGGATCACGGGGGCGAGCGGCCCGAACGTCTCCTCATGCGCGACCAGCGCATCGGCCTTCACGTCCGACAGCACCGTCGGCTCGAAGAAGGTGCGGCCGAGCGCATGGCGCTTGCCGCCGGTGACGATCTTGGCCCCGCCCTTGACCGCGTCGGCAATGTGGCGCTCGACCTTCTCGACCGCCTCCGCATTGATCAGCGGGCCCTGCGTCACGCCGGCCTCGGTGCCCTCGCCGACCTTCATCGCGGCCACCTTCGCCGCCAGCTTCGCGACGAACGAATCGTAGATCTTGTCCTGCGCATAGAGGCGGTTGGCGCAGACGCAGGTCTGGCCCATGTTGCGGTACTTCGAGACGATGGCGCCTTCGACCGCCGCATCGACGTCGGCATCGTCGAACACCACGAACGGCGCGTTGCCGCCGAGTTCGAGGCCGAGCTTCTTCACCGTGCCGGCGGACTGCCGGTACAGGATCTTGCCGACCTCGGTGGAGCCGGTGAAGCCGACGAAACGCACGGCCGGATGTTCGCACAGCACCTTGCCGATCGGCGGCGCATCACCGGTGACGATGTTGAGCGCGCCTGCAGGAATTCCGGCGCGTTCGGCGAGCACGGCCAGCGCCAGCGCCGACAGCGGCGTCTCGTTCGCCGGCTTCAACACCACGGTGCAGCCTGCGGCGAGCGCCGGCGAGACCTTGCGGGTGATCATCGAGTTCGGGAAATTCCACGGCGTGATCGCGCCGCAGACGCCGATCGGCTGCTTCAGCGCCAGCAGGCGCGCGTCCGGCTTCTGCGTCGGGATGGTCTCGCCATAGACGCGGCGGGCCTCCTCGGCGAAGAACTCGATATAGGCGGCGCCGATGTCGACCTCGCCGAGCGCCTCGGTCAGCGGCTTGCCCTGTTCGGAGGTCAGGATCAGCGCCAGGTCCTCGCGGTTCGCCGCGATCAGCTCGAACCATTTGCGCAAGGTGTTGGAGCGCTGCTTGGCGGTCAGTTTGGCCCAGGCCGGGAAGGCGCGCGCGGCGGCTTCGACCGCCTGCGTGGTCTCCGCCGCGCCGAGCTGCGCGACCTTGGCGAGTTCCGCGCCGGTGGCGGGATTGACGACCGGAAAGACCGGCATGCCGACCCAGGCGCCGTCGATGTAGCACTGCTCGCGCAGCAGCGACGGGTCCTTCAGGCGGTCACGCAGGCTGGCAGCAGCGGCGGACGCGCGGGCGGTGGCGGGTGGGGTCATCGGGCAACTCCTCGAAAGCGAGCGGTATTTCCCCCCGAATATAGCCACGGCACAGTAGCGGCGCACGGTTTGCGCGCCTCATCAACGGTACATTCGATCGGGCCATCAGTACCTCTACGGCACCAAATGCCGTGAGCGAGACCCGTCGCCGGGACGGCCCAAATCAGGCCGCGCCGCTCATATAGGTCTCGCGACGGCCGATCATGCGCTCCGCTGCCGCCTTGGCGTCGGCCTTGGTCGAGGTCGCGCAGGTGCGGTATTCGAGATCCGGCAAAGCGGCGGGATCGCGGCGGCCGAACCAGGATTTCTGCCCCACCGGCAGCAGCGCCAGCGCCTGCGCCACATTGTCGACCGCGCCGAAAGAGTGCAGCGCTCCGGTCGCGGCAATGCGCACCTCATAGATTCCCGGGGTGATCGGTGCCTCAATATTGTCACCGCGTCCGGGACGGGGATACCGCTTCCACTCGCTCCATGTCGAAATCATATCGCCCCCATCGGCGGATGTTACCGCCACAGCCATATCATCGGCCTGAAAAAGCCGGTTCCTGAACCTTTTAATGCAGAAATGGTTTCAACTCACAACAGGCCGAGGCCCGTGGTGGGAACATGGCGCCCATGTGTCGGACTCGCGGCTGGCTATAACTAATCATGATTCTGCAACGATTTTGAAGGGCTGTGGCCCGCGCGTCCCGTTTCTTTCCTGCCTGTCCCCTGCGCACCGCATCATCACGAGATCGCGACCGGATGTGTGCCCGCGGCTTCTTGCCGCCTGCAGCGGACCGGGGAACAATCACGGACCGTCAAACAAGAACGGAACGGGAGGACAACATGCAGAACAAGATCGAGATCGACGGCGTGCTGCGGCAGAAGGCGGACGCGCGGGAGATCCCCGGCGTCGTCGCCGTCGCGGCCGACAGCAATGGCGTGATCTACGAAGGCGCGTTCGGCAAACGCGACCTCGGCCGCGACGATCCGATGACCACCGACAGCGTGTTCTGGATCGCCTCGATGACCAAGGCGATCACCTGCGCCGCCGGCATGCAGCTGGTCGAGCAGGGCCGGCTGTCGCTGGATGCGCCGATCGGCACGGTGCTGCCCGACCTCGCGGCGCCGAAGGTGCTCGATGGCTTCGATGCGCAGGGCGAGCCGATCCTGCGGCCGGCTAAGACCGCGATCACGCTGCGGCATCTGATGACCCACACCGCCGGCTTCTGCTATGACATGTGGAACGGCGACATGGCGGCCTATGTGCAGAAGGCCGGCACGCCCGGCATCATCACCTGCAAGAACGACGCGCTGACATTGCCGCTCGCGTCCGACCCCGGCACGCGCTGGGAATACGGCATCAACATCGATTTCGTCGGCAAGGCGGTGGAGGCCGCGAGCGGCCAGAAGCTCGACGCTTATCTGCGCGACCATCTGTTCGCGCCGCTCGGCATGGACGACACCGGCTTCAAGCTCGGCCCCTCACAGCGCGAACGCCTTGTCGGCATGCATGCGCGCGGCGACGACGGCGCGCTGGCGCCGATCCCGTTCGAGCTCGAGCAGGAGCCGGAATTCCACATGGGCGGCGGCGGCCTTTATGGCACAGCGGGCGACTACATCCGCTTCACCCGGATGATCCTCAACCAGGGCCGCGGCAACGGCAACCAGGTGCTCAAGCCCGAAACGGTCGCGGCGATGCGCGACAACCACATCGGCGAGCTCGAAATGACCAAGATGGCCGCGGCCGTGCCCGGCGTGACCAACGACGTCGACCTCTATCCCGACATCGTCAAGAAATGGGGCCTCAGCTTCATGATCACGACGGCGCAGACGCCGGAGGGCCGCAGCGCCGGCAGCCTCGCCTGGGCCGGCCTCGCCAACACCTACTACTGGATCGATCCCGCCCGTGACGTCACCGGCGTGATCCTGATGCAGCTCTTGCCGTTCGCCGACCGGCTGTGCCTGGAGACGTTTGCCGGCTTCGAGCGCGGCGTCTATGCCGGGCTGGGCGCCGCGGGCGGACAGAAGGCGGCGTGAGCGGGTGAACGGGGCGGAAGCCGATCATCACAAAGATCGCGTGCACCCGAAGAGCTGTTCCACTGAACTCATGAGTTGCTCACGCGGCACGAAAGGTGCGCTCCCTCTCCCCGTTCTTACGGGGAGAGGGTTGGGGTGAAGGGCAGCCGTGCGCACCCACCGTGCGGAGAGCCCCCTCACCCGGATTGCATCTTCGATGCGATCCGACCTTTCCCCACAAGCGGGGCGAGGTCGGAGGGACCGAGCCAGCGGCGCCGGTCTCGTTCCCACGCTGACCTTTGAGTTAGACCTTCAGCCCGTTCTGCGCCGCCAATTCCTTCAGCGACACCTGCGGCCTTGCGCCGATGTGCTGGATCACCTCGGCGGCGGCGAGGCCGCCGAGGCGGCCGGCCATCTCGTAGCCGGTCTTGCGCACCAGCCCGAACAGGAAACCGGCGGCGAACAGATCGCCGGCGCCGGTGGTGTCGACCAGCGTCGCGATCGGATGCGCGGGCACGGCGATCACACCGTCGTTCGACACCACGACGCAGCCCTTGTCGCTGCGGGTGACGATGCCAAGCGTGGCGTCCTCACGCAGCTGCTTCAGCGCGCCGTCGAAATCGGAGGTCTGATACAGCGAATGCAGCTCGGCCTCGTTGGCGAAGACGAGATCGACGGTGCCGCCGCGCATCAGCTCGAGGAACTCGTCGCGATAGCGGTCGACGCAGAACGCATCCGACAGAGTGAGCGCGACCTCGCGGCCGGCATCATGCGCGACCGCTGCGGCCTTCACGAACGCGTCCTTGGCGTCCTTGGGATCCCACAGATAGCCTTCCAGATAGACGATGCGCGCCGCCGCAATCTCGGCGGGATCGATGTCGGCGGGCGTGAGGTTCTGCGCCGCGCCGAGATAGGTGTTCATGGTGCGCTCGCCGTCGGGCGTGACCAGGATGTAGGAGCAGCCGGTGGCCGGGCCATCGGAAGCCGGCGCGGTGTCGAAGGCGACGCCGGCGGCGCGGATGTCGTGCGAATACATCCGCCCGATCTGGTCGTCCTTGACCTTGCCCACGTAAGCGGCACGCGCGCCGAGGCTCGCGAGGCCGACGATGGTGTTGGCGCCAGAACCGCCCGACATCTCGGTGGCCGGGCCCATGTCGCGGTAAATGGCCGCCGCACGCGCCTCGTCGATCAGCGTCATGCCGCCCTTGGTCATGCCATGCCTGGCGAGAAAGGCTTCATCGGCCTGCACCAACACGTCGAAAATCGCATTGCCGATGCCGAGAACATCGTATTTCGCGTCAGTCATCCACGGGCCCCGTTTACGGCGTTTTACAAACGCTGCGGCCTATCACAGGCGGCGCTGCTATAGAAGCCTCATGATCCGCTCATTCGTGACCGTGGTGTCAGGAACACTGGCCTCGCGCCTGCTCGGCTTCGTCCGCGACGCGTTGATGGCCGCTTTGCTGGGCGCCGGACCGGTCGCGGACGCGTTTCTCGCTGCCTTTCAGCTCGTCAACGTCATCCGCAGACTGCTCACCGAAGGCGCGTTCAACGCCGCGCTGGTGCCGGCCTGGCTGCGAATCTACCGGCAGGACGGGATGACGCAGGCGGCCATCTTTGCCGGGCGCGTGCTCGGCACCGTCAGCGCGGGGCTGTTCGCGGCCACGCTGGTGTTGGCGGCACTGATGCCATGGGTGATCACGGTGCTCGCCCCCGGCTTCGCCGGCGACGAGACGCTCGGTTTGGCGGTCAATGAAGCCAGGCTCATGCTACCCTATCTCGCGTTCGCCGGCCCGTCGACCGTGCTGCTTGCACTCTCCAGTGCACAAGGACGTTTTGCGCTGACGGCCTTTGCGCCGCTGCTCTTCAACGTCGCGTTGATCACCGTGACCGTCGCGCTGCTGCTACACCATCCGGGTCCGGCAGACGCGGCGCTGCTGCTCGCCGCCACGATCGGCCTCGCCGGGCTGCTGCAGCTCGCGGTGCTCGCCCATCGCCGGCACGGCGGCAGCGTCGCTTCACCGGCGCGCGTGTCGATCGATGCAGAGATGCGCGCCTTCTTCGCCAAGGCGTGGCCGGGCATGGTCGCCAGCGCCGGACCGCAGTTGCTCGCGGTCGGCGGCGCCATCATCGCCTCCACGACGCCGTCGGCCGTGTCATGGCTCTATTTCGCCAACCGCCTGATCGAACTGCCGCTCGGCCTCGTCGGCGTCGCCATGGGGACGGTGCTGATCCCGGAACTGACCCGCGCCCTGCACGCCGGCAATCAACATGCCCTGGCCGAGGTGCAGTCACGCGCCCTCGAACTCACGATCGGGCTCGCGCTGCCTGCGACGCTCGGACTGATCATCCTGAACGAGCCGGTCATCCGTTTGCTGTTCGAACACGGCGCGTTCACCGCCGACGACAGCGTCGCGACGGCGCGGATCCTGACGTGGCTCGCGGCCGCATTGCCGGCGCAGGTGCTGACCAAGGCGCTGCAGCCAGGCTTCTTCGCGCGCGAGGACACGCAGACGCCGTTGCGCGCCACGCTGATCGGATGCGGCGTCGCGATCGCGCTGGCGTTTCTGCTCGGACAGGCCTTCGGCGCCAGCGGCATCGCGGCGGGATTGGCGCTCGGCGCCTGGGCCAATGCGGCCGTTCTGGTCCGGCGCGGCGCCACGCGTTTCGGCTTCGCCATCTCCAGCACATCGCGGCACCGGCTGCTGCGCATCGCGCTCGCCGCGATAGCGATGGCCGCCGTGCTCTGGGGCGCGTCGGGGCGGATCCTGGACGCTTCCGGCGGCCACGGCATCGGTGCAGCGGCCGCGCTGCTGGCGCTGATCGCGGCCGCCGTGTTGCTCTATGCGGCCCTGCTCGTCGTGCTCGACGTGGTCCGCTGGCAGGACACGGTCCGGGCCATCCGGCGGCAGCCCGCCGGCGACTTGCACCTTTGAGGCGCCCGTGCCAAACGACGCAGCAAATCCATCATCTGGAAGAAGCGACCATGGCCTTCGTGGAACGGGTTTTCTCGGGCGTCCAGCCGACCGGCAACCTGCATCTCGGCAACTATCTCGGCGCGATCGTCAATTTCGTGAAGATGCAGGAGACACACAACTGCATCTATTGCGTCGTCGACATGCACGCGATCACGATGCCGATCGACGTCTGGGGCGGCCCGGCCGAGCTCGCGCGCAACACCCGCGAGGTCACGGCGGCCTTCATCGCCGCCGGCATCGACCCGAAGAAGCACATCGTCTTCAACCAGAGCCAGGTCTCCGGTCATGCCGAGCTCGCCTGGATCTTCAACTGCGTCGCGCGCATCGGCTGGCTGAACCGCATGACGCAGTTCAAGGAGAAAGCCGGCAAGGACCGCGAGAATGCGTCGGTCGGTCTGTACGACTATCCGGTGCTGATGGCGGCCGACATCCTGCTGTACCGCGCCACCCATGTACCGGTCGGCGAGGACCAGAAGCAGCATCTCGAGCTTTCGCGCGACATCGCGCAGAAGTTCAACAATGATTTCGGCGACTCGATCCGCGCCCAGGGTTTCGGCGATGGGCTGTTCTTTCCGCTGCCCGAGCCGTTCATCACCGGGCCGGCGACGCGCGTGATGTCGCTGCGCGACGGCACCAAGAAGATGTCGAAGTCGGATGCGTCGGATTATTCGCGCATCAACCTGACCGACGATGCCGACACGATCGCGCAGAAGGTCCGCAAGGCCAAGACCGATCCGGAGCCGCTGCCGACCGAAGAGAAGGGCCTGGAGACGCGGCCCGAAGCCGACAACCTCGTCGGCATCTATGCCGCACTGTCCGACCGCCACAAGGCCGACGTGCTGCGCGAGTTCGGCGGCGGGCAGTTCTCCAGCTTCAAGAACGCGCTGGTCGAGCTCTGCGTCACCAAGCTCGGTCCGATTGCCGCCGAGATGAAGCGTCTCACCGCTGATCCGGGCTATGTCGACTCCGTCCTGGTCGACGGCGGCGAGCGCGCCCAGGTGATCGCCGCGGAGACGATGAAGACCGCCAAGGACATCGTCGGCTTCATTCGCAGGCCCTGACGCGGGCACGTCCCGACCGGGGCGAACGCGCTCCGTCGCAAATGGAACCAACGGCCCTCTCCCCAACGGAGATGGGCTGTGGCAGCATCGTGACCGGATCGACTCGCAGCAGCAGGCGGGAGCGCGATGGCGGCGCAGCGGCAGAGCTACCAGACCGGCCATGCGCCGAAATGCCTGGTCGTGGTCGACGAAAGCGCGGAATTCGACCGCGCGATCCGATACGCCGGGCGCTGGGCGGTGCGCGCCGGCGGCCGCATCGTGATGCTGCACGTCATCGAGACCGAGGACCAGAACCAGCAATGGCTGGGGGTCGCCGACCTCATGCGCGCCGAGGCCCAGGACGAGGCGAATGCCGAACTCGACCAGGCCGCCGGGCTGCTGGCCACGATCGGCATCACCGCACCGGAAAGGGTCATCCGCGAGGGGGAGCCGACGGCTCAGATCCTGGCGACCATCGAGCACGACAGCGACATCGCGCTCCTGGTGCTCGCAGCCCATTCCGGCCCGGAAGGCCCGGGACCGCTGGTCACCCATGTCACCAAGACGAGCGGCGCGTTCCCGATCCCGCTCGTGATTGTCCCCGGCGATCTCAAGGATGCGGATATCGACGCTCTTTCATAGGGTTGACTGCGAAACGCGGGCCTCCCCCTCTTGATCGTGCGCAGCACCTTGCCATCTGCTAAGAGAAGCCCACAGGCCGGCCTTGAACCGGCGCTGCCGGAGAAAGCCATGTTCATCCAGACTGAAGCTAACCCCAATCCCGCGACCTTGAAATTCATCCCGGGCCGGACCGTGCTGCCGACGGGAACGATGGAGTTCGCGAGCCGCGACGCCGCCGCCCGTTCCCCCCTCGCCGAGCGCCTGTTCGCGGTCGACGGCGTCACGGGCGTGTTCTACGGCGCCGACTTCATCACCGTGACCAAGACCGACGGCGAATGGCAGCACCTGAAGCCGGCCATCCTCGGCGCGATCATGGAGCACTACATGTCCGGCGCGCCGCTGCTCGCCGATGGCAGTGCCGCCAACGACGAATCCACCGACGAGGACGACGAGTTCTTCGACGAGGCCGACACCGAGACGGTCGGCATGATCAAGGACCTGATCGAGAGCCGCGTCCGCCCGGCGGTGGCCAATGACGGCGGCGACATCACCTTCCGCGGCTTCAAGGACGGCATCGTCTATCTCAACATGAAGGGCTCCTG
Source organism: Bradyrhizobium oligotrophicum (assembly GCF_051168495.1). Lineage (GTDB taxonomy): Bacteria > Pseudomonadota > Alphaproteobacteria > Rhizobiales > Xanthobacteraceae > Bradyrhizobium > Bradyrhizobium oligotrophicum_A. The sequence goes on along the minus strand of NZ_JBNPVB010000001.1, from coordinate 119,040 downwards.
CGCCGGGTGCCCGTCATCGACCGCGACCCTGCAGCACGGCATCCAGAACCTGCTGAAGCACTTCGTGCCCGAGGTGGTCGAAGTCCGGCCGATGTGAGGGAGAGGCGAATAGCGAATGGGCGTCGCGAATAGCGCGATCTCCCGTTCGCCATTCGCTGCTCACCATGGCGGCTTCGGCTGCGGCCTGGCGCCTATTCGATGACATCCCGCTTGTGGCCGGCGCTCTGCGCCGACAGCCCGTGCACCGGATCTTGCGGCACCCTCGATGCTGCGCTCCTGCCAATGCGCCGCGCGACGCCGACTTGCCTCGCCACGATGCCTCGAGGCCCCGCTCTCGAAGGGCGGCGGCGCGCGCGCCCCTGAGGGTAACGGACGGATAATTCCCGCAGGCCCGGAAAAATTTGCTTAAATGGCTGCCAGTTCAGCAGTTTAGCTTATCGCTGGCGCGCCTTGATGCGTTTTTCCCGATGGGGATGTAAGAAGGCCGCGCCCGACTTTATCGAGATACCCGAAAAAGGTATTGGCGCCCACCTCCATGCGAATCTGACCGGATGTTGATACTCGCGATCGATACTGCCCTCGACCATTGCGCGGCTGCCGTTCTGGACATTGATTCGGCGGCGATGCGCGCCGAGGAAACGCTGTCGATGAAGCGCGGCCACGCCGAGGCGCTGATGCCGCTGATCGCGCGCGTGATGCGCCAGTCGGGAGCAGGCTTCCACGAACTCGACCGGATCGCGGTGACGACCGGGCCTGGTAGTTTCACGGGTTTGCGCGTCGGCCTCTCCGCAGCGCGCGGCATTGCATTGGCGGCGCACAGGCCGGTCGTCGGCGTGACCACGCTGTCCGCCTATGCGGCCCCCATCGTCAGCGAAGACCGCACCAGCCCGGTGATCTCGGCGATCGATGCCCGGCACGACCATCTCTACTATCAAGTGGTGAGCGGCAGCGGCGAAGAACTGGTCGCGCCCCAGGTGGCGACGATCGCCGACGTGCTCGCCGCCGCGCGATCCGGCGCGCCGCATCTCGTCGGCAACGCCGCCTCGATCCTGGCCGATCGGTGGCCGTCCGACGCGGTCGCGCCGGTGGCGGTCGACACAAGGGCCGGACCGGACATCGCATGGGTGGCCTGGCTCGGGGCTGCGGCTGATCCGGCCCATGCCGCGGCACGGCCCTTCTATTTGCGTGCGCCCGACGTCAAGCCGCCGGCCAAGACGCCACTCGAGCCCGCGCGGACGGCCGCTTCGCAATGAACATGTTCTTCCGGTGGCTGAGCCGCCCCAAACCCTCGATCGAGGCCGCCGCGCTGCGCGATGCGGCCCGACTGGCTCAGATTCATGCCGCCTCGTTTCACCGCGGCTGGGGCGAGGGCGAGTTCGAGACGATGCTGGCCGAACGCAACACGATGATCCACCGGCTGCGACTCGGTCGCAAGATCGTCGGGTTCATCGTGTCGCGAATCGGCGCCGACGAGGCCGAGGTTTTGTCGGTCGCACTTGACCCAAATCAGCGCGGCCGCGGACTTTCTCGTGATCTGTTGCTGCAGCATCTCGGGCACTTGGCGGGCCGCGGCGTCCAGACGGTTTTTCTCGAAGTGGAGGAAAACAACCAGCCGGCGCGCCGCCTCTATGAACGTGCCGGATTTGCGACCGTCGGCCGGCGGGAACGCTATTACCTCCAGCCCGGCGGAGAACAGTTGAATGCACTTCTGATGCGCCGGGACTTGTCGTAACCTGCGCTTGGTGGCAGAAAGCGCATCCTTAAGGCGAGATACGATGACCTCCTTGAAAACCACGCCAGCGCTCAGTTCCACCGGCATCGAGGCCCGTTGCGCGGCCACCGGCATGCGAATGACCGAGCAGCGCCGCGTCATTGCCCGCGTGCTCGCGGAAGCCTCCGACCATCCCGACGTCGAAGAGCTGTACCGGCGCTGTGTCGCTGTCGACGACAAGATCTCGATCTCCACGGTGTACCGCACCGTGAAACTGTTCGAGGACGCCGGCATCATCGAGCGCCACGACTTCCGCGAAGGCCGCGCCCGCTACGAGCAGATGCGCGACAGCCATCACGATCATCTGATCAATCTGCGCGACGGCAAGGTGATCGAATTCACCTCCGAGGAAATCGAGAAGCTGCAGGCGGAGATCGCCCGCAAGCTCGGCTACAAACTCGTCGACCATCGCCTCGAGCTGTATTGCGTGCCTCTCGACGAAGAGACGAATGGCTGACGCGGCGCCGGCTTCAAACCTCGATCTCGTCATTTTCGATTGCGATGGCGTGCTGGTCGACAGCGAGGTGATCTCCTGTCAGGCCCATGCCGACGTTCTCAGCCTGTGCGGCTATCCGATCACCGCCGACCAGGTGTTCGACCGGTTTCTCGGGCGCTCCTCGAAGCAGGCGACGTTGGAGGTGGAGGCCGAGCTCGGTCGCAGTCTGCCCGACGATTTCAACGTCAGGCTGCAGGAGCGGCTGTTCCGCGCCTTCGAGCAGGATTTGCAACCGGTTGCAGGGATCACCGGCGTGCTCGACGCGCTCGACCTGCCGGTCTGCGTCGCCTCGTCCGGCTCGCATCAGCGCATGCGCGTGAGCCTCGGCGCCACCGGGCTCTATGACCGTCTGGCCCCGCATATCTTCTCGTCCTCCCAGGTCGAGAACGGCAAGCCGGCGCCCGACCTGTTCCTGTTCGCCGCGGCCCAGATGCAGGCCCGGCCGGCCGCCTGCGTCGTCGTCGAGGACAGCATTGCCGGTATCAGGGGCGGCGTCGCCGCCGGTATGACGGTGCTCGGGTTCCACGGCGGCAGCCATTGCCGGCCGGACTATGCGCACCGCTTGCGGGACGCCGGCGCCGCCCTGGTGTTCGACGATATGCGGCAATTGCCAATCATTCTTGGCCGGCTGGGCGAGAAAGCCGCCCCGCTCGCTGGATTTTCGGCCGCCTAGCCTATATCTGAGCCCGGCGCCGAGGTTGGCGCGCCCCCGACGCTTCCGACCGCATGCAAGGTTCATGACGCCGCCGCGCAAGCTGCACATCAAATCCTATGGCTGCCAGATGAATGTCTACGATGCCCAGCGCATGGTGGACACGCTGGGGGTTGAGGGCTTCGTCGAGACCGCCGATGCCGGCAACGCCGATCTCGTCATCCTCAACACCTGCCACATCCGCGAGAAGGCCTCCGAAAAGGTTTATTCGGAGCTCGGGCGTCTCAGGGTGGCGAAGGAGGAGGCTGCCCGCGCGGGCCGCACCATGCAGATCGCTGTCGCGGGCTGTGTGGCCCAGGCCGAGGGCGCGGAGATCATCGCGCGCGCACCGACGGTCGACGTCGTGGTCGGGCCGCAGAGCTATCATCACCTGCCCGAACTGCTGGCTCAGGCCAGCCGCGGCGCGCGGGCGATCGACACCGAATTTCCGGCCGAGGACAAGTTCGGCTTCCTCGCCCGGCCGAGCCGCGAGGCCATCCGCGCCCGCGGCGTCTCGGCCTTCGTCACCGTGCAGGAGGGCTGCGACAAGTTCTGCACCTTCTGCGTGGTGCCGTATACGCGCGGCGCCGAGATGTCGCGCCCAGTGGCGCGGATCGTCGACGATGTGATGCAGCTGACCGAAAGCGGCGTCCGCGAAATCACGCTGATCGGCCAGAACGTCAATGCCTATCATGGCGAAGGCCCGGACGGCCGCGCCTGGACGCTCGGCCGGCTGCTCTATCGGATCGCCGAAATTCCGGGCGTGGCGCGGATCCGCTATTCCACCAGCCATCCCAACGACGTCGACGACAGCCTGATCGCGGCGCATCGCGATCTCCGCGCGGTGATGCCGTTCGTGCATCTGCCGGTTCAGTCGGGCTCCGATCGCATCCTAGGACTTATGAACCGGAAACATAACGCGTCCGATTATCGGAAAGTCGTCGACCGTTTCCGCGCCGTGCGCGACGATATTGCATTCTCTTCGGATTTCATCGTCGGGTTCCCCGGCGAGACCGAGGAAGATTTTCGCGCCACCCTCGCGCTCATCGCACAAATCGGCTACGCTGCAGCGTATTCGTTCAAATATTCGCCGCGCCCGGGCACCCCGGCGGCGGACATGCAGGAGATGGTGTCAGCGACCGAGATGGACGAGCGATTGGAGCGCCTCCAGAGCTTGATCGACAGCCAGCAAGCGGCCTTCAACAGGGCCGCGATCGGCTCGGTCGTCGACGTGTTGTTCGAGCGCGCGGCGCGCAAGCCCGGTCAGCTGGTCGGTCGCACGGCCTATCTGCAGCCGGCCCATGTGATGGCGTCCGACGCCATCATCGGCCAGTTTCTGCCGGTGCGGATCGACAGTCTCGAACGCTACAGCCTGCTTGGCGAACTCGTCACGACGATGGCGGCCCCGATCCCCGACGCCGCTTCGCCCCTCTTGTCCATCGGAGGCTGAGCACTTGCCCAAGAGCGCATCGGATTCATCTTCCCTCGCTCCCAGCCGCAAGTTCGACCGCGACATGTCCACACCACCTGAGACCCAGGTCGTCATCGACTTCGACGACAATCGTGCCGCTTCCGCGCTGGTCGGCCCCTACGGCCAGAACCTGGCGCTGGTCGAGCGCCGGCTCGGCGTCGTCGTCGATTCCCGCGGCAATCACATCACCATCGGCGGCTCCCGCGACGGCTGCGATGCGGCGCGGCGGGTGCTGGAGACGCTGTATGCCCAGGCGGTGAAGGGGCTGGATGTCGCGCAGGGCGACGTCGAAGGTGCGATCCGTGCCGTGGTCGCGCAAGGCTCGCTGTTCGAATTCGACGCCAAGAACGCGAAGAACGCGTTCGAGAGCATCAACCTGCGCAAGCGCCCGGTGCGCGCCCGCACCGCCGCGCAGGATTCCTACATCCGCGCGCTGAAGCGGCACGAACTGGTGTTCGGCATCGGCCCCGCCGGCACCGGCAAGACCTGGCTCGCGGTGGCGCAGGCCGCGCAGCTGTTCGAGCGCAAGGAAGTCGACCGCATCATCCTGTCGCGTCCCGCGGTGGAAGCGGGCGAGCGGCTCGGCTTCCTGCCCGGCGATCTCCGCGAGAAGGTCGATCCTTACTTACGTCCGATCTACGACGCGCTGTACGATCTGATGGACGCCCGTGTGGTCGAACGCGCGCTGCAGGCTGGCGAGATCGAGATCGCGCCGCTCGCCTTCATGCGCGGCCGCACCCTGACCAACGCGGCGATCATCCTCGACGAGGCGCAGAACACGACATCGATGCAGATGAAGATGTTCCTGACGCGTCTCGGCGAGAACAGCCGCATGATCATCACCGGCGATCCATCGCAGGTCGACCTGCCCAACGGCCAGACGTCAGGGCTCGCGGAGGCCGCGCGCCTGCTCGACGGTGTCGAAGGGATCGCCCAGGTCAGATTCACCGGTGAGGACGTCATTCGCCACGAATTGGTGGCGCGCATCGTCGCTGCCTATGAGGGCCCCAAGGCGCGCTGACCCCCGAAGCAAGCTCGCCGATCGGCGCGTGACGTGAGCGCGCTCATCCGCACAGAACTCGACCAGGATGCCACAAAGTCCCATTCCAACCACCGAGGTGATCGTCGCCGCCGACTGCTGGCAGGACCAGCCCGACGCCGAGGACGTCATACATCGCGCCATCGTCGCCGCGGCCGAGATGGTCGACGCCGATGTCGGCGACGCCGAGATCGCGGTCATGCTGACCGACGATGCCGGCATCCGCACCCTGAACAGCAATTGGCGCGGCATCGACAAGGCGACCAACGTGCTGTCGTTTCCGGCGCTGCAGCCGACCGGCCCTCGCGGCGACGACGACGCGCCGCGCATGCTCGGCGACATCGCCATCGCCTATGAGACGCTGCGGCGCGAGGCCGACGAGGAGCAGAAGCCGTTCGACCACCATCTTGGCCATCTCACCGTGCACGGCTTCCTGCACCTGATCGGCTATGATCACGAGACCGACGCCGAGGCCGAGGAGATGGAAGCGCTCGAGCGCGAGATCCTGGCCCATCTCGGCATCCCCGATCCCTACGCCGACCGGGAGCGGATGAATTGATCATGGCCGATTCCGAGCCCATCCACGACAATCCGCGCAACACGCGCAATCTGCCGGCCGTCGTGCCGCCGTCCGAGGTCGGCCGTTCGCCGAGCGAGAGCTGGCTGCTGCGCGCGCTGCGCAATCTGTTCGGCTGGAAGGGCGGCGGATCGGTGCGCGACGATCTGCAGGTCGTGCTCGATGCGTCGACGCCCGACGACATCGGCTTCTCGGCCGTCGAGCGCACGCTCCTGCGCAACATTCTCGATCTCCATGAGCGGCGGATCGCCGATGTCATGGTGCATCGCGCCGACATCGTCGCGGTCCGGCGCGACATCACGCTCGGCGAACTGATGAGCCTGTTCGAGAGCGCCTCGCATTCACGACTCGTCGTCTACAACGATACGCTCGACGACCCCGAGGGCATGGTGCACATCCGCGACCTGCTCGCCTTCACCACCGCGCAAGCGCGCGTCTCCGACGAGGTGAAGGCGCGGCGCAAGAAGCCGCTGCCGGCCGGCCTCGATCTGAAGGCGGTCGATCTGTCGATGCCGCTGTTCGAGGCCAACATCATCCGCAAGCTGCTCTATGTGCCGCCGTCGATGCGCGCGATCGACCTGCTGGCGCAGATGCAGGCCTCGCGCATCCATCTCGCGCTGGTGGTCGACGAATATGGCGGCACCGACGGGCTGGTCTCGATCGAGGACATCGTCGAGCAGATCGTCGGCGAGATCGACGACGAGCACGACAGCGACGAGCCGCCGGCGATCATGCGCCAGGCCGACAACGCCTTCATCGCCGATGCCCGCGCCAGCCTCGACGATGTCCGGCGGGTGATCGGCGAGGATTTCGTGACCGGCGAGGCCGGCGAGGGCGTCGAGACCTTGGGCGGCTATCTCGTCAATCATGTCGGCCGGCTGCCGGTGCGCGGCGAGCTGATCTCCGGCCCGGGCAATTTCGAGGTCGAGGTGCTCGACGCCGATCCGCGCCGCGTCAAGCGCCTGCGCATCGCGCCGCGCAAGGAGCGGCCGATCCCGCGTCCGCCGCGCGAGAGCCGGCGCCGCGAGGCCATTCCGGAGGCCGGCACACAGGCCGAGATGCCGCGACCGGCGGAGGCCCATCCGACGCCGGGCAGCGACGACACCAGTCCGCCCCAAGGCGACGGAGCCAGCTCCCAGTGATCCGCCCCCAGACGATCCGCGGCCTCGCCCTTGGCGTCGTCCTGGCCTGGGGCTGGAAGCGGGCTGCGATTGCGCTCGCCGCGGGCGCCCTGTCCGCACTGGCCATGGCTCCATTCAACGCCTGGCCCGTGCTTGCGATCACGTTTCCCGTGCTGGTCTGGCTGATCGACGGCGCGGCGGCCGGACGGCGGCGCGGCATCCCGGCCGCGGCCTTCACCGGCTTCTGCTTCGGCATGGGCTACTTCGTCCCCGGCCTGTACTGGATCGGCAACGCGTTCCTGGTCGATGCCGACACCTTCGCCTGGCTGATGCCGTTCGCCGTGCTCGGCCTACCGGCCTATCTGGCGCTGTTCCCGGCGCTCGGCTGCGCGCTCGCCCGCCTGATCTGGACGCGCGATTCCAGCCGCATCCTGGCGCTGGCCGCCTGCCTGACCGCCAGCGAATGGCTGCGCGGCCACGCGCTGGCCGGCTTTCCCTGGAACACCTTCGGCTACGCGCTGTCCCAGCCGCTCGCTCTGGCGCAATCGAGCTCGCTGATCGGGATCTGGGGCATGACCCTGCTGACGATCGCGATCTTCGCCAGCCCCGCGGTGCTGATCGACGGCAAGACGTGGCGCGATGGCTGGCGGGTTCCGGCCGCGGCTGCAGTGCTCCTCATCGTGATGGGCGTATTCGGCGCCATCCGGCTCGGCCTGCATCCGACCGCCTTCGTCGCCGATCTCAAGCTGCGGATCATGCAGCCGAATCTGCAGCAGGACGTGAAGTTCAACTACGGCGCCAAGGCCGACGTGATGCGCCGCTATCTGGCGCTGTCCGACCGCGCCTCGGGTCCGAACGCCACCGGCGTCCGCGACACCAACGTGCTGATCTGGCCGGAATCCGCGTTTCCGTTCTTCCTGACCCGCGAAGCGGATGCGATGGGACAGATCGCCGATCTGTTGTCGCCTGGCACGGTGCTGATCACCGGTTCGGTGCGCGCCCCGGACGGCCCACGGACCACGCCGATCACGCGCGCCTACAATTCGATCTACGTGATCGATCACGACGGCACCGTCCTGTCGGTCTACGACAAGCTCCATCTGGTCCCATTCGGCGAGTTCCTGCCGTTTCAGAATCTGCTGGAGCGGATCGGGCTGGAACAACTGACCCGAGTGCAGGGCGGATTCATCCCCGGCACGGTCAGGCGCAACCTGGACGTGCCACACGCTCCGCGTGTTCTGCCTTTGATCTGCTACGAGGCCATCTTTCCGGGCGACAGCGTGCCGATGGAGGAACGCCCGGGCTGGATCGTCAACCTGACCAATGATGGCTGGTTCGGCATTTCGACCGGTCCTCATCAGCATCTGCAGCAGGCGCAGTGGCGTGCGATCGAACAGGGACTTCCATTAGTTCGATCTGCGAACACCGGCGTCTCCGCAGTGATAGATCCCGTCGGCCGCATCGTCGCGCAACTATCTCTCGGCGCCGAAGGCGTGCTCGATTCCACGCTGCCTGTTGCGCTGCAGCCCACGATTTATGCGAGATTTGGCGATCTTCCGGCGGCGATCCTGTTAGTGATCGCCCTGAGCACCGTCGTTCGCAGACGTGTTGCTCAAAAGCTTCCCTGACGACAGCAAGATCTGAATTCTTTCCGGGGGCGTAAGATTTTTTTTGACAAGCAAAACCCCAAGTGTTGACAGATAGCTGCTGCAATTCGCATTCTCGCGCGGCAGCATGATCCGTCCAGTTTGTCGCTCGGCCGTCTTCGTTAGTACGACATGCGAGCGGAAATTGACGGTGTGAGCGCCTGAGGCATACTGCGACCGCCTCGTTCCGAGGCCCATTCTAAGGAGTTGAGAGATGTCGACGAAAGCGCCCAACCCTGTTGACAAGCATGTCGGCAGCCGGGTGCGGATGCGCCGTATCATGTTGGGCATGAGCCAGGAAAAACTTGGTGAGGCTCTCGGGCTCACGTTCCAGCAGATACAGAAGTACGAAAAAGGCACCAATCGAGTCGGCGCCAGCCGGATCCAGCAGATTTCGGAAGTCCTGCAGGTCCCTGTCTCGTTCCTGTTCGAAGGAGTCCCGAGTGGCGGGACCAATGGTGAGGCTTTCGGCGAGGGCGCTTCTCCCGCCTATGTATCTGATTTTCTGGCAACCTCCGAAGGACTGGCGTTGACCCGCGCATTCACGCGGATCCACGATTCCAAGCTTCGGCGCAGCATCGTCGATCTGGTCGAGCAGATCGCGGATCGCGAGGCACCTGAAGAAGGCTAGCTGATGCGCCGGCGTTGACATTCCTATCGTGGTCAATCTCATATGAATGTCAGCGCCTCGGGGGGCCATGAGCTGAAACGCGTTTCGCGAACGGCGCGCTGGGCACGCGACGTTCCGCCGAACGAATGAGCCGATAGACAAACTCGATCACGACCAATGGAGCGCGATGGCTTCCTTCGGGAAATCCTGTCGCGCTCCAAATCGTTTTGTGCGCATGTGGAAACCCACGTCCCACGCGGCGGGACGGATCAAACCCGAGTTCCCCGGCGCGCCCCCTCGCCTGCTACCATTTCGTAACCATCAAAACCTATTCACGAAGCCCATGAGCATCCGCAATCCGTTCGATAGTCGCACAATTCTTGAAGGCATCCGCCAATGGGTCGAGATCGAGACCCCGACCGAAGCGCCCGAGCACGTCAATCGACTGGCCTCCCTGGTCGCCGACGGCTATCGCGGACTCGATGCCGCGATCGAGCGGATCGCCGGCCGCGACGGCTGCGGCGACCATCTGATCGTGCGCTCGTCCTGGGGACAGGACGAGCCGGGCATCCTGGTGCTCAGCCATCTCGACACCGTGCATCCGATCGGCTTCATCGCGCGGCTGCCGTTCGCGATCGACGGCGACGTCGCCTATGGTCCCGGCATCTACGACATGAAGGGCGGCGCCTATCTCGCCTATCACGCCTTCCGCGAGCTCTGCGCAGCCGGCGAACGTTCGCCGCTCGGCATAACTCATTTGTACGTCTCGGATGAGGAGATCGGCAGCCCGACGTCTCGCGCGCTGATCGAAGAGGAAGGCCGCAAGGCCAAATATGTTCTCGTCACCGAACCGGCGCGCGACGGCGGCAAGATCGTCACTGGACGCAAGGGCGTCGCGCGCTTCGAGGTTGCGATCCGCGGCGTGCCCGCCCATGCCGGCGCGCGTCCGCAGGACGGCCGCAGTGCGATCCGCGAACTCGCCAACGTGATCCACACGCTCGAAGCACTGAACGATCCCGCGCGCGGAATCACCGTCAATGTCGGCGTCGTGCGCGGCGGCACGCGTCCGAACGTGATCGCCGAGGAAGCTTACGCCGAGGTCGATGCGCGGCTGCCGACGCCGGCCGATGCCGACGACATCGTCCCCAGGATCCTCGGCTTGAAATCGCGCAGCGAGGGCGTCAGCGTCGAAGTCAAAGGCGAAGTGAACCGGCCGCCTTACGTGAAGGGCAATGCCGGCGCCGCGCTGTTCGAGCACGCGAAATCGCTTGCGGAAGAACTCGGCTTCGCGCTCGCCGACACCTATACGGGCGGCGGCTCCGACGGCAATTTCACTGCGCCGTTCACGGCGACGCTCGACGGACTCGGCGTCGACGGCAAGGGCGCGCATACGCACTACGAACAGATGTACATCTCCTCGATCGAGCCGCGGGCGCGGCTGCTGCATCGTCTCTATCAGACCCTGCGATGAGCGCTGCGAACACCATGCCCGTCGACGACGATCCCACCGACACCGAAGCCGCGCATCGTCACGGCTCGTTCTTCGGCCGGCGCAAGGGCCACAAGCTGCGGGCGCACCAGGCCGACCTGGTCGACAATCTGCTGCCGCATCTCGCGCTCGATCTGGCTTCTCCCGCCGATGCCGTGCTGCCGACCTTGTACGACCCGCCGCTGCAGGCGCTGCGGCTGGAAATCGGATTCGGCGGCGGCGAGCATCTCGCCGCGGAAGCGAAGGCCCATCCGGCCACGGGCTTCATCGGCTGCGAGCCCTATGTCAACGGCATGGCGAAGATCCTGGCCGCGATCGAAGCCGACAACATCGGCAATATCAGGCTGCTCGCCGGCGATGCGGCCGAGTTGCTGGCCTGGCTGCCGCCGCAGTCGCTGGCGCGCATCGACCTGATCCATCCCGATCCCTGGCCGAAACGGCGGCATTGGAAGCGGCGCTTCGTGCAGGATGCGACCATCGCCGCGATGGCGCGGGCACTTCAGCCGGGCGGCGAATTCCGCTTCGTCAGCGACATCGCCGACTATTGCGCCTGGACGCTGTGGCATCTGCTGCGCTCGCCCGACTTCGCGTGGACCGCGGAGCGTGCCGACGATTGGCGGCTGCCGTGGCCGGACTACACGATGACGCGCTACGGCCGAAAAGCCACGCGCGAGGGCCGCGTCGCCAACTACCTGATCTTCCGGCGGCGCTGATATCGACGAGCTAGTGCCGCGTCTTCCAGAAGGCGACGACGCGCTGAGCGGTCGACGACAGCAGCCGCGCGTAGGCCACGCGGATGGCCTCGATGTCGCCCTGCGCCGGTACACGCTTCGGCCCGAGGCGAAGCAGGATCAGCGCGTGCACGGTGCGCCAGTCGAGCCCGATGGTGCGGCCGAGAACGAGCAGCGGATCGTGGCGGTCGCCGGAGACGAGCCGGTCGAGCGTTGCAAGCGCGAGCCCCGTCATCGCCGACAGCGCCGCGATGACCTCCTCGTATCTGTGGTCGCGGGCAAAGCCGAGCAGCGCGGCTTCATCGAGCGTGTCCGCCTCGTATAGCGCCAGAATGATCCGCTGCGCCGGGACGAAGTTGCGCTTGGCGGCGCTCGGGCTGGCTGCAGCGGCGAGTCCGGCAACGGCCTGCCTGATCTTGAGCTGCCGCTCGGGCCCGACGACGTCGAACAGCCGCCGCTTGACGACGTCGTGAGAGCCTTCGAGCAGCCTCTTGAGGTGATCGTCGGACAGATCGTGGCGCTTGCCGACCGCGAGCGTCAGCACGCCGTCGGAACTCGCGCGGCCGATCAGGTCGGAATAGCCACGCGCGGAGAACTCGGCCCCCTCGTTCGCAGCAGCCTGTCGCACCACGTTGCGATCGCCGCGGCGCACCAGCACGTCCGTCGTGTCGGCCGATAGCCTGGGCCTCTCCGCGATGGCCAGCAGATGCCCCTGGCTCTTGCCTTGTGCGATGTCGACGAGCGCGCGGTCGTCGAGCGCGGGAGAGCGCCGCAGCAGCGGACCGGCCACCGCGACCTCGTCGTCGCGCGCGAGCTGGCCGACGACGGCGCGCGGCGCCACGACGAGCCGCGACAACCGCTCGGCCAGATCGATCCGCGTCGGCCGATCCGCCAACGGAACCAGGTCGAACAGCAATCCATCGAACAGGTTGATGTGCTCGGAGCGCAGCTTCGTCGCATCTTCGAAGAACAGATCGGCAATGCGGCGCGTCGCCTCGACGCAGCGCTCGGCGTCGCCGTGCCTGACGATCCCGTCGAGGCCGGGGATCAGCGCGGTAGCTGGGGTCATGATGTCGACTCGGACGCAACGCCACACAAGTCCGTGCGCACCATCCCCACGGCCGACGGCTCGGGACAGACACGCGGACTCTCTCAATTTTTAGACGATCTTGGTAAATCGACGGTTATTCGCCCGCGACATCCCGCCGATCGAGGGCGAGGTCCCCGCGATCGGCCGGCCGCGGGAGCGCCGCGAATTCGACGACCGGGGTCCGGTTTGGGCGGAGACGGCCCTTGCCGTCAGGCGACAAAGCGGCTATATCGGCGCCATCAGACATCATCTCATATACGATCGCGTAGTGAGAGTGGGCCCTTCCGGACCCGCTCTTTTTTGTTACCTGGATCGCTCCGCCGCAGGCGAGATCGGTCCGGTAAGCGCGATCGGACAGGCCGAATGGCCCAAGCCAAGCAGACACGCAATCGACGCCTCGATGACGGAACCGACGTTCGCAACCGCTGACACCGACCTTCTGACCGAGCCCCGCCTCGTGGTCGAGCCGGGCGTGGCGGCGCGCGTGGCCGCGGTGGCCGACCCGGTGCTGCAGGGAATGGGTTACCGGCTGGTGCGGATCCGCATCTCCGGCGAGTCCGGCTGCACGGTCCAGGTGATGGCGGAACGCCCCGACGGCACGATGCAGATCGAGGATTGCGAGGCGGTGTCGCGGGCGCTGTCGCCCGTGCTCGACATCGCCGACCCGATCGAGCGCGCCTACCGGCTCGAAATCTCCTCGCCGGGCATCGACCGGCCGCTGGTCCGCCGCTCCGATTTCGAACGTCATGTCGGGCATCTCGTGAAGATCGAGATGGCCGTGGCGCATCAGAACCGCAAACGCTTCCGCGGCGTCATCAAGGGCGTCGAAGGCGACGGCGTGCGCATCGCCCGCGACGATTTGGCGAAGGACCAGGAGCCGGACGTCGTGCTGCCGATGGCCGACATCGGCGACGCCAAGATGGTGCTGACCGACGAGCTGATCGCCGAATCCATGCGCCGCGGCAAGGCCGCCGAGCGCGAGAAGAAGCGCGAGCTCGGGATCGTTCCACCGCTGGCGCCGCACGCCAAGCCGGCGGCCCAGGCGAAACCCAAGCCGAAGCCGAAAGCAAAAGACGACAAGCCGGCCAAGAAGCCGCTGCCGACCAATACCAAGAAACATCGCCTCGCCGCCGATCGCGCGCGCAGGGGCGAGATCGATCCTGATTAGAGGAGACTTACGCCATGGCCGTCAGCGCCAACCGGTTGGAACTGCTGCAGATCGCCGACGCCGTCGCGCGCGAGAAGTCGATCGACCGCGGCATCGTGATCGCCGCGATGGAAGACGCGATCGCCAAGGCCGCCCGCGCCCGCTATGGCAGCGAGACCGACGTCCACGCCGAGATCGATCCGCGCAAGGGCGAGCTGCGGCTGTCGCGCCACATGCTCGTGGTCGAGAAGGTCGAAAACCCGTCCAACCAGATTTCGCTGGATGACGCCCGCCGCGCCAATCCGGGCGCGCAGATCGGCGACACCATTGCCGACACCTTGCCGCCGCTGGAATATGGCCGCATCGCCGCGCAATCGGCCAAGCAGGTCATCGTGCAGAAGGTGCGCGAGGCCGAGCGCGACCGGCAATACCAGGAATTCAAGGACCGCATCGGCGACATCGTCAACGGCGTCGTCAAGCGCGTCGAATATGGCAGCGTGATCCTCGACCTCGGCCGCGGCGAGGCCATCATCCGCCGCGACGAGATGCTGCCGCGCGAAGTGTTCCGCAACGGCGACCGCGTCCGGGCCTATGTGTTCGACGTCCGCCGCGAGACCCGCGGCCCGCAGATCTTCCTGTCGCGCACCCATCCGCAGTTCATGGCCAAGCTGTTCGCCCAGGAGGTGCCGGAGATCTATGACGGCATCGTCGAGATCAAGGCGGTCGCCCGCGACCCCGGCTCGCGCGCCAAGATCGGCGTCGTGTCGCGCGACTCGTCCGTGGATCCGGTCGGCGCCTGCGTCGGCATGCGCGGCTCGCGCGTGCAGGCCGTGGTGAACGAGCTGCAGGGCGAGAAGATCGACATCATCCCGTGGTCGCCCGACATCGCGACCTTCGTCGTCAACGCGCTGGCCCCGGCCGAAGTCGCCAAGGTCGTCATCGACGAGGACCGCGAGCGCATCGAGGTCGTGGTGCCCGACACCAACAACCAGCTGTCGCTGGCGATCGGCCGCCGCGGCCAGAACGTCCGCCTCGCCTCGCAGCTGACCGGCTGGGACATCGACATCCTGACCGAGCAGGAGGAATCGGAGCGCCGCCAAGCCGACTTCGAGAACTCCACCCGCGTGTTCATGGAATCGCTGAACGTCGACGAGGTCGTCGGCCAATTGCTCGCCTCGGAAGGCTTCACCTCGGTCGAGGAACTGGCGATGGTCGATCTCAAGGATCTCGCCGGCATCGAGGGCTTCGACGAGGAGACTGCGACCGAGCTGCAGACCCGCGCTCAGGAATTCCTGGAGCAGCAGGAGGCCGAGCTCGAGGCCAAGCGCAAGGAGCTCGGCGTCGAGGACGCGGTGAAGGCCGTGCCCGGCGTCACCACCAAGATGCTGGTCAAGTTCGGCGAGAACGACATCAAGACGGTCGACGATCTGGCCGGCTGCGCCACCGACGATCTGGTCGGCTGGACCGAGCGCAAGGAAGGCGGCGAGTCGACCAAATTCCCGGGCATTCTCGACGGTCTCGACGTGTCCCGCGACGATGCCGAAGCCATGGTGATGCAGGCGCGCGTCAAGGCCGGCTGGATCAGTGAAGCCGACCTCACCAAGCCCGAGAGCGAGGCCGAGGACGAATCCGAAGGACAGCCCGCCTGACCCGTTCGATCTGACCATGGACGCCGTGATGACCCCCACGACCACCCCGATCGCTTGAGATGAGGAGCCGCATCACCGCATGCTCGCTTTGGCCGACCCCGAGCTCGACAATGGACCGCGGACCGAGAAGTCCGCGACCATGCGGATGTGCGCGGTCAGCCGCGAGGTGCGGCCGATCGGCGAACTGATCCGCTTCGTCGTCGGCCCGTCGCGCGAGGTTGTGCCCGACATCAAGCGTAAGCTGCCGGGACGGGGACTGTGGATCACGGCCTCACGGCAGATGGTTGCGGAAGCGGTGCGGCGTCACCATTTCAGCCGCGGCTTCAAGGCGCAGGTCCGCGTCCATCCGACACTGGCCGACGATCTGGAGGCCCTTCTGGCCCGCAGCGCGATCGAAGCGCTGGGGATCGCCGCCAAGGCGGGCCAGGTCGTCTCCGGTTTTTCCAAGGTGGAAGCGGCGCTGTCGCAGCGGCAGTCGCGGACTGCTTTGGCCGCCCTGCTCCACGCCGCGGACGGTGCCGCCGACGGAATTCGCAAACTCGACGCGCTGGTGCGGCCGACCGACGGGGATCAAGACCAAGCCCCGACATTTCCGATCATCTGCTGCCTCACTTCGGCAGAATTGGATTTGGCACTTGGGCGCTCAAATGTGATACATGCTGCCGTGCTCGCAGGCCCGGCGAGCAGGACATTCCTGTCGCGCAGCCAGACACTGGTCCGATACCGGTCGGTTGACGCTGACAAGATTGCCGGAACCGCGGCCACGAAATCTGCTTCGACTTCGAAGACATAGCTACGATCGCGACGATTGCACGAATGGGACGGTGCGGTAGCCCGCACGCTGTAACGAGATTAGGACGACTGAATGGCCGACAACAACACTCCGGGCGACAAGAAACTGAGTGTCCCGAGCAAGACCTTGACGCTCAAGCCGCGCGTCGAGACCGGCACGGTGCGCCAGAGCTTCCCACATGGCCGGAGCAAGCAGGTGGTGGTCGAGAAGCGGGGCACCAAGCGCCGCGTCGGCGATGGGGCGCCCGATGCACCGCATGCGCCGGAGCCGGTCGTCGCCAAGGCGCCCTCGCCGCCGCCGAACAACCGCCCGTCTGGATCGCGTCCATCCGGCTCGTCGCAGCGGGGCGGCTCCGGCGTCGTGCTGCGCACCTTGACCGAGGACGAGCGTTCGGCCCGCGCCAGCGCGCTCGCCGACGCCCGCGTCCGCGACATCGAGGAACGCCGCCAGGCCGAGGAAGAAGCCCGCCGCCGCGCCGAGCGCGAAGCCGCTGAACGCGCCGAGCGCGAGGCTGCCGAGGCGCGCCGCAAGGCCGAGGAAGAGCGTCATCGCCACGAAGAGGAAGCCAAGCGCAAGGCCGAGCTCGAGGCCAAGAAGCGGTTCGGTGAAGGCGAGGCGCCCCGTCAGGCGACCGCCGCGCCGCAGCCGACGGTGAGCGCGCCGGCCCGTCCGGCGCAGGCCCCCGGCCGTCCGCAGGGCGCTCCGGGCAGCCGGCCGCCGCAGATCGGTGGCGGCACCCGGCCCGCCGGCACTCAGCCCGCAGGTGCACGCCCGGCAGGCGCCCGGCCGGCTGGTGGCGGTCCACTCGGCCGTCCGTCTCCCGGCGTCGCCGCCGGTCCCGACGAGGATGAGGGTCCGCGCCAGATCCGCAGGGGTCCCGGTGGCGCCGCGCGTCCCGCGCCGCCGCCGAAGACCACGGCCAAGCCGGGCCCGCAGAAGCAGCGCGGCCGCCTGACCGTCGTCACCGCCCTCACCGCCGACGACGTGCGCGAGCGCTCGATTGCCTCGTTCCGCCGCCGCACCCAGCGTCTGAAGGGCCATGCCGCGAATGAGCAGAAGGAAAAGCTGATCCGCGAGGTGATCATTCCGGAAGCGATCACCATCCAGGAGCTGGCGAACCGCATGGCGGAGCGCGCGGTCGACGTCATCCGCCTGCTGATGCGTCAGGGCGCGATGCACAAGATCACCGACGTGATCGACGCCGACACCGCGCAACTGATCGCCGAGGAACTCGGCCACACCGTCAAGCGCGTCGCCGCCTCGGACGTCGAGGAAGGCCTGTTCGACGTCGTCGACGATTCGACCGACACCGAGACGCGCTCGCCGGTCGTGACCGTCATGGGCCATGTCGACCACGGCAAGACCTCGCTGCTCGACGCGCTGCGCCACGCCAACGTGGTGTCCGGCGAAGCCGGCGGCATCACCCAGCACATCGGCGCCTATCAGGTCACCGCGCCGGACTCCGGCAAGAAGATCACCTTCATCGACACGCCCGGCCACGCCGCGTTCACCGCGATGCGCGCCCGCGGCGCCAAGGTCACCGACATCGTCGTGCTGGTGGTCGCGGCCGATGACGGCGTCATGCCGCAGACGATCGAGGCCATCAACCACGCCAAGGCGGCGAAGGTGCCGATGATCGTGGCGATCAACAAGATCGACAAGCCGGATGCGCGGCCCGAACGGGTCCGCACCGAGCTGCTGCAGCACGAAGTTCAGGTGGAATCGCTCGGCGGCGAAGTCGTCGACGTCGAAGTGTCCGCAAAGAACAAGACCAATCTCGATCGTCTGCTCGAGATGATCGCGTTGCAGGCCGACATCCTCGACCTCAAGACCAATTCGGACCGTCCGGCCGAAGGCACCGTGATCGAAGCCAAGCTCGATCGCGGCCGCGGCCCGGTCGCCACCGTGCTGGTCCAGCGCGGCACCCTGCGGGTCGGCGACATCATCGTCGCCGGCGCCGAGATGGGCCGCGTCCGCGCGCTGATCTCCGACCAGGGCGAGACCCTGCAGGAGGCCGGCCCGTCGGTGCCGGTCGAGGTGCTCGGCTTCAACGGTCCGCCGGAAGCCGGCGATCGTCTCGCGGTGGTCGAGAACGAAGCCCGCGCCCGCCAGGTCACCAGCTACCGCGCGCACCAGAAGCGCGAGAACGCGGCAGCCTCGATCTCGGGCATGCGCGGCTCGCTCGAACAGATGATGTCGCAGTTGAAGACCGCGGGCCGCAAGGAATTCCCGCTGGTCATCAAGGCCGACGTGCAGGGCTCGCTGGAAGCCATTCTCGGCTCGCTGGAGAAGCTCGGCACCGACGAGGTCGCCGCCCGCATCCTGCATGCCGGCGTCGGCGGCATCAGCGAGTCCGACGTCACGCTGGCAGAAGGCTTCAACGCCGCGATCATCGGCTTCTCGGTCCGAGCCAACAAGGAAGCGGCTGCGCTCGCCAAGCGCAACGGCATCGAGATCCGCTACTACAACATCATCTACGACCTCGTGGATGACGTGAAGAAGGCGATGAGCGGCCTGCTCGCGCCGACGCTGCGCGAGACGATGCTCGGCAATGCGCAGATCCTGGAGGTGTTCAACATCTCCAAGGTCGGCAAGGTCGCCGGCTGCCGCGTCACCGACGGCACCGTCGAGCGCGGCGCCAATGTCCGCCTGATCCGCGACAACGTCGTGGTTCACGAGGGCAAGCTGTCGACCTTGAAGCGCTTCAAGGACGAAGTGAAGGAAGTGCAGGCCGGCCAGGAATGCGGCATGGCCTTCGAAAACTACGGCGACATGCGTGTCGGCGACGTCATCGAGTGTTATCGCGTGGAGACCATCCAGCGCTCGCTGTAAGTCCGAATCCTACAGAGCGCGCTGCATTTCGAGTGAGCTTGCGATTCCATCGATGGATGGAATCGCAAGCGCTCCTTGAACTTAACGAAGCGTCGTCGAACTCAATCAGAATGATCTCCTCGCCCGAGCTCGCGCCGGGCGACGATCCATTGGATTTTTTGAAAAATGCCTCGCCATCACCAGAGGGGAAGCACCGCTTCCGGCGGCTCGCAGCGTCAGTTGCGCGTCGCCGAGACCGTGCGTCACGCTGTCGCCGACATTCTCAGCCACGGTGACGTGCACGATCCGGACCTGGAGGGACACATCATTACGGTGCCCGAAGTCCGCATGTCGCCCGACCTGAAACTCGCAACCATCTACATCATGCCGCTCGGCGGCCAGGACACGGACGTGGTGCTCGCGGCGCTGGAGCGCAACAAGAAGTTCCTGCGCGGCGACATCGCGCGACGCGTTAACCTGAAATTTGCACCCGACATCCGCTTCCGCGTCGACGAGCGATTCGACGAAGCGGAACGGATCGAGAAATTACTGCGAACACCCGCGGTGCAGAGAGACCTCAATTCGGATTCGGAAGACAGCTGATGACCATCCCCCCCGAAACCGGCATTGTCGACGCGCTGAGCGCCGAAACGACCGCCGTCAAGACGATCCACTCTGCCGACGGACGTCCGCCGCGCGACAACAACGATCCGCGCACCAAGCAGCGCCAGGGTAACGGTCAAGGCAAGGGTCAAGGCAACCAGCCGCGCCGCGATCGTCGCGACATCCACGGCTGGGTCGTGCTCGACAAGCCGATCGGCATGACCTCGACGCAGGCCGTTGCCGTCGCCAAGCGCCTGTTCCAGGCCAAGCGCGCCGGCCATGCCGGAACGCTCGATCCGCTCGCCTCCGGCGGCCTTCCGATTGCGCTCGGCGAAGCCACCAAGACGGTTCCGTTCGTGATGGACGGCCGCAAGCGCTACCGGTTCACCGTGACCTGGGGTGAGGAGCGCGATACCGACGACACCGAGGGCCGCGCCGTCCAGACCAGCGACAACCGGCCGGATGCTGCGGCGATTCGCGCGCTGCTGCCGCAATTCACCGGCCGGATCGAGCAGACGCCGCCGCGCTATTCCGCCATCAAGATCCAGGGCGAGCGCGCCTATGACCTCGCCCGCGACGGCGAGGTCGTGGAGCTCCAGCCGCGCCCGGTCGAAATCCACGAACTGACCCTCGTCGACCAGCCCGACGCCGATCATTCGGTGTTCGAGGCCGAGTGCGGCAAGGGAACCTATGTCCGGGCGCTGGCCCGCGACATGGGCCGAATCCTCGGCTGTTACGGCCATATCAGCGCGCTCCGGCGGACCCTGGTGGGTCCGTTTACCGAGAACGACATGATTCCGCTGGAACAGTTGGAGGCTTTGTGCAATAGAGCCGCGTCCGGCGAGGGAAGCCTCGCCGACGCACTCCTGCCCGTTGAGACCGCGCTGGACGACATCCCGGCACTGGCCGTCACTCGGGCTGATGCGGCAAGGCTCCATCGGGGCCAGGCCGTCTTGTTGCGCGGACGGGATGCGCCCCATAGTAGCGGCACAGTCTATGTCACGGTCGCAGGCCGCCTTCTGGCGCTTGCCGAAATTGGCAATGGCGAACTCATCCCCAAGCGCGTGTTCAACCTGACCGGACTGACTGCCAGCTCCGGTCGCAACGAAAGAGACTGACGATGTCGGTGACCGCAGAGCGCAAGGCGGAAATCATCAAGGCAAGTGCCACCAAGGCCGGTGATACCGGTTCTCCCGAGGTGCAGGTTGCGATCCTGTCGGAACGCATCAACAACCTGACCAGCCATTTCAAGACCCACGGCAAGGACAATCACTCCCGCCGCGGCCTCCTGAAGCTGGTGTCGACCCGCCGTTCGCTGTTGGACTACCTGAAGAAGAACGACGAGGCGCGCTACAAGGCGCTGCTCGAGAAGCACAACATTCGCCGTTGAGCTTCGACCTGGAGTGAACGCGCGCGGGGTTCGCGCGCGTCGTGGCATGATCCCGAGAACGCCGCTCCCTCGCGGCGTTCGCGAGTCCGGGTTCATGCGGTCTGGCCGGATCTGGAAAGAAGCGGATACGCTCTTCGAACGATCCTGCCCGGACCGTGCAGTACGCCTCAGCAGCAATCCGGCCGCTGGGCGTGACGGGCAAGGTGCCCGTCACTTACGAGAAGGGTGGACGCCATCCGAAATAAGAAAACCATGGCAGGATCGCAGGGCGCTGATCGCAAACCAGCGCCCTGCAATCTTGCGCATGGTTTTTTTGTTTCTGGGGGTCTGCCTTCGCTCATCTCATGAAAGAAGATACCCATGTTTACCAAGCATTCCGTCGAGATCGACTGGGGTGGACGTCCCCTCAAGCTGGAAACCGGCAAGATCGCGCGCCAGGCTGACGGCGCCGTCGTCGCCACCTATGGCGAGACCGTCGTGCTCGCCACCGTCGTCGCCGCCAAGGCGCCGCGCGACGGCGTCGACTTCCTGCCGCTGACCGTCGACTATCAGGAAAAGGCCTACGCTGCAGGCCGCATTCCCGGCGGCTATTTCAAGCGCGAGGGCCGTCCGACCGAGAAGGAGACGCTGGTCTCCCGCCTCATCGACCGCCCGATCCGCCCGCTGTTCGTCGACGCCTGGCGCAACGAGACCCAGGTCATCGTGACCGTGCTGTCGCACGACATGGAGAACGATCCGGACATCGTGGCGCTGGTCGCAGCCTCGGCCGCGCTGACGCTGTCGGGCGTGCCGTTCAAGGGCCCGATCGGCGCAGCCCGCGTCGGTTTCGCCAATGACGAATACATCCTCAATCCCACCCTCGACGAGATGACCGACACCCAGCTCGACCTGGTCGTCGCCGGCACCTCCGACGCCGTGCTGATGGTGGAATCGGAGGCCAAGGAGCTCAACGAGGACATCATGCTCGGCGCGGTGATGTTCGGTCACCGTCACTTCCAGCCGGTGATCAATGCGATCATCGATCTCGCCGAGAAGGCCGCCAAGGAGCCGCGCGACGTCGCGATCATCGACAACAGCGTGATCGAGAAGGAAATGCTGGGCGTCGCCGAGCAGGACCTGCGCAAGGCCTATGCGATTGCCGTCAAGCAGGAGCGCTATGCCGCCGTCGGCGCCGTCAAGGAAAAGGTGATGGCGCACTTCTTCCCGGAAGGGCAGGAGCCGAAATACGACAAGCTGCGCGTCGCCGGCGTGTTCAAGGAGCTGGAAGCCAAGATCGTTCGCTGGAACATCCTGGACACCGGCAAGCGCATCGACGGCCGCGACGCCAAGACCGTGCGCAACATCGTCTGCGAAGTCGGCGTGCTGCCGCGCGCCCACGGCTCGGCGCTGTTCACCCGCGGCGAGACCCAGGCGCTGGTCGTGACCACGCTCGGCACCGGCGAGGACGAGCAGTACATCGACGCGCTGTCGGGAACGTACAAAGAGACGTTCCTGCTGCACTACAACTTCCCTCCCTACTCGGTCGGTGAGACCGGCCGTCTCGGCGGCACCAAGCGCCGCGAGATCGGCCACGGCAAGCTCGCCTGGCGCGCCATCCACCCGGTCCTGCCGCCGCACCATGAGTTCCCCTACACCACGCGCGTGGTGTCGGAGGTGACCGAGTCGAACGGCTCGTCGTCGATGGCCACCGTCTGCGGCTCGTCGCTGGCGCTGATGGATGCCGGCGTGCCGCTGAAGCGCCCCACCGCGGGCATCGCGATGGGCCTCATCCTCGAGGACAAGCGCTTCGCCGTTCTCTCGGACATCCTCGGCGACGAGGACCATCTGGGCGACATGGACTTCAAGGTCGCGGGCACCGAGAGCGGCATCACCTCGCTGCAGATGGACATCAAGATCGAGGGCATCACCGAGGAGATCATGCGCGTGGCCCTCGGCCAGGCGCGTGACGGCCGCATCCACATCCTGGGCGAGATGTCCAAGGCGCTGACCGCCGCGCGCGCCGAGCTCGGCGAATACGCGCCGCGCATCGAGACCTTCAAGATCCCGACCGACAAGATCCGCGAAGTGATCGGCACCGGCGGCAAGGTGATCCGCGAGATCGTCGAGAAGACCGGCGCCAAGGTCAACATCGAGGACGACGGCACCGTGAAGGTCGCCTCCAGCGACGGCGAGGCGATGAAGGCCGCCATCAAGTGGATCAAGTCGATCGCCTCCGATCCGGAGGTCGGCCAAGTCTATGACGGCACCGTGGTCAAGGTGATGGAGTTCGGCGCCTTCGTGAACTTCTTCGGCACCCGCGACGGCCTCGTGCACATCTCGCAGCTCGCCGACAAGCGCGTGCAGAAGACCACCGACGTCGTCAAGGAAGGCGACAAGGTCAAGGTCAAGCTGCTCGGCTTCGACGACCGCGGCAAGACCCGGCTGTCGATGAAGGCCGTCGACCAGACCACCGGCGAGGACCTCGAGGCGAAGCAGAAGACCGAAGGCGGCGCCGAGGCGCCGCGCGAAGCCGCCGGCGAGTAAGCCAGCGCAGGTTCTGCGACCGAGATACGAAGGGCGGCTTTCCAGCCGCCCTTTTTGTTGTCCATTCGCCGGAGCCACGCCGGACGACTCCTCGCAATGAGGGACGAGAAAGCTTACGTGCTCTCGACACACCGCTCGAGGTCACAGCCCATGCACGAGCCGATCATCCGACCCGCGCGCCCGAACGAATACGACGCCGTCGCCAAGCTCTGGATGGAGAGCTGGTGCTCGACCGGGCTGGAGAGTCCGAGCGACCGGCTGCTCACTTTTTTGAAGGAGCGCGTGCCGCGCGAGGTCGCCGATGGCTGGAGCCTCTACGTCGCCGACGACGAAGGCCGCCTCGCCGCGATGCTCGCCATCAACATGCCCCGGCTCTATCTCGACCAGCTGATGATCGCGCCCTCGCATCAAGGCCGCTCGCTCGGCCGCCGCCTGCTCGGCTTCACCCGCGAGCTGCTGCCCGACGAAATCTGGCTGCGCTGCGCCGAGGGCAACGAGAAGGCATGGCGCTGGTACGAGCGCGAAGGCTTCGTGCTGGAGAAGCAGGAGGCCGACGCGGGGCATGGCCGGGTGATGAAATATTATCGCTGGACGCGCTGAAGCCGCGCCGTCGACTCATGACTCACGCTGCAGCCCGTCAGATTGTCTCGCCGCGCTACTCCGCTTTGAGATCCTCCGGCCGCGGCATCGAGATCACATTGTAGCCGGAGTCCACGTAATGGAGCTCCCCGGTCACGCCGCCCGACAGATCCGACAGCAGATAGAGCGCGGAGCCGCCGAGCTCCTCCAGCGTCACGCCGCGGCCGAGCGGCGAATGCTTCTGCTGGAACGCGAACATGAAGCGCGCATCGCCGATGCCGGAGCCGGCGAGAGTGCGCACCGGGCCGGCGGAGATCGCGTTGACGCGGATGCTGCGGCGGCCGAAATCGGCGGCGAGATAGCGCACCGAGGCTTCGAGCGCGGCCTTGGCGACGCCCATCACGTTGTAGTTCGGCATCACGCGGTTGGAGCCGTCGAAGGTCAGCGTGATCATGCTGCCGCCGCGCTCCGGCATCAGCTCGGCGGCGCGCTTGGCGATCTCGGTGAAGGAGAAGCAGGAAATCAGCATCGTGCGCGCGAAGTTCTCGCGCGAGGTGTCGGCATAGCGGCCCTTGAGCTCGTTCTTGTCGGAGAAGGCCACCGCATGGACGATGAAGTCGAGCCCGCCCCAGGCCTCGCGCAAGTCTGCGAAAACGCCGTCGACGCTGGCGATGTCCTCGACGTCGCAGGGCAGCACGTGCTTGACGCCGAGCTCGTCGGCGAGCGGGCGAACGCGCTTGCCGAGCGCATCGCCCTGATAGGTGAAGGCCATCTCGGCACCGTGGGCTGCGAGCGTCTTGGCGATGCCCCAGGCGATCGAATGATCATTGGCGATGCCCATGACCAGGCCGCGCTTGCCTGCCATCAGACCCTGCATGATTGCTCTCCTCCGTCATGCCGGGACCGGCCCAGCCGAGATGATGGTTTCGCCTCAGAGACGCCAATGGCCGGACATCGGCGCGAAGCTTCGCACGATTGCCCCGGCCACGCGGTGGACGAAACCAGTCCTGGTGAAAATCCTAGGCGTCGAGCTGCTTGAACACCAGCGTCGCGTTGGTGCCGCCGAAGCCGAACGAATTCGACAGCACGGTGCCGAGCCTGGCGTTGTCGATGCGCTTGCGCACGATCGGCATGTCGGCGAACACGGGATCGAGCTCGGTGATGTTGGCGCTCTCGCAGATGAAGCCGTTCTTCATCATCAGCAGCGAATAGATCGCCTCCTGGACGCCTGTGGCGCCGAGCGAGTGGCCGGTCAGCGCCTTGGTGGCGGCAATCGGCGGACACTTCTCGCCGCGGCCGAACACCTTCCGGATCGCCTCCATCTCCGGCGGATCGCCGGCCGGGGTCGAGGTCGCATGCGGGTTGATGTAGTCGATCTTCGTCTTCACCGTCGACAGCGCCATCTGCATGCAGCGCTCGGCGCCCTCGCCCGACGGTGCGACCATGTCGTAGCCGTCGGAGGTCGCGCCATAGCCGACAATCTCGCCATAGATCTTGGCGCCGCGCGCCTTGGCATGCTCGAGCTCTTCCAGCACCAGGACGCCGGCGCCGCCGGCGATCACGAAGCCGTCGCGGGTCACATCGTAGGGCCGGGACGCGGTCGCGGGCGTCTCGTTGTGCTTGGACGACATCGCGCCCATCGCGTCGAACAGCACCGACAGCGTCCAGTCGAGTTCCTCGCAGCCGCCCGCGAACATCACGTCCTGCTTGCCGTACTGAATCATCTCGTAGGAATTGCCGATGCAATGATTGGAGGTCGCACAGGCCGACGAGATCGAGTAGTTGACGCCCTTGATCTTGAACCAGGTTGCGAGCGTCGCGGAGGCCGTCGACGACATCGCCTTCGGCACGGCGAAAGGTCCGACCCGCTTCGGGCCCTTGGTGCGGGTGATGTCGGCGGCCTCGACCAGCGTGCGCGTCGACGGTCCGCCCGAGCCCATGATGATCCCGGTACGGATGTTTGAGACGTCGGACGGCTCGAGCCCGGAATCAAGAATCGCCTGCTCCATCGCGACGTGATTCCACGCCGCGCCCTCGCCGAGGAAACGCATCGCGCGACGGTCGACGACGTCGGCCGGATTCAGCGTCGGCGCACCTTGCACTTGCGAACGAAAACCAAGCTCGGCATATTTCTCGGCGCGGGAGATGCCGGACTTCGCCTCGTACAGGCTTGCCAATACCTCCTGGGTGTTGTTGCCGATCGACGAGACGATGCCCATGCCCGTGATGACGACCCGCCTCATGATCTCAGCCTCGCCTTGCTCGTGTGTTCTGTTGCGGTCATGCCTGCTGCACTGTCTCTGGTCGCAGCCGATCGGTTCACGACGGCGCGGTCTCCTGCTTGAACAGGCCGACCTTCAGGTCCTTGGCGCGATAGATAATCGCGCCGTCCATCGAAAGCCACCCGTCGGCGATACCGAGCACCAGCTTTGAGCGCATCACGCGTTTGATATCGACGTTGTACACAACCTTGCGCGCGGTCGGCAGAACCTGGCCGGAGAACTTCAGGTCGCCGAGACCGAGCGCGCGGCCGCGGCCGGCGCCGCCGGTCCAGCCGAGGAAGAAGCCGACCATCTGCCACATCGCGTCGAGGCCGAGACAGCCCGGCATCACCGGATCGTTCTTGAAATGGCAGCCGAAGAACCAGAGGTCCGGCTTCACGTCGAGCTCGGCGCGCACGACGCCCTTGCCGAACTCGCCGCCGGTCTCGGAGATCTCCGTGATGCGATCGAACATCAGCATCGGCGGCAGCGGCAGCTGCGCGTTGCCGGGGCCGAACAGCTCCCCACGGCCGCAGGCCAGCAGGTCTTCGTATTCATAACTGCCGCGCCGGTCCAGCATGCTTGATGAGCCTTTCTCGAGATCCCCGGTGAAAATGCGCCGCGCGACGTGGTTTTTCGCGCGTCGACCCGTTCACGCACCGCCGGCCTTTCGGCCGTCCCATCGGCGCGATTCCTCTGCGATGCGTCGGACGATCCCCCGGGCCGGGGTGATCGGAACGGGGAGACGCCCATCACAGCGGCCGTGCCTGCCATGGCAGGGTCAAAACCGGGTCCGCGCGCTCTCTAACATAGGGAATTCCGGCGTCAATGCGCGTATCCGGGTAAAACGTCGCGGGACCACGAGCCGCAACCGGTCCGGGCATGAAATGCAGTTTAGGGGCGTTCTAGATACGTTAGTTGCGATAAGCTTGCATCTGAACAGGTTTCTTCCTATATCGGAATGGGTCGGTGTGAATTTTTCGGTGCATGAAGTGGACGCTAGCAACAACGCTTCGATGAGTGGTCATGACCGGGCCGGTCCGGATGGACTGGGGACGGGGCGGCAGCCTGCACTCAATGGCTGCCCGTGGCACGACGTCAACGAGATGCTGCAGACCGCCGGGCTGCGCCCGACGCGCCAGCGCATGGCTTTGGGCTGGCTGCTGTTCGGCAAGGGCGCACGGCACCTGACGGCCGAAATGCTGTACGAGGAAGCGACGCTGGCCAAGGTTCCGGTGTCGCTGGCGACCGTCTACAACACGCTCAACCAGCTGACCGACGCAGGTCTGCTGCGCCAGGTCAGCGTCGACGGCACCAAGACCTATTTCGATACCAACGTCACCGCGCATCATCACTTCTACCTCGAGAACAACCACGAGCTGGTCGACATTCCGGACCAGCATCTGGCGCTGTCCAAGCTGCCGGAGGCGCCGGACGGTTACGAGATCGCGCGGATCGACATGGTCGTGCGGCTGCGCAAGAAACGTTGAACCGTCGAAACTACTCTGAATGAGTTGGCTGATGCCCGCGCGTTGCGGGCATTTTCGTGTCGGAACCACGACAGACCAGCGGCGCGAGCTGCCCGCTGGCCGACACCGTCAATTCACCTGCTCGTCCGCGTAGACGCCCCACAGCCGCTGCTGCTCGATCCAGCCGTCGAAGCCGTTGCCGAGCACCCGGCACCAGCCATTGCCGCATTTCTTGACTTGGGCGATGACGCCGGCCTGCAGCCGCGCCGTGACGGCGCTGGACGGGCTCGCGCTCTCATAGACTGCGGCGAGATCGTCCTTGTTCTTCATCGTCACGACCGCCGTGCGGCGTCCGGACAAGAGCGAATGATAGACCCACCCTTCCGATCCTTCGGAATCGCGCACCCGGCGCCAGTTCTCATATTCGGCGGTGATTTCGACCGGCAGACCGGAACGGGTATAGACCCAGGCCACGTCGTTGTCCTTGGTCGGACCGGCGCGGACGTTCACATGATCCGATTTGAGGCTGACATAGCGCGGCACCGGCAGGCCGCTGCTGCTGAGAACCGAATCCTTCGCCGCGGCGCCACTGCCGACCGCAACGTCGAACAGCGCCACCAAGAGCACCGCAACCGCACCGAAACGCCCCAACGCAATCGAACTCAACTCACTCTCCCTCGCAAGGATCGACGCTCGCTTCGCGCCCATGATCCCTTCGCCCGATCCCCATCGAACCGCCAGGCTGCCCCCCTTCGTGCACAGAGAGGGCTTGCCGAAAGCGCCAGTCCCGAGCCGCCGTTGGCTTCTTGTCTTGGCCCGGCCTTCTGCTAGACAGGACCCAACACAAGCGGCCAGGAAGCGCCTGAGACTCGCTCGCGAAACCCTGTCAGGGACGGATCGGCCCACTCGCGAGATCCGACATGACCAGTCCAGGGAAGCGCCGGCTCAGGCGACGACGGTAGTTTCGGCGAACCCGGTTAATGAGGTCTGAAGGATCTCATGAGAGCAGCACATGTCAGGTAGGAAAAAGCCCCTCGTCGTGGTGACACGCAAGCTGCCGGACTCGGTCGAGACCCGCATGCGCGAGCTGTTCGACGCGCGGCTCAATCTCGACGACGAGCCGATGAGCCAGGAGCAGCTCGCCGACGCCGTGCGCACGGCCGAGGTGCTGGTTCCCACCGTCACCGACCACATCACGGCCGACATTCTCAATCAGCCCGACTGCAAGCTGCGCATGATCGCGAACTTCGGCAATGGCGTCGACAATATCGACGTCGCGGCGGCTGTGGCGCGCGGCATCACCGTCACCAACACGCCGAAGGTCCTCACCGAGGACACCGCCGATATGACCATGGCGCTGATCCTCAGCGTTCCGCGCCGGCTGATCGAGGGCGCCTCGATCCTCACCGAAGGCAAAAACTGGGCGGGCTGGTCGCCGACCTGGATGCTCGGCCACCGCATCGGCGGCAAACGGCTCGGCATCATCGGCATGGGCCGCATCGGCCAGGCCGTGGCGCGGCGCGCCCGCGCCTTCGGCCTGCAGATCCACTATCACAACCGCCGCCCGGTCGCGCCCGTGATCGCCGACGAGCTCGGCGCCACCTACTGGGAGAGCCTCGACCAGATGCTGGCGCGGATGGACATCATCTCGGTCAACTGCCCGCACACCCCGGCGACGTTCCACCTGCTGTCCGCGCGCCGCCTCAAGCTGGTCCGCAAGGACGCCTACATCGTCAACACCGCGCGCGGCGAGGTGATCGACGAGGAGACGATGACGCGGCTGATCGAGGCCGGTGACATCGCCGGCGCCGGTCTCGACGTGTTCGAGCACGAGCCCGCGGTGAATCCGCGCCTGGTGCGGCTCGCCAAGGCCGGCAAGGTGACCTTGCTGCCGCACATGGGCTCGGCCACCATCGAGGGCCGCGTCGAGATGGGCGAGAAGGTCATCATCAACATCAAGACCTTCCTCGACAACCACCGCCCGCCGGACCGCGTGCTGCCGAGCATGCTCTAGGCCGATCAGCCGCTCAGCAACCGGATTCGTCCTTGCGAACGCAGGGACCCATATCGCGCGATGCCGGAAACAGGCACGCGGCCCGTTCCGCGCACTTCATTGAATTCCGAGAGTGGCTCCCGGATCGGCGCCCGCCGAGGCGTTACGTCGCCCGGCTTGTCCGGAACGACAGCACTGGGCGTTACTTCCGATGCGCACTGAGACCCGCGATCACCGGCCCATCGCCATTGAGCGGGTTCGCCGGATCGCGACCATAGCGCAGCGTCTCGAAGCGCATCGTGCGCGCATCCAGCATCAAGAGCCGGCCGACCAGCCCCTCGCCGAAGCCGACGATCTCGCGGATCGCCTCCAGCGCCATCATCGAGCCGAGCATGCCGGCCAACGCGCCCATCACGCCGGCCTCGGCGCAGGCCGGCACGGTGCCGGGCGGCGGCGGCTCCGGGAACAGGCAGCGATAGGTCGGATTGAACTCGCCCTTGTCGTTGGTCTCATGGGCGCGGATCGTCGTCAGCGACGCATCGAAGGTGCCGAGCGCGCCCGTGATCAGCGGCTTCTTCGCCAGGAAGCAGGCGTCGGAGGCGAGATAGCGGGTGTCGAAATTGTCGGAGCCGTCGAGCACGAGATCATAGCGAGCGATCAGCTCGAGCGCGTT
Source organism: Bradyrhizobium oligotrophicum (assembly GCF_051168495.1). Taxonomy (GTDB): domain Bacteria; phylum Pseudomonadota; class Alphaproteobacteria; order Rhizobiales; family Xanthobacteraceae; genus Bradyrhizobium; species Bradyrhizobium oligotrophicum_A. The sequence goes on along the minus strand of NZ_JBNPVB010000001.1, from coordinate 88,417 downwards.
GTCGGCATTGAGCCAGCCGCGATGCGTGACCACGCCGACGTGCGGATTGAGCGCATTGATGCGCTCGGCGGCGCTGTCGACCTTCGGCCGGCCGATGTCGGGCGTGGCGTGGATGATTTGGCGCTGCAGATTCGACAGCGATACCACGTCGTCGTCGACCACGCCGATCGTGCCGACGCCGGCAGCTGCGAGATACATCAACGCCGGCGCGCCGAGCCCGCCCGCGCCGATCACCAGCACCGAGGCGCGCTTCAGCGCGGCCTGACCGGGACCGCCGACATCGCGCAGCACGATATGGCGGGCGTAGCGCTCGAGTTCTTCCTCGCTCAGCATCGTCAAAGGCGTCCTCCGCTGCCGCGTTGCCGTCAGGCCATGATGGAGGCAGCGGTTCTCCACACTGAACCCTCGTCCGATTGTGACCGACCAAGCAGATGTGCTTATTTATGTCAGCGGCAAGAGCAGCGGGATTTGTCATGAGACGGCTGGCCACGGCAACCTTCATCTGCGCGATCGCTGTCGGCGCCATGGCGCAGGCGCAGACGACGCCCGCGCCACAAGGCCAGTTGCCCGGCGCCAAGCCGAAGCCCGTCACCACCCAGCCGGTGCGGCCGGGTGTGCAGGCGCCGGCCGACACCGCCAATGCGATGGGCCAGGCCGAGCGGCTGGCGCTGCAGTCGGACCTCGCCTGGGTCGGGCAGTATAATGGCGCGATCACCGGCGACGTCAGCGAGCGCATGGTCAATGCGATCAAGGAGTATCAGAAGCTCAAGGGCGGCAAGCCGACCGGCGTGCTCAATCCGCAGGAGCGCGCCGTGCTCGCCGACACCGCGCGACGCAAGCAGGAGGGCGTCGGCTGGAAGCTCGTGACCGAGCCGGTCAGCGGCGCGCGCCTTGGAATTCCGACCAGGCTGGTGCCGCAGCAGAGCAGCGACGGCAACGGCTCGAAATGGACCTCGCCCACCGGCACCGTGCAGGTGGTGCTGTCACGGCGCAAGGAGGCCAATCCGACCAGCGCGGCGCTGGCCGATCGCGAGAAGAAGGAGCCCGGCCGCACCGTCGACTACAGCGTCGTGAAACCCGATTTCTTCGTGCTCTCAGGGCTACAGAACCTGAAGAAGTTCTATATCCGCGGCACCTTCAGGGGCGACGAGGTGCGCGTCCTGACCATCCTGTATGATCAGGCCACCGAGAACACCGTCGAGCCGGTCGTGATCGCGATGTCCAGCGCTTTCACCGCCTTTCCGGCGACGCTCGCCGCCCAGCCGGCGCCGCGGCGCAAGGTGGATTACGGCACCGGCCTCCTCGCCAGCCAGGACGGCGCCATCGTCGCCGATCGCGAGGTCACCGACGGCTGCGTGGCGATCACCATTCCAGGCCATGGCCATGCCGAACGCATCGCCGAGGACAAGGAACGCGGGCTGGCGCTGCTGCGCATCTACGGCGCGCGCGGCCTGAAGCCGCTGGCGTTGTCAGGCGGCAATGCGAAATCAACCGTCGACATCGTCGGTATCGCCGATCCGCAAAGCCAGGCCGGCGGCGCCGCTATCAGCAGCGTCAAGGCGCAGCTCGCCGCCAACGGCCCCGGTGATGCGTCGCTGGCGCCGGCGCCGGGGCTCGGCTTCTCCGGGGCCGCGGCGCTGGACGGCGAGGGCCGATTCGTCGGCATCACCCTGCTCAAGCCGGGTGTTGTCGCCGGCACGGCACTCATCCCGGCCACGCAGGTCGTGCTGGTCGGCGCCGACTCGGTGCGCGCCTTTCTGACGGAGCAAGGCGTCAAGCCCGACGGCAGCTCGCCCGATGCCAGGGCCGCCATTGTCCGCGTGATCTGCGTGCGCAAATAGCGCTGCGGAGCGACTGCGGTCGCCGCGCACCGCAGCGCGGCAGGTGTTTACCCAAAATTAAGCATGTCATTTTACAAAAAATTAAGGGCCCGACGGCGGCCGGCGAGGATCTGAGGTGCAGCATCGCGACTGCACGTGATGGTGCTCGGCGATGCCGAGCGTCCCCGCGCGGCACGGCCGCTTCACTTCCTAGCACCTTGCCATCAACTCGGAACAGCCCTCCGCCGTAGTCGACCGGTCTGTCCAAGCGCAGGCCGGACGTGAGAGAGTTCGAACAGTTTTGTCGGCGTGCTGATTCGGACCACCGCGATCCCTCTCGGATCGGGCCGGGACTGTCCTGAGCGAGAATGGCTCTGCACCGCGCAATCGCGATGCACCTCAGCTTTGGCGTTCTCATAAGTTCCGTCAACATCCGAAGGACTGTCTCCCGATGTACACGATCGTTTTGGCCACGCAGAAGGGCGGCAGCGGCAAGAGCACGCTGGCTATTGGTCTGGCCGTGGCGGCCCAGCAGGCCGGCCACAAGGTGCGCGTGATCGAGACCGACCGCCAGGGCACGCTGTCGAAATGGCAGGCGCGCCGCAATTCGGGCGAGCCGATCGTCGAAGCCGTCTACGATTCGAAGATGATCGAGCCGCGCATCGAAGCGCTGGCGCTGGACGGCGTGACCGTCTGCGTGATCGACACCGGGGCCGGCATCACCGCATCCACCACGGCCGCGATTCGCCATTGCGATCTCTGTCTGATCCCGGCGCGTCCGAGCGTCGCCGACATCGAAGCGACGGCGCCGACGCTCAGCATCGTCAGAGCCTGGCGTAAGCCGTTCGCCTTCGTACTCAACCAGGCGCCGATCCGCGGCGGCCACCGCGTCACCGACGCGACATCGGCGCTCGATGCCGATGCGCCGCGCGACATCGCCGAGGTGCTGGCGCAGCCCTTCATCATGATGCGCAACGACCACCAGGATGCCCTCGCCGCCGGCCTCGGCGTCACCGAGTTCGACGCCGACGGCAAGTCGTCGCAAGAGATCAAGAGCCTGTGGCGCTGGACCGCCTGCAAGCTCGCCGGCGACCACGTGATGCACGAGGCGGTCGAGCTGAAGGAAGCGAGCGAGCACAGCGACGTCGAATTCCCGATCATCCTCACGCCGCAGCCCGAGGAGCCCAAGGTACCCGTGGCACGCGCCTATCCGACCTGGGCCGACAGCGGCATCAACTGGAAGGCGGGGTTGTAGTCAGTTCGCAGCCTTCACCACAGCGACGGTAAGCTCCCTCGTCCGCCAGCGGCAGGGCGTTCGCATATGACAATCTGAGCTTGGCGGGCATCTGTCTCAACGTCGTCATGGCCGGGCCTGTCCCGGCCATCCACGTCGTTGTTCGGCTAAGAAAGAAAGACGTGGATGCCCGGGACAAGCCCGGGCATGACGGAGCAGCAAATCGGCAGGCGTTCGTGCCGCGATTGCCGTATGTCGTCAAATACGACCGCCCTACCTCTCCCTCATCTCCAGCGCCTTGATCCGCGCATCGGCGCGGCGCAGGCGGCGGCACAGTTCGCGATTGATGTTCTGCATCACGATCACGTAGGCGTGGATATCGGCCTTGTAGAACGCATAGAGCTGCTGCGCGGTGAGCTCATACAACACGGTCGGCGTTTCGGCGACCACCGTGGCCGACCTGTTCTGCATCTCCAGCAAAGTCATCTCGCCGAAGAAATCGCCGGGTCGAAGGCTCGACATCAGGATCGCGCCGCCGGTTTCCAGACGCTCACTGACCTCCAGCATTCCACTGTGCACGACGAACATCGCGCGCCCCGGCTCGCCCTCCGCGACGATGGTCGCCCCGGTCTCGAAGCGGCGCTCCACCAGCATCGACACCAGCAGATCGAGGCTCGCCGGCGACAGGCCGCCGAAGAACGGCGTCGCGAGCAGGAATGCTTTCAGATCGGGCGAGCTGACAGCCATCGCATCAGTATACGCCCGGGGCCAATCGCGACAAGCAGACCGCAGTCGCGGCCATCGGCAAAACGGCGGCCCGCGCCGGCCCGTCGGCCATCACGTCACCGCTGACACTTCGGACACCAGAAGGTCGAGCGTCCGTTCTGCACGAAGCGCTTCACCACGCCGCCGCAGCCGTCGGTGCGGCACGGCTCGCCCTCGCGGTCATAGACCTGGAACGAATGCTGGAAATAACCGAGCTCGCCGGTGGTCTGGCGATGGTCGCGCAGCGACGAGCCGCCGGCCTTGATCGCCTCGTTGAGAACGGTGTGGATCGCATCCACCAGGCGCCGGGCGTGGTCGGTGGGTTCACCTTTTTTCGTGGCGAGCGTCGCGGCCAGCCGCCGCGGCGACAGCTGCGCGCGGAACAGCGCCTCGCAGACATAGATGTTGCCGAGGCCTGCGACGACGCGCTGGTCGAGCAGCGCCGCCTTGAGGCTGGTCTTCTTGTTGGCGCAGGCGCGCGCCAGCATCGCGGCGTCGAACGCGTTGCCGAGCGGCTCCGGCCCGAGACCCTTCAGATGCGGCTCGGCGTCGATGTCGCCGCGGGCGATGATCTTCATGAAGCCGAAGCGGCGCGGATCGTTGAACACGATGTCGGCGCCCGACGACATGTGAAACACGACATGGTCGTGCACGCTGTCCTTGCCGCGCGGATAATGAAACTCGCCCGGCGTCGCCTCGCCATTCGGCTTGATCACCCGGAACGAGCCGGACATGCCCAGATGCATCAGGAGCACGTCGCCGGAGCCGAGATCTGCCAGCAGATATTTGGCGCGACGGCCGAGCCCGGTGACGGTCTGGCCCTGCAGGCGCTTTGCAAAATCGGGCTGGAACGGAAACCTGAGATCGCCACGCCGGGCCTCGGCGGTGACGATCCTGGCCCCTTCCATGACCGGCTGCAGCCCGCGCCGGACGGTCTCGACTTCGGGCAGTTCAGGCATGCCGCTTCATTTCACCTTTTGCGTCCACGACCATTCACCTTGTCCGGCTGACGTGATAGCGCCTTGGCCGCGCGGGCGCTATGCTGCCGTATCGGAGTAAGGGTGATGGATCAGGCGGACCAAACCACGCATTTCGGCTTCAGGGATGTGCCTCTGGGCGAAAAGCAGACGCTGGTGAACGACGTGTTTCACAGCGTGGCACAGCGCTATGACCTGATGAACGACCTGATGTCGGCCGGGCTGCACCGCGTCTGGAAGGACATCATGATCAACACGCTGAACCCGCCGAAGAGCGATGCGCCGTTCGCGCTGCTCGACGTCGCTGGCGGCACCGGTGACATCTCCTTCCGCGCCGCCGGGAAGGCCGGCGCAGGCTTCCATGCCACCGTCTGCGACATCAATGCCGACATGCTCGAGGTCGGCCGCCAGCGCGCCTACAGACTGGGGCTCGACGACCGGGTCGATTTCGTCGAGGGCAATGCGGAGAAGCTCGCCTTCCCGGACCGCGCCTTCGACGCCTACACGATCGCGTTCGGCATTCGCAACGTGCCGCAGATCGAGCTGGCGCTCGCCGAGGCCCACCGCGTGCTCAAGCATGGCGGCCGCTTCCTGTGCCTGGAATTCTCCACCGTCGAGGTGCCCGGGCTCGACAAGCTCTATGACCTGTTCTCCTTCAACGTGATCCCGCAGCTCGGCCGCGCCGTCACCGGCGACGCCGAATCCTATCGCTATCTCGTCGAATCGATCCGGCAGTTTCCGCGGCCCAGCACCTTCGCCGAGATGATCTCGGCGGCGGGCTTTGCCCGCACCTCCTGGCAGACCCTCTCCGGCGGCATCGTCGCGCTTCATTCCGGCTGGCGTTTGTGATCTCCGCACTCACCCATACGACGCGGCTCGCCCGGGCCGCCCTGGTGTTCGCGCGCGAGGGCGTGTTCGGCGCCGTCGATCCGAGCCTGGCGCCGCCACCCGGCCAGCTCGCGCTGAAGCTTGCGCGCCTGATCGAGCGTCCCGGCGCCAAGTCCGGCCGAAGGCTGTCGCGTGCCCTGGAGCGCATGGGCCCGGCCTATCTCAAGCTCGGCCAGTTCCTGGCGACGCGACCCGATGTCGTTGGCGTCACCATGGCGCGCGACCTCGAATCGCTGCAGGACCGGCTGCCGCCGTTCCCGCAGGCCGAGGCCGAAGCGGTGATCGCGGCCGCGCTGGAGCGGCCGATCAGCCAGGTGTTCGTCTCGCTCAGCGCGCCCGTCGCCGCCGCCTCGATCGCGCAGGTCCATCGCGGCGAAGTCGAGCGGGACGGCATCCGCCGGGCGGTCGCGGTCAAGGTGCTCCGGCCGAACGTGGCCGCGCGGTTTCGCCGCGACCTCTCCGACTTCTTCTTCGTTGCCGAGAAGGCCGAGGCGCATTCGTCGGAGGCGCGCCGGCTGCGCCTCGTCGAAGTCATCAACACGATGTCGCGCTCGGTCGCGATGGAGATGGATCTCCGTCTCGAAGCCGCCGCGCTGTCGGAGATGGCCGAGAATACGCAGGGCGATCCCGACTTCCGCGTGCCGACCGTCGACTGGGATCGCACCGCCAACAACGTGCTGACGATGGAGTGGATCGACGGCATCGCGCTCAACGACCATGCGCGGCTGGCGGCGGCCAATGTCGACCTGCCCGATCTCGGCCGCAAGGTGATCCAGAGCTTCCTGCGCCATGCGCTGCGCGACGGCTTCTTCCACGCGGACATGCATCCGGGCAACCTGTTCCTGGACAAGGAAGGCCGGCTGGTCGCGGTCGATTTCGGCATCATGGGCCGGCTCGGCATGAATGAGCGGCGCTTCCTGGCCGAAATCCTGCTCGGCTTCATCACCCGCGACTATCGCCGCGTGGCGGAGGTGCATTTCGAGGCCGGCTACGTGCCGCCGCATCATTCGGTGGAGAATTTCGCGCAAGCCATCCGCGCCATCGGCGAGCCGATCCACAACCGCACGGCCGAAGAGATCTCGATGGCCAAGCTGCTGACCCTGCTGCTCGAGGTCACCGGCCTGTTCGACATGCGCACCCGGCCGGAGCTGATCCTGCTGCAGAAGACCATGGTGGTGGTCGAGGGCGTGGCGCGCGGCTTCGATCCCAGGCTCGACATCTGGAAGGTCGCCGACCCCGTGGTGCGCGAATGGATCGAGCGCAATCTCGGGCCCATCGGCCGCATCGAGGGCGCAGTGTCCGGCGTCGGCGACCTGGTCCGGCTCAGCACGACCCTGCCGGTGCTCGCCGCCCGCGCCGCCGCCGTGCTCGAGCACATGGAGACCATGACCCGCGACGGCCTGCGGCTGTCGCCCGAAACCATCGCCGCGATGGGCCGCACCGAAGGCAAGAAGAGCCGCTGGCGCGCCATCGCGCTCTGGGTCATCGCGCTGACCTTCATCGGCATCTTGTTCGCGGTGTTGAGGCTTTGATGTGGGTGGAAGCCGAGCACCCGCGACGTTGACGGTCCGCTCCCTCGCCCCGCTTGCGGGGCGAGGTGCACCGAGCCAGCCGAATCGTGAATGCTCACCCGAGGCACGATTGCAATGCCATCAATTTCTGCTAGCATTGCACTCAACGCCAATGCTGGGAGGCGGTCATGGCCAGCCTGACCATCCGCAAGCTCGACGAGTCCCTAAAGACCTATCTGCGGCTGCGCTCGGCGCAGAACGGGCGCTCCGTCGAGGAGGAAGTCCGAGTCATCCTGCGCGCGCTGATCGAGCCGGTCGATCCCGCCGAGCCGCCACCCCACCCCGCCGAAGCGTCCGCCCCGCCCGAGATTGAACTGCCGCAACCCGGCCAGGCGCGCGCGGCCCGCGTCACGCTGATCATCGGCGGCGGCATCGCGGCGTACAAATCGCTCGACCTGATCCGGCGGCTCAAGGAGCGCCACATCCGCGTCCGCTGCGTGCTGACCCAGGCCGCGACGCAGTTCGTGACCGAGCTCGCCGCATCGGCGCTGACCGGCGACCGCGTCTTCACCGACCTGTTCGACGCCCGCAGCGAGTTCGACGTCGGCCATATCCGGCTGGCGCGCGACTGCGATCTGATCGTGGTGGCGCCGGCAACCGCCGATCTGATGGCCAAGATGGCGCAGGGCCTGGCTAACGATCTCGCCAGCGCCGTGCTGCTGGCGGCGAGCCGGCCGATCCTGCTGGCGCCGGCGATGAACCCGATGATGTGGAGCAATCCGGCGACGCGCCGGAATGCCGCGACCCTGCAGCGCGACGGCATCCAGATGATCGGGCCGAACGCCGGCGAGATGGCCGAGAAGGGCGAGGCCGGAATCGGCCGCATGGCCGAGCCGATCGAGATTGCGGACGCCGTCGTCGCCATGCTGAAGCCGCCCGTGCCGCGCCCGCTCGCCGGCCGCCGCGTGCTGATCACCGCGGGCCCGACGCACGAGCCGATCGATCCGGTGCGCTACATCGCGAACCGCTCCTCCGGCAAGCAGGGCTTTGCCATCGCCGCCGCGGCGCAGGCTGCGGGCGCCGACGTGCGGCTGATCACGGGCCCCGTCGAACTGACCGATCCCAAGGGCGTCAGGGTCACCCATGTCGAGTCCGCACGGCAGATGCTGGAGGCGGTCGAGGCCGAGCTGCCGGCTGACGTCGCGGTCTTCGCCGCGGCGGTGGCCGACTGGCGCGTCGCCAACGAGGGCGGCCAGAAGCTGAAGAAGACCGCGCATGCGATCCCGCCGCTGCAGCTGGTCGAGAACCCGGACATCCTCGCCACCATCTCCAAGCGGAAGGAGAAGCGCCCGGGACTCGTGATCGGCTTCGCCGCCGAGACCGAACATTTGATCGACAACGCCAAAGCCAAATTCGCGCGCAAGGGCTGCGACTGGATCGTCGCCAACGACGTCTCGCCAGCGACGGGTGTGATGGGCGGCGACCGCAACACGGTGCATCTCTTGACGCGCGACGCCGATGCCGTCCATGTCGCGTCGTGGCCGATCATGACCAAGGACGAGGTCGCGACCGCGCTGGTCGCCGAGATCGCCAAGGAACTCAGCAAGCCCGTGGGACATTCTGCGTGACACAGACGATCACCATCGACGTTCAGATTCTGCCGCATGGCGAGGGCCTGCCGCTGCCGGCCTATCAGACCGCGCATGCCGCCGGCCTCGATCTGCTCGCCGCGGTTCCGGACGAGGCGCCGCTGGTGCTGGACGCCGGCCACCACGCGATGGTGCCGACGGGACTGTCGATTGCGCTGCCCGACGGCTACGAGGCGCAAGTGCGGCCGCGCTCGGGGCTTGCCGCGCGTCACGGTGTCACGGTGCTGAATGCGCCGGGCACGGTCGACGCCGACTATCGCGGCGAGGTCTGCGTGCTCTTGATTAATCACGGTCGGGAACCGTTTACGATTCGCCGCGGCGAGCGCATCGCGCAGATGGTGATCGCCGCCGTGGCACGTGCGGAATTCAACGTCGCCGCGTCGCTGTCGTCGACGGCGCGCGGCAGTGGCGGCTTCGGCTCCACGGGCCGTTGAACGATGGGCCGTTGAAACACGGTGTTTGCCATCGCGCGGACTCGAAAGCGCCGATCGCCGGACGCATTTTCCAGGTGTGCAACCATCGTTCACGGTCTGGACTCTTACCGCTGGAGTCCTGAAGCGGTTATTGTTGATTGATTCGTGAAACGGCGCGGTCGATGCGATCGGCGCGGCGCGGAACTTCGTGCGGTTTGGGGCAAAAATGTCGGGCGTGATCGTGGTGATGCGTCAGACGCTGCTGTCGTGCACGTCACTCGCGCGCAAGGGCCTGATGGGTCTCGCTGCGACTGCGCTTGCGCCGGCGACGCCGGGCCTCGCGGGTGATGGCGTGCCGGCGGATGCGATCACGACGCTGTTCGAACTGAGCCGTTCCGACGTCGCCGAGGTCACGGCGATGCTGGCGCTGCTCGGCTTCTCCGTGGTCGCCGCGATCGCGCTGGTGCGCACGCGCCTTGCCGCGGCACGCAAGGAAGCGCGGCTGCGCGCCGACGTCGCCGAGCTGCAATTGCAGGCCGACCGCTATCGCGCGCTGCTGTTCGCCGAACCGCAGATCCTGATCGCCTGGCCGGCCGGCGGCCATCGTCCGCAGATCTCGGGCGACACCTCGATGCTGGTGCCGCAGGATCAGCCGCAGCGCATTCTCGCCTTCGGAACCTGGCTGCCGCCGGAGCCGGCGCTGCAGCTCGACCACGCGGTGGACGCGCTGCGCGAGGCCGGCGAAGGCTTTCTACTGCATCTCACCGCCTCGCACGGCCATGCGATCGAAGCGATGGGCCGCGCCATCGGCGGCCAGGCCATCGTCCGCATCCGTGAACTCTCCGGCCTGCGCCGCGAGCTCGCCGAGACGCAGATCCGGTTGAAGTCGCTCGGCGAAGAAACCGACTCGCTGCGCGCGCTCGCCGCCGCGCTGCCATGGCCGATCTGGGCGCGGCAGGCCAATGGCGCGCTCACCTACGTCAACACCGCCTATGCCCGCGCCGCCGATGCCCGCGACGTGCCCGACGCGGTCAGCCGCAATCTCGAGCTGCTCGATTCCGCCGACCGCACCGACATGCTGCGCGCGCTCGGCGCGGGCGGCCGCTTCGAGGGCCGGCTGCCGATCGTGACCGGCGGCGAGCGCCGCATGTACGACGTCCGCGCCTTCATGCTCGGCCACGGCAATGCCGGCGTCGCCATCGACGCCAGCGAGGCGGCAGCGCTCGAAGCGGCGCTGGTCCGGATGCGGGAGGCGCACCGGCGCACGCTCGACCAGCTGTCGTCGGGCGTCGCCGTGTTCGACGGCCAGCGCCGGCTCGCCTTCTACAACGACTCCTATCGCCGGCTGTGGGATCTCGACAGCGCCTTCCTCGACGGCCAGCCGGACGATTCCTCCGTGCTCGACCGTCTCCGCGCCGCGCGCAAACTGCCCGAGCAGTCCGACTTCCGCGCCTGGAAGGCCAAGCTGCACGAGGCCTACCGCGCCGTCGAGGCCGCCAAGGACACCTGGTTCCTGCCCGACGGCCGCGCGCTGTCGGTCGTCACCACGCCCAACCCCGAAGGCGGCGTCACCTATCTGTTCGACGACGTCACCGAGAGCTTCGCGCTCGCCCGCCGCTTCGACGGCCTGATCCGCGTCCAGCGCGAGACGCTCGACAGCCTTGCCGAAGGCGTCGCCGTGTTCGGCTCGAACGGCCGCGTCGAGCTGTTCAATCCGGCCTTCGCCCGGATGTGGCGGCTCACGCCCGAATCGCTGCGCGAGCATCCGCACATCGACACCGTCGAATCCTGGTGCCGGGCGCTCTATGACGACGCGGTCGCGTGGCGCACCATCCGCGAAGCCATCACCTCGATCGAGAACCGGCTCGACATCGCGCTCAAGCTCGAACGCAAGGACGGCAGCGTGCTCGACTGCATGAGCCGGCCGCTGCCCGACGGCGCGACCATGCTGACCTTCCAGGACATCACCGACACCGAGAATGTCGAGCGGGCCCTGCGCGAGAGCAACGAAGCGCTGGAAGCCGCCGGGCAGATGAAGATCGACTTCGTCCACCACGTATCCTACGAGCTGCGCGCCCCGCTCACCACCATCATCGGCTTCGCGCATTTCCTGTCCGACCCCTCGACGGGGCCGCTGACGCCGAAGCAGGCCGAGTATCTCGACTACGTCACCAAATCGACCAACGCGCTGCTGGCGCTGACCAACAACATTCTCGACCTCGCCACCATCGATGCCGGCGCCATGAAGCTCGAACTCGGGCCGGTCGACGCCGCCAAGGCGATCGAGGCCGCCGCCGAGGGCGTCCAGGACCGGCTCGCCACCGATCGCATCCGCCTGACCATCGCGGTCGATCCCGACGTCGGCTCCTTCGTCGGCGACGAGCGCCGCGTCGTGCAGGTGCTCTACAATCTGCTCGCCAATGCGGTCGGCTTCTCGCCGCCGGATTCGAGCGTCGTCGTCAGCGCCCGCCGCACCGATCACAGCATCGCCTTCGCCGTCACCGATTCCGGCCCGGGCATTCCGCCCGAGGTGAAGGACAAGGTGTTCGAATGGTTCGAGAGTCATTCGCAGGGCTCGCGCCATCGCGGCGCCGGGCTCGGCCTGTCGCTGGTGCGCTCCTTCGTCGAGCTGCATGGCGGCAAGGTCCGGATGGATTCGGTGGTCGGCAAGGGCACCACGGTCACCTGTGACTTCCCGACCGACCACATCGCGCAACGCAACGCCGCGGAATGACGGACCGACTGACATTCACCACCGCACTGGCGGACGAGACCGCAACCGCCGCACTCATGGCCGACCTCGCGCTGCTGATCGGCCCGGGCGTGCTGATCACGCTGACCGGCGATCTCGGCGCCGGCAAGACGGCCGCGGCGCGGGCGATGATCCGCTATCTCGCCGATGAGCCCGAGCTCGACGTGCCGAGCCCGACCTTCACTCTGGCGCAGAGCTACGACCTGCCGAGCTTCCAACTGGTGCATGCCGATCTCTACCGCATCAGCGATGCCTCCGAGCTGGAGGAGATCGGCCTGTCGCCGCTGCCGGAGGCCACCGTCGTCCTGATCGAATGGCCGGAGCGCGCCGGCGACGCGCTGCCGATCGATCGCATCGACATCGCGCTGCGCCACGATCCGGCCGAGGGCGACACCGCGCGCAGCGCCGTGATCACCGGGACCGGCACGGCCGCCGCCATCGTCGCGCGGCTGAAAGCCTTGCGCGATTTCCTCGCCGAGGCCGGTCACACCAGGTCGCGCCGCGAGCGCATGGCCGGCGATGCCTCGACCCGCTCCTATGCGCGGCTCCACAAGGGCGAGCGCGTCCATATCCTGATGAATTCGCCGAAGCGTCCCGATGGACCTGCGATCTACAACGGCAAGCCCTATAGCGGCGCCGTGCATCTCGCCGAGGACGTCCGCCCGTTCGTGGCGATCGCGGGCGCCTTGCGGGCCCGCGGCATTTCGGCGCCGAAGATCAACGATGCCGATCTCGACCACGGCTTCCTGATCACCGAGGATCTCGGACGCGAGGGCGTCATCGAAGGCGATCCGGCGCGCCCGATCGTCGAGCGCTACGAGGCCGCGACCGACCTGCTCGCCGCGCTGCATGCGCAGGACGTGCCGTCGGTGCTGCCGCTGGCGCCGCAGGTCAACTACACGGTGCCCACGTTCGACGTCGACGCCATGCTGATCGAGATCGGACTGATGCTCGAATGGTACCTGCCCGACCGCGGCGTGCAGCCGTCGCAGCTGCAGCGCGCCGAATTCCTCGAGCTGTGGCGCGAGATGCTGGCGGCGCCGCTGGCGACCAAGCCGACATCCAAGGCGACCTGGGTGATCCGCGACTACCATTCGCCCAATCTGCTCTGGCTGCCGGCGCGCGACGGCATCGCGCGGGTCGGCGTGATCGATTTCCAGGACGCGGTGATGGGACCGCCGGCCTACGACGTCGTCTCGCTGGCGCAGGACGCCCGCATCGACGTGCCGGCCGACGTCGAGCAGGCGCTGCTTCAGCGCTACGTCGCGGTACGACGAGCCGCCCGCACGGATTTCGACGCCGATGAGTTCATCGCGCACTACGCGATCATGTCGGCCCAGCGCAACACCCGCCTGCTCGGCACCTTCGCCCGCCTCAACCGCCGCGACGGCAAGCCGCACTACCTCAAGCACCAGCCCCGCATCTGGGACTATCTCCACCGCTCGCTGACGCACACCGCGCTCGACCCGATCCGCGACTGGTACGCGGCGAATGTGCCGCCACCGGCGGGCGTCGCGTGAGCGCGAACGCTCTGTGAAGACTAAAAAATCAGGCGCTCACTGCCACCCTCCCCTGGAGGGGGAGGGTCGGCTCACATGAGCGCAAGCGAAATGTGAGCCGGGATGGGGTGAGCTCACCACTTGCACTCGCGTCCGTGGCTTCACCCCACCCCGCTCGCCCGCTTCGCGTGCGATCGACCCTCCCCCTCCAGGGGAGGGTGGCCAAGCCGCACGACTCCCAGCTTCCCCGTAGCTTTACCGGTTCTTAGCCATCCCCCGTTACCTTGCCCGCCGCGGCGCCTGTGTGCGCCGCGCGCGGTCAGTGGAGGTTGCGATGGCAGAGCGGATGAAGGGCGAGCGCGTCGTCTTCGAGCGCGGCATCCCGGCCTTCATGATGGGCATCGACGGCACCTGGCGGCGCAACTGCACCATCGAGGACGTCTCCGAGACCGGCGCCAAGCTGACGGTCGAGGGCTCGGTCGAGGGCCTGCATCTGAAGGAATTCTTCCTGCTGCTGTCGTCGACCGGCCTCGCCTACCGGCGCTGCGAACTCGCCTGGGTCAATGGCGACCAGATCGGCGTGACCTTCCTGAAGACCGGCGCCAAGAAGAAGAACAGCAAGCGCGCGCCCGCCGAGACCTGACAGAGACCCACCAACGGCAAACCCCTGCGGCATCTTGCATCGGGGCGGCGGCGCCGCCGTCGCACATTCGTCATCGGGCCGGGCTATCGCAGCCGATCGAAACGTTGCACTTTTTCACGTGCTATGATTCGCTCGTGCCACTTGTGATCGAGATTGTCCGAAAATGCCCGTCAAGCCGCACAAAGCCATGGTTCTCGCCGCCGGTCTCGGATTGCGCATGCGCCCTCTGACCGAGACGATGCCGAAGCCGCTGGTGCGCGTCGCCGGACGTCCCCTGATCGACCACGTGCTCGACCGCCTGGCCGAGGCCGGCGTCACCGAAGCCGTCGTCAACGTCCATTATCTCGCCGACCAGATCATCGCGCACACCGCCACGCGCGACCGGCCGCGCGTGATCATCTCCGACGAGCGCGACCAGGTGCTCGGCACCGGCGGCGGCGTGGTCAAGGCGCTGCCGCTGCTCGGTCATGAGCCGTTCTTCCACGTCAACTCCGACACGATGTGGATCGAGGGCGTGCGCCAGAATTTGTTACGGCTCGCCGATGCGTTCGATCCCGAACGCATGGACATCATGCTGCTGATGGCCCCGACCGCGACCTCGATCGGCTATTCCGGCCTCGGCGACTACGCGATGCTCGCCGACGGCACCTTGCGCAAACGCAGGGAGCACCAGGTGGTGCCGTTCGTCTATGCCGGTGCGGCGATCATCTCGCCCGCGATCTTCGACGGCGCCCCGGAGGGCGAGTTCTCGCTGACCAAACTGTTCGACAAGGCCAATGAGCAGGACCGCCTGTTCGGCCTCCGCCTCGAAGGCGTCTGGATGCATGTCGGCACGCCGGACGCCGTCATCGCGGCCGAAGAGGCGCTGATGGAGAGCGCGGCTTAGGGCTGGGCGGTTTAGGCTGCTTCGTCATAGTCGGTGTCGTCCCGGCCAAGCCTTGGCCTCGCGCAGCGAGGCCGGGGCGCAGATCCGGGACCCATAGCCACCGGCCGACATGTGGCGAAGACTGGCCATGACCATCTCGCAACAAAAAACCTCCGGTGGCTATGGATCCCGGGTCGGCGTCGCTGTCAGCGCTGGCGCGCTGCCGAAGGCTTGACCGGGACGACACCGAATCTGCTGACGTTGCGTGATCAGCTCACTGACCTGAGCAGGACACATCACCGGGAACTGCCACTCGCGCCATCAAGAATTGCCTCACCGAAGAAGGCATCGCGGGGCAATGACAGTCGGGCGACGCTCCATCTATCAACACCCGTCCACACCCCCGATATGACCTGCGCCCGATCGCTCCCTATATAGACGCCCTGAGCAACCCGCGAATCGCAGGCCATGCGCGTCTTCACCGTTCCGATCTCGGCCCCGTTCCTGCGCAGCGTGATCGCGGCGCTGGTGGACGGCCGGCTGGTCGACGGCTTCGAGGCGCGGTCGGATCCGGCTCGGCTCGCCACGGCGACGCTGTATCTGCCGACGCGGCGCTCCCTTCGGGTTGCGCGCGAGATGTTCCTTGAGGAGCTGAAGACCGATGCGGCGGTGCTGCCGCGGCTGGTCGCGCTCGGCGACATCGACGAGGATGAGCTCGCCTTCGCGGAAGATCGCGACGCGTTCCTCGGGCCGGCACCACTGGAGATTCCGGAGCGGCTCGACGAGCTGCAGCGCCGGCTGACCTTGGCGCGACTCGTCGCGGCCTGGGCCAAGACGCCGGTGTCGGCACCGCTGGTGATCGGCGGCCCGGCCTCGACGCTCGCGCTGGCCGGCGACCTGGCGCGGCTGATCGACGACATGGTGACGCGCGGCGTGTCGTGGGATGCGCTCGACGAACTGGTGCCGGATCAGCTCGACAAATACTGGCAGTATTCGCTCGAATTCTTGCGCATCGCGCGCACGGCGTGGCCGGCCTATCTGCAGGAGATCGAGCACATCGAGCCGGCGGCGCGGCGCGATCTGCTGATCGCGGCCGAGGCGGCGCGGCTGTCGGCGCATCCGGATGGTCCCGTGATCGCCGCGGGCTCGACCGGCTCGATGCCGGCGACCGCCAAGTTCCTGCTGGCGGTCGGCAAGCTGCCGCATGGCGCCGTGGTGCTGCCCGGGCTCGACACCGATCTCGACGAGTCCGCGTGGAATTCGATCGGCGGCGCCAAGGATCGCGGCGGCCGCGCGCTCACGCCGCCTGCCGTCAACCATCCGCAATATGCGATGCACCTGCTGCTCAAGCGCTTCGGCCTGGAGCGGCGCGACGTGATCAGACTGGTGCCGCCCGGCCGCGGCGGCCGCGAGGTGCTGATCTCAGAGGCGATGCGGCCGTCGGAGGCGACCGCGGTCTGGCACGAGCGGCTGCGCCAGTTCGACATCGCCGCCAACATCGCCGAGGCGATGGACAATCTCGCTGTGGTCGCCGCGCCCAATCCGGAGATGGAGGCGCTGGGAATCGCGATCGCGATGCGCGAGGCGCGCCATCTCGGGAAGTCGGCCGCGCTGGTGACGCCGGACCGCGCGCTGGCGCGACGGGTGATGGCCGCGCTGACGCGCTGGCACCTGACCTTCGACGATTCCGGCGGCGACGCGGTGCTGGAGACGCCGGCCGGCATCTTCGCTCGCCTCACCGCCGAAGCCGCCGCGCGCGGGCTGGAGCCGCCGACATTGCTGGCGCTGCTCAAGCATCCGCTGTGCCGGCTCGGCCGCGCCGCGAAAGGCTGGAAGCATGCGATCGAAACCTTGGAGCTCGCCGTGCTCCGAGGCACGCGGCCGCAAGCCGGCACGAGCGGGCTCGCGCGCGACTTCGCGCGCTTCCGCGACGAGCACACCAAGCTGCATCAGGGCGAAGCCTCATCACTGCACAAGGCCGAACCGCGCGCGCGGCTCAGCAATGAGCAGCTCGACGGCGCCGGCGCGCTGATTGCGCAATTGCAGACCGCGCTGGCGCCGTTGGAAAACCTCGCCTCGCCGCGGCCGCAGGATTTCGCCGAGCTGGCCGCGCGACACCGCGAGGTGCTGATCGCGCTGTCGACCGACGATGCCGGTCTCAGCACCGCCTTTGCCGACCGCGCCGGCACGGCGCTGGCACGCTGCTTCGACGATCTGCTGGCCTCCGGCGAGCGCTGCGGCCTGATGGCGCCGCTGTCGGATTATCCGGACCTGTTCCACACCGCGTTCTCCGATCGCGCGGTGCGCCGCCCCGAGCGCCACGGCGCGCAGTTGCAGATCTACGGTCCGCTCGAAGCGCGCCTGATGCAGGCCGATCGCATCATCATCGGCGGCCTGATCGAGGGCGTGTGGCCGCCGGCGCCGCGCATCGATCCCTGGCTGAGCCGCCCGATGCGGCATCAGCTCGGCCTCGACCTGCCCGAGCGCCGCATCGGCCTCTCGGCACACGACTTCGCGCAGCTGCTCGGCGCGTCCGAAGTGATCCTGACGCATGCGGCGAAATCCGGGGGCGCGCCGGCTGTCGCCTCGCGCTTCCTGCACCGGCTCGAAGCCGTCGCCGGCGCCGAGCGCTGGAACGCGGCGACCGCGCGCGGCGACGCTTACGTCCGCTATGCCGAAGTGCTCGACCAGCCTGCCGCGGTGAAGCCCATCGAGCAGCCGGCGCCGAAGCCGCCGCTAGCGGCACGTCCGCTGCGCATGTCGGTGACCGCGATAGAGGACTGGCTGCGCGATCCCTATACCATCTTCGCGCGCTACATCCTCAGGCTCGATCCGCTCGATCCCGTCGACATGCCGCTGTCGGCGGCCGATCGCGGCTCGGCGATCCATGAGGCGATCGGCGAGTTCACGCAGACCTATGCAGAGGCGCTGCCGCTGCATCCGGCGCATGCGCTGCGCGTGATCGGCGAGAAGCACTTTGCGCCGCTGATGGAGCGCCCCGAGGCGCGCGCGCTGTGGTGGCCGCGCTTCCAGCGCATCGCCGGCTGGTTCGCGGCGTGGGAGAGCGCCCGCCGCGAGCAGATCGGCGCGATCACCGCCGAGATCCGCGGCGAGATCGGCATTCCCTTGAGCCATGATCGCACCTTCATGCTGTCGGCGCGCGCCGACCGCATCGAGCGCCGTGCCGAGGGCACCTACGCCATCCTCGACTACAAGACCGGCCAGCCGCCAACCGCCAAGCAGGTACGGATGGGCCTGTCGCCGCAGCTCACGTTAGAGGCCGCGATCCTGCGCGAGGGCGGCTTCGAGGGCATCCCGGCCGGCAGCCTGATCAGCCAGCTCGTTTATGTCAGGCTGTCGGGCAACAATCCGCCGGGCGAGGAGCGCATCCTCGAACTGAAGATCAACAAGAGTGACCCGCCACAGCATCCGGACCAGGCCGCGCAGGAGGCGCGCAACAAACTGGAAGAGCTGATCCGCAGCTTCGAGGACGTCAATCAAGGCTATACTTCGCTGAACCTGTCGATGTGGGCGAACCGCTACGGCAGCTATGACGACCTCGCCCGCATCAAGGAATGGTCGGCGGCGGGCGGACTGGGAGTCGAGGAATGGTGAAGGCGCCCCGCCCCATTCCGCAGGCCGTGCGCGACGCGCAGACCCGCGCCTCGAACCCGGCTGCCTCGGCGTTCGTGTCGGCCAATGCCGGCTCGGGCAAGACGCATGTGCTGGTGCAGCGCGTGATCCGGCTGCTGCTCGACGGCGTGCCGCCGGAAAAGATCCTGTGCATCACCTTCACCAAGGCCGCCGCCGCCAACATGGCCGAGCGCGTGTTCTCGACACTCGGTCATTGGGTGACGCTCGACGACGACGCGCTCGACGGCGCGATCAAAGCGACCGGCATTCCCACCCCTGACAAGAAGCTGCGCGCCTCGGCACGCAAGCTGTTCGCCAGCGCGCTGGAGACGCCGGGCGGGCTGAAGGTGCAGACCATCCACGCATTGTGCACGCGGCTCTTGCAGCAGTTTCCGTTCGAGGCCAACGTGCCGGCGCGGTTTGCGGTGCTCGACGAGCGCGACCAGACCGAGATGATGGAGCGCGCCAACCTCAAGGTGCTGCTCGATGCGGCGCGCGCGCCGGACAGCGCCGTCGGCCGCGCGCTGCAGGTCGCAATGGCCAATGCAGCGGATTCGACCTTCAAGGAGGTCGTGCGCGACGCCTGTCTCAGCCGCGATCATTTCATGGCCTGGACCGATGGCGCCGGCCGCGTCGAGGTCGCCGCGCAACAGCTCGGCGAGGTGCTCGGCATCGGCGCCGGCGAGACACTGGAGGCGATCGAGCATGACATTCTCGATGGCCCCAACCTGCCGCGCGCGGATTGGAGCGAGATCGCCGCGCGGCTCGACGGCGGCGCCAAGTCCGACAAGGATCAGGCGGAGCAACTGCGCGCGGCGCTGGCCTTCTCGGGTACGGATCAGGTCGACGAATATCTTCGGCTGTTCCTGACCGAGAAGAAGGAGCCGCGCAAATCGCTGCTCACCAAGAAGTTCGCCGACGGAAATCCGGGGCTCGCCGGCCTGTTCGAGTCGGAAGCGCGCCGGCTCGATCGCCTGATCGAGAAGCGCCGCGCTGCTGTGGTTCGTGACCGCACCGAGGCGCTGCTGCGGATCGCGACCGCGGCGGCGGCCAACTATCGCCGCGAGAAGGAGGAGCGCGGGCTCCTTGACTATGACGACCTGATCGACAAGACGCTCGTCATGCTCAACCGCGTCTCGGCGGGGTGGGTGCACTACAAGCTCGACCGCGGCGTCGATCACGTGCTGATCGACGAGGCGCAGGATACGAGCCCGCGGCAATGGGACATCGTCGCCCACATCATCGAGGAGTTCACCGCCGGCGCCGGCGCGCGCGACTCGCTCACGCGGACCATCTTTGCGGTCGGCGACGAGAAGCAGTCGATCTTCTCGTTCCAGGGCGCCGACCCGCACGAATTCGATGCGCGTCGGCGCCAGCTGCAGAAGCGCTTCACCGACGCAGGGCTGCTGTTCGATCCGGTGTCCTTCACCTATTCGTTCCGCTCGGGACCGACGGTGCTGCACGCGGTCGACCACGTGTTCCGCGAGCGCGAGGTCTACAGCAGCATCCATTCGCCTGACATCGGCTATCCCATCCACAACGCGATGACCGATGCCGGGCCGAGCCTGGTCGAGCTGTGGAGCCTGTGCGAACGCGACGACCGCAAGGAGATCGAGGGCTGGCGCGCGCCGTTCGACGGCGTCTCCGTCACCAGCCCCGAGGTGAAGCTGTCGCGGCGCATCCAGGCCGAGATCAAGCGGCTGATCCAGACGGGCACGATGACCGGCCATGACGGCGCGCGGCGGCGGCTGAGCTACGGCGACATGCTGATCCTGGTGCGCCGGCGCGGCAACGCGTTCGATGCCGTCATCCAGGCGCTCAAGCATGCCGGCATTCCCGTGGCAGGCGCCGACCGGCTCAAGCTGACCGAGCACATCGCGATCATCGATCTGATGAACCTTGCCGACGCGCTGCTGCTGCCGCGGGACGACCTGGCGCTGGCGACCGCGCTGAAGAGCCCGCTGTTCGGCCTCGACGACGACGATCTGTTCAAGCTGGCGTGGCAGCGCCGCGGGTCGTTGCGCGATGCACTGACCTCGCACGCCGTCGGCGACGAGCGGCTGCAGGGCGTCGTACGCCGGCTGCAGCAGTGCGAGCGGCGCGCCGCGGAAGACACCCCGTTCGCGTTCTATGCCTGGCTGCTCGGTGGCGACGGCGGACGGCGGCGCATCCTGGCGCGGCTCGGCCACGAGGCCAATGACGCGCTCGACGAATTCCTCGAGCTCGCGCTGTCCTATGAACGCAAGGCGCCGGCCTCGCTGCAGGGTTTTGTCGCGTGGCTGCGCGCCGCCGATACCGAGGTCAAGCGTGACATGGAGATCTCGCGTGACGAGGTGCGCGTCATGACCGTGCACGGCGCCAAGGGGCTCGAAGCCTCCGTGGTGTTCCTGGTCGACACCACCTCGTCGCCGGCGGATTCGCAGCGGCTGCGGCTGATCCACGTGCCGCATGGCGAGCAGGAGATCGTGGTGTGGGCCGGCCGCAAGGCGGACGATCCGCAGGCCGTCGCGGCCGCGCGCGTCGCGATGCTGAAAGAGACCGAGGACGAATATCGCCGCCTGCTCTATGTCGCGATGACCCGGGCCGCCGACCGGCTGGTGATCGGCGGCTGCATGCCGGGCAACATGACCAACGTCCGCGGCGGCAGCTGGTACGACCTGATGGCGCGTGGACTCGATGCGGCGGGCTTGCAGGTCGAGGTGATCGAGACCGAGGACGGGCCCGTCAAGCGTTACGCGCGGCCTGAGGACATCGCGGAGACCTCCGGCGACGCGGCGCGGCGCATGGGAGAGACGGCGGTCGAACTGCCGGCCTGGCTGAGGGCGCCGTCGGCCGAGGCGCCCGCAGAGATCGCCGTGCTCAGGCCGTCCGATCCCTCATCCGACGAGCGGCCGGTGCGCACGGGCGAATCGCTAGCGGCGCGCAGCCTCGCGATGCAGCGCGGCACCCTGGTGCATCGCCTGCTGCAGTCGCTGCCGGACGTGCTGCCCGAACGGCGCCGCGACGCCGCGCTGCGATATCTGCTCCGCAATGCGGCGGATTGGCCTGAGGAGGAGCGCGAGCGGCTGGCGGCGCGCGTGCTAGCCGTGATCGGCGACTCGCGTTTTGCCGCGGTGTTCGCCCCCGGCAGCCGGGCCGAGGTGTCGATCGTCGGCCGCCTCGCGCTGCCCGGACAGCCGCGGGCGCTGGTGTCCGGCCAGATCGACCGGCTCGTGGTGACCGAGGCCGAGGTGCTGATCGTCGACTTCAAGACCAACCAGCAGCCGCCCTCGGGGCTATCCGACGTGCCCGAGGCCTATGTCCGGCAGCTCGCGCTGTACCGGGCCGTGCTCGGGCAATTGTACCCCGGACGAGCCGTCCGCGCCGCCCTGCTCTGGACCGAAGCCCCTGAATTCATGGAGCTTCCAGCCTCCGCGTTGGACGCCATGCTGCCATCCGATCCCGTCTGAGTGAGCGCGCTTGACCCGGCATCGCGCCATTCCTACTTTGACACCCACGCAGAAGAGGCGGCGCGACATCGGTGCCGCTCCCTCCAACCGAACGAGGTAGATCCCATGGCCGTTGGCAAGGTTTCCGACGCCGATTTCGAAAGCGAAGTGCTCCAGGCGGACGGCCCGGTCGTGGTCGACTTCTGGGCCGAGTGGTGCGGTCCGTGCCGCATGATCGCGCCTGCCCTCGACGAGATTTCGAGCGCGCTCGGCGACAAGGTCAAGATCGTCAAGCTGAACGTCGACGAGAGCCCGAAGACGGCCTCGAAATACGGCGTGATGTCGATCCCGACCCTGATGGTGTTCAAGGGCGGCGAAATGGCCTCCCGTCAGGTCGGCGCCGCGCCGAAGGCGAAGCTGCAGCAGTGGATTTCGTCGTCGATGTGACGCGTTCCAAACCAGAATTTCTGTCGAACGGCCGGCGCCATCGCCGGCCGTTTGCGTTGAGAGGAGGTGTTTTCAGCGTTTTCGGATGTCACCATGCCCGCCCGCCCCCGCCGCTCCCCCTCCCGCAAATCCGGCCTCCTGGCCATGGAGGCGCGGTCGGTAGATGTGATCCCGCTCGGCGAGGACTGGCTGTACGAGCCGAAATGGGACGGTTTCCGCTGCCTGCTCGCGCGCGACGGGACGAGTGTCACCATGCAGTCGAAGGCCGGCGAGGATCTCGCGCGCTACTTCCCCGAAGTGGTCGCCGCCGCGCGGAAGCTGAAGGCAACGCGCTTCACGCTCGACGGCGAGCTGGTGGTGCCGCAGGCGAAATCGTTCTCGTTCGATACCCTGCTACAGCGGATTCATCCGGCCGCCAGCCGCGTGAAGAAGCTCTCCGTCGAAACGCCGGCGTTGTTCCTCGCCTTCGACCTGCTGGCGACGGCGAAGGACAATGAGCTGATGACAGAGCCGCTGCATGACCGACGCCCGGCACTGGAAACTTTCGCGAAGGCCAATTTCGAAGGCCATCCGACCTTCCGGCTGTCTCCGGCGACGACGCGCTTCGCGACCGCGCAGAAATGGCTGGCGCAGTCCGGCGGCGGCTCGGACGGCGTGATCGCGAAACGCGTCGACTTGCCCTACCAGGCCGGCAACCGCGACGGCATGCAGAAGATCAAGCGCTATCGCTCGGCCGATTGCGTCATCGGCGGTTTCCGCTACGCGACGAACAAAGGTGACAACGGGCGGAAGCTCGTCGGCTCGCTACTCCTTGGTCTGTATGACGAAAACGGCCTGCTGCATCACGTCGGCTTCACCTCCGCGCTCAAGAAGGACGAGAAGCCCGCGCTGACCGACAAACTCGAGCCATTGATCTCGCCACCCGGCTTCACCGGCAATGCGCCGGGCGGGCCGAGCCGGTGGTCGACCGAGCGCTCGGCGGAATGGTGTCCGCTGAAGCCGAAGCTGGTGATCGAGGTCTGCTACGACCACTTCTCCGGCGAACGCTTCCGTCACGGCACCTCGATCCTGCGCTGGCGCCCGGACAAATGGCCGAAGCAATGCACCTTCGAGCAGCTCGAGCAGAAGGTCGCCGATCCCTTGAAGCTGCTCGCCTGATCAGCGGATCCAGCCGGTGGCGAGCGCGGATGCAAATTCCTCGTCGCCATTGGCGCGCGCCAGCTCGGCCATCGCGCGATGATCGTAAGGCACATGGCGAAAGCTCACGCTCCAACCAGCCGGAGTCAGCTCCAGGATCGCGTAGCGCGCGTCGGGCGTGCCGGCCTGCACCACATGCGGATGCGGCACGTTGTAGGAATAGCCAGGGCTGCCGACGCTGCCGGGGTTCACGATCAGTCTTCCGTCACGCAGGCGCACGGCGCGTGCGGTGTGCGTGTGGCCGCACAGGATCAGCGATTGCGAAATGCCGGCGGCCAGCCGCTCGATCTCATCGAGCGTCGCGCAGGTGATAGCGCCATCCGCCGCAACGTTTTCAAGCCAGTAGACGTTGTCGTCCTCAGGCGTCGCGTGACAGAGAAACGCCTGGTCGCGATAGACTGCCGTCGCCGGGACCGTGCGCAGCCAATCGAGATGTTTGCTGTCGAGCTGCGGATAGGCCGGGCGCTCCCACGCGCCCATCTTCTCGAACGGGCGATCGATCAGCCAGCGATCGTGATTGCCGCGCACATGCACCGCATCGAGCGCCATCAGCCTGTCCAGCGACTTTCGCGCATCGAGCGGGCCGCTTGCCATGTCGCCGAGGTCGACGATCTCGGTCACGCCTTGCGCACGGATATCGGCGAGCACGGCTTCGAGTGCGAGATGATTGCCGTGGACGTCGGCGATCGCGGCAAAACGCATGTGGTGTTGTCCTCAGGTCGGCGGCGTGCCGTTGAGGTCGAGCACGTGCCCCGCAAGATAAAGCGACCCCGTGATCAGGATACGCGGCGGCACTTCATAGGCAAGCCGCGCGATGCCGGCGAGCGCGGACGCCACGCCATCGGCAATCTCGACGCGCATGCCGAGCGTGCGCGCAGCCGCTGCGAGATCGGCCGGCGCCGTCGCCTTGCTCTCGTTCGGAATCGGCACGACGATGATGTGGCGCGTCAGCCCGGCGAAGTTGGCGAGGAAGGCGGCGGCATCCTTGTTGCCCATCATGCCGACGATGACGACGAGCTGCCGCGAGAAACGCTCTTCGAGATCGCCGATCGCGGCGGCGACGACGCGGCCGCCTTCGGCATTATGACCGCCGTCGAGCCAGATCTCGGCGCCCTGCGGCGCGATCGCGGTCAATGCACCGTTCGATAGCCGCTGCATGCGCGCCGGCCATTCGGCGCCGACGATGCCGTCCTCGAACGCCTTGGTCGGGAGCTTGAACTGATCGAGCGCACGCAAGGTCGCGATCGCGAGGCCCGCATTGTCGAACTGATGTCGCCCGAACAGCTTTGGCGCCGGCAGATCCAGCAGACCGCGATCGTCCTGATAGACCAGCCGGTTGCGCTCGACACTGACGTGCCAGCTCTCGCCCCCGGCAAACAGCGGCGCACGCTGGCGCTTGGCCTCGCGCTCGATCACGGCCATCGCGTCCGACTCCTGCGCCGCCGAAATCACCGGACAGCCGCGCTTGATGATGGCAGCCTTCTCGGCTGCGATCAGCGCGCGCGTGTCGCCGAGGAATTCCATGTGGTCCATGCTGATCGGCGTCAGCACCGAGGCCGCGACCTGCTCGAGCACATTGGTCGAATCCAGCCGGCCGCCGAGCCCGACTTCGAGCAGCACGACGTCGGCAGGATGCCTGGCGAACAGCGCGAAGGCCGCGACGGTCTTGACCTCGAAGAAGGTGATCGGCGCGCCCGCGTTGATCCGCTCGCACTCCGAGAGCGCGGAGATCAGCTCATCGTCGTCGACCAGGACGCCGCCGCCGACCTTGCCGAGCCGATAGCTCTCGTTGATGCGCACCAGCCAGGGCGAGGTGAAGACATGGACGCGCAGGCCCGCCGCTTCGAGCATCGCGCGCAGATAGGCGACCGTGGAGCCCTTGCCGTTGGTGCCGGCGACATGGATCACCGGCGGCAGCTTGCGCTCGGGATGATCGAGCTGCGCCAGCAGCCGGTGCATGCGGTCGAGCCCGAGCGAGATCCTGCTTGGATGCAGCGCGGAGAGACGCGTGATCAGCTCGTCGAGCGCAGGCTTGGGCTGGGCGGCAGACGCGTTCACGCGCTCGTTGCGACCGCCGGCGCTTCCGCCGTTTCGGCGGACTTGGCCGGCGGCGGCAGCTGCGGCGCGGGCTTGGCATGTTCGACGGCCGGCGCCTTGGTCAGCAGGCGGCACAGCCGCGCCAGGGTCGGGCGCAGGTCATGGCGATGCACGACCATGTCGACCATGCCGTGATCGAGCAAATATTCGGCGCGCTGGAATCCCTCGGGCAGCTTTTCGCGGATGGTCTGTTCGATGACACGGGCGCCCGCGAAACCGATCAGCGCGCCGGGCTCGGCGATATGAACGTCGCCAAGCATCGCATAGGACGCGGTGACTCCGCCGGTGGTCGGATTGGTCTGCACGACGATGTAGGGGAGCTTGGCCTCGCGCAGCATCTGCACGGCCACCGTCGTGCGCGGCATCTGCATCAGCGACAGGATGCCCTCCTGCATGCGGGCGCCGCCGGAGGCCGCGAACACGATGAACGGCGAAGTCTTCTCGACCGCGAGCTCCAGCCCGCGCACGATCGCCTCGCCCGCGGCCATGCCGAGCGAGCCGCCCATGAAGTCGAAATCCTGCACGGCGATGACGACGCCCATGCCTTCGAGCTTGCCGAAGCCGACCTTGACCGCGTCATTCATGCCGGTCCGCGCCCGCGCATCCTTGATGCGGTCGGCGTAGCGGCGCTCGTCACGGAACTTCAGCGGGTCGGGCGTGACCTCGGGCAGCGCGACGTCGAACCACGTCTCATTGTCGAACATCGACTTCAGCCGCGCCGCCGCGCCCATGCGCATGTGATAGTTCGAGCCGGGGATGACGAACTGGTTGGCCTCGACGTCCTTGTAGAACACGAGCTGTCCAGAATCCGGGCACTTGATCCAGAGGTTCTCCGGCGTCTCGCGGCGCAGGATGTTGCGGATCTTCGGCCGGACCACGTTGGTAAGCCAGTTCATGAAAAGCTCCGTGTTGCGGTCGCCCGGTTATATGGCGGGACGGCAGCGCCGCGGCAAGCCGGCCGCGACGTTCATCGGCGATTGGTTGATGGTTTATTCCGCGGCCTGTTGCGCCCCGCGCACCCCCTGGGCCAGGGCCGCGGCCAGATCGGCGACCGCGCTGACGGTCTTGGCGGTCGCGCGCCCCTCGGCATCGAGGCTGGCGCGCAGCGCGTCGACCAGGGCGGTGCCGACCACGGCGCCATCGGCGTTGGCGGCGATCGCGCGGGCGGCTTCCGGTGTCCGGATGCCGAAGCCGACGCAAACCGGCAGTTCGGTATGGCGCTTGATGCGGGCCACGGCGGCACCCACGGCGGACGAATCCGCGGCCGCAGCGCCGGTGATGCCGGTGATCGAGACGTAATAGACGAAGCCGGAGGTGTTCGCGAGCACCGCCGGCAACCGCTTGTCATCGGTGGTCGGCGTCGCCAGCCGGATGAAATTGAGCCCGGCCTTCAGCGCCGGAATACACAGCTCGGTGTCCTCCTCCGGCGGCAGGTCGACGATGATCAGGCCATCCACGCCGGCCGTCTTGGCGTCGTCGAGGAACGTATCGACGCCGTAGATGTAGATCGGGTTGTAGTAGCCCATCAGCACGATCGGTGTCGCCGCGTCGCTCTCACGGAAGCTGCGCACCAGCTGCAAGGTCTTCTTCAAGGTCATGCCGGCCTTGAGCGCGCGCAGGCCCGCCGCCTGGATCGACGGTCCGTCGGCCATCGGATCGGTGAACGGCATGCCGATTTCGATGATGTCGGCGCCCGCCTGCGGCAGCGCCTTGACGATCGCGAGCGAGGTCTCGGCGTCGGGATCGCCGGCCATCACGAACGTGACGAACGCCGAGCGGCCTTCGGTCTTCAACTGCGCGAAACGCGCATCCATCCGGCTGGTCACTGTGCTCTTGCCCTTCCTCGCAGGATGTCACCGACCTGCGGCACGTCCTTGTCGCCGCGGCCGGACATGTTGACCACCATCAGATGATCCCTCGGCTTCTTGGGCGCGAGCTCCATCACCTTGGCGATCGCATGCGCGGGCTCCAGCGCGGGAATGATGCCTTCGAGCCGTGACAGCAGCTGGAACGCAGCCAGCGCTTCCTCGTCGGTCGCCGACAGATAGTTCACGCGGCCGACGTCGTGCAGCCAGGAGTGCTCCGGTCCGATGCCGGGATAGTCGAGGCCGGCGGAGATCGAATGCGCCTCGTCGATCTGGCCATCCTCGTTCATCAGCAGATAGGTGCGGTTGCCGTGCAGCACGCCGGGACGGCCGCCGGCGATCGAGGCCGCATGCAGCTGCGTGAGACCATGGCCCGCGGCCTCGACGCCATAGATCTCCACTGTGGGATCATCCAGGAACGGATGGAACAGGCCCATCGCATTGGAGCCGCCGCCGATGCAGGCGATCAGCGAATCCGGCAGGCGGCCTTCGGCCTCCTGCATCTGCGTGCGAGTCTCGCTGCCGATCACCGACTGGAAGTCGCGGACCATCATCGGATAGGGGTGCGGGCCGGCGACGGTGCCGATGCAGTAGAACGTATTGTGGACGTTGGTGACCCAGTCACGCAGCGCCTCGTTCATGGCGTCCTTGAGCGTCTTCGCTCCCGACTGTACTGGCACCACCTTGGCGCCGAGCATCTCCATGCGGATCACGTTGGGCTGCTGCCGCTCGACGTCGACGGCGCCCATGTAGACGACGCAGTCGAGCCCGAACCGCGCACACAGCGTGGCGGTGGCGACACCGTGCTGACCGGCGCCGGTCTCGGCGATGATGCGCTTCTTGCCCATGCGGCGCGCGACCATGATCTGGCCGAGCACGTTGTTGACCTTGTGCGAGCCGGTGTGATTGAGCTCCTCGCGCTTGAAGTAGATCTTGGCGCCGCCGAGATGCTCGGTCAGGCGCTCCGCGTAGTACAGCGGCGAGGGCCGGCCGACATAGTGTTTGAGGTAGCCGGTCATCTCGGCGTGGAACGCCGGGTCGGCTTTGGCCTCCGCATAGGCCTTTTCCAGATCGAGAATCAGCGGCATCAGCGTTTCGGCGACGAAGCGGCCGCCGAAGATGCCGAAATGGCCGCGATCATCCGGACCGCTGCGGAAGGAATTGGGAATGGCTGTGGTCATTGGACGCTCAACTCTTCAGCGGCGCGCGCCGCACGAATGAAATCCCGGATCAGGTCGCAATCCTTCACACCCGACGCCCGTTCGACGCCGGATGACACGTCGACACCGCCGGCACGCGTGATCCGCACGGCCTCGGTGACGTTGTCCGCGCTCAAGCCACCCGAGACCATGAACGGACGATCGAGATTCACGCTCTGGAGCAGATGCCAGTCGAAGGTCGCGCCGAGGCCCCCGGGGCGGGTCGCGTCCTTTGGCGCGCGCGCGTCGAACAGGATACGGTCGCAGACATCGGCGTAGCCCGCCAGCGGCGCGAGGTCAGCAGCCGTCTCGACCGGGATCGCCTTCATGACCGGCAGGCCGAAGCGCTGCTTGAGGTCACGGATGCGCGCGACGCTTTCGCGGCCGTGGAGCTGGAGCAGGTCCGGACGCAGGGTCTCGACGATGTTCTCGATCGTCGGATCGTCGGCATCCACGGTCAGCGCCACCTTGAGCGCGCGGCCCTTCGCGTCGCGGCCGAGCGCTCGGGCATCGGTCAGGCTGACGTGGCGCGGGGACGGCGGAAAGAACACGAATCCCACCATGTCGGCGCCCGCGTCGAGCGCCGCAGCAAGGGTGTCGGGCGTGGTCAGGCCGCAGATTTTGACGAGCAGGGACATCGGTAGAAACGCACGTCCGGACGGAAAGGATCACCAGAGACCGACGGCGTCGCAAGCGCCGTTCGGCCTTGCGCGCCTTCTACAACGCGGCGCCCTGCTTGTCTCGCCCATAAGGGGCGAAAAGCCGGGCCGGTGCGGCCGGAACCAGGGATTGTGCCGAGCCTTGGTTCGCACGCGCGGCGGCGCTGAGCTGGGCCACCTGTGCCCGAGCCGCTTCGGCGTCCGCCAGGTTGCGGCGGGCGGCGCGGCGCCAGCGGCGCTGGCCGATCCAGGTGGCGCAGCCGCCGGCGATGACGCCCAGGATCGCCACCGCGATGATCAACGCGAACAGCGGGACAGTGACGGCCAGCGCCGGATCGGTCGCATTGAACGGATCAAATGATACGGTAACGAAATGCCGGTTGGCGACTGCGAACACGACGAACAGCAGCAACAGCGGAACAACGATCACGATGGTGAGGAATTTTCGCATGCGCTCGCTCGTATCGGTCAGGCCGGTCCGCCCCGAAATCAGCCCCGTGAAATCAGCCCCTGACATCACCTTGGGCAAGCTGTACGTCCGGGGCGAGACGCGTCACTCGTCCGCGTCGCCAGCGCCATCGGGATGGTCCCGATTCAGCCGCTCGCGCATTTCCTTGCCCGTCTTGAAGAACGGCACGGACTTCTGGTCCACGGGAACGTGAGCGCCGGTCCGCGGATTGCGACCGGCGCGCGCCGGCCGATGCTTGACCGAGAACGCTCCGAACCCGCGTAGCTCGACGCGATCGCCGCGCGCGAGCGCGGCCACGATCTCGTCGAGGATCGCATTGACGATGTTCTCGACATCCCGCTGGTAGAGATGCGGGTTGTGCTCGGCGATACGCTGAACAAGCTCGGATTTGATCATCGAGAAAATGTACCCGGGGAGACGGGTCCCATTTCCGTGAAAATATGCTGGACTGTCAAGACGCTAAATCATTCATCGGGCCCGTGAATCGGCTTGCGGGCCCCGATGTCGGACCACGCGACGGCACACGCTTGGCGAGAACATCGGTCTGACGATTGTTTTGGCGGGTTTCAATTCCCCGTTGCGGGCTGCCAGAGCGCCAGCATGCCGTCGAGTCCGATCCGATCGACCGCCTGAACGACGCCGGTGCGCTCGATCTGGCGCGCGATCCCGGACAGGCCGACGGCATCGAGCGCCATCGAGGTAGCCGTCCGCAGGAACGTGAGATCACCAAACCGCGGCACCAGCTTGTAGTCGCGCACCGGCAGGTCCTTCTTCACGCCCTTGTTGGCCACGAGCCAGGCGACCGCCGCCTTCTCGTCGCCGAGCTCATCGATCAATTTCAGCTCGACCGCCTGCCGACCGGTGAAGACGCGGCCATCGGCGACCTTTTCCAGCAGCGCATCATCCATGCCGCGACGGTTCTTCACGAGACCGCGGAACCAAGCATAGGAGTCCTTCACCAGGTCGTCGAGTGCAGCGCGCGCCTCCGGGCTGGTCGGCTCATAGCCGTTGGGTGCGGCCTTGAGCGGTGAGGACTTCACCTCCTCGACCTTGACGCCGATCGTCTTCAAAAGCTCGCTGACATTGGGATACTGGAACAGCACGCCGATCGAGCCCACCAGCGAGCTCTGCTGGGCGACGATGTGGTCGGCGGCGATCGCGCCGATGTAGCCGCCGGAGGCCGCCAGCCCTTCGACCACCACGACCAGCGGCTTCTTCGCCTTCAGCCGCACCAGCGAATCGTAGAGCTGCTCGGAGCCTGCGGTGGTGCCGCCAGGCGAGTTGATGTGCACGATCACGGCCTCGGCCGACGAGTTCTCCAGCCGCTCCAGCGCCTCGACGCGCTCCTGGTCGCTGCGGATCAGGCCCTCGATGTTGACGCGCGCGATCGAGCCTGAGGTCGAGAGCGCGGTGCGCCCCTGCGGCGACATCGCAAGACCGACCACGGACAACGCGGCGATCGCAACCAGCACCGCCACGACACGCCAGAACGTCAGCTTGCGGCGCAGCCTGCGGCGATCGACGATCACATCCGAATCAAGCGACATGGACAGCTCCTGGAGGTCTCGGCGCGTTTTGCATCCGCAGCCTGAATATCTCGTTATCCGATTACATCAATCGTGGCGTAATTTGAAGAAAGGAACGCTTCGCCGCGCGGGGGGCTGAGGACTGTTGGGCTCGGCCCAGGCCGGAGCGCTCCCGCATGACGATCGGGAGTTTTGCTCTCATCTCCCTCCGCGTCGTCATGGCCGGGCTCGTCCCGGCCATCAACGTCGTTCGGCGCACTGGGAACGACGTGGATGCCCGGGACAAGCCCGGGCATGACGGAGCAACTAAGCTGCAGGTTCGTTCGCCGCGATAGCTCTGGATCTGCATATTCGACAGGCAGGCGCGGGGCGGGTCCAAATGCCCCGCCGCACGAAAAAAGCCCCGGCCGAAGCCGGGGCTTTGATCTCGTCGCGCGATTTCGAAGGCTTACTTCGAATCGCGGTTCTTGAGCGCGGTACCGAGAATGTCGCCCAGCGTCGCGCCCGAATCGGACGAACCGTACTGCGCGATGGCTTCCTTCTCTTCCGCGACTTCCAGCGCCTTGATCGACACCTGGACCTTGCGGGCCTTCTTGTCGAACTGGATCACGCGGGCATCGACCTTCTCACCGACGGCGAACCGCTCGGTGCGCTGGTCGTTGCGATCGCGCGCCAGCTCGGAGCGCTTGATGAAGGTCGAGAAGTCGGTGCCGACGATCTTGACGTCGATGCCGCCGTCCTTGACGTCGAGCACTTCGCAGGTGACGACCGCACCCTTCTTGACATCGCCCGGCTCGGCGAAGGGATCGCCTTCGAGCTGCTTGATGCCGAGCGAGATCCGCTCCTTCTCCACGTCGACGTCGAGCACCACGGCCTTGACCATGTCGCCCTTCTTGTAGTTGTCGATGACCTGCTCGCCCGGCTGCTTCCAGTCGAGATCCGACAGATGGACCATGCCGTCGACGTCGCCTTCGAGGCCCAGGAACAGGCCGAACTCGGTCTTGTTCTTGACCTCGCCCTCGACGGTCGAACCCGTCGGATGCTTCTCGACGAAGACCTCCCACGGATTGCGCATGGTCTGCTTGAGACCGAGCGAGATGCGGCGCTTGACCGAATCGACTTCGAGCACCTGCACTTCGACCTCCTGCGAGGTCGACACGATCTTGCCGGGGTGCATGTTCTTCTTGGTCCACGACATCTCGGAGACGTGGATCAGGCCTTCGATGCCCGGCTCGAGCTCGACGAACGCGCCGTAGTCGGTGATGTTGGTGACGCGGCCATGGAAGCGGGCCTGCAGCGGGTACTTCGCCTCGATGCCCTGCCACGGATCGTCGAGCAGCTGCTTCATGCCGAGCGAGATGCGGTGCGTCTCGTGGTTGATCTTGATGATCTTGACCTTGACCGTCTGACCGATGCTGAGCACCTCGGTCGGATGGTTGACACGCCGCCAGGCGATATCGGTGACGTGCAGCAGGCCGTCGATGCCGCCGAGGTCGACGAACGCACCGTAATCGGTGATGTTCTTGACGACGCCGTCGATGACCTGACCCTCTTCGAGGTTCTGCACCAGCTCCTGGCGCTGCTCGGCGCGGGTCTCTTCCAGCACGGTGCGGCGCGACACGACGATGTTGCCGCGGCGACGGTCCATCTTGAGGATCTGGAACGGCTGCGAGTTGTTCATCAGCGGCGCGACGTCGCGGATCGGACGGATGTCGACCTGCGAGCGCGGCAGGAAGGCCACGGCACCGTCGAGGTCGACGGTGAAGCCGCCCTTGACCTGGTTGAAGATGACGCCGTTGACCTTCTCGTTGTTCTGGAACGCCTTCTCGAGCTTGCCCCAGCTCTCTTCGCGGCGGGCCTTGTCGCGCGACAGCACGGCTTCGCCGAGCGCGTTCTCGATGCGGTCGAGGAACACTTCGACCTCGTCGCCGACCTTCAGCTCGCTGTCGCGGCCGGGACCGGAAAATTCACGCAGCGCCACGCGGCCTTCGGTCTTCAGGCCGACGTCGATGACGGCCATGTCCTTCTCGATCGCGACGACCTTGCCCTTGACGACGGAGCTTTCCTGAAGATTGCCCTTCGTGAAGGACTCGTCCAGCATCGCGGCAAAATCATCGCGGCTGGGATTGTAGGAATTAGCAGACGTACTCGAAGCCATTGGTTCTCCAGATGCGGACATTCTCGCCAGCGTGGGGTTGATCGGCGCATCGGATGAACAGTGCCTGGAGGTCCACAAATCCCCAGACGTCCACGTTGTCAGCGCGAAAAGCGCAAACGACGCGGGCCGGCAATGCCTGCACATGCGACACGTGTGACGTGCGTAACGTAGGAATCTTCGTCCGGCTGATCGGACCCGATTGGACTGCAATCGAGCTATCGACGGTCAAGGGCGGGAGCGGGCGGTTCCTCCAATGACGCCAGCGGAAATCAAACCCGCTGACGGCCCGCTCGAACGGCCTCGACGATGTCGATGGCGGCCCGGACGCCGCCCTCTATATCCAAATGGGAGTTATCAAGCAAGTAAGCATCCGCTGCTTGTTTTAAAGGAGCAACGGGGCGGTTCTGGTCGCGCTCGTCGCGCGCCAGGATGTCGGCCAGAATGGTCGCCTCATCGGCCGGCTCGCCCCGGGACCGCGCCTCCAGCGTGCGGCGATGCGCCCGGATCTTGGGGTCGGCGACCACGTAGATCTTCACCTCGGCGTCCGGGCAGATCACGGTTCCGATGTCACGGCCGTCGAGCACGGCCCCTGGCGGCTGGCTGGCGAACTGCCGCTGGAAGGCCAGCAGCGCCTCGCGCACTTTGGGCAGCGCCGAGACCACGGAGGCGGCCGAGCCGACCTCGTGGGACCTGAACGCGGGGTTGTCGAAGGTCGAGGGATCCAGCGTCATGGCGACCTCGGCCGCCCGCGCCTCATCCGTGAGATCGAGACCAGCCGTCAGCAGCGCATGCGCCACCGCGCGGTAGATCACGCCCGTATCCAGGTGCCTGAGGCCATAATGCGCCGCGAGGCGCTTGGCCATGGTGCCCTTGCCCGAGGCAGCCGGGCCGTCGATGGCGATGATCATGCTGAGTGTTGTCCTGAAGTCTCGCGCGCCCGCCGCAGCGGCCGCTCGTCGGTAAAGATGTTGCGGGAGGCGAACTCTCCCGGGCTGGCGAAGGTCAAATACTCGCGCAGGGCCGGGGACGTCGAACTGGTCGTGAACCAGGGGTCCTTCAAACGCCGCGCCGGGCCACCGGTCCAGGGCGGCACCCGGCCAAGGCGGCGCTGCTTGGCGAGATACTCGGCGATGGCGCCAGCGAGGGCATCGGTCCGGAGATCGCCGGTCAGGACGGGTTCGGCCTCAATGGCTGCATAACGTGCCTCGTCGGAGGGAGCGAGATCGAACGTATCCACGAACTCGGCGAGCATGATCTCCCGCGATTCGCCCCGCGCTATCCGGGCAACGGCCTCAGCGAGGGTATTTGGGCGCATCGACGGCTCCCTCTGGGTTCATGTGCTTCAGCAGAAAGCGTTGCTTCTCCGCCGCGGCCGCACTCTTCGGAAAATATCTCGCAAGGAGCGCGACGGCTGCATCCGCATCGGTGATTCCAACGACCTTCATGAGGTTGAGGATGTCGAGCCGCTCGGCCTCGCCGCGCGCGGGGTCAAGGACCCTGACCGCCTTGAGCTTCAACGCTAGCATATACTCGGCCGAGGGTACGGAGACCACCAGTCCCGGCGGCGAGCCGTCTCGCGGGAAAGTGCCGAACTCCAGGTGGTCGGCCGCCTGATCCGCCAGCGGGCTGAGGTGGAAGGCGACGCCATCATTGAACCAGTCGTCTGACCAGCCATTTTGCTGGGCGATGTCGTGAAGCGTCGCCGTCAGCCAGGCAGGGAGCGGACTCGGCAGCTCCGAGACGTCGACGTCTTCCGTTGCGAAGCGAAAGTTGCTCGCCAGCATCAAGGCTGATCCGCCGTAAACCGCGATCTGCAGTTTGGCCCCGGCCAGGGCCGCCGCCCGTCCGATCGCGTCGAAGGCCGCCAGCAGCGCGTCGCGGTCAAAGGCGGAGGCCATGGTGCTCCTTAAGCGAAATCCGCCCCCGCCTTGCACATCAGCGGGATGAAGTCGGGGAAGCTGGTGGCGATGAAGGCGGTGTCGTCGACGGTCACCGGCTTGTCGGAAGCCAACCCCATGACCAGGGCGGACATCGCGATGCGGTGGTCCATGTGGGTGGCGACGAGGCCGCCGCCCGGGACGTGGCCGCGGCCCTCGACGATCAGGTCGTCACCGGTGATCTCGACCTTGACGCCGTTGACGCGCAGCATCGCAGCGGTCGCTTCCAGCCGGTCGGATTCCTTGACGCGCAGCTCGTGCAGGCCGCGCATGACCGTGGTACCCTCGGCATAGGCGGCGGCGACGGCGAGGACGAGATATTCGTCGATCATCGACGGCGCCCGCTCCGGCGGCACCACCACGCCCTTGAGCTTCGAGGCGCGCACGCGCAGGCGGGCCATCGGCTCGCCGGCATCGCCGCGGACGTCGTCCTCCTCGATCGAGGCGCCCATCTCGCGCAAAGTCGTGAACAGGCCGGTGCGCAGCGGATTTGTCATGACATCCGACAGCACGAGGTCCGAGCCTTCGACGATCAGGGCGGCGACCAGGGGGAAGGCCGCCGAGGACGGGTCGGCCGGCACGATCACCGGCGCGCCCCGCAGCTCGGGCTGCCCGGCCAGCGCGATACGCCGGCCGTGGCTGCCTTCCGGCGTGGTGACGATCTCTGCGCCGAAATGCTTGAGCATCAGCTCGGTATGGTCGCGGCTCGCCTCCTGCTCGATCACGGTGGTCACGCCGGGCGCAGCGAGGCCGGCCAGCAGCACGGCCGACTTGATCTGCGCCGAGGCGACCGGCGTGCGGTACTCGATCGGAACCGGATTGATGGCGCCCTGGAGGGTTAACGGAAGCTTGCCGCCCTCGGCGCTGGCGGTCACCTTGGCGCCCATCAGCGCCAAGGGATCGAGGATGCGGCGCATCGGCCGGCTGCGCAGCGAGGCGTCGCCGTCGAACACCGCCGAGATCGGACAGCCGGCGACGGCGCCCATCACCAACCGGCAGCCGGTGCCGGAGTTGCCGAAATCGAGCGTCGCAGCGGGCTGAGCGAAGCCGCCGACACCGACGCCGTTCACCGTCCAGGCGAATTCACCGGTGCGTTCGACCTTGGCGCCGAGGGTGCGCATCGATTTGGCGGTGTTGAGGACGTCCTCGCCCTCGAGCAGGCCGGAAATCCGGGTCTCGCCGACCGAGAGCGCCCCCAGGATCAGCGCACGGTGCGAGATCGACTTGTCGCCGGGCACGCGAATCGTGCCCGAGAGCGGCCCGGAGGCACGGGATTCGAGTGGGGTCGGGGCGGCTGACGTGCTCACGGCGGGATCCTCGGGTTTCGAACGCGGCAGGTATCACAGCGCCCCGCGGCCGTCACGGCCGCGATGTCCGGTTGAAAGCGCTATTGACAGCGGCGCGGCAACTAGCCAAGTGAGACACCGCTTTTCAGACATTGCCAGGACGCCTGCACGTGGCCAAATCCGAGCTCGGAACCAAACGCATTTGCCCGACCACGGGCAAAAAGTTCTACGACCTCAACAAGAACCCGGTGATCTCGCCCTACACCGGCGAGGTCGTGCCGATCGCCCCGGTGGCGCCCACCCGCGCGATGCGCGGCGAGGCGGCGCGCGCCGCCGCGCAGGAGACCGTGAACGAGCCGGCCGAGGCCGAGGAGTTGGTGTCGCTCGAGGAGGCCGATGCCGAGGAGAACTCCGGCAAGGTCAAGGCCGTCGTTCCGGAGTCCGAGGACGACATCGAGATCGACGAGACGCTCGACGACGACGAGGATGACGACTCGACCTTCATCGCCGACGAGGAAGAAGGCGACGAAGATGTCACAGACATCATCGGCGATGTCGGCGGCGACGAAGAATAATCGTCGAAGCCACTTGAGATCAGCCGCGAACTGTGGTTCACGGTGCTCCCCGGCGGTCGCCCAGACCGCCGGTTCGGTTCAGGGGCCATAGCTCAGCTGGGAGAGCGCTTGCATGGCATGCAAGAGGTCGGCGGTTCGATCCCGCCTGGCTCCACCAGCCTTCGCTCGCTTCGCGAGCTTCGGCTCGGCAAGCCACCCAAAACTCTCAAATGAAGCGAAGCGAGCGAAGGCTGTCGCGCCGTAGCCTGGACGCCGAAGCCCACTTGGGCGCAGGCGGGAAGGCGAAGGCGGACCTGGCTCAGCAGAAGAATGTCCCTCCGTTGCTTCGCGAGCTTCGGCTCGGCAAGCCACCCAAAACTCTCAAATGAAGCGAAGCGAGCAAAGGCTGTCGCGCCGTAGCCTGGACGCCGGAGCCTACTTGGGCGCAGGCGGGAAGGCGAAGGCGGACCTCTCACCCGTGATGAAGCGACCTTCTCCGCACTGCTCGTTCTGCTGAAGCTGTGGACGCCGCGCGCTACGGCCTGCCACACTCGACCCGCAAACGGTCGGGGGCGGCCTGCGATGAAGTTCGTCTACATTCTCGAGAGTCTCGACGGCGGGCATTTCTACGCCGGCATCACGGACGACGTCCCTGCACGTGTCACCAAACATAATGCCGGCGAAGTCCCGCATACGTCCAAGTTTCGGCCGTGGCGACTGAAGACCTATGTCGCCTTCAACGACACGAAGCAGGCGTTCGCGTTCGAACGATACCTCAAATCCGGCTCAGGCCGCGCCTTCGCGAAAAAGCGCCTTTAGACCAGCCTCACCCCTCCACCGCCGCCTCCAGCCGCTCCCTTAAGCGCACCAGCTTGCCGTGCAGGTCCGCCAGCTCCGCGATCGAGCAGCCCGTTGCGTCGAGGATCGCCGGCGGCACGATGGCGCGGGCGTTGTCCCGCAACGCCGCCCCCTGCCCTGTGAGCGTGACCAGCACCTGGCGCTCGTCCTCGGTTGATCGGGTCCGCGTCAGCAGCTGCAACGCCTCCATGCGCTTGAGCAGCGGAGTCAGCGTGCCTGAATCAAGAAACAGCCGCTCGCCGATTTCCTTGACCGACAGACCGTCGCGCTCCCACAGCACCAGCATCACCAGATATTGCGGATAGGTCAGGCCGAGCCGGTCGAGCAGCGGCTTGTAGACGCGGTTGAAGGCGTGCGCGGTCGAGTAGACCGCGAAGCAGAGCTGGCTGCCGAGCTGCAACGGCACGTCGGGGTTCGTCTTCTTGGGCATTGTCACACCAGGGACGGGGCATCAGGCGCATCTTGGGAGCCGCCGAGAGATTTCGGCAACGGCCTGGACGCGCTGAT
The DNA here is from genome assembly GCF_051168495.1 of Bradyrhizobium oligotrophicum. Lineage (GTDB taxonomy): Bacteria > Pseudomonadota > Alphaproteobacteria > Rhizobiales > Xanthobacteraceae > Bradyrhizobium > Bradyrhizobium oligotrophicum_A. Next base: position 49,581 of record NZ_JBNPVB010000001.1, on the reverse strand, counting down.
CACGAATTTTCTACCGAGCAATCATATTGTACGCAATCGAATTGTGTGCAATATGCGTCTCACTGAATTCCACTCCACCCAACCCGGGAGACACCCATGTCCGTGAACGTGCTCTACAAGACCAGCGCCAAGGCCACCGGCGGTCGCGACGGCGAGGCGGCCACCCTCGACGGCTCGCTGAGCGTCAAGCTCGCCACCCCGAAGGAGCTCGGCGGCGGCGGCGGCGCCGGCAACAATCCGGAGCAGCTGTTCGCGGCCGGCTACGCTGCCTGCTTCCTCGGCGCGATGAAGTTCGTCGGCTCGCAGGGCGGGCCGAAGGTCCCTGCTGACACGGCCGTGACGTCAACGGTCGGCATCGGCCCGCGTTCCGAAGGCGGCTTCGGCATCACCGTCGAGCTCGCGGTGTCGCTGCCGGGCCTCGCCAAGGCCGACGCCGAGGCGCTGGTCGCCAAGGCCCACGAGGTCTGCCCCTACTCCAACGCCACCCGCGGCAATGTCGACGTCAAGCTGACCGTCGTCTGAGCTCCAATTCCGCCATGCGGCAGGACGGCCTCCGTCGTCCTGTTGCATGGCAGCCCCCGTTTGCGCCGGCGCCACGGCAATGCTTAATGACCGCGAGTTGAAGCAACCTCGCGACATTCCATGACACCTCCCTTTGCTCCCGGCGCCATGGCCGGCCTGCGCGTGATCGATCTGACGCGCGTGCTCGGCGGCCCCTATTGCACGCAGATCCTGGCCGATCACGGCGCCGACGTGATCAAGGTCGAGCCGCCGGCCGGCGACGAGGTCCGCGACTGGGGCCCTCCCTTCCACGACGAGGACGCCGCCTATTTCGTCGGGATCAACCGCAACAAGCGCTCGATCGGCCTCGACCTCGCCTCCGAAGGCGGGCGCGTCGTGCTGTTGAAGATGCTCGAGACCGCCGACGTGCTGATCGAGAACTTCAAGCCGGGGACGCTGGAGAAGTGGGGCATCGGCAGCGACACGCTGCGCGACAAGTTTCCGCGGCTCGTGCACTGCCGCATCTGCGGCTTCGGCGCCGACGGCCCGCGCGGCGGCAATCCCGGCTATGACGCGATCATCCAGGCCATGACCGGCATGATCGCCGCGACCGGCTCACCCGAAAGCGGGCCGATGCGGATCGGCGTGCCACTGGTCGACATCACCACTGGCCTCTACGCCGCCATTGGTATCCTGATGGCGCTGTCGGAACGGCAGCGCTCCGGCATCGGCCAGTTCCTCGAAGTCACGCTGTACGAGACCGGCCTTGCGATCATGCATCCGCACGCCGCGAACTACTTCATGCACGGCAAGCCGCCGTCGCTGACCGGCAACGAGCATCCCAACCTCGTGCCCTACGCGATCTTTCCGACCAGGACCGATGACATCTTCATCGGCGTCGGCAATGACGGCACCTTCCGCAAGCTCGCACGCGAGATCGGCCGTCCCGAGCTCGGCACCGATCCGCGCTTTGCGCGCAACCGGGACCGCGTCGCCAACCGCGAGGCGCTGCGCGCCGAGCTCGCCGCCGTGTTCAGCCAGTTCGAGGCCGAGCCGCTGTGCGACCGGCTGCTGGCCGCCGGCCTGCCGGCAGGCCCGGTGCAGAAGATCGACCAGGCGCTGACCAGTCCGCACACCATCCATCGCGGCGATATCATCGAGAAGGACTGGTACAAGGGCGTAGCCTCGCCGATCCGACTGGACCGCACCAAGCCGAGCCTGCGCTCGACGCCACCGACGTTCAGCCAGCATGCCCAGGAGGTGCTGAACGAGTTCGGCTACACCTCCGAGGAGATCGCGGCGCTGCTGGCCGCCGGAACCGTCTGCGCCGACCGCAAGCGCTGACGCAATGCCCGCGATCCGTCGCCGCGTCGCACCACGACGGTGCGGCGGATCGAAGCGGTCTGCCTCGTTGGCGCGTGCGGACTGCGCATGGCTTTCGCTTGCGGTATCAGCGGTCTATACATTCACATAACTGTCATCTGGCGCTGTTAGGGCCGCAACGATGACGTTCACGGGAGGATTTTTTTGATGTCACTTCGACAATTCGCTGCGGCCGCTGCGCTTGCAGCCACCTTTGGTTTTGCAATTTCGCCCGCGCACGCGGTGACTGAAATTCAGTGGTGGCACGCCATGACCGGCGGCAACAACGATATCGTCAACAAGCTCGCCGAGGATTTCAACGCGTCGCAGAGCGACTACAAGGTCGTGCCGACCTTCAAGGGCGCCTATCCCGATACGATGAATGCCGGCATCGCGGCGTTCCGCGCCGGCAGCGCGCCGCACATCCTGCAGGTGTTCGAGGTCGGCACCGCGACGATGATGAGCGCCAAGGGCGCGATCAAGCCGGTCTATGAGCTGATGAAGGACGCCGGCGAGCCGTTCGACCCGAAGGCCTATCTGCCGGCCATCACCGGCTACTACTCGACCTCCAAAGGCGACATGCTGTCGTTCCCGTTCAACTCCTCATCCATGGTGATGTGGATCAACAAGGACGAGTTGAAGAAGGCCGGAATTGCCGAGATCCCGAAGACCTGGCCCGCGGTGTTCGAGGCCGCCAAGAAGCTGAAGGCGGCCGGACACGAAACCTGCGGCTTCTCGAACGCCTGGGCGACCTGGGCGCATATCGAGCAGTTCTCCGCTTGGCACAACGTGCCGATCGGCACCAAGGCCAACGGCCTCGACGGCTTCGACACCGTGCTCGAGTTCAACTCGCCGCTCGCCGTCAAGCACCTGCAGAACCTGATCGACCTGCAGAAGGACAAGACCTACGACTATTCCGGCCGCGGCAATCAGAGCGAAAGCCGGTTCGGCTCGGGCGAATGCGCGATCTTCCTGACTTCGTCCGGCTACTACGCCACCGCCAAGAGCACCGCCAAGTTCGACTTCACCTCGGCGCCGATGCCCTATTATCCCGACGTCCAGGGCGCACCGCAGAACTCGATCATCGGCGGCGCCTCGCTGTGGGTGATCGGCGGCAAGACCGCCGACGAGTACAAGGGCGTCGCCAAGTTCTTCACTTTCCTGTCGGACACCAACCGCCAGGCCAAGCTGCACCAGGAATCCGGCTATCTGCCGATCACCAAGGCGGCCTATGAGAAGACCAAGGCCGACGGCTTCTACGAGAAGAACCCCACCCTGGAGACGCCGCTGAAGGAGCTCACCAACAAGGAGCCGACCGAGAATTCGCGCGGCCTGCGCTTCGGCAACATGGTTCAGATGCGCGACATCTGGGCCGAGGAGATCGAGGCGGCGCTGGCCGGCAAGAAGGCTGCCAAGGACGCGCTGGATTCGGCCGTCTCGCGCGGCAATGCGATGTTGCGCACTTTCGAGAAAACGGCCAAGTAAGGTCGTCCCCCTAAGGCTTCCCCTCCGCTGGGAGGGGAAGCCTCGCCTCAGTCCCTCCCGCGGCGCATCCATGGAAAAGTCGGTCGTCTTCAACGGCAAGCTGTTGCCTTACCTGCTGCTGGCGCCGCAGCTCGCGATCACGCTGATCTTCTTCTACTGGCCGGCCAGCCAAGCGATCTGGCAATCCTTCCTGCGTGAGGACGCCTTCGGCCTCAATTCGGAATTCGTCGGGCTCGAGAACTACCAGTCGCTGTTCGCCCAGCCGGAATATTACACCGCGATCGGCACCACGGTGGTGTTCTCGTCGCTGGTGGCCGTGCTGTCGCTCAGTGTCGCGCTGCTGTTCGCCACCCAGGCCGACAAGAACCTGAAGGGCGCCGCGACCTACAAGACGCTGATGATCTGGCCCTATGCGGTGGCGCCCGCGGTTGCCGGCGTGCTGTGGTTCTTCATCTTTCATCCGACGCTCGGCACCTTGGCGCGCCCGCTGCGCATCATGGGCTTCGACTGGAATCCGATGCTCAACGGCACGCATGCCATGATCCTGGTGGTGATGGCCGCGGTGTGGAAGCAGGTCGCCTACAACTTCCTGTTCTTTCTCGCCGGCCTGCAGGCGATCCCGAAAAGCGTGATCGAGGCCGGCGCGATCGACGGCGCCGGTCCGCTGCGGCGGTTCTGGACCATCATCTTCCCGCTGCTGTCGCCAACCACGTTCTTCCTGCTGGTGGTCAACATCGTCTACGTGTTCTTCGAGACCTTCGGCATCATCGATGCCGTCACTTCGGGTGGGCCCGCCGGCTCGACCACGACCATGGTCTACAAGGTGTTCGCCGACGGCCGCCTCGGCGGCGATCTCGGCGGCTCGGCCGCACAGTCCGTGGTGCTGATGGTGATCGTGATCGCGCTGACCGCCGTCCAATTCCGCTACGTCGAGCGCAAGGTGCAGTACTGATGGTCGAGCATCGCCCGCTCCGGGATCTCGTCGCCTACATCGTGCTGTCGCTCGGCGTCGTGATCTTCGCCTTCCCGGTCTACGTCGCCTTCATCGCCTCCACCTATGACGCGGCGACCGTGGTCAGCGGCAATCTGCCGCTCGTGCCCGGTGGCCGCATGCTGGAGAACTATTATCGCGCGGTGTTCGTCGGCGGTTCGCGCTTCATGAACCAGCCGGTCGGCTTGCTGCTCCTCAACTCCTTCGTCATGGCGATCGGGATCGCCGTCGGCAAGATCTTCATCTCGATCCTGTCGGCGTTCGCCATCGTCTATTTCCGCTTTCCGTTCCGCAAGACCGCGTTCTGGATCATCTTCATCACCCTGATGCTGCCGGTCGAGGTGCGCATCTATCCCACCTACAAGATCGTCGCCGATCTGCGCATGCTCGACACCTATGCCGGCCTGATCCTGCCGCTGATCGCATCCGCCACCGGAACCTTGCTGTTCCGTCAGTTTTTCATGACCGTCCCGGACGAACTGCTGGAAGCCTCGCGCATCGACGGCGCCGGCCCGTTGCGCTTCTTCTGGGACACGCTGCTGCCGCTGTCGATGACGACGGTCGCGGCGCTGTTCGTGATCCAGTTCATCTATGGCTGGAATCAGTATCTCTGGCCGCTGCTGATCACCACCAAGGATTCGATGCAGACCATCGTGATCGGCATCAAGAAGATGCTGTCGACGACGGACGAACTCGCCGAATGGCAGCTCGCGATGGCGACCGCCGTCCTGGCGATGCTGCCGCCGGTCGCAGTCGTCATCTTCATGCAGCGCCTGTTCGTGAAGGGTCTCGTGGAGACGGAAAAGTGAGGGAGGCGAATAGGGAGTGGCGAATGGCGAATAGGGGTCGGAGCATGACGATCCATTCGCCTTCCTTATTCGCTACTCCCTATTCGCTATTCGCCAGCAATCGCTCGCCATCCACTCATCACCGGTAACCGCCAATGGCCAACGTCACGCTCCGCAACGTCCGCAAGGTCTATCCCGGCGGTTTCGAGGCCATCAAAGGCATCGATATCGAGGTCGGCGACGGCCAGTTCTGCGTGCTCGTCGGTCCCTCGGGCTGCGGCAAATCCACCCTGCTGCGCATGGTCGCCGGGCTGGAGACGATCTCGTCGGGCGAGATCGACATCGGCGGCCGCATCGTCAACGCCATCGAACCCGCCGATCGCGACATCGCGATGGTGTTCCAGAACTACGCGCTCTACCCGCATATGAGCGTCTACGACAACATGGCCTACGGGCTGCGGAACCGCCGCGTACCCGAGGCCGAGATCAAGACGCGCGTCGAGGATGCCGCTGGAATCCTCGAACTCGGCACCATGCTGCAGCGGAAGCCGCGCCAGCTCTCCGGCGGCCAGCGCCAGCGCGTCGCGATGGGCCGCGCCATCGTGCGCAAGCCGAAAGTGTTCCTGTTCGACGAGCCGCTGTCCAACCTCGACGCCAAGCTGCGCATTGCGATGCGGGTCGAGATCCGCAAGCTGCAGCGCCGGCTCGACACCACCGCGATCTACGTCACCCACGACCAGCTCGAAGCGATGACGCTCGCCGACATCCTGGTGGTGATGAATGGCGGCCGGGTGGAGCAGATCGGCAATCCGCTCGAGATCTATCAGAAGCCGGCGACGACGTTCGTGGCGTCGTTCATCGGCGCGCCGCCGATGAACCTGATGCCGGTCGATACGGTGCGCCCGCAGCTCCTTGGCGCGGACGCGGTTCCGGCGGAGGCCGGCCAGCTCGGCATCCGCCCGGAGGATTTCGAACTCGGCGACACCGTGCCGGCCGGCGGGGTCGGTCTCGACCTGCGAATCGATGCGATCGAGCACGTCGGCGCCGAGACCTATGTCTACGGCGCCCGCCAGGACGACCTGGGCCACAATGACAGCCTGGCCGCCACCGCGAACGACGTCATCGTTCGGCTGCCGGGCACCGCGGCGCCCGCGATCGGCACGCGGATTCGTGCGGTCGCGCCGCGAGCCAAGCTGCATCTGTTCTCGGCCGATGGCCGGCAACGCCTGACCGTTTAAGCCCTTCCACAGACAAGGTGTTCCCGCGCGACGGGGTGCTTGAACGCTCCCCGGATCGTGCCCATATTGCTGCTCAAGGGGTGCCGACAGGGCCCTGAAACGTCAAAGTCGCTTCGAGAGGACTTTGTAAACCATGTCTCGTGTTCCTTCGCTCTCCAGCCCGTTCCTATTGGGCTTCGACGAGATCGAGCGTGTGCTCGACCGCGTGGTCAAAGGTGCCGACGGATATCCGCCGTACAATATCGAGCGGTTCGAACGCACCAATGGCCAGCCCGAGCGTCTGCGGATCACGCTGGCGGTGGCGGGTTTCACCCGCGACCAACTCGATGTCACCATTGAGGAAAACCAGCTCGTCATTCGCGGCCGGCAGCAGGACGACAAGACCCGGCAGTACATTCATCGCGGCATCGCCGCCCGCCACTTCCAGCGCACCTTCGTGCTGGCGGAGGGAATGCACGTGTTGGGAGCGGATCTGAAGAACGGATTGTTGTCGGTCGATCTGGCCAGGCCGGAGCCTGAGCGGATCGTTAAGACAATAGCGATCAATGAACACGAATAATGGATCGAATGGAACGAGTAGCGGACTCGACCGCTTGAGTCTCAGAAGGAGTCGAGACCATGACTGAGGGTAATGTTGCGTTTGAATCCAGCGTCTCCCCGGAGTCGCTGGCCACGTTGGGCGAAGGTCACATCGCCTATGTGAAGCAGATCCGCTCCGAAGACGTGCCGGGCCTGTTTCCGCAGGCACCGCACATCGCGCCGGGATTGAAGCTGTTCGCTCTGCATGCCGCCGACGGCACGCCGATCATGCTCACCGACAGCCGTGAAGCCGCCATCGCCAATGCGTGGAGCCACGAGCTGCAGGCGGTAAGCGTGCACTGAGCCGAACGGCTCGCAGCCGCCAGCGTCGGCTTGCGATGGTAGAGAACATCTGCGATAGGCGGGCCGTCCCTCGAAAGAGGGGCGGCTTTTTGTTGAAAGACCATGCACGAGCCCATTCGTGACCTGACATCTGCCGGACTGGCCGCCGACCGGTCACTGATGGCGGCTGTGCTCGCGCTCAACAACGCGCATGCGGCCGATCTGTCCTTGCTGAGCGATCGGAGCCTGGCCGATCTGATCGGCATGGCGTGGCGGGGCGGGCATGGTGCATCGGCCGTGCCGATGCCGTCATGATCGCGCTGGACCACAGCGCGACCTACGGCAGTCCGAACCACCGCTGGTTTTGCGACCGTTACGATCGCTTCGTCTATGTCGATCGCATCGTGGTGGCGCCGGCCGCCCGCGGCCAGGGTTGCGCCCGCCGGCTGTACGAACGACTGATTCGGGAGGCCGCCGCAGCAGGCCACGACCGCATCACCTGCGAGGTCAATCAGGATCCGCCGAATCCGGAGTCGGACGCGTTTCATGCCGCGCTCGGCTTTGCGCCGTTGGCAACGGCCAGCATCCATGGCGGCGCCAGGGTCGTGCGCTACATGACCCGCTCGGTGCCGTAGCAAAAAGTGTTCGAATTCATCGCTCAGGCCGCCGAGGCCGGCGGCAGCGCCAGCACCGAATAGATCGCCTGGGCGTCGCGGGAGGCCCGCAGCTTTTTGGCGACGTCCTGGTCGCGCAGCAGGCGCGCGATGCGCGCCAGGGCCTTGAGATGATCGGCGCCGGCGCCTTCGGGCGCCAGCAGCAGGAACACGAGATCGACCGGCTGGCCATCCATGGCCTCGAAATCGATCGGCCGTTCCAGCCGGGCGAACAGGCCGAACAGCTTTTCCAGCTTTGGCAGCTTGCCATGCGGAATAGCCACGCCGTAGCCGACGGCGGTGGTTCCGAGCTTCTCCCGCTGCAGCAGGACCTCGAACACGTTGCGCTCGTTCTGGCCGGTCAGCGCGGCGGCACGCGCCGCGAGTTCCTGCAGTGCCTGCTTCTTGCTGATGACCTTCAAAGCCGGCAGGATCGCCTCGGGTGCGACCAGATCGGTAATCGGCATAGGGCGTTCCGAGGTGATTGAACCGTCAGTGTGCGAAATAGGTCGGGACAGACCGGCGTCAAGAAGCTGAGGCGGCAGGCGGGCTTAACCCTTGTCCAATGCGAGGGGCTTCTACCCCAACGCAGCGGCGGTGCCAACTCCCGCAAGCATGTTCCCACGGCCTATCCTAAAGATCGCGCGAGCATGGCAGCCTGAAGGCGCCCGGCTCCGGCGCCGTGATCGCATCTTTCCATGGCCATGGCGTGACGCTGCATCGCCATGGCAACCGGCTGATCAGGAACGTATTTCCGGCCTTCCCGCCGGGCGGCGACGGCGCCGTGAGACGTCTCCGTGAGACTACGGCGTCACCGTGGGTGGATCGACCCAGCCGATGTTGCCGTCGGCACGGCGGTAGATGATGTTCACACGGCCGCTCGAGCCATGCTGAAAAACCATGCAGGGTGCGCCGGAGAGGTCGAGTTCCAGAACCGCTTCTGACACCGATAGCCGCTTCAGGGCCGTCGTTGCCTCGGCGATGATGACGGGACTGTAGCCGGTGATCTCCTCGTCGCCTTCGGCCGGCGCTTCGATCACATAGCTCGGTGCATCCAGCACTGCGCCGTCGAGACTGGCGAGCGCCGCGGTGGCCGCATGGGATTTACGGGCCGAGCGATCCTTCAGCCGGCTCTTGTAGCGGCGCAGCCGCTTTTCGATCATCAGCAGCGCCTGGTCGGCACTGGCATACGCGTCCGGCGCGCTCGATTCGGCTTCGAGCGTGATGCCCGAATCTAGGTGCAGTGCGCAATCGGTCTTGAACCCGAAGCCGTCCTTGGAGAGCGTGACGTGGCCGGAATAGTTCCCGTCGAAATATTTGCGCAGCACCTCGTCGGTGCGTTCGCTGACGCGCCCGCGCAGCGCCTCGCTGACGCTGATGCTCTTTCCGGAAATCCGCAGGGTCATGTGCCGCCTCGATTCATGTGAACCGATGATGACACTAAGCCTATTTGGTTAAGGCGCAATCTTGCGGCGCGGTCAAACTGACGCGGTATCCCGGGTGCGGTCGGTGCCGGCGGGCGCCGACATGGCATGCGCCAGCATGCTCTGCTTGTCGCGGCGGCGCTGCACCGACGACGGGATCCGCATCGCCTCCCGGTATTTCGCGACCGTGCGGCGGGCGATGTCGATCCCGGCCGCGCGCAGCTTCTCGACGATGGTGTCGTCGGAAAGAATCGCGGACGGATCTTCCGCATCGATCAGCTGCTTGATGTGGTGGCGCACCGCTTCGGCCGAATGCGCCTCGCCGCCGTCGGCCGAGGCGATCGAGGCAGTGAAGAAGTATTTCAGCTCGAACGTGCCGCGATTGGTCGCCATGTATTTGTTGGCGGTGACGCGCGATACCGTCGATTCGTGCATCTGGATCGCATCCGCAACCGCCTTCAGATTGAGCGGCCGCAGATGCGCGACACCATGAGTGAAGAAGCCGTCCTGCTGGCGCACGATCTCGGTCGCGACCTTCAGGATCGTGCGCGCGCGCTGATCGAGCGCGCGCACCAGCCACGTCGCGTTCTGCAGGCAGTCGGTGAAGTAGGACTTGTCGCCGTCCTTGCGGATCGTCTTCGACAGCTCGGAATAATAGACCTGGTTCACCAGGACGCGCGGCAGCGTGTCGCTGTTGAGTTCGACCAGCCAGCCGCCATCGGGACCCGGGCGCACATAGACGTCCGGCACCATGGTCTGCGTGCGCGTGGTGCCGAACTTCAGGCCCGGCTTCGGATCGAGCCGCCTGATCTCGCCGATCATGTCGACGAGGTCCTCGTCGTCGACGCCGCACAGCTTGCGCAAGCTTCCGAAGTCGCGCTTGGCGAGGAGATCGAGATGCTCGATCAGCGCCTGCATCGCCGGATCGTAACGGTCGAGCTCGCGCAGCTGGATCGCCAGACATTCGCTCAGATTGCGCGCGCAGATGCCGGGCGGATCGAACGTCTGCAGCACGCCCAGCACCGCGTCGACGTCGGCCTGTTCGGCCCCGAGCCGCTCGGCCGCCTGGCCGAGATCGGCCGGCAGATAGCCGGCATCGTCGACCAGATCGATCAGGTACTGGCCGATCATGCGATCGGCCGGCGCGGTGAAGGCCACCGCCGCCTGCTCGGCCAGATGGTCCGACAGCGTGGTTTCGGCGGCGACGAAAGCCTCCAGATTGTAGTCCTCGTCGCCGGACGCGCCGCCGCCCCATTCGGTGTAGGTCGTGGGCGCCGCGTCCTGCGCGGTGCGCGCCGCGGCTTCGGCCGGCTCCTCGGAGAACACGTTGTCGAGCCCGGTGTCGAGCGTCTGTTCGATCTCCGTACGGGTGCCGAGATCGCGGCTCATCCAGTCTTCGGGCGCGCTCTCATAGCTCTCGCCAGTGCTGCCGCCGCCCTCGCCGAAATCGTCGCCACCGGCCTCGCCACCTTCCGGGAATTCGGCGCGCTCGGACATCTGCTGCTCGCCGGCGACCGGAGCCTCGGGACCATCGCTGGCGCGCTCGAGCAGCGGGTTGCGCTCCAGCTCCTCTTCGACGAACGTGGAGAGGTCGAGATTGGACAGCTGCAGCAGCTTGATCGCCTGCATCAGCTGCGGCGTCATCACCAGCGACTGTGACTGACGGAATTCTAGTCTCTGCGTCAACGCCATGGGAGCAAGAACATTCCCTTACTGGTCCATTTCTTGCTTATCCTAATCTGCGCGCGATGTACACGGCTTGACGAATAAGAAAAACGGAGTATGGCGCGGCGGCAAGACGCAATTACCGGCCCGCACGCACCCGCTGGAAACAGCATCGATTGCGGCGTTTTCGTCGCCTGTCGCGATCGCGACAAAAGCCTGCAGAAATTGCGTCCGTAATCCTACAGCCCAAATCCTACAGCCTGAATTCCTCGCCGAGATAGAGCCGGCGCACGTCGGGATCGGCGACGATCTCCTCCGGGCTGCCTTCGGTGAGAATCTGTCCGGCATAGACGATGTAGGCGCGGTCGGTGAGGCCGAGCGTCTCGCGGACATTATGGTCGGTGATCAGCACGCCGATGCCGCGATTGGTGAGATGGCGCACCAGCTGCTGAATGTCGCCGACCGCGATCGGATCGATGCCGGCGAACGGCTCGTCGAGCAGCATGTAGTTCGGGCGCGTGGCGAGCGCGCGCGCGATCTCGACGCGGCGGCGCTCACCGCCGGACAGCGCGATCGACGGCGATTTGCGCAGCCGCGTGATGGTGAACTCCTCGAGCAGCGCATCGAGCTCGCGCTCGCGCTTCTTGCGCGAGGGCTCGACCACTTCGAGCACGGCGCGGATGTTCTGCTCGACGGTGAGGCCGCGGAAGATCGAGGCTTCCTGCGGCAGATAGCCGATGCCGAGCCGGGCGCGCTGATACATCGGCAGCCGCGTGACGTCGTGGCCGTCGAGTTCGATGGCGCCGCGATCGGCCTTGATCAGGCCGGTGATCATGTAGAACACGGTGGTCTTGCCGGCCCCGTTCGGACCCAACAGGCCGACCGCCTCGCCGCGGCGGACATAGATCGACACGCCGCGCACCACCTGGCGGCTGCCAAAACTCTTTTCGATCGAATGCACGGCGAGGAAGCCCGGCCGGCGCAGCAGCTGCGGCGCGCCGGCGCCGTTGCTGCGCGGCTTGGCCGATGCCGGCGACGAGGACGGCCGCGGCTTGCGCTGGATCTGTTCGGTGTTCTGCGGCGAGCGCGGATTGATCCGCGGCGCCGGCTGCTCGTTGCGCACGGAGTCGGCGAGCGCGGCGAGCGGATCGTCGTCATAGGACCCGCCGAAGGGATCATCGACCGCGGTGATGTCGTCGCGCCGCCGCGATGAGCTCCGCTGGCCGCGCTTGGCGGGACGTCCACGAAACATGCCGAGTAGATCCACCATCCCCGCTTCGCTTACGCCCTTCGAAGCTGCCCGTTACCGACCGCAGCGCTGGTTCGCCCGCCCACCGTGAGCGAACGCGTCTCACCTGCCGCGCGGATTGCATGGACCGCAGCGGCCGGCCAAAGCGCGGAAGGCCCGCGCCCCGGAGTTTGTCGTCTGACGGCGAGGTCGCGGTCGCCCCCGAAGGTCGCGATCGATCGCAAAATCGCAATCGGGCTCCGGCCCCACGGTTCCGAAAGCGCGCAGGACACGCCCATGGCGCTCCGGCGGCGACGGTCCTGCGACGAGAACAGCCCGCTTCGCTAGATAGAGACAGCAGCGACGCGGTTCAACTGGAGCCGTCGGGCTTTTGCTAAATAATTGAAGTCACTTCTGTTTGTTTGCGCCCAGCGACAGCGGCGCGCCGATCGCGGGTGGCGAGCCGGACGCCGAGGCCGGCGACGAAGCACAGCCGCCCGTCCCGGACCCTGATCCGGCCTGCGGCAGCAGCACCTGCACCCCTCTGCCGTCGGATTCGACCCGCGACACGCCGGTCGTCATGTCCACGGTCAGGCGGTCGCCGCGCATCACGTTCTTGCACTGGGTCAACACGACCCCGCCCTGCATCGTGATCATGTTGGTCTTGGTGTCGTAGACGGCGACGTCGCCGGTCACGACCTGGTCCTTCTGGGTCACCTTGACGTCGCCGCGCGCCTCCAGCCGCCGGATCGCCGAGCTGCCGTCCGGGCCCGGCGCCGCGGCTTGCGCCGGCGCGGCCTTGGCCGCCTTCGACCCGCCTTGACCACCGCCTTGACCACCGCCCTGGGCGCCGCCGTCATAGAACACCACCAGCGTTTTCGACGTCATGGTGGTATCGCCCTGTACGACCTTGACGTTGCCGCTGAAGGTCGCCTCCTTCTTCTTGTCGCGCATCTCCAGCGCGGCGGCCTCGATCTGGATCGGCTGGTCGCGGTTCTGGGAGAAGCCCTGCAGCGCATTTTGTCCCCCAGTCATCGTGGACTGCGCCTGCAGCGGACCGGCCAGCATCATCATCGTCAGTGCGGCGAAGCCGGCACCTCGAATCGCTGCGCGAATGGAACGAGACGTCGTCATGAGCTCACTTCTGGTTGCGGGCCGTCCGCCCCGGATCGGCGCTCGCCGTCGTGGCCGGCGCGGCATTCACGTTGTCGAGATTCATCACCACGTTGCCTTCGAAGCGCACCACCTCGCCATTGTCGGTGATGCGCAGGTGGTCCGCCGACAGCGTGCCGTTGGTGAGTTTGACGTCGACGCGCTCGTCCGAGCTGACGGTGCCCTTGGCCATGTCGACCGAGGCCCGGCTCAGCCGCGCCTCGTAGCCGGTCGAGGTCGTCAACACGATGTCCTTGGTCAGCTCGAGCTGCTGCTGCTTGGTGTCGAACACGCCGGTCTTGGCGTTCAACGTCACGATCGACTGATCCTCCATCAGCACCTTGGCGCGGAGAATGTTGAGCTCGACGTGATCGGGATCGGTGAGGTCCTGCACCGCGCTCTTGGCGACGAGATCATATGGCCGCTGGTCCGGCGTAAAACCGGTGAGGTGCGGCGTCTCCATCGTGATCTTGCGGCCGGAGATGACGAGGTTGCCGGTCAGGTTGCCGGTGTCGACGGCGACGCGGAAATCGTTGAAGAAGGCGACGTAGAGAATGATGGCCATCGCCACGCCGACCACGGCGGGCACGGCGATCCGCAACGTGCGCACGAAGCGGCTGTGGCGCGCCGCCACCCTGAAGCGCGCCTCCATGCCGGCATCATAGGCTGCGTTGTGGACCGAGTTCACCAGGGCTCCGACACACCGGACGAAAGGCGAGACAGCTCGCGGACATCGCCCATCCTACCATGGGCGCGCCGGCCATTGCAGCCTGGAACTGGCGCGAAATCGCGACGCAGTGGCTCGGCGATCATTAAGAGAGGTTAATGATCGTGAACGGCCCGGGAGTAGCCCGCGTCACGAATGCGCAAAGATGTCCTCCGCCTCGAATCCGCCCAGATCGAGGCTCGCCCGGTGCGGGAGGAACGCGAAACAGGCCTGAGCCAGCGAAAGCCGCCCTTCGCGCGCCAGCATCACGTCGAGCTTGTCGCGCAGCGCATGCAGATGCAGCACGTCGGAGGCGGCGTAGGCGAGCTGCGGCTCGGTGAGCGCATCGGCGCCCCAGTCGCTCGATTGCTGCTGCTTGGAGAGATCGACATTAAGCAGCTCGCGCACCAGGTCCTTCAGGCCGTGACGGTCGGTGTAGGTGCGCGCCAGCCGCGAGGCGATCTTGGTGCAGTACACCGGCTGCGGCATCACGCCGAACGTATGATACAGCGTCGCGACGTCGAAGCGCGCGAAGTGGAAGATCTTGGTGACGTCGGGATTGCCGAGCAGCGCCTTCAAATTCGGCGCATCGGTGTGCCCCTTCGGAATCTGCACCACGTCGGCCGAGCCGTCGCCGGGCGACAGCTGCACCACGCACAGCCGGTCGCGGTGCGGATTGAGCCCCATGGTCTCGGTGTCGATCGCGACCGAGGTCGTGTAGCGGGACAGATCGGGCAGGTCGCCACGGTGCAGGCGGACGGTCATCTGTTTCAAGATCCTGGTCGAAATCGGAATCGGCGGCGCGGGACGCGAGCGCCGCGCGCATTACGCCCGAAATGGTAACGATTTGGCAAATGCACAATCGGCGTCGCGTCGAGAGCCGGTCCGAAGCACCAGAATGGCTCAGATTTTCGGCTGTCTGGTATGATGTTGTGTATCGGCCGGGTGTACGCTTTTCAAGCAGGATGAATTCGAAGCCTTTTCGCAGCCCATGACACAGCAGCCGGCGCCAGAGACCACCATCGCGGAGCTGTCCGCGCTACTGCGGGCCAGCTTTCCGGCCGAGCCGCTGCCCACGACGTTCTGGCGCGGCGCCGGCCAGCCCGCCGGAGACATCCCCGATGAGCTCGCCCAACGGCTGGCGCAGCGACGCTGGGTCGACGTCACGCTCCACGACTGGCAGATGATCGGCCCGCCACTGTCCGTCTCGTCCTATCTGCATCCCGATGCGCTCCGCTACTCCCTGCCATCGCTGCTCGTCGGCGTGCTGCACGACACCGGCTACGTCGATTGGGCGCTCGAACTCCTGCTGCCGGCTGGGCGAAAGCGCCGCACCGATCGTCGGGACTGGGTGACGTTCTGGGAAGGCTTCTCGGAAACGCAGCGGGACACGATTCGCTGTTATCTGAAAGGCGTGCGCGCGATGCTCGGCGCGGCAGCAGGCCCGGTCGAGCAACAGCTGTTCGACGAACTCGACGCCGTCTGGGGGCTTCGCTGATGATCATCCGCAAACCACGCTGCGCGACGGCTGCGCCGCGACCCACGTGAACGCGCATGGCCGCCTTGTCTCGCTTCCTCAATCTCGATCTTGTCCTGAGATCGCCTGCCGACTTCACCCCGCTGATCGCGCATCTCGATCAAAGCATCTATGTGCTGCATCATCAGCAACACGAGCAGGAGTTTCTGCTGGTGCTGGAGACCAATGGCACGGAGGCGCCCGATCCGATCACATGCACGCAGCGCGTCCTGACCTTGGTCGAGTCAATTCCCTCGGCCGCAACCGAGCTCTGGAACGGCTGCACGTCACGCACCTTCTCCTACGGCTTCGAGGGCGGCTGCGAATTCCCCGCACTCGACACCACGATCCCCGCCTACCTGCTGCTGCGGATCGCCAGGCTCGGCGCGGACATCGGCATCACCGTTTATCCCTATCGCAGCGACGACTCAGACGGCTCACAAAGAAAGAACAAACCAGCTGCGCACCCCTGACGGCCAGCTCACACAAAGCGCGGCGATGAGGTCCCCGTCGCTGGAAATGCGGGGCAGGGTCGTCTGCTCGATCGACACCAGCGAATACTGCGACGATGATCCGGAGCAGGCCTGGGGCGATCTGCGAAACCGCAAGGGAGAAGCACCCCGATGACGGAGCTTTGTCTCCAGGTCTATCCACATCGATCGCCCGAGCTCGATATTCCCGCATTGATTTCGGAATGCGAGCGGCTGTCGGTCGAAAACCGGCTGATAAGTCGCTTCTGGCACAACGACGGATTCGACCAACATGCCTATCTCAATCTGGCGTTCGAGACCGGCTGTCCAAAGTTTCTCTGGCATCTCCTGAGTGAACGACTCTATGGAGCGGGCGCGCTCGGGCAACTCTTGTCTGCTTCGTCGATCGTCACCTGTCAGGGTCAATCGGGCTGGGACGACTACCTATTGCTTCATCACTATGATGCCGAGCAGCGATACGACGCGTTTCCATGAACGCCGCCCGCAAAGACGACACGTCGTGGCCAGTCCTCAGACCGACGCGCGGGTGGCATCCGTCAGATCTGTCCCGAACGTGCCATAGGTGCGCAACCTCGCAACGCCTCCGCCGATAGCCGGCGCGAAGCCGATCGATTGCTATTGGTCGGTGCCCCGACCTGAGAGCCACGCCGACGGCCGCGCGGCTTGCGCGCTTCATTCCGCGCGGGCGGCCATTGTGTCGCCGGCCGGTCCGAGGGCCCGTCGACACGGGAAGTAGAACGAGCTGGCGGAAACGGGAGATTGATCATTTACGCATTATACGTATAATCTGGACACCCTCAGGAGGTCCTGCTCATGGTCCAAACCTCGGCCCTCGAATTCCAGCGCAAGTTCGGTGAATTCCAGCATCAGGCGCAACGGGAACCGGTCGAAATCACGCGACATGGCCGGCGCGAGTTCGTCCTGATGTCGGCAGAGCACTATGACTGGCTGGTTGCCGCGGCTCAACGCAGCCGCCGGACGAAGGACGCCGCAGCCGTGGTCATCAATGCGGTCGAGCGGTCCGAGATGGACCCGGAACACGCGTCGCTTGACGACTTGCTCAAGTGACATCGTCGCATGGCATTCCCCGAGCCTAAGCCGGGCCTCGTCGTGCGCTACGATTATCTCTGGTCGCGCGAGGCAGCTCAAGGACGCCACCAGGGCAAGGACCGCCCCACCTGCCTTGTCGCCGCGACCGACAGCCTGACGACGCCCCGCTACGTCGTGCTGCTTCCGATCACACACACGCCCCCGGACGACACGACGGTCGGTGTCGAAATTCCGTCCAAGGTCAAGCAGGCGATCGGGCTCGACGATGCCCCAAGCTGGGTCATCGTTTCCGAATACAACGTCGATGAATGGCCAAATGCCGGAGTGACGCCGATTCCGGGCAAGCCCGCAACATTCAGCTACGGCTTCATCCCGCCAGGGCTGTTCGCCCGCATCAAGGCCGAGTTTCTCGTGTTGGCGCGACAGCGCAAGAGCGGCGCGGTGCGCCGTTAGCTGGCGACATCACATACGCCCACGCGACGATGCCGATCTGGCGGCGGTCAGCGCCGAGAGCCTCATCGGCACGTCATTTCAAGCGAGCCGATATATCGATCAACTTCCGCGGGATTTGTACTTCCCGACTGTCCGATGTCTCGAACATCTTGCGAGGCCTCTCATCGCCACCTCATGGTGCCGGTGAGGGCGGCCGGCCTCTGTTTGCATCGCAGCAAATCGCATCCCCTGAATCGATGCAACTCTAGCATCGATCAATGTCGCCTTTGGCTTGGACAGCGCATGCCGCCCGCCCTACGCACGGATTGGCGCTTGACTTCGCATCTGGAGTGGAGCGACCCAAGAGGCGGCCCGCAGCATCTGCCCAACGACGACATAACAAATCAGGAGGAAGCCCAGATGAACACACTGACAGGCATCATCGCGGCCGCCGTGCTCGCGATCTCGTCGCCCTTGGCGACCGCGCGCGATTTCCGCTCCGCCGACGTGCACCCCGCCGATTATCCGACCGTCGAAGCCGTCAAGTTCATGGGCAAGCAGCTGGCTGCTGCGAGCGGCGGCAAGCTCGGCGTCAAGGTGTTTCCGAACGGGGCGCTGGGCTCCGAGAAGGACACGATCGAGCAGCTCAAGATCGGCGCGCTCGACATGATGCGGATCAACTCCTCGCCGCTCAACAATTTCGTGCCCGAGACCGTCGCGCTGTGCCTGCCCTTCGTGTTCCGCGACACCCAGCACATGCGCACCGTCCTCGACGGGCCGATCGGCGACGAGATCCTCGCCGCCATGGAGCCGGCGGGCCTGGTCGGCCTCGCTTATTATGACAGCGGCGCGCGCTCGATCTACACGGTCAAGGCGCCGGTCAAGGCGCTCGCCGACCTCAAGGGCCTCAAGATCCGCGTCCAGCAGTCCGACCTCTGGGTCGGCATGATCCAGAGCCTCGGCGCCAACCCGACGCCGATGCCCTATGGCGAGGTCTACACCGCGCTCAAGACCGGTCTGGTCGACGCCGCCGAGAACAACTGGCCGTCCTACGAATCCTCGCGCCATTTCGAGGCCGCCAAGTTCTACAACATCACCGAGCACTCGCTGGCGCCCGAAGTCCTCGTGATGTCCAAGAAGGTCTGGGACACCCTGAGCAAGGAGGATCAGGCCCTGGTGCGCAAGGCGGCCAAGGAGTCGGTGCCGGTCATGCGCAAGCTGTGGGACGAGCGCGAGCAGGTCTCCCGCAAGGCCGTCGAGGCCGCCGGCGTCCAGGTCGTGACCATCGCCAACAAGCAGGAATTCGTCGACGCGATGAAGCCGGTGTACCAGAAGTTCGCCGGCGACGAGAAGCTCTCGGGCCTCGTCAAGCGCATCCAGGACACGAAGTAAGAGCGACCAACCAAGAACGACAGTGACCAGTCCGGCGTCGCCGCACGGCGACACCGGACGCAGGCCACGGAGGGGCGGGAATGACGGACCCACATGTCGCAGACCACGAGCAGCCGGAGGGACGCCCGTCGCGCGGCCCGCTGTCGCGGATCAACGCCGTCACCGCCCGTCTCGGCATGTATCTGTCCGTCGCCGGCCTGCTCGTGATCGTCACCATCGTGTTCTACCAGGTGTTCGGACGCTACGTGCTCAACTCCAGCCCGACCTGGACCGAGAATCTGGCGCTGGTGCTGATCCTCTACGTCACCCTGATCGGCGCCGCCGTCGGCGTTCGCGACGCCGGACATATCGGCATGGACAGTCTCCTGGTGATGCTGCCGGACCGGACCCGGGAGAAGATCGAGCTCCTGATCCACGTGCTGGTCGCCTTGTTCGGGCTTGCGATGGCCTACAATGGCTGGATCCTCGGCGCCTCGGTCGGCACCGTGAAGATCCCCAATCTCGGCCTGCCCGAGGTCGTCCGCTACGTGCCGCTGATCGCTTCCGGGGTCCTGATCGTCTCCTTCTCGATCGAGCACATCATCGCCCTGCTGCGCGGCGAAGAGGTCGTCCCGTCATGGAACTGATCATTCTCGGCGCCACCTTCTTCGGCTTCCTGGTCCTCGGCGTCCCCGTTGCGTTCGCGATCGGCCTGTCGGCGATCTGCACCATTCTCTACGAAGGCCTGCCGGTTGCGGTGATCTTCCAGCAGATGATGTCGGGGATGAACATCTTCTCGTTCCTCGCCATCCCGTTCTTCGTCTTCAGCGGCGAGCTGATGCTCCATGGCGGCGTCGCCGACAAGATCGTTCAGCTCGCCAAGAATCTGGTCGGCCACATCCGCGGCGGGCTCGGCATGTCGAACGTCGTCGCCTGCACCTTGTTCGGCGGCGTCTCCGGCTCTCCCGTCGCCGACGTCTCCGCGATGGGCGCGGTGATGATCCCGATGATGAAGAAGGAAGGCTTCGACACCGACTACGCCGTCAACGTCACCACCCATGCCTCGCTGGTCGGCGCGCTGATGCCCACCAGCCACAACATGATCATCTACGCGCTCGCCGCCGGCGGCAAGGTGTCGATCGGCGCGCTGATCGCCGCGGGCCTGCTGCCGGCGCTGGTGCTGATGGTCTGCATGCTGGTCGCCGCCTACGCCGTCGCCGTGAAGCGCGGCTATCCCGCCGGCAAGTTTCCTGGCTGGTCGGAAGTGGCCCGCTCGTTCGCAGCGGCGCTGCCCGGGCTCCTGATCGTCGGCATCATCCTGGCGGGCATCCTGTCCGGCGTCTTCACCGCCACCGAATCGGCGGCGGTCGCGGTGACCTATACGATCCTGCTGACGTTCTTCATCTACCGCACCATGACCCTGCAGAACTTCCTGCGGGCCGCGGCCAAAGCGGTGAAGACGACAGGTGTCGTGCTGCTGCTGATCGGCGTCTCCACGATGTTCCAGTACCTGATGGGACTGTACGAGGTCGCTGATTTCGCCGGCGACCTGATGAACAAGGTCTCCTCGCAGCCCTGGATGATTTTCCTGCTGATCAACGTCATCCTGTTCCTGCTCGGCACGTTCATGGACATGGCGGCGACCATCCTGATCTGCACCCCGATTTTTCTGCCGATCGCGATGAAGGCCGGCATGGATCCGGTGCAGTTCGGCATGCTGATGCTGATCAACTGCGCGCTCGGCCTCAACACCCCGCCGGTCGGCACCACGCAATTCGTCGGCTGCGCCATCGGCGGCATCTCGGTCGGCGCGGTCATGCGCACCATCCTGCCGTTCTACGCCGCGCTGATCGCCGCGCTGATGTTCGTGACCTACGTCCCCGCCTTCTCGCTGTGGCTGCCGCGGCTGCTGATGGGGTACAAGGGATAGCGATCTCGACAACGGATGACGATCCCAGCGATCGCCGCCAAGGCCGGCGATCAGCGTCTGAGAAGACCCACCCGACGGCCCCCTCCTCCGCCGTCGTCCCGGACAAGCCCACCGACGCACCGCGCCGGCGGGCGCCGATCCGGGATCCAGAACCACCGGCCATCATGAGCTGCACGAAACCTGCTGCCCGCCAGTCCAGAACGTTGCGCGCTTTGCAGGGACGAGAGCTGAGCGTCAGGACATAGCCACGACGCTCACTTCACGCAGGAGCGCGCGACGATGCCGATCTTGCGGCGGTCGCCGGCGAGGTCGAACTCCAGCCCCATCGCGATCCCCACATTCACGTTGCCGATCCCGTCATACAGGATCTCGATCCGCTTGGCCGCTTGCAGGTCGGTCATCGTCGCGCCGACGATCTGCGCCGTCGTCTGCGGCCCGAGCGGGCTCGGCTCCAGCGCAACCAGCTTGAGCGGGAAGCTGCGCCGGCCGTGATCGCCGACCAGGAACACCTGGAGCTCCTGCATGATCTCCCGCATCGCCGGCTCGAACGTCTGGCCGTCATATTTCCAGTTCGGAATCATCGTCAGATGCACGGTCGAGGCGTCGCCGCGGCAATACAGGCGCAAACGGAAGCTCACGAAGGTCGACCGGTTGAGGATCTCGACATAGGCGCCGCCGATGCCGAACGGCTCGACCGTCATTGGACTGGAATATTTGTCGCTGATCTCGATGCCGAGATCGACGACCTCCTGCCGCGTCAGCCAGCGCATCTGGTGGCGCGTCGAGGCGGCCACGGCGAGCAGTCGCGGACTGCCGTCCATGCGCAGGACGTAGTCGATCAGGCGTCCCATCATCGCCTGATCGGCCGCGCGGACGGGTTCGGTCGCGGACTCGCTCGCGGGCCTGCCCTTCGGCTCCTTGATCGGCTCGGGATCGAGTAGCTGCCGGAGCCCGAGCTCACCGCCTTCAGCGTGCCGCCTGACGCCGCCGAGGAACGCCAGCACGCAGGCGGCCGCACAATGACCGGAATCCCAGCCGCCTTCGACTATGTTGATGAACGTGCCGTCCGCATCGAGCGTCCCGCTGGTCTTGCCGACCGAGCTGTGCATCCCCTGCTCGCGGATCATCTCGCCGAGTCGCATCGCAGCGGTGAGGTCGCCGCCCGGCGAGTTGAACCTGATGTCGATGGCGGCCCGGCCCTTGGCGAGAAAGCGCCGGAACACCTCCGGCGTGTCGCGCTGGATGGTGCCTTCGGCCGCAACCCACGAGCAGCCGTTGCAATTGCCGCCATCGCCGGCGCTGAAGAACTGCATCGGCTCGGACGGGTCGTAATTGAAGGTCTCGTCGGCCGCAGCAGGCAGCGCCGCCACGGCGGCCGTCAGGACGAGAGTCAGCAAGAGAAACGACGGGCGGCGAGACCTGGCGGCCGGAGCTGGCGCGCCGGGACGGGGGACGGGCGAGGTGAACGGCATGGGGTGTGTCCGTGACGACGAACGAGGCAATGGGGTCGGCCGTCAGTCGCCGAAGCGACGATCGAAATATTCGATAGCTGGCGCATGAGCCGGCAGCGCGTGATGATGGGCCCGGACGCGCGGCGGGACAATGAAAATGCCTGCACCCGGGTGGGAGAATGCTACCGCCAGCAATTCCGGATCGCAAGAGCGGCGCTGCGGTCCCGGCATTCGAAGCGTATCCCCCATCGGCGTCGAACCTGCGCCGGGCGACAGATACGAATGAAGGGGCGACAACACCGCGATCGTCGCATGGCGGACACGCGTCCCGCGGCATCGCCCGGCGCGCTGTTCGAGGCCGGTCTCGGGCCCGGCTTTTCGATCATCGCCGTACGATGATCGTCGCATCGCGCTGCATGTCGGGGAGATCGGGGAGCCCCGCTCCATGCATGCGATCCGGACCGTGCTGGATTGCCTGCACCCGGCGTGACGTCACATGAGCCATTCAGCGGCCAGGCGCGATCGGAGGAGAACCATGAAGCAGTTGCTGAACCAGGTCGAAGACGAGCTGATGCAGGATGACCTGCTCATTCGCGTCGCTTCCGGCCTGTGCGGCGGCGTCGTGACGCTGGTCGGGCTGCTGCTGCTCTATGGTCTCACGACCCGCGGCGTCGACCGGCTGCCCGGCGGCTGGCCCCTGGCCGCGACGTTCGTCGTCCTCGCGCTGGTCTTCGGCCTCCCGCTCGTCCTGCGCAGCGTGCTGTCGACCCGGACTCCCGTGGGCAGCTTCCTCGCCCGCCACGCCACGCTCGGCCCTTTGCGCCGGCCGGACGATTTCACGCTGTGGATCATGCTGCCGGCGATCGCGCTGACGGTGCTGTTGCGCCGGCTGGGTATCAGGGGTGAGGCGCACGCCGAGTAGCTGCGCGGCATCGCTCTGTTCGAAGTGGGTGTCCGCCGCGGCGAAGGCACCCCCGCTCCAGTCTTGGTGCCGAAACGTGTGGACGCGCTCATTGGCGAGCGCAACCAGCTGCAGGCGCAGCCGCCGGCAAGGCCCCGGGTGCTTGGTGGCCGCTTATGGTAACTCTTCATTTCAAAGATAACCCAAATCCTACGCCGTTCCTCAAGGCCTCGACGCGTTGCACAGGCAAGCCTTGAGCCCCTTCGTTCGCTGGCAGCTATTGCACGTTCCCTTTACGGCGAGATGATTGCGGCCCATTGGCTCTGATCGTCCTGCGCCACATCTGCTTTATTAGGAAGTAGACCTCAGCGCGCCCGGCGCGGGCGGCTTGCCGAGTCCGCGCCCCACTCAACGCGGCACAGTCGCACAACAGCGAAACGATCTGATGGGCGACAAGTCGTCATTCGACGAAAGAAAGAGGCCACCAACCGAGGGGGCCTTCCCGCTCTCAATAATATCGATAGTTCGGCGGCGGGTACGGATAACATGAGACGTAACGACCGCTTTGATAGCACTTTTGGTACCTAAATGCGGCGTTAGGATTAAGATATGGAAGTCGTGGTTGTACCGGTGGCAATGGTCTGATGTACGTTGGACGGCCCTGCGGGTAATACCGCGGGTAAGAATTGGTGCCCGGCCCACAGTAGTAACCCAAACGGCATTGAGCGAGCGCGGGAACGCTCATCACTACAAAACCGGCTAGTACAGTTACCGCGACAAATCTTGCGTTCATCGCCCTATCTCCCTCCAATACATTAAATTGAACACTACTCGTTTTTAAACTAAGACGCGAGTGGCTAAATACGGACGGCCCTTTTGCGAAAGCATGTCCGGTAAGTTAATCTCAGAAGCGGTGCACCGGTAAGGTAATCTCAGAAGCCGTGCATATGCGGCGCCGATCCGCTCTCGTTTCATGAGCTAGCAGCCAGAGCAGAGGCGCCAACGCCTGGCTAGCAACCGGTAAGCGGAAGTATTCGAAGTCATCTGGGATGGCGCCGTGGAGCTTGATCCACGCCGGCTTGCGATCTCGATAGTGCTGCAAGTCTTTCCAGTTCTTAGGGACGAGGACTAACGAGTCGTCCATTGTCGCTCTGCATCAGAAACGATATCCCGCATACCACCCATCTCCAAACTGCCCGTCGTGCCAGTCTGTCGCAGCATCTGGGCTTGCACCGTCGGGCAAATCACCTGCACATTTCCGCGCGTCCCTGCTGCCGCATGAGGGGCGTGTCGCGACCGTCACGAGACGTTGGCAGTGGGATGCGATGGGCGTGTGTCGTTGCAGCGTGGATCAGTCCGCGCGGACGAACAAGGATGCACGCACGGTCAAGTCGCGCGGTCCTGATATCCCGATGCTGATATCAACTCACGTCGAGGCTTCGCTTCGCGTGGGGATGGTGGCCAGAAAGCCCGGCGCACCAGGGAGAACGCGAAGTACGCCGTAAAGCCATTGCGCAGGGAGGGCCGGATGATCCGGCGCGTACCTGTGGTTCCTGCCGCCAGCATTTTCTTCCGCTGGCGGGCCATGGGTGCGACCGGCACCCGGCCTTCCCTGCGCCCTCATGATTGTAAAGGGCGAGACGAGAAGCACAGCTCGGGCGCACAACGTGCCGCGAGATCGTGGAGGCTCGCCTCGCGCAGATGAGCAGCGGAAGGCCGCTCGAATTGCAAGCTTGACAAAAGGGAAGGTAACCGAAGCGACTGGTCACGAAACAGGCGGCTCGGGCTCCAGCCACAAAGATCCAGTTGAAATCGCTGCCCCCCAACATAATTATGGACTGAAATCAGGAGAGCCGCATGGCGATCAGTGCCGATCTTGGAGACGTGCTGGAAGAGTTCGTAGCCGGACTCGTCGCCTCCGGTCGATATCGCTCGAAGGACGAGATCCTGCGCGAGGGAGTTCGGCTCCTCCACGAGCGCGAGCAGAGACTTGCTGCTCTCGATGCCTCGATTGCACGCGGGCTCGACGATGCGGATGCGGGTCGAACGAGATCGAGCGCGGAGGTGTTTGATCGGCTCGAAGCGAAGCTGATTGCCCGGACTGCGAACAACCCGTGATCGTCATCCTTACGGCCGAAGCCGAAGCCGACCTCGACCAAATCGTCGAGTTTGTCGCGGCGCAAAGCCCCGCAAGTGCTCTCAAGCTTCTGCGAGAGCTACTGGACAAATGTAATGCGCTGCGCGACGCTCCGCGAGGCTATCCGCTGGTCCCGCGCTATGAGGATCGCGGCATTCGCCGGCGGCCGTTCGGTAACTTCCTGATCTTCTACAGGGTGCGTGACGACGCGATCGAGGTCATCCATATCCTGCATGGCGCGCGAGACTACGAAGCGCTTCTATTCCCTCAGGAATGACCGGTACGGTAAAATTTGGCAAGCTGAGAGACTTCGCGAACCAGGTCTGGGCTTGGCGCGAAATCCGCCCCGGGCCGTTAACCACCTCGGCGGCGCCACGCGGAGCTCGAAGAGCGTAGCGTGGTGCCCAGGAAAGGACTCGAACCTTCACGGCCGTTAAGCCACTGGCACCTGAAGCCAGCGCGTCTACCAATTCCGCCACCTGGGCATGGAGGCGCTGTGTACGGACCGGACGCGCGCTTGTCAAACCGCTGAAAGCCCTCGATGACAATTTTTCTCACTCGGCACGTAAAAACTCGGCCCACTTTTCCGCGGTGCGGACGTTGGGCTATATAGCGGCGCAAGATGGCGGGCCGCGGGGTTGCGAATCGCCGCTGACAGAGCCCTCTCCTCCGGCGCGGACCGGCCGCCCGGCTATCCCAGGAATGATCCCCATGGCATCGAATCTGGACACCCTCGTCACCGTCTTCGGCGGCTCCGGCTTCGTCGGGCGCAACGTGGTCCGGGCGCTGGCCAAGCGCGACTACCGCATCCGGGTCGCGGTGCGCCGGCCGGAGCTGGCCGGCCATCTGCAGCCGCTCGGCCGGGTCGGCCAGATCCACACCGTGCAGGCCAATCTGCGCTATCCAGACTCGGTCGCGGCGGCGCTGCGCGACAGCCATGTCGCGATCAACCTGGTCGGCATCCTGACCGAGAGCGGCGCGCAGACCTTCGATTCCGTGCAGGCCGAGGGCGCCGCGACGATCGCCAAAGCCGCGGCGGCGGCCGGCGCCCGGCTGGTGCACGTCTCGGCGATCGGCGCCGACGCCGATTCGGCCTCGAGCTACGCCCGCGCCAAGGCCGCCGGCGAGGCCGCCGCGCTCGCCGCCGTGCCCGAGGCCGTGATCATGCGCCCGTCGGTGGTGTTCGGCCCCGAGGACCAGTTCACCAACCGCTTCGCCGGCCTTGCCCGCATCTCGCCGTTCCTGCCGCTGATCGGCGGCGGCGAGACCCGGATGCAGCCGGTCTATGTCGGCGACGTCGCCGCCGCAGTCGCCGATGCGGTCGACGGCAAGGCGCAGCCCGGGGCGACCTATGAGCTCGGCGGACCGGAGGTGCTGAGCTTCCGCGAGATCCTCAAGATCATCCTCGACATCACCGACCGCGACCGCGCGCTGCTGCCGGTGCCGTTCGGGCTGGCGAAGCTCAAGGCCGCGTTCCTGCAATTCGCGCCGGGCCCGCTGAAGCTGACGCCGGACCAGGTCGAGCTGCTGCGTCACGACAACGTCGTGTCCGAGGCCGCGAAGGCGGCCGGCCTGACTTTGCAGGGCCTCGGCATCAATCCGGATTCGCTCGAAGCGGTCGCCCCGCAATATCTCTGGCGCTTCCGTCCGGCCGGACAGTTCCAGCGCAAGAATGCGTGAGGCCTGGATGCTGGTCATCGTCATTGCGAGGAGCGAAGCGACGAAGCAATCCAGAGTCCCGCACACCACACTGGATTGCTTCGCTGACGCTCGCAATGACGGTGGATGGAGCTCTGGGGCTTAACTCATCACTTCCCCAGCGCCAGCGCGATCAGACCGAGCGTGCCGACGATGACGCGCCACCAGGCGAACAGCACGAAGCCGTGGCGGGTGACGTAGCCGAGGAAGGCCTTCACCACGATCATCGCGGTGACGAAGGAGACGACGAAGCCGATCGCGATCAGGCCGAGGTGATCGGACGTCATCTCGGCGCGGCTCTTGTAGAAGTCGTAGACGAAGGCGCCGACCATGGTCGGGATCGCCAGGAAGAAGGAGAACTCCGCGGCCGAACGCTTGTCGCCGCCGAGCAGCATCGCCGCCACGATGGTCGCGCCGGAGCGCGACACGCCGGGGATCATCGCGAGGCACTGCGCGACGCCGATCCACAGATACATCATCAGCGGATAGCGCGTCGCGTCGTGCTCCCGCGGCTTCAAGTCGATCTGGTCGACCCAGAGCAGGATGGCGCCGCCGACGATCAGCGAGAAGCAGACGACCCAGGGATCGAACAGGAGCGCCTTGATGTACTTGCCGGCGATGAGGCCGATGACGACCGCCGGCAGGAACGCGATCAGCACGCCGATGATGAAGCGGCGATCATCGGGATTCGACAGCGCGCCGATGGCGACGCGGGTGAGCTTGAAGAAGTACAGCGCGACGATCGCGAGGATGGCGCCGAGCTGGATCAGGATCGCGAAGCTCTTCCAGAAGCCGTCCTCGCCGAGGCCGAAGAAGCGCTCCGCCAGCAGCAGATGGCCGGTCGACGATACGGGGAGAAACTCGGTGACGCCCTCGATGATGCCGAGAAGCACCGCCCGCAGCGAATCTGACATCATTGATCCGATCCATGATTGCCGGCAAAACGCCGCCCTTCTCGCCTATTCGGCTGCCGCCCGCAATTGCAAAAAGCGCCGGTACCGGCGACGGCGGATGAACGAACCGGCGCGCGATCGGCCATGCGAATCGGAACGACGCGAATCAGGACGAGATGACGAAGGACGGCGGATCCGGCGCACCGACCGCCGGTTTTCGCAACGTGACGTCCCGCATGCCGGCCCGCTGCCCTACTGCTTACACTTTCGGCGACCATGCGCTAATGGTCCGAATCGCAAGGCTGCCCGTGCCGGTATCCGGACCGGGACTCGGTGCGAACCGATGGTTGATCGTTCGTTAAGCGCAGTGGCCGCACGATCGTCGAAAGGCTCCATGTATACGCTCTTCCACCACCCCTTCTGCCCGCATTCGCGCTTCGTCCGCCTGGTGCTCGGCGAATACGGGCTCGATCTGCGCCTCGTGGAGGAACGCGCCTGGGAACGCCGCGAGGCGTTCCTCGTGCTCAATCCGGCGGGAACGACGCCGGTGCTGTCGGTCGAAGGCATGCCAGCGGTGCCCGGCGTCGGCGTCATCGCCGAGTTCATCGACGAGACCTGCGGGCCCGAGATGGGCGACCGCCGGCTGATGCCGGCAACGCCGGCCGAGCGCATCGAGGTGCGCCGCCTGATGGCCTGGTTCAACGACAAGTTCTTCGAGGAGGCCTCCAACCTCCTGGTCACCGAGCGCATCTACAAGCGCTTCATGAACGAGGAGGATGGCGGCGGGCCGCCCTCGACCGACGTGATTCGCGCCGCCAAGACCAATGTGCGCTATCATCTCGCCTATATCGGCTGGCTGGCGCAGCGGCGCAATTTCCTGGCGGGCGACCGCCTGACCTATGCCGACCTCGCCGCCGCCGCACATCTGTCGGCGATCGACTATCTGGGCGACGTGCCATGGATCGAGGACGACGCAGCGAAGGCGTGGTACGCGCGGGTGAAGTCGCGGCCGTCGTTCCGGCCGCTGCTGAGCGACTGGCTGGCCGGCGTGCCGGCGTCGCGGACCTATGTGGATCTCGACTTCTGAGCCGTGACGCGCCCGCGACCGACGGCCTGAAGGCGGCATTGGCCGCCGAGGCGCTGCGGCTCGGCTTCGATTGCCTGGGCGTCACCGCGCCGGTGGTGAACGCCGAGCGCGCCGCCGCCTTCGAGCGCTTCATCGCAGCCGGCCAGCACGGCGACATGGACTGGCTGGCGCGCGAGCCGTCCCGCCGCACCGACCCGAGGACGCTGTGGGCCGAGGTCCGCAGCGTGATCATGCTCGGCGTCAATTACGGCCCCGACGAGGATCCGCGCGCGATCCTCAGCAACCGCAGCCGCGCCGCGATCTCGGTCTATGCCCGCGGCGACGACTATCACGACGTGATCAAGAAGAACCTGAAGACGCTGGCGCGCTGGCTGGTCGCGCAGGCCGGCTGTGACGTGAAGGTGTTCGTCGATACCGCCGCCGTGATGGAGAAGCCGCTGGCCGAATCCGCCGGGCTCGGCTGGCAAGGCAAGCACACCAATCTGGTGTCATCAGGCTTCGGCTCCTGGCTGTTCCTCGGCGCCATCTACACGACGCTCGATTGGCCGGCGGATGCGCCGGAGCGCGATCATTGCGGCTCGTGCCGGGCCTGTCTCGACAGCTGCCCGACGGCGGCGTTCCCGGCCCCGTACCAGCTCGATGCGCGGCGCTGCGTCTCGTATCTGACGATCGAGAACAAGGGGCCGATCCCGCGCGAGTTCCGCAAAGCCATCGGCAACCGCATCTATGGCTGCGACGACTGCCTCGCCGCCTGCCCCTGGAACAAGTTCGCGCAAGAGGGGCGGGACGCGAAGCTCGCGGCGCGCGAGGCGCTGCGCGCGCCATCACTGGCCGAACTCGCGGCGCTCGACGATGCCGCGTTCCGCGCGCTGTTTGCGAAGTCGCCCATCAAGCGCATCGGCCGCGACCGCTTCCTGCGCAACGTGCTGATCGCGATCGGCAACTCCGGCGATGCGGCGCTGGTGCCGGCGGCTGAACGGCTCGCGGCTGACGCACATCCGCTGTTACGGGCGGCGGCCGCCTGGGCGCTGGCGCAGCTGCTCGACGAAGATGCGTTCGCGCGACGGGCCGCGGCGGCGCTGGCCGCCGAGACCGACGCCAGCGTCCGGGCGGAGTGGCGGACACCAGGCTGAGGTCAGCCCATCTCGCCGACCGCGGCCAGGATGCGCGCGATGTCCTGCGGCCGCGACAGCCGGTGGTCGCCGTCCTGGATCATGGTCAGCACCACGTCGTCGGCCGGCAGCCGGTGCGCCAGCGCGAACGCATGCTGCCAGGGCACGTCGGGGTCCTTGGCGCCCTGCAGGATGCGCACGGGGCAGCCGACATTGACGGCACCGCCGAGCAGCAGATGGTTGCGGCCGTCCTCGATCAGCGCCCTGGTGATCGGATAGGGCTCGCCATACTCCGAGGGCCGCATACAGACGCCCCTGGTCTCGATCTCCTGGCGAATCTCCGGCGAAAACCCCTTCCACATCAGCTCCTCGGTGAAATCGGGCGCCGGCGCGATCAGGACCATGCCGGCCAGGGGCGCCTCGGCGGGCTGCTTGAGCAGCTCGCGCGCAAGCAGCAGCGCCATCCAGCCGCCCATCGAGGAGCCGATCACGACCTGCGGCCCCCGGCAGAATTGCCGGTAGACGGCGACGCTCTCCTCCAGCCAGCGGCCGATGGTGCCGTCAACGAAGCACCCGCCGGATTCGCCATGGCCGGAATAGTCGAACCGGACGCAAGCGCGGCCGCGCTCGGCCGCCCAGGCGTCGAGCGCCACCGCCTTGGTGCCCTTCATGTCGGAATTGAAGCCGCCGAGCCAGAACAGGCCGGGCGCCCGGCCCGGGCGCGCCCTGACGGCGATCGGACGCGACGCTTCGCCGGCGCCGATGGCGAGGAAGGTGGGGGAATTGGCGGATTCGACGGCTTGGTTCATGGATCGTTACTCGGTGTCGGACGTTGTGTGGGCGAACCGGCCTTGGCCGTCAATCGGACCGGCCCAGCCGCTTGCGAAAGCGCCCGGCGCAATCTATGTCCGCGGGCGGAACCATGAAGGCCCGAACGCGCGAGGTTGATCGCCATTCCCGGCCAGATGGTCTCTTTGGGGGAAATGCACGATCGCGCCGCATTCCTGCGCCTGAAAGGCAGTGCCGCAATGGCCGGGCAGAAATTCGACGCACCGGGCCTGCGCGACCTTGCCCGCCCAGGCATCTTCCTTCAAACTAGCCGCCTTCTTCCACAACCTTGGAGAACTACCCATTCGCCGCCCCAATCGAGCCCCGCCCGCTGCCGTCAAAGACGGGCCGCGCACCAATGATGAGATTCGCAATGCGCAGATCCAGCTGATCGACGCCGAAGGCACCAACCGTGGTGTCGTCGAAACGGTGGTTGCGATCAGGATGGCGGCCGAGGCCGGCATGGATCTGGTCGAGATTTCGCCGAACAATACACCTCCCGTCTGTAAGATCATGGACTACGGGAAGTACAAATATTCGGCGCAGAAGAAGGCCGCCGAGGCCCGCAAGAAGCAGAAGGTCGTCGAGATCAAGGAGATCAAGCTCCGTCCGATGATCGATGATCACGACTACGACGTGAAGATGCGGGCGATGCAGCGCTTCTT
Organism: Bradyrhizobium oligotrophicum; assembly: GCF_051168495.1. Classification (GTDB taxonomy): domain Bacteria; phylum Pseudomonadota; class Alphaproteobacteria; order Rhizobiales; family Xanthobacteraceae; genus Bradyrhizobium; species Bradyrhizobium oligotrophicum_A. The sequence goes on along the minus strand of NZ_JBNPVB010000001.1, from coordinate 17,965 downwards.
CGAAGAGGGCGACAAGGTCAAGATCACGCTGCGCTATCGCGGCCGCGAAATGGCGCACCAGGAGATCGGCACCAAGCTGCTCGACAAGGTGAAGTCCGACGTGGCGGCGTTCGCCAAGGTCGAGCAGGACGCCAAGTTCGAGGGACGTCAGGTCGTCATGGTTCTGGCGCCGCGCTAGCCGCCGGACACCGACGCACCAACCGGGCCCGCCACGCGTTTGGCGGGCTTTCTCTTTTTTGCGCCCAGGAATGATCACGGAGCCGCCCGGTACCGCTGACGGTCACGGGACGACCTCGGCTGGGCGACAAGAGCTGATCTTGGGGTGATCTTGCGCTGATCCTGGATCGGAATGGCCGATTCCATGGTTCGGCGTTGCCAAGTGCTGTTGTCTCTGGCATAAGCGCGGCCTTCGTCGCCCGGCTGATCAAGGGCTGCCGTGGCGATGTTCCCGTGCGGGTGGGTCCGGGTTTGGACCCGAAACCTGAGCACGACCAACGCTCTAACGAGCAATTTCGCCGGATGGCGCCGCTTTTGCGGGCGGCTTGCCGTTGGCATGAAGGAGAGCCAAATGCCCAAGTTGAAGACCAAATCCGGCGCCAAAAAGCGCTTCAAGGTGACTGCCACCGGCAAAGTGATGCACGCCCAGCGCGGCAAGCGCCACGGCATGATCAAGCGGACGAAGAAGCAGATCCGGCAGCTGCGCGGCACCCGCGTGCTGTTCAAGACCGACGGCGACAACGTCAAGAAATACTTCTTGCCGAACGCCTGACCGGCCTCTCGCTTCCCGAACCCCGCCGCGTCAGCCGCGGCTTCTCCGTCATCTCTGATCAAGGATACCCGTCATGTCTCGCGTCAAACGCGGTGTGACCGCCCACGCCAAGCACAAGAAGGTCTACAAGGCCGCCAAGGGTTTCTACGGCCGCCGCAAGAACACGATCCGCGCCGCCAAGGCTGCGGTCGAGAAGGCCGGCCAATATGCGTTCCGTGACCGCAAGCGCAAGAAGCGCACCTTCCGCGCGCTCTGGATCCAGCGCCTGAACGCCGCCGTGCGTCCGTTCGAACTGACCTACAGCCGATTTATCGACGGACTGTCCAAGTCCGGCATCACCGTCGACCGCAAGGTGCTGTCGGATCTCGCGATCAACGAGCCCGCCGCGTTCCAGGCGATCGTTGAGAAGGCCAAGGCGGCACTCGCCGCCTGATCGCCTCCGCATCGTGAGGACTTCAAAAGCGGCCGACGCTCTCGGCCGCTTTTTGCTGTCCGGCGCCATCGATCCTTTCGCTTGACCCCTGTCGCCCGCGCGGCGACAACCCAGCCGCCTTTTGTCCCGCGGAGATTTTGACCGTGTCCGACCTCGCCTCGCTCGAAACCTCGATCCTCGATCAGATCGCCGCCGCCGGCGACGAAGCCGCGCTCGAAGCGGTCCGCGTCGCCGCCCTCGGCAAGAAGGGCTCGATCTCGGCGCTGCTGGCCACCCTCGGCAAGATGTCGCCGGACGAGCGCAAGACGCAAGGCGCCGCGATCAACCTCGCCAAGGACAAGGTCACGCAGGCGCTGACCGCGCGCCGCGACGTGCTGAAATCAGCCGCGCTCGACGCCCGGCTCGCTTCCGAGACCATCGACGTCACCTTGCCGCTGCAGGATACGCCGGCCGACGCCGGGCGTATCCATCCGCTCAGCCAAGTGATGGACGAGCTCACCACGATCTTCGCCGACATGGGCTTCTCGATCGCGGAGGGCCCGGACGTCGAGACCGACGACTACAACTTCACCAAGCTGAACTTCCCGGAAGGCCATCCGGCGCGCGAGATGCACGACACGTTCTTCTTCAACCCGAAGCCGGACGGCTCGCGCATACTGTTGCGGACCCACACCTCGCCGGTGCAGGTGCGGACGATGCTGAGCCAGAAGCCGCCGATCCGCGTGATCTGCCCGGGCCGCACGTATCGGATCGATTCGGATGCGACCCACACGCCGCAATTCCACCAGGTCGAGGGCCTCGTCATCGACAAGGGCTCGCATCTCGGCCACCTCAAATGGATCCTGCACGAGTTCTGCAAGGCATTCTTCGAAGTCGACCACATCAACATGAAATTCCGGCCGTCGTTCTTCCCGTTCACCGAGCCGTCGCTCGAGGTCGACATCCAGTGCCGCCGCGACAAGGGCGAAATCCGCTTCGGCGAGGGCGAGGACTGGCTGGAGATTCTCGGCTGCGGCATGGTGCATCCGAACGTGCTGCGCGCCTGCGGCATCGATCCCGACGAGTACCAGGGCTTCGCCTGGGGCATGGGCATCGACCGTATCGCGATGCTGAAATACGGCATGAGCGATTTGCGCCAGCTGTTCGAAGGCGACGTCCGCTGGCTGTCGCACTACGGCTTCAAGCCGCTCGAGGTGCCGACCTTGGCCGGGGGATTGAGCGCGTGACGATTGTCGGGCTCGATATCTCGGCCCGGACGGTCGGACTCCCTCTCCCGCTTGCGGGGGAGGGCTGGGGTGGGGGTGTCTCCGCGCAGGAGGTCTCAATGGACGACGAGAAGCCGACCTGGAAAGTCTCCACGAAGCTTCGATCAAACGCCCGTGCGCTCCGCCAGAACTCCACCGACGCCGAGCGCATCCTCTGGTCGGAGCTGCGCGGCCATCGCCTCCTCGGTGCCGGCTTCCGCCGCCAAGTCCCGATCGACCGCTACATCGCCGACTTCGTCTGCCACGCCGCTCATCTCGTCATCGAACTCGACGGCGGCCAGCATTTCTCAAATGAAGCCGAGCAGCGCGATGCCGCGCGCTCGGCTGTGATCGAATCGAAGGGTTTTCAGATCCTGCGCTTCGCCAACAACGACGTGCTGGCCAATCGGGCCGGCGTTCTTGACACCATTGCCGCTGCCGTTGCGGCGAGAGCCCCCACCCTAACCCTCCCCCGCAAGCGGGGGAGGGAACAGACCTGACTTCGCAGGAACACTGTCATGAAATTCACGCTGTCCTGGCTGAAGGACCATCTCGACACCGATGAGCCGGTGGAGAAACTCGCCGACAAGCTCACGATGATCGGGCTCGAGGTCGAGCATCTCGAGGACAAGGCGAAGCTGCTCGCGCCTTACAGAATAGCGCGCGTCGTGTCCGCCGAGCAGCATCCGAATGCGGACCGCCTGCGCGTCTGCATGGTCGACACCGGCGACGGTGGCGCACCGGTGCAGGTGGTGTGCGGCGCGCCGAATGCGCGCGCGGGACTCGTGTCCGTGTTCTCGCCGCCCGGCACCTACATCCCAGGCAAGAACATCACGCTCTCGGTCGGCACCATCAGAGGCGTCGAAAGCCGCGGCATGCTGTGCTCGGCGGCCGAGCTGCAGATTTCCGACGATCACGACGGCATCATGGAGCTGCCGGCGGATGCGCCGATCGGCAAGCCCTACGCGGAATGGGCCGGGCTCGGCGATCCCCTGTTCGAGATCAACCTGACGCCGAACCGGCAGGACTGCACCGGCGTGCACGGCATCGCGCGCGACCTCGCCGCGGCCGACATGGGCAAGCTGAAAGACCCCGGCATCAAGCCGGTGAAGGGCGAACTGCCCTGCCCCGTCAAGGTCACGGTCGAGGACGACAAGCTGTGTCCGGGCTTCGCGCTGCGGCTGGTGCGCGGCGTCAGGAACGGCCCGTCGCCGACATGGCTGCAGCAGCGCCTGACCTCGATCGGCCTGCGTCCGATCAACGCTCTGGTCGACATCACCAACTACATGACGTTCGACCGTGCGCGCCCGCTGCACGTGTTCGACGCGAAGAAGGTGAAGGGCAACCTGGTCGTCCGCCGCGCTCGTGACGGCGAAACCCTGCTGGCGCTGGACGGCCGCACCTACACACTGGACCCGACGATGTGCGTGATCGCCGATGATTCCGGCGTCGAATCGCTGGCCGGCATCATGGGCGGCGAGGCCTCGGGCTGCGACTCGACCACCACCGACGTGCTGATCGAATCGGCGCTGTGGAACGAGATCAACATCGCCCAGACCGGCCGCAAGCTCGGCATCAATTCCGACGCGCGCTATCGCTTCGAGCGCGGTGTCGATCCGGCCTTCATGGTGCCCGGCCTGGAGATGGCGACGAAGCTCGTGCTGGAGCTGTGCGGCGGCACGCCATCCGAGAAGATGGTGGTCGGCAATCCCTATGGCGACGATCGCATCATCGACTTCCCCGTCGGGGAGGTGAAGCGGCTGGCTGGCATCGACGTGCCGCTGCCGGAGATGCGGCGGATTCTCACGCATCTCGGCTTCGTGCTCGCCGGCACCGGCGCCGTGCTGAAGGTCGCGGTGCCGTCCTGGCGCACCGACGTGCATGGCAAGGCCGACCTGGTCGAGGAAGTCGTGCGGATGTACGGCGTCGACAAGGTGCCGATGACGCCGTTCGAGCGCGGCGACGCGCCGCGCAAACCGGTGCTGACGCCGCTTCAGCTGCGCACAAGGCGCGCCAAGCGCGCGCTGGCGGCGCGCGGCATGGTCGAGGCCGTCACCTGGTCGTTCATCTCGAAGCCTGCGGCCGAATTGTTCGGCGGCGGCAAGGCCGAGCTCGCGCTCGCCAACCCGATCGCTGCCGATCTCTCCGACATGCGCCCGAGCCTGCTGCCGGGGCTGATCGCGACCGCGCAGGCCAACGCCGATCGCGGCTTCGGCGATGCGGCGATCTTCGAGGTCGGGCAAATCTTCAAGGGCGATCGTCCGGAGGATCAGTTCGTGGCCGCGGGCGGCATCCGCCGCGGCATCGCGTCGTCGAAGGGTCTCGGCCGCCATTGGACCGGATCGCAGGCGGCGAACGCGTATGATGCGAAGGCCGATGCGCTCGCTGTCCTCGCTGCGGCCGGCGCGCCGATGGCGTCGCTGCAGATCGTCGCCGGGGGACCTGCCTGGATGCATCCGGGACGCTCCGGCACGATCCAGATGGGGCCGCAGAACGTGCTCGGCCATTTCGGCGAGCTACATCCGCGCACGCTGGAGGCGCTGAAGGCCGACGGGCCGCTGATCGCCTTCGAGGTGATCCTGGATCGCATTCCGGCTGCGAAAGCGAAGCCGACGCGCGCCAAGCCGGTGCTGGAGCTCTCGGCATTCCAGCCGGTGTCGCGTGACTTCGCCTTCATCGTCGATCGCAAGGTCAAAGCCGGCGATATCGTTCGCGCCGCGCAGGGCGTCGACAAGAAGCTGATCAGCGACGTCACCGTGTTCGACGTCTACGAGGGCAAGGGCATCGAGGACGGCAAGAAGTCGGTCGCGATCGCGGTGACGCTGCAGCCGCGCGACAAGACGATGACGGACGAGGAGATCGACGCGGTCGCAGCGAAGATCACGGCCGACATCGCCAAGAAGACCGGCGGCACGTTGCGCGGATGAGCCTCTCCGGGCTCACCCCTGCTGATCTCAGCCTGTTCGCGACGGTTGCGCTGGCGGTCACAGCCTTCATCGCAGCGACCGCGCGCGGCTTCTCCGGCTTCGGCGCGGCGCTGATCTTCATGCCGCTGGCGAGCAGTTTTGCGACGCCGCGACTCGTTGCGCCGTTGTTGCTGGTGATCGACTTCGTCGCGATGGCGCCGATGGTGCCGGCCGCCTGGCGCGAGGCCGACCGCAAGGCGACCGCCGTGATCGTCGCGGGCGCGCTTGTGGGCGTGCCCCTGGGCACCTGGTTCCTCACCCGGCTCGACCCCGTCACCGTGCGCTGGATCATCACGGGCTTCGTGATCGCGCTGCTCGCACTGTTGATCTCCGGCTGGCGCTATCGCGGCAAAGAGTACACCGCGCTGTCGGTGGCCGTCGGCGCCGTCTCCGGCTTCTGCAGCGGGCTCGCCCAGACCGGTGGTCCGCCGATCGTCGGCTACTGGCTGGGACGCCCGATCCCGTCGAAGATCGCACGTGCCAATATCGTGCTGTTCTTCGGCGCGTCCGATTTCTTCGCCATGGTGAGCTACGCGACCAGCGGGCTGATCACATGGGACTCGCTCAAGCTCTCGCTGCTGATCGGCCCGGTCTACGCGCTCGGCGTCGCTTTCGGCGCCGCGCTGTACGGGCGCGCCAGCGAGCAGGTGTTCCGCGCGGTCTGCTACGCGCTGATCGCCGTTGCAGTGATCGCTGGCCTGCCGGCCCTCGACGGCGTGCTCGGCCGCGGCTAGCTTCCCCGCAACGAGACCGACCGGGAGGACGCCATGATCGATCGCCGCACAATGCTCTCGCTTGCGCTGGGCACGGCCGGAGCCGTCGCAGCGCCATCGGTGTTTGCGCAAGGCGCGAAGACCGGCACGCGCATCGTTTTCCTCGGCACCAAGGGCGGGCCGCGTGTGGGCGTCGGCGCATCCAATCCGGCCAATCTCGTGGTCGTCAACGGCACGCCGTTCGTGATCGACTGCGGCATGGGCGTCAGCCGCCAGCTCGTCAATGCCGGCGTTCCGATTCCATCGGTGAAATACATCCTGATCGGCCATCACCATTCCGATCACAATCTCGAATATGGCAACCTGTTCTACAACGCCTGGGCCGCGGGGCTGTCGACGCCGATCCATTCATTCGGCCCCAAGGGCCTGGAGGCGATGACGCGCAGCTTCTGGGAGCTCAACAAGTTCGATGTCGACACCCGGATCGACGACGAAGGCCGGCCGGATCCACGGCCGCTGCTGATCGCCAAGGACATCACCGAGGACGGCGTGGTGCTCAAGACGGCCGATGTGACCGTCACCGCCTTCCGGACGCCGCATCCGCCGATCACTGACAACTTCGCCTATAAGTTCGAGACATCGGACGGGGCGATCGTGTTCTCCAGCGACACCGCCTACAATCCGAAGCTCGCCGAGTTCGCCAGAGGTGCCGACGTGCTCGTGCACGAATGTCTCTATGTGCCAGCAGTCGATCGCCTCGTCGCGAGGACGAAGAACGGCGCGACGCTGAGGAAGCATCTGCTCGACAGCCACACCGCGACTAAAGACGTCGGCCGCATCGCCGCGGCCGCAGGCGTGAAGGTGCTGGTGCTCAGCCACTTCGTACCCGGCGACGATCCCGAGGTGACGGACGAGGATTGGACGCGCGACGTCAAGACCAACTATTCAGGCCGCATCGTCGTCGCCAAGGACCTGATGGAGCTGAAGCTGCCGGTGTAGCCGATGATGCCAAGAGCTGCGATCGGCAGTCGCGCGTATCAGCCGTAGCAGACATTGATATCGTCAGCGCTTGATCGTCGGCAGATCCGAGCGTTGTTAGTGAATGCGCCCTCTCCCCTTGTGGGAGAGGGCATGTCGGAAAGCGCGGCAGGCTCGGTTGGGTGAGGGGTATTTCTCCGCGAATCTCACTCGCGGCGAGATACCCCTCACCCAACCGCGTGCGCGGATGGGCCGGAGATGCCCTCTCCCACAAGGGGAGAGGGCGCAGTATCGTACAGAACGCGAAGCTTCCAAACAGTCTGCTGGCAAAGGCGTAGCCGTGCTATCTCCACGGTCGACATCGTAGTCGCGTCGTGCCCACCGTCTTGCTGACGAGTTTGTAGATCGACGGTGGGCACGTTGCCGCCTGACGGCCTGTTTTGCCTACCCTACCGCAGTCGCGATCTCATCCGGCTCAATCCTCCGGTGGCGCCGAGCGCCCCTTGCGGCGGCGGGGTCGCTGCCGTTCGCTCGGCTCCGGCTCGGGATCCTTCAACGCGCCGATGCGGCGCAGCGCGGCTTCTGCGGCACGCTCGCCGGACTCCCAGGCGCCGTCGACGGTGCCCCACAGCGTCTCATGCGTGGCCTCGCCGGCCAGGAACAATGGGCCCAATGGCTCGCCGAGAATCTTGCGGGCGCCCTGGCTGCCGGGCGTTGCGGCCGACATCGCGCCGAGCACGCCCGGCACCTGGTTCCACCGCGTGGCCGCGGACGACTTCACCGCCGCGGCGGCTTCACCACCGAACAGCTTGCCCAGCCACTCCTTCGCGAACGCGACCATGGCGGCTTCACCCTGGGCTGACAATTCGCGACCGAACGTGCCGGCGACGTCGACGGTGCACAGCGACGAGCCGCCGATGTTGGCGAGCAGCAGACCGGTCCGGTTCGAACTGCTCTGCTCGATGATGACCTCGTCGCGCGACAGTCCAAGCGGATTGCCCGCGAGCATCAGCGCGATGCGATCGGTGCTGCCGAGACCGAGCTTGCTCGCTGCGTCGAGCTGCCGCTTGGGCAGCTCCGGCGCGAACTTGATCGCGCCCGAGGTCAGCACGTTGGTGGACACCGTGACAATCACGGCCCGGGCCGCGATGCGCCCCGACGGCGTTTCCACCGCGACGTCGCGGTTGCTCCACACGACGCGCGTCGCCGGCGTCGACAGCGCAATGGGCAACGGTTCGCCGATCTTTGCGAGCAGCGTGCCGAGGCCCTGGCGGCAGGCGAGCGGCGCACTGCGATCCTGCGCGCGGGCCTTGTCCATGGCGGAGAGATCGGGGAGATCCTTGCCGGTTGCGCCGGCACCGAGGACGAAGGCCGTCGTGCCGGTCCAGTCGCCGAGATCCTTCGGCAGCGCCGTAGCGCAGGACGTATCGAGTTTGCCACGCGAGGCCTCGTCGATGGCACGGTTGGCGCGCACCAGCCCCGCCAGGAACTGCTCGGTTTCGCCGGGCCGCGCATTGCGGCGGCCGACGCGAATCTTCTGGCCGACCGGCGCCGCCAGGACGTCCAGGCCGACGCCGCGGGCAAGCCTGCCGACCGGGTTGCTATCGGCATTGAACAGCCAGCGCGCACCGCGATCGAACGGCACGCCAAACGTCGAGCTGTCGGTGATGCAGCGGCCGCCGGTCTGCGACGATGCTTCGAGCAGGAGGACCTTGCGGTTCGCCGCCGCGATGCGGCGCGCCGCGGCGATCCCTGCCGCGCCGGCACCGATCACGACGATGTCGGCTTCGCGGGGAACGGCGGCGTTCGCACCGCGGCCGAGCAGAGGGGCCACGGCCAGCGCCGCGGATGCCGCAACGAAGCTGCGGCGGGTGAACTTCATGTCATGGTTTCCGAAAGCTTTGGACCAAAGGTATTCGAGCCGAATTTGCCGCATCTGCCGGGGTGCGGCAACCATCATGGTGAATCAATCATGTTTGAAGTCGATTCGATCATGAACCGAATTGCAACCGCGATCGACCATCATGCATAAGGAAAAGGATGCGGCCGGATAAGGTCGCTCGGGGAGTGGTCCAACATGGGCGTCGTGCTCGATCAGATCGGCAAGCTGATTGCCGCCTATCTCCAGAAGGAGATACCTGGCTATGAGCCGTTCACGCCGAGCGATCCGGATTACCTTCGCAAGGACGTGCAGCCTGGCGACGTATTGCTGGTCGAAGGCAACAGCCGCATCTCCGGCATCATCAAATACCTCACGCAGTCGACATGGTCGCACGCCGCGCTCTATGTCGGCCCGATCGACGGCGCGGTCGAGCCCGACGGCGAACCGCATGTACTGGTGGAAGCCTATGTCGGAGACGGCGTGATCTCGGCGCCGCTGTCGAAGTACTTCTCCTATCACACCCGCGTGTGCCGGCCGGTCGGCCTGACCTATGAGGACCGGCACACGGTGTGCCGCTACGCCATCAACCGCATCGGCTTCGGCTACGACACCAAGAACATCGTCGACCTGATGCGCTTCCTGTTTCCGATGCCCATCCCGCAGCGCTGGCGGCGGCGGATGATCGCGCTGGGATCGGGCGATCCGACCAAAATGATCTGCTCGGCGCTGATCGCGCAGGCGTTCGATGCCGTGCGTTATCCGATCCTGCCGAAGATCACGCGGGCGCCGTCACGCCGCGCCAAGCGTGAGATCCTGCACATCCGCGATTCCTCGCTGTACATGCCGCGCGACTTCGACATCTCGCCCTACTTCGAGATCGTCAAGCCGACCATCGTCAACGGATTCGACTACACGACCCTGCATTGGGCCGACAAGCAGAAGCCGCTCGCGGAGGTAGCGGGCGAATTCGCCGTGTTTCCAGGATCCGTCTTTGCGCCGCCGCTCGTTCCTGAAGCGGCTGACGAAGAGGCGCCGCGGCCGGTTGCGGCTGAGGAAGTGACGATCGAAAAAGTCGGCGAGCGTCTCGTCGTCAACGAGCATTATCTGGTCGCCGAGCCGGTGCGAAAGGTCGCGCCGCGCGTGGCTGCACGACGGCGCATAGCGGCGGTCTGATCGGGCGAAAACCGCTCAGCGATCCGACCGGCCGATCACGTCCATCAGCTCCGCGATCTTCTGCCGCTGATCGGCCTTGTCGCCGGAGGCGATCGCGTGCTCGACGCAATGCGCGACATGATCGCGCAGGATCTCCTCCTCGACCCGGCGCAAGGCGGCCCGCACCGCGGAGATCTGCGTCACGATGTCGATGCAGTAGCGGTTGTCCTCGACCATCTTGGACAGGCCCCTGACCTGCCCTTCGATCCGGCTCAAACGTTTCTGACAGGATGTCTTGATGTCCTCGCGCATGGGCTCTATATACCCCTACAGGGTATAGGTTTCAAGAGGCTGGGCAATGTCGGAAACCGAACACGGGCAGGGTGTCGCAACGGCTCAATCCAGGGGATGCGGCTGCGGATCGCACGCCGGAACGGTCGAAACACGACAGAGCGGGACACCTGCCGAGGCTCCTTGCAGCGATCATGCCGGGACGGCTTCCGAGAGCGACGCCGCCTGCTGCGGCGGTCACGATCACGCGCCGCCCGCACTCGCCAATGTCAAAGATCCGGTCTGCGGCATGTCGGTCGATCCGGCGACGTCGAAGCATCGCTTCGAGCATCAGGGAGAGATGTTCCATTTCTGTTGCGCGGGTTGCCGAAGCAAATTTGCCGCCGATCCCGCGACGTATCTGGCGCCCGCGGATGCGTGCTGTAGCGGCCATGATCATCACGCGCACCATCATGACGAGACGAAGGTCATCGATCCCGTCTGCGGCATGAGCGTCGATCCGGCGACCTCGAAGCACCGCTTCGAGCATCAGGGACAGACCTTCCACTTCTGCTCGGCCGGCTGCCGCACCAAGTTCGCGGCCGCTCCCGACAAATATCTTGGCGAGCGAGCGCCGCCGCCGGAGATGCCGGCCGGCACCATCTACACCTGCCCGATGCATCCGGAGATCCGGCAGGAAGGTCCGGGCACCTGCCCGATCTGCGGCATGGCGCTGGAGCCTGACGTCATCAGCCTCGACGATGCGCCCAATCCCGAGCTCGCCGACATGAGCCGGCGGTTCTGGATCGGCGCGGTGCTCGCCGCACCTGTCGTCGTGCTGGAGATGGGCGGGCACCTCGTCGGCGGTCACGGCCTGGTCGAACCCGTCCTGTCGAACTGGATCCAGTTCGCGCTGGCGACGCCGGTCGTGCTCTGGGCCGGCTGGCCGTTCTTCGTGCGCGGCTGGCAGTCGATCCAGACCCGCAATCTCAACATGTTCACCCTGATCGCGATGGGCACGAGCGTCGCCTATGTCTACAGCGTGATCGCGACGCTGGCGCCGCAGGCGTTTCCATCGGCATTCCGCGGCCATGGCGGCGCGGTCGCGGTGTATTTCGAAGCGGCGGCCGTCATTACCATTCTCGTGCTGCTCGGCCAGGTGCTGGAACTGCGCGCGCGCGAGGCGACGTCGGGCGCGATCAAGGCGCTGCTGCGGCTGGCGCCGAAGACGGCGCGGCGGCTCGATGCCGAGGGCAACGACCAGGAGGTGGAGATCGATCAGCTCGCCGTCGGCGACCGGCTGCGCGTGCGTCCCGGCGACAAGGTGCCGGTCGACGGCGTCATCCTCGAAGGCCGGTCGTCGCTGGATGAATCGTTGGTGACGGGCGAGTCGATGCCCGTCAGCAAGGACGAGGGTGAGCGCGTCATCGCGGGCACGTTGAACCAGACCGGCAGCTTCGTGATGCGCGCCGACAAGGTCGGGCGCGAGACGCTGCTATCGCAGATCGTGCAGATGGTGGCCGACGCGCAGCGCTCGCGCGCGCCGATCCAGCGTCTCGCCGACCAGGTCGCCGGCTGGTTCGTGCCGACGGTGATCGCGGCTGCGATCACCGCGTTCATCGCGTGGTACGCGTTCGGTCCCGAGCCACGCTTTGCCTTCGGCCTGGTCGCCGCCGTGAGCGTGCTGATCATCGCCTGTCCCTGCGCGCTCGGGCTCGCGACCCCGATGTCGATCATGGTCGGCGTCGGCCGCGGCGCGCAGGCGGGCGTGCTGATCAAGAGCGCCGAGGCGCTGGAGCGGATGGAGAAGGTCGACACGCTGGTCGTCGACAAGACCGGCACGTTGACGGAGGGCAAGCCGAAGGTCACGTCCATCGTCACCGCTGAGGGCATCGACGAGACCGAGGCGCTGCGGCTCGCCGCGAGCGTCGAGCGCGCCAGCGAGCATCCGCTGGCCGCGGCCATCGTCCATCACGCCGGCGAGCGCAAGATCAAACTGGCGGACGTCAAGAATTTCGACGCGCCGACCGGCAAGGGCGCGCGCGGCGAGGTCGACGGCAAGGTGATCGTGTTGGGCAACGCAACCTATCTCGCCTCGCTCGGCATCATCACCGATACGCTCGGCGTCGAGAGCAAGAAGCTACGCAGCGAGGGCGCGACCGTGATCACGATGGCGGTCGACGGCAAGCCGGCGGCACTGTTCGCGATTGCCGATCCGATCAAGGCCTCGACGCCGGAGGCGCTGAAGGCGCTCGCGGCCGACGGCATCAAGGTGATCATGCTGACCGGCGACAACCGCACCACGGCCACGGCGGTCGCGCGAAAAATCGGCATCGCCGAGGTCGAGGCCGAGGTGCTGCCGGAGCAGAAGAGCGCCGTGGTCGCGCGGCTGCGCGCCAGCGGCAAGGTGGTGGCGATGGCCGGCGACGGCGTCAACGATGCGCCGGCGCTCGCCGCGGCCGATGTCGGCATCGCCATGGGCACCGGCACCGATGTCGCGATGGAGAGCGCCGGCATCACGCTGCTGCAGGGCGATCTCGGCGGCATCGCACGGGCGCGCAAACTGTCGGCGGCGGTGATGCGCAACATCCGCCAGAACCTGTTCTTCGCCTTCATCTACAATGCCGCCGGCATCCCGATCGCCGCCGGCGTTCTCTATCCGATGTTCGGCATCCTGTTGTCGCCGATCATCGCGGCGGCCGCGATGTCGCTGTCGTCGGTGAGCGTTGTGGGCAATGCGTTGCGATTGCGGGGGACGAACTTGTGAGGCGCGGCAGTTGGGGCCTCATGGTTCGAGACGCGCCGCCATGCAGACCGCTCGCTACGGACCGACCGGAGACGCGGCGCTCCTCACCATGAGGTTCAAAAGCCGAGGCGCTGCACACTGGACCATGAATACGCCGACAGGCGTGTTCATGGAGAGGGTCAGCGCCGGAGCGACCGCTTTACACTCACACTAAGAGATTTTGCCGGCGCATGTTCATCATGAGGCGAGGCGCCCTTCTGATTCGATTGTCGTCCTTCTCGCGCCGCTTCCACCCCTCACCCTGAGGAGCGCGCCGCTTGGCGCGCGTCTCGAAGGGCGAGGCCCGGATGCGGGCCATCAGACGGGCTTGCCGAAGCCCGCCGGCATGTCTACCTCTTTCGCGTGTCTGGCAGAGAGGTTCCACCGCCATGATCGACGCCGCCATCAAGGCGATTTCGCAGATTTTGTCGCCGCCGATGCGCACGATCCTGTGGCGCTCGATCGGGCTGGCGCTGGTGCTGGTCACGGTGCTGGCGATCGGGCTGCAGCGGCTGCTGACGTGGCTCGCGACCGCCGGCGAGGGCTGGGCCGAGGCGATGCTCGGGCCGAACTTTCACGGTGCCCTCGAAGTGCTGTCCTGGATCATCTCGATCGCCGCCGGCTTCGGCGTCGTGTTCGGCGGCATCATGCTGATGCCGGCGATCACCTCGCTGATCGCGAGCCTCTTTGTTGACGACGTCGCCGATCTGGTCGAGCGCGAACACTATCCGGCCGAGCGTCCCGGGCAGGCCCTTCCCGTCGGCATCGCGCTGATCGAGGGCGTGAAGGCGGCCGCCCTCACCATCCTGATCTATCTGGTCGCCCTGCCCTTCGTGCTGCTGGCCGGCGCCGGCTTCGTGATCTTCTTCATCGCCACCGCCTGGCTGCTCGGCCGTGAATATTTCGAGATGGCCGCGATGCGCTTCCGCTCCCCCGCGGAGGCCAAGGCGATGCGGCGCGACAACGCGGTCACCGTGTTCATCGCCGGGCTGTTCATCGCCGCCTTCGTCAGCATCCCGATCGTGAACCTGGCGACGCCATTGTTCGGCATGGCCTTCATGGTCCATCTGCACAAGCGGCTATCGGGGGCGCGGCCCGAGCTGATCGAGCCGTCGCCGGAGCGCCGGTTGCGCGGCCTCTAGCGCCATGATCTGCGGCGACACGCGCTCGGCCCGGCTGCGCGCGAACGGAATCAGGATGAAGCCGAGCAGCGCCACGCCGGCGAGCAGCGACCACGCCTCGTTGACGCACAGCGCCAGCGAGGCCTTCTCGACCAGCGGCCGTACATAGGCGATCGCAGCTTCCTCCGAGACGCCGCGCGGGCGGTTGCGCAGCAGCTCCGGCGCGAGCCCGATCGCCTTGGCGGTGGCGGTGTCGCCGGCCAGCAGCCGATCGCGGAACGCCTGGGCATGCAGGGTGACGCGGCCGTAGATGATGGTGTCGATCAGCGCGATACCGATTGCGCCGCCGAGATTGCGCATCAGGTTGAACAGCCCGCTGGCATCGGCGACCTCGGCCGGCGGCAGATCGCCGAGCGCGATCCGCGTCGGCGGCAACAGGCAGAACATGATGCCTGTGCCGCGCACCACCTGCGGCCAGAACATCTCCTGATAGTCCGCGGTCGGCGGCTGGAACGCGCTGGCGGCGAGACCCACGCTGAACAGCGCGAAGCCGAACGCGGTGAGCACGCGCGCATCCACCTTGCCGTCGAGCGCGGTCACGACCGGCGCCGCGACCAGTTGCGCGACGCCGGTCACCAGCATGATCTTGCCGATCTCGAACGCATCATGGCCGCGCGCGAAGGCGAGGAACACCGGCATCAGATAGACCGAGCCGAACAGGCCGATGCCGAGGCAGAAGCTTGACAGGCAGCCGAGCGTGAACGAGCGCCGCCGGAAGCTGCCGAGCCGCAGGATCGGATGCTCCGACACCAGCAGGCGCTGGATCAGCAAGGTCAGGCATGACGCGCTCAGCACCAGAAGCGCAATGCAGTTCGACGACAGCCAGCCGCCCTTCGGTGCCTCCTTCAGCCCGAGCTCGAGGCTCGCCAGGGACACCGCGAGCAGCATCAGCGCAAAGAGATCGAGCTTGTCGAGTTCCAGCAAATCCGTGCGCTGCTTCGGCAGCAGGCCCGGCGTGGCCAGCGCGGCGATGATGCCGGGCACGATGTTGATCAGGAACAGCCACGGCCACGACCAGGTGTCGGTGATGAAGCCGCCGACCACCGGGCCGACCGTCGGCGCGAGCACCGCGACCACGCCACCGATGGTGGTCGCGACCGCATGCAGCCGCGCCGGAAACAGCAGGAACACCGCGGAGAACACGACGGGGATCAGCAGTCCGCCGAAAAAGCCCTGCAGCACACGGAACGCCAGCAGCATGTGAAAGCTGCCGCTCAGCGCGCAGCCGAGCGACGCCGCCGTGAACACGCTGACGGCGCCCGCAAACAGCCAGCGCAGGCTGAACACGCGCGTCAGCAGGCCGGTCAGCGGAATGGCGATGATCTCGGCGATCAGGTACGCCGTCTGGATCCAGCTCATCGCGTCCGGCGTGATGCCGAGCGCCTCCTGGATGGTCGGCAGCGAGGTCGCCACGACTTGGATGTCCAGGATGGCCATGAACATGCCGACGCACATCAGGACGAAGCCGAGCCAAATGGTGACGGCTGGCGTGTCCTGCGGCGCGGCCGGTGCGCTCATGCGGTCTGGCCGCCTTTGATACCCTGGGAGAGCGCCTCGGATTCGGCGCGGATGCGGATGAACAGCACCGCCGCATTCAGGCCGGAGAAGATCAGCGCGATCAGCGGCAGATGCAGCGCCAGCGGCAGCAGCGCGATCTCAGCCGTCACGACGAGATAGTTCGGATGCGAGATGTAGCGGTACGGTCCGTCGGTCACGAGCGGTGCACCGGGCAGGATGATGATACGCGTGGTCCAGCGCGGCCCGAGCGTCGCCAGCACCCACCAGCGCAGCCCCTGCAGCGCCACGAACGCGCTCAGCAGCCACGGATCGACCGCCTCGTCGAAGCCGAGCAGCCACAGCGACACCAGCCAGGCCGCATGCATCGAGATCATCAGCGGATAATGATCCGCGCCGACCTCGACCGCGCCCATCGCGCGCAGCCGCCGGGTGTTGTGGCGGGCGAGCACGAGCTCGCCGAGCCGCTGCATGGTGACGAGGGCGAGGACGAAGGCGGCGAAGGTCATGCGGCGTGCCTCAATGAAACGCAAGCAGCGGTGAAACCGGGGCCGAGCGCCGTCAGCACCGAGCGCGGCGGCAGCCCTTGCGCGCGGGCGCGCTCCAGCACGAACAACACGGTCGGCGCGGACATATTGCCGTAGTCGGCGATGATCTCACGCTCGTGATCCAGCGTGCCCTGATCCAGCGACAGCGCCCGCTCCAGCGCCGTGATCACCTTGGCGCCGCCGGGATGGCAGACGAAGCGGTCGACGTCGCCTGCCGACAGCTTCATGTTGCCGAGGATCTCGTTGACCGCCGGTCCCATGTTGTCGGTGACGAAATCCGGGATCGTGCGCTGGAAGATCACGCCGAACCCTTCGGGATCGACGCTCCATCCCATGATGTCGAGCGTATCCGGCCACAGCTTCTCACCGGTCGCCTCGACGCAGGTCGCGCCGCCGTCGCCGGCGCGCAGGATCGCGGCTGCGGCGCCGTCGCCGAACAGGCTGAGCGCGACGATGTTGGCCTTGCTCAGCTCGTCATGGCGCACCGCCAGCGTGCACAGTTCGAAGGTCACGAGCAGCACGTTGGTGCCGGGCCGCGCCTGCGCCAGCCTTGCTGCGATCGACAGGCCGGAGACGCCGCCGGCACAGCCGAGCCCGAACACCGGCACGCGCGAGACGTCGGAGCGAAAGCCCATGCGGCCGGCGACGCGGGCCTCCAGGGTCGGGGTCGCGATGCCGGTCGAGCTGACGGTGACGATGGTGTCGATCTCGGCAGCCGTCATATCGGCCTGCGCCAGCGCCTTGTGAGTTGCATCGATGAACAGCGCCTCGGCGCCTTCGAGATAGGCTTCGGTGCGCTCGGGCCAGCCGCGCCGCTCCATGTACCATTCGATCGGCTTGACCCCGTAGCGCTGGCGGATGCCGGTGTTGGCGAACAGGCTCGCCATCGTGTCGAACTGCGGAAAGCGCGGCGCCAGCACCACGCGCGCGGCCTCCATCACCTCGTTCTGCCGGAACTGATGAGGTGGCACCGAGGTCGCGAGCGACACGAGTGCGGCGGCGTTGTCCATGCGGCTGATCCTTCCACCTCCCGGCGTGGAAAGACGTCCGCGAACGCGGGATTAAGTCACGCGCCACTCACGTCGGCCGGAATTGCGGTGTCATCTTATGTCGAAGCCGGGCGGCGATGTGGCCCGGCCATGGTCAGACCGCGGCGCGCGACGCAAAAGTGATGGTCGATCGGGGTCTCCCTCAACGTCGGAGATGGTGTCCCGCAGGCCCCTCTGCGATTGCGGGGAAACGCATCATGCTCTCATCGCCAAAATCCCGATGACGACGAAGATGGCCGCCGCGATCGCAGTCTCACCCTCCCCTGGAGGGGGAGGGTCGCTCGCACGCGAAGCGGGCGAGCGGGGTGGGGTGAAGCCGCGGACACCGGTGCGTAGGGAGAGATCACCCCACCCCGGGTCACATGCGCTTCGCGCATCTGACCCGACCCTCCCCCTCCAGGGGAGGGCTATCGCATTTGACGATCGACGTGTTGCACCCGTCTCCCTCCACGTCGTCATGGCCGGGCTCCGTCCCGGCCA